>CAYQAY010000048.1:0-16481 GCA_964415585.1 uncultured Reyranella sp.
CCCGATCAGTGCGCCCCGGTGCACCGATGGACCTCGACCGTGACATGGGACAACTCAGCGAGATCGGAAAGCCGCGCCTTGTAGACCTCGACCGCCTCGGGCCGGTCGGCGACCAGCGCGACGATGGCGCCGTGATGGCCGGGGCCGAGCCGCCAGACATGAAGATCGGCGATGCGGTCGTGGCCCTGCTCCAGCCGGGCGCGGATCGCCGCGGCCAGCGCGGCGTTGGGCGCCGCGTCGAGCAGCACGGCGCCGGAGTCGCGGATCAGCCGCCACGCCCAGTGGGCGATGACAAGCGCGCCCAGCATCCCGACGACCGGATCGAGCCAGGCCCAGCCGTAGATCCAGGCCGCGAGCAGGCCCACGATCGCCAGCACCGAGGTGAAGGCGTCGGCCACGACGTGCCAGAAGGCGGCGCGGATATTGTGGTCGTGGTGATGCGCGTGATCGTGGTCGTCATCGTGCCCGTGGTGGCGATCCAGACCCGGCTCGCCGCCCAGCATCCAGGCGCTCGCGAGGTTGACCGCGAGTCCCACGACGGCGATCGACGTCGCCTCGGCATAGTGGATGGGCACGGGCTGGAAGAGCCGCAGTGCCGACTCCCAGCCGATCATCAGCGCGACCATGGCCAGCACGACGGCGCTGGCGAAGCCCGCGAGGTCGCCGAGCTTGCCGGTGCCGAAGGCGAAGCGCGGGTCGCGCGCGTGGCGGCGGGCGTAGCGGTAGGCAAAGGCCGCGATGGCGAGCGCGCCGGCATGGGTCGACATGTGCCAGCCGTCGGCCAGCAGGGCCATCGAGCCGAACATCAGGCCGCCCGCGATCTCGACCGCCATCATGCCGGCGGTCAGCGCGACGACCGCCCAGGTCCGCCGTTCGTTGCGCTCGTGGCCGGCGCCGAGGAAGACGTGCTCGTGCCGCCAGCCCTCGAGCGTGTGGCCGTGCATGTCAGCCCTTCTTCTCGAAGAAGGGCTCGACCTTGCCGGTGAGCTTGATGGTGAGCGGGTTGCCCTTGCGGTCGAGCGTCTTGCCGACGGCGACGCGGATCCAGCCCTCGCTGATGCAGTATTCCTCGACGTTGGTCTTTTCCTGGCCGTCGAACCTGATGCCGATTCCGCGCTCCAGCAGCGCCTCGTCGTAGTGCGGGCTCTTCGGGTTGGTGGAGAGGCGATCGGGAAGCCGATCGGTCGTCGGGGAGTCGGTCATGAGGGCAGCCTAGCAAAGGCCCCGGTCGGCACAACGGCAATTCCGACACATCACCCGACAGACCGCCGTTCGACCATGCCGATACCCGACGCCCGGCCCGCTGCACGCGGCCGGCACGGTCCACCCGCGGCCGCCGACGGACCCCTGCCGCGCTACTTGGCCTGCAACCTGTTCACATGCTCCAGGTGGGCCTTGAGCGTCGGCAGGAGCTCCTGCGCGAACTTCTTGAGACGTGGGTCCTCGCCCCGGCCGGCGTAGGCCTCGAACAGTGCGACCGTCTCGACGTGCGCCTCCTTCTGCGCGTCGATGTACGGCTTGTCGATCGTCGAGGCGTCGGTCGCCTCGAGCTGCTTGACGATCGCCTGATGCTTAGAGTCGAGCTTGTCCGGCGGCGTCTCGATCCTGGCCTCGCCGACGGCGGCCTTGAACTTCGCGCCGGCGGCGGTGTGGTCCATCACCATCTTCTCGGCGAAGGCCTTCACCTCGCCGTTGCGCGTCTTGCGGATCGCGATCTGGCTGCTCTCGATTTCGAACAGGTTGCCGCCTGCCACCTTGCCGACGAAAGTCGCCGTGTCGGGCGGATCGGCGGCGAGTGCCGCTCCCGCGAAGATCCCTGCAGCGATGAACGAGGAGAGAAGCAAAAGGCTTTTCATGGTCCGGCTCCGGTGACGGTTGGAATTGGGCTAGCTGCGCGTCGGCACCATGGCGTCGACCAGCCGGCCCGCCGCTTCGCCGGCCTTCTCGCCGAGACGGGCGTCCTTCAGTTGGTCGCCGACCTCGTCGAGCTGCTCGCCGACGGCGTGCTTTGCCTTGTCGAGTGCCTCACGTCCGGCATCGACCGCCTGCGCGCCGGTCTTCCCCAGCACCTGGCGCTCGGCCTGCGAAACCGGCAGCGCCGCGCCGATCAACGCGCCGATCGCGGTGCCCAGCGCGGCCACCAGGATCGGCTGTTCCTCGAACAGCTTCTTCATCGCCTGCTGCGTGTCGGTGGCGAGACGGCTCGCCTCGTCCGCAAGTTCGAGGGCCCGCTCCTCGCCGTCGTGCCAGGTGCGCCGCGCCCGGTCGATGGCGTCGTGTGCGGCGGCGCCGGTGACGGTGTTGGCGATGCCGGAGACGGCGCCCCTCACCTCATCGGTCGCGCTGTCGGCCGCACCGGCGGCCTTGTCCGAAACCCGGCCGGCCGCGCTTTTCACGCCGCTGGCGACGGTCGAAGCGGCGGTAGCGGCCGCCGACCCGCCGGCCGAGGCGGCGGCGCGGATTGCGGAGTTGGCGACCGACATGACGTCACCGCCGCTGGTCTTGGTCAGCATCATGGTGAGGCCGGCGCCGATCAGCAGCGCCGCGCCGGGATTGTTGCGCGCCGATTCGGCGAGGCTCTTCACCAGCGAGAGACTGGCATCGCGCATCACACCGGTGATCTCGTGGGAGATCGCCCTGCCGGTCACGCCTTCGCGGAGCTGGCCGAGCGTGTCGGCGAGCCCGGCACGCCGTGCCTCGGCTTCGCGTTGCAGGTGGCTGCTCTCTCTCATGACAGGCTCTCCTTCGCCATGCGGGCGTCGCGTTCCAGGGAATTGAGGGTGCGCCGCGGTGTCGGGTCGACATTGCCGAGCTGCTTCTTGCCGGCGACCAGCAGGACGATGCCGCCCGCCGCAGCGCCACCGGCGACGATCAGGATCGCCCAGTGCGGGGGCAGGCCGCCGGCGATCAGCGCCGCCACCACCGCCTGCAGCAACAGCACGAGGGAGGCGATCAGGAAGGCCGCGCCCACCAGCATCAAGGCCAGACAGGCCACCAGATTGTCGCGCAGCTCGGCAGCCTTCTCGACGACTTCGGCGCGGGCCAGCCGCATCTCGGTCTGCAGCAGGTCGGCGCTGCGGGCCAGCGCGTCGCTGACCAAGCCGACCACGCCGGGCTTCGGAGTGGTGTTCTCATGGGCGTACATGGGCTGCTCCTCTAGATGTCGGCGGGGGGTTCGCTCGACTCGGCCAGCCCCGCCTTGACGACACGCGAGAGCGCGAAGCCCACCACGGCGGCGCCGGCCAGCAGCACCAGCGGCTGCTTCTTGCCGAACTCCGTCGCCATGCCGAGCAGCTCGCCCGCCGACTTGTCGCGCAGGTCGTCGGCCAGACGATCGATGCGCGCGCCGGTCGAGCGCACGTAGTCGGCCACGGCCGGCGACTGGTCCTGCAGGGAGGCGGCGAGCGTCTCGGCCGTCCTGCCGATCGCCGCGACCGTATCGGCGCCGGCACGCGTACCGCGCGTTGCCACCTCCTCGGCCTTGCCGCCGACCGTCGACTTGATCTCGTCGACCGCCGCGCCGAGCTGGTCGCGCATGTCGTTCGCCAGCCCCCTCTGCGTGTTCGTGGTGCCGTCGGGTGCTTCCGCCATTTGCCTGCTCCGTGGTTCGTGTGTCGCGGCAACGGGGCGGCGCGCGCTTCGTTCCGCGCGCGCGTCATGAGCCGCACCTCGACCGAGTTGGGTACGTTATCGACCGGACGTGCCGGATTTGGGTTCGGCTCTCCGGAGCCGAACGGGGTGACGGCCGTTGAGGATCGTCGGTGCCATCCTCCGCATGGCGTCTCAACCGGCGCTCTCCGGTCCTGCATCTCTTCCCGAGATCCGGGACCGGAGTTCCGGGGGTCCTGCACGGAAGGCCCCTCGAGCTCCGTCTCGATCTGCTTGCCGGCCTCGTCGGCCGGCGTATCGAGCGCGGGGAAAAGGAAGCCCTCCAGCCGCCGGAAGGCGCACTCGATGCCGTGCGTGCCCAAGATCTCCTCGATACGGCCCACCGCGGCGGAATGGCTGCGACGGAAGGAACGCGCGATCTCCTCGCCGCGCACGTCGATCAACTCGGAATGCCGGTCATCAACGGCCGGCTCGAAGGGGCGCGACCTCCATGATCGGCCACTCTCCCGTGCGGCGCGCATCCTTGAGCCAGAGCGACTCCGTCCGTTCGAGGCCGTCGTTGCTGCTGTTCGTCATGACGGGCTCCGGTGCGATCCCGGTGGACGGGTTCGTTACGCGGTCTCCGGCCCGCGAGAGTCCGCCGGCCTGGGCAACCACGCCGTCGCGGGCGCATTACGCCGCACGAGCTTCGAGGCAAGGGAGGAGTGTCGCGCATGAAGGCCATCACCTGGCACGGCAAGAGTGACCTTCGATGCGAGACGGTGCCCGATCCGCAGATCCAGCATCCCCGGGACGCCATCATCAAGGTCACCGCCTGCGCGATCTGCGGCTCCGACCTGCATATCTTCAACGGCATCATGCCCGGCATGGAGACCGGCGACGTGCTGGGCCACGAAACCATGGGCGAGGTCGTCGAGGTGGGCGCGGAGAACAGAGCGCTCAAAGTCGGCGACCGCGTGGTAGTGCCCTTCACCATCTCGTGCGGCGAGTGCTTCTTCTGCCGCAGGGGATTCTTCTCCGGTTGCGAGCGCACCAACCCCGACAAGGCCAAGGCCGCGAAGCTGTGGGGCCACTCGCCGGCCGGCCTGTTCGGCTACACCCATCTGTTGGGCGGTTATGCCGGCGGTCAGGCCGAGTACATGCGGGTGCCTTACGCCGACGTCGGGCCGATCAAGGTGCCGGACGGGCTCACCGACGAGCAGGTGCTGTTTCTCTCCGACATCTTCCCGACCGGCTACATGGCCGCGGAGTTCTGCAACATCCAGCCCGAGGACACGATCGCCGTCTGGGGGTGCGGTCCGGTGGGACAGTTCGCGATCCGCAGCGCTTTCCTGCTGGGGGCTGCGCGGGTGCTGGCGATCGACACCGTGCCGGAAAGGCTGGCGCTTGCCGCGTCCGCCGGTGCCGTCACGATCGACTTCATGGAGGACGACGTCTTCGAGCGCATCGGCGAGCTGACCCACGGCCGCGGCGCGGACGCCTGCATCGACGCGGTCGGCACCGAGCCCGAGACGCGCGCCAGCTTCGACTCCGTGGTGGACCGCGTGAAGGTCGCGACCTTCATGGGCACCGACCGGCCACACGTGCTGCGTCAGGCCATCCAGTCGTGCCGCAACTTCGGCACCGTGTCGATCGTCGGCGTCTACGGCGGCTTTCTCGACAACATCCCGATGGGTTCGGCGATCAACCGCGGGCTCACCTTCCGCATGGCCCAGACCCCCGTGCAGCGCTACCTGCCCGGGCTGATGGACCGCATCGTGCGCGGCGAGATCGATCCGTCCTTCGTGATCACGCATCGCGCCACTCTCGAGGAGGGGCCTCGCCTCTACGAGACGTTCCGCGACAAGAAGGACGGCTGCATCAAGGTGGTGATGAAACCATGAATACGCCCCATGCCCCGGCCGCCAAGGACCGGAACCACTCGGCTCGACCATTCGCCGTCGTCACCGGCGCCTCGACCGGCATCGGCCTCGAGCTGGCGAAGAGGTGCGCCGGCCATGGATACGACCTGCTGATCGCGGCCGACGATCCCCGGATCGGGGACGTCGCCCGCGACCTCGAACAGCTCGGCATCATGGTGGAGGCGCTGGAGGTCGATCTCGCCACCACCGAGGGCGTCGACCGGCTGCTCGATCGCACCCGCGCGCGTCCCGTCGATGCGCTGCTGGCCAATGCCGGCCACGGCCTGGGCAAAGCCTTCCTCGACCAGGAGTGGACCGATATCCGGCACGTCGTCGACACCAATGTCACGGGCACGATCTACCTGATCCACCGGGTGGCCCGCGAAATGCGCGACCGCGGCAACGGCCGCATCCTGATCACCGGCTCGATCGCGGGCTTCATGCCCGGCACTTACCAAGCCGTCTACAACGGCTCCAAGGCGTTCGTGGACATGTTCGCTTACGCCTTGCGCGCCGAGTTGCAGGGCAGCGGCGTCAGCGTCACCTGCCTCATGCCGGGTGCCACCGAAACCGAGTTCTTCGAACGCGCCGACATGATGGATACCAAGGTCGGACGCGGCGAGAAGGACGATCCGGCCGACGTCGCCGACAGCGGCTTCCGCGCCATGCTCGACGGCGAGAGCGGCGTGGTCACGGGCTGGCAGAACAAGCTGCAGGTGGCACTCTCCAAGGTTCTGCCCGAGACGGTGATGGCCGAGCAGCATGCCAAGAAGGCGGCTCCGGGCAGCGGCGTGGAGAAGCAGTAGCGAACGGCCGCTCGACCGGCGCTCTATCGCGGCGCCGCTCCGGGCGGGCGATTCTTCAGGTCCTCGTTCTGGCTACCGGGGATCGCCGCGCCGCCTTCATCGGCCGTCGTGCGCGGTGCGGGCTTGGCGCGCTCCTGCGCCTGCGACGGCGGCCCGCCGGCACCCGGATTGAGGCGCTGGTAGTCCTTCTCGGGCGAGAGCGGCGTCTTGTCCTTGGGCATGGTCTTTCTCTCCTTTTCCAAGAAACGCCAGCCGTGACAAACCCGTTGCGCCGAACGCCCGCGATGGCGCTTCAGCGCGCGTCGCTTGCAACCACCATGGCTTTCGAGGGTTGTGTCCGCATCGTCGGCCGAAACTCTTGGGCGCTGGCGCGAGAGCGGCACGGCGTTCGGCGCTCCCGCTCGCATCGACGCGAAGGGAGCCAGGTCATGCCGAAGGTCCATTGGCTCGATATTCCGAGGATGACCGGGCGACGGCTGCTGGTCGCAAAGCTTCCCGCCGGCGAAGCGGACTCCCCGACGTCGCCGGCTCTGAAGGAGGGGTTGAACCTCCTCTCGCGTGTATGCACCGCGCTGCGCCTCGAGGGCCGCTACGCTCTCCGTGGCTCCCGCGCCTCTGGGCTGACGGTCGAACTGATCTTCGAATTAGGGGCAGATGCCGACCGCTTTGCGGCCGCCGCAGCGATGCCGGTGCCGGTAGCGGAAGAGGCGAGCCTGCTCATCGATGGAGCGACAGCAGCGCGCCTCCGAACCGTGGGCGGGCTACCGGATACGCGCGGCCGGGGACGGCGCCGGTTGGAAAAGGAGAAGGACCAACGCGACGCGCTGACGTGGGCACAGCGGCCCGCTGGCCGCAGCGCGACCAGGCGGGACCGCCGGGGATTCTAGACCGGCGTCAGCAGCGCGCGATGCGCTGGCGGTAGCCGTCGTAATACTGGCTTCCGCAGACCACCTGCTGCTGCACGACGTCGTCGCGATAGCCGTTCTGGCCGCGGTTGGTGACGGTGACGGTCGTATAGCCGGGGCGCTGGTTGCCGTAATAGTAGGCTGGCGCAGGCTGTGCGTAGCCGTACCCGGCAGGTGTGGGAGCGTAGTAGCCGCTCCTGTAGTACGGATTGCCGTAGGCCACGGGCGCGGGCTGATACCCGGGCTGATATCCCGGCTGATATCCGCGGGGCGTGCCGTAGCCGTCGCCCTGGCAGGCCGCCACGGCCAGGCCGATGCCCGCCACGAGCCCTACTCTCACGAAGACGTTCGACATCTCTCGGTTCTCCCTGTCGACGGACGAAGCCTGCCGCGCGATTGGGGCGCCGCTGGGGCGTCTCCGGGGACTTGCAACGGCCGCGACCGACCGCGGTTGCCCGGACCGAGGCGCGAAAGCGGGCGTCCGATGTCTCTCCTGCTGACTTCGTGCGGTAGCTGACATAAAGACCGCCCATGATCGACGGTCCGCTCGTGGAAGTACGCATCCCGGCCTACAACCGGCCGGACCTGCTGCGCCGCGCGCTGCTCTCGCTGCAGAAGCAGACCCACTGCAACTGGCGGGCCGTCATCCTCGACGACGGCGACGCCGCCCGCACCCGCGAGGTCGTGGACGGCCTCGCGGATACGCGCATCCTTCACCGCCCCAATCCCGTACGTCTGGGCGCCGGTCCGAACATCTCGCTCGCCTTCTCCGCCGCGCCGCTGGCCGGTGGCGAGTACTTCTACGTGCTGGAGGACGACAACCTCGTCCTGCCCTCCTTCATGGAGGAAAATCTCCGGCTGTTCGCCGCGCACGACATCGGCATCGTGGTGAACAACCAGTGGGTCGAGGTCACGCCGCCGGAGGCCGACCAGCTCGAGCCCGTGCACGGTCCCTGGATCACCATCAACTGCTTCACCGACGGCGTGTGGTCGGCCGACGACTACAAGATCGCCCTCCTGTGGCGGCTGCCGCTGTCCAACAGCGCGGTCTTCTGGCGGCGCGGCTGCCGCTCCGACCTCGCCTGCGAAGACGTGACGGATGCCGGCATCCAGGAATCGGTGCGCTGCCTGCGGATCGACGACCCTGTCTATTTCATCGAAACGCCGAACGGCTTCTGGCGGCCGGAGTCGGAGCATTTCACCTTCAAGCCGAACATGTGGACCTTCCTCCAGGAGCAGCGCATCCAGCAGATCATGCGCCGCCGCGTCCTGCTCGCCATGACGGAACGCGGCGAACTGGAGAGGGTGCTGTCCGACCGCTTCAAGACTCCGCTGGCCGAGCGCGAGAAGGGTCTGCTCAAGACCTACGGCCGCTGGCCGGGCGCGTCGAGCTTCGGGTTTCTGCGGCGGCTCGACCTCCTCGCCAAGGGCCTCGCCGTGCGCTGGCTCGCGCCCGGGCCGCCTTCCGCCCTCGCCGCCGCCCTGAAGATCCGGCCGCAGGATCAGGCGGGGAGCATCAGCGCATAGAGGATGCCCGCGAGGGAGCTGGCCAGCAGCACCGACACCATGCCGAAGCGGAAGCGGAAGATCGCCACGGCGCAGGCTCCCGCCAGCACCAGCGCGGCGACGTTGGCCGAGCCGAGCACAGGCACGTCGATCGTGGCGCCGAGGAAGTTCGCGGGCCGCAGCTCGGCGAACAGGACCTGCAGCCCGAACCAGACGGCGAGGTTCAGGATCACGCCCACGACGGCGGCGGTGATGGCGGCGAGCGCGCCCGACAGCGCCTTGTTGGACCGCAGCGCCTCGACGAACGGCGCGCCGAAGAAGATCCAGAGGAAGCAGGGCGTGAAGGTAACCCAGGTGGTGAGCAGCCCGCCCAGGGTGCCGGCGAGCAGCGGATGCATCGCGCCCGGCTCGCGGAAGGCGGCGAGGAAGCCCACGAACTGCGTCACCATGATCAGCGGGCCGGGCGTGGACTCCGCCATACCGAGTCCGTCGAGCATCTCGCCGGCGGTCAGCCAGCCGTAATTGTCGACCGCCTGCTGGGCGACATAGGCCAGCACCGCGTAGGCGCCGCCGAAGGTGACGACCGCCATCTTGGAGAAGAAGATCGCGATGTCGGCGAAGACGTTGCCCGGGCCGAAGGCGAAATAGAGCCAGGCGACGGGCACCAGCCAGAGCGCCAGGAACAGCGCGCCGATCGACAGCGACCAACGCAGGTCGGGCCGCGCGTGCGGCGGCGTCGCCTCACCCAGCAGCGAATCGCGATCGGCGAGCTGGCGGGCGCCGGCCGCGCCGTGGCCGCCGCCGACCAGGAAGGGCGCCCAGCCCGCCCGGGCGCCGACGAAGCCCAGCAGGCCGGCCACGACGATGATCAGCGGGAACGGCACGCCGTAGAAGAAGATCGCCACGAAGGCCGCGGCAGCCAGGGCGCGCATCACGTTGTTGCGCAGCGCGCGCTTGCCGACCCGCAGCACGGCTTCCAGCACGATCACCAGCACGGCGGCCTTGAGGCCGAAGAACAGGCCCTGCACCAACGTGATCTTGCCGAGCAGCACGTAGACCCACGACAGCGCCATGATGGCGAGCAGGCCCGGCAGCACGAACAGGATGCCGGCCACGAGCCCGCCCGCGGTGCGGTGCATCAGCCAGCCGATGTAGGTCGCGAGCTGCTGCGCCTCGGGGCCGGGCAGCAGGGTGCAGTAGTTCAGCGCCTGCAGGAAGCGCTGGTCGCCGATCCACTTCTTCTCCTCGACGATGATGCGATGCATCACCGCGATCTGGCCGGCCGGGCCGCCGAACGAGAGCGCGGCGACCCTGAGCCAGACCTTCATCGCCTCGGAGAAGGGAACGCCGTGGCGGTGATCTTCGCTCATGCCTTCCTCGCGGCGGGCCTGGCGGAAGGCGGCCAGTCGTGCCCCTCGTCGACGGCGTCGCGGCACCAGCGATAGAAGGCGTCGTAGAGCGCGAGCCCGGCATCGAGCTGCGCGAGATCGTCGGCATACATGCGCGACAGTCCCAGCGAGGCCGCGAGCAGGCCGGCCGACTCCGGTGCGAGCTCGGGGCGGTTGGTGTCGGCGCCGCGCACGATGATGGCGAGGCGCTTCAGCGGCTCGGTCTCGAGGCCGAACTCCTCGACCATGAGATCGAAGGTGCAGCGCTCGCCGCGGTGGCTCCAGTAGACATCCTTGTGGTCGACATCGAAGGGCACCGCGCCGAACCGGTCGGCGACGTCCAGCACCTCGGAGGGCGCCACGTAGAGGAACACTGCCTGCGGATCGACGAAGCGGCGGATCAGCCACGGACAGGCGATGCGGTCGATCTTTGGCCGGTGGCGCGTGACCCAGACGGTGCGGCCCCTGGCATCGCGCTTCGGCAGGCGCGCGGCCGGCACGGTCGGCAGCTTCGCCGCCTGCCAGCCCGCGATGCCGCCTTCCAGTGCGTCGGCCGCGATGCCCTCGTGGCGCAGCCAGGCGGCGACGCCCTGGCTGAGCTTGAGGCCCTTCTTGCAGATGACGACGGCGGGACGGCCGACGGCCACGAAGGCTGGGCCCCAGACCGCCACGTCGGCCCATGGCCGGCGCACCGCACCGGGCACGAGGCGCGGGTTGGCGGCGAAATCCTCCTCGGTGCAGACGTCGATCAGCGATGGCGCGTCTGGACGGCCGATGAGGCGGGCGAGCTTGTCGGGAGAGATGATGTTGGGCGTAGGCATGGAGCGGCGTCCTTTGTGAAGTTTGGCAGGACGCGATGCTTCGGCTGTCGCCTCATGGGGAGATCGCCTTCCCCATCGCCGTCTTTCTAGATCGACTGCAAATAGTGTCAAGCCCTGCCGATTGCCGCGGCATCGGCGGGACGTTACTTTCCCCCGGGATTTGGGATCGGTTGGAATCGGACCGGGGGATTCATGGTTTGGGGTCGTCTTCTTCTCGTGGCGCTGGCCGTCATGGGCACCGCCGCGGCCTGCAACCAGCATCCGCGGCAGGTGAACCAAACGGCCCTGATCAAGAAGGCCTACTGGGGTCTGCCGCAGACCGGCCCGGCGGCCGACGTGACCAGCCTGGTGACCTGCCCCGGCGGCTATCCCTGCGACGTCTTCGCCAACGGCCCGATCTACAACGACCCGCGCCAGGACCTGAACAAGAAGCTGACGGTGATCTGGACCTGCCAGCCGCAGAACTTCGTGCTGGCCGAGGTGGTGCCGCCGACCTTCAAGGTGCGCATGGCCTGCGTGGGCGGCACGCCGGTGGTGCCGCGCCGCATCGACGTCGTCGAGGCGTCGTGGGGCGGCCCCACCTCGACCGTCGACGTGACGCAGCAGGTGCGCGACATCTGCGGCACCGGCGCGACGCGCTGCCAGGTGCCGGCGATGGCCTACATCTTCGGCATGCCGGACCGCCTCACCAAGACGCTGCGCATCCGCTACACCTGCAACGGCCAGACGACCCCGGCGCGCCAGGCGACCGAGAACGGCGTCGCCGATCTGCGCTGCGAGGTCCCGGCCGATCACGGCCAGTATCACGGCGAGCCGGTCGGCCGCTGAGGCCGGCCACCGATAGCCTAGCGCCTTGCCGGAAGACCCTGCGGCGGCGGACTGCGACGGCACTCGCCGTGCAGCAGGCCGCCGTAGTTGGCGCCGAGCGGCGTCATCGAGAGCGCGCCGTCGTTCCTGTTGTAGGTCAGCGCGAAGGTCGGGAAGCGCGCGCGGATCGACTGGAAGTTGATCGCGACATTGGTGCCGTCGACGAGATCGGCGCCGTCCCAGGTGGCGGCGGTGTTGCGGATGTCGTCGAACATGATGTTGAAGTTGATCGTCTTGCCGCCGCGATCGGCGACCTTGCAGGCGAGCCAGCGCACCTCGGCTCTCGCCGGCAGGGCGGCGGCGGCGAGCGCCGCCGCCATCGTGATCAGCGCCGCACGACGCATCGCGGCTCGTCTTACTTCGGCGCCATGCGGATGGCGCCGTCGAGGCGGATCGTCTCGCCGTTCAGCATGTGGTTCTCCACGATGCTCATGGCGAGCTGGGCGTACTCCTTCGGATCGCCCAGCCGCGAGGGGAACGGCACCTGGGCGCCCAGGCTCTTCTGCGCCTCCGCAGGCAGGCTCATCATCATCGGCGTGAGGAAGAGGCCGGGCGCGATGGTGCAGACGCGGATGCCGAGGCTCGCGAGGTCGCGCGCGATCGGCAGCGTCATGCCGACCACGCCGCCCTTGGACGCCGAGTAGGCCGCCTGGCCGATCTGGCCCTCGAACGCCGCCACCGAGGCGGTGTTGATGATGACGCCGCGCTCGCCGTCGTCCATCGGAGCGGCCTGGCTCATCGCGAACGAGGCGAGACGGATCACGTTGAAGGTGCCGATAAGGTTGACCTGGATGACCTGGGTGAACATCGCGAGATCGTGCGGCCCCGACTTGGAGATGGTGCGGCCCGACCGGCCGATGCCGGCACAGTTCACTGCGACGCGCGGCGCGCCCAGCTTCTCGACGACGGTCTTCACCGAGGCTTCGGTGTTGGCGGCGTCGGCGACGTTGGTCTTCAGGTAGAGGCCGCCGATCTCCCTTGCCTTGGCCTCGCCGAGCTCGTCCTGCAGGTCGAAGATCGCGACCTTGGCGCCCGCCGCCGCCAGCGCCGACGCCGTGGCGCCGCCCAACCCCGATGCGCCGCCCGTGACGATGGCGGCCTGACCCTTGACGTTCATCCATATCCTCCGTGCTGGCCGGGTTTTTAGCACGGCCGCCCCCCTTGCCAAGCGGGCCGCAACCCCTACTTTTTGGGACCATGAGCGACACCTCCGACCTCGTCCGCGACGAGGCCCTCGCGCGCGACGGCTTCTGGGAGAAGGCCCGGCGGACCCTGGGCCGCGTGCCCTTCACCGAGGACGCCGTGGCGGCCTTCCATTGCGCCACCGACAGCGCCACGCCGCTGCCGATCCGCGCCACGCTGTTCGGCGCGCTGGCCTATTTCGTGGTGCCGCTCGACGTCGTCCCCGACCTGCTGCTGGGCCTGGGCTTCACCGACGATGCGGCGGTCCTGGTGGCCGCCTTCACCGCGGCGCGCCTGCACATCACCGAGGCGCACCGCGAGAAGGCGCGCGCCTGGCTGCTCAGGGAGCGGCGGGCGGCCTAGCGGTCTCCGCTGCTTTCCGTTCCTTGGCGAGCACGTGCTCGCGGTGGGCGATGTAGAGTGCCGAGGCGATGACGATGGCGGCGCCGACATAGGTCCAGACCACCGGCATCTCGTTGAAGACAAGCCAGCCCATGAAAACGGCGAAGGGCAGGCGGACATATTCGAAGGGCGCCACCGCCGACATCTCGCCCGACTTGAAAGCCTGCACCCAGAAATACTGGCCGACCGTGGCAGTGAGCGCGATGCCCAGCGCCAGCACCCAGCCCCAGAGGTCGGGCCACTTCCAGACCCAGAGCGCGGGCGGCGCCAGCAGCAGCGTCGAGAAGATCGCGAACTGCGTCAGGATCATCAGCGGCGACTCGGAATCGGAGAGGCGCTTCACCAGCAGGATCGAGATCGCCACGGTCGCCGCGTTGGCCAGCGCCACCAGCGCGCCGAGCTGCAGGCTGCCCTCGCCCGGCCGCACCATTACCAGCACACCCGCAAAGCCGACGGCCGTCGCCGTCCAGCGTCGCCAGCGCACCTTCTCCTTGGCGAGCACGACCGCCACCAGCACCGAGAAGAGCGGCTGCGAGAAGGCGATCGCCGTCGCATCCGCCAGCGGCAGCATGGAGACCGCGTAGAAGCCCAGCACCATCGAGGTGGTGCCCATGAAGGTCCGCCAGAAGTGACCCTTGATGCGCTTGGAGTGCCAGGGGATCACCTGGCCGTTCAGCATCAGCGGCACCAGCAGCGCGAGCCCGATGACGGCGCGGAAGAACGCCGTCTGCACGCTCTCGATCTGTTCGGAGAGCAGCCGGATCATCACGCCGGTCGAGGTGAAGATGAAGCCGCCGCTCACCAGCCACAGCGCGCCCTGTACGTTGGGCGGGAGGCGCCGCAGCCGGTCGCGCATCAGATCTTCCGGTCGCGATCGGCCCAGTAGGGCTCGCGCAGCGTCTTCTTCAGGACCTTGCCGACGGGGCTGCGCGGCAGCAGATCGACGAAATCGACCGACTTCGGTGCCTTGACGCCGCCGAGCTTCTGCTTGGCAAGCTCGATCAACTCCTCGGCGCTGGCCTTCGCGCCGGGCTTCAGCTCGACGACTGCCTTGACCGCCTCGCCCCACTTCTCGTCCGGCACGCCGATCACGGCGCAGTCCTGGACGGCCGGATGACCCCACAGGACCTGCTCGACCTCGCTCGGGAAGACGTTGAAGCCGCCGGAGATGATCATGTCCTTCTTGCGATCGACGATGTAGACGAAGCCGTCCTCGTCGATGACGCCGATGTCGCCGGTATGGTGCCAGCCGAAGGTCGAAGCTTCCGCGGTGGCCTGCGGGTTGTTGTAGTAGCCTTTCATGACGAGGCCGCCGCGCACCACGATCTCGCCGCGCTCGCCGCGTGGCAGCAGCCTGCCCTCGTTATCCATCACCTCGAGCCGCATCAGCGGCGTGGCCTTGCCGCAGCTCGCCAGCCGATGGCGCTTGTTGGTCTCCAGCGCCGCGACATGGTCCTCGGGCGAGAAGAAGGTGCAGATCATGCAGGCCTCGGCCTGGCCGTAGGTCTGGGTCAGCACCGGCCCGAACACCTCGACTGCTTCCACCAGTTTGTCGACCGACATCGGCGCCGACGCGTAGACCAGGTGCTGCAGCGACGAGTAGTCGTATTTCTTCACGTCGGGGTGGGCCAGCAGCATGTAGATCAGGGTCGGCGGCATGTAGACGTGCGTGACCCTGTGCTTCTCGATCGCCGCCAGGATGCCGCCGGGATCGGCCGTGCCCATGAAGATGTTGGTGGCGCCGTAGGAGAGCAGCGGAAAGGAGCAGACGCCGGCGGCGTGAGTCATCGGGGCGACCATGAGATGGACCGGCGGCGACTTCACGGGCATGCAGGCCCAGAAGATCGCGTTCATGGTCTCGATGTTGCGGTTGGTGATCTGCACGCCCTTCGGCCGACCGGTCGTGCCGCCGGAGCTGGCGAGGAAGGCGACGTCGTCGGGCGCGTCGGCGAGGTCGGGCGCGGTGTCGCCCTGGTCCGCCAGCCAGGCGTCGAACGACGGCAGGTCGATGCAGACGAACTCGCGGATCTTCGGACAGGCCTCGCGGATGCGCGGCAGGTAGCCCTCGAAGCTCGAATGGTAGAACAGGAACTCGACGTCCGTGTTGTTCAGGATGTAGAGGTTCTCCTCCAGCGCGTTGCGCGCATTGACCGGCGCCCAGGTGACGCCGGCGCGCACGATGCCCAGCAGGCAGGCATAGGCGGCGGCATGGTTGGGGCTGTAGACCGCGGCCTTGGAGCCGCGCCCCAGGCCGGCGGCCAGCAGCCCGTTGGCCACGCGATGGGTCTGGGCGCGGACGTCGCGATAGCTCCAGCCTCGAGAGCCGTCGTGCAGGCAGTGCCGGTCGGGGAAGAGATCGGCGCCGCGGTCGAAATAGTCGATCAGTCTCATTGCGGCACCTGGAAGGGATTGAGAGTCGGAACCGGAAAGGACCGAAAGTCGCGGACGTTGCGCGTCACGACCGTGAGGCCATGCACGACCGCGGTCGCGGCGATGCGCGCATCGTCGGCCAACGTGTCCGATTTGCCGTGCATCAGCTTCGCCCACGTCCGGCAGGTCATCGTGTCCATCGGAAGGACCTCATAGGCGCGGGCCACCTCGTCCGCCCAGAGCTCGATCTCCGCAGCACGGCCCGGATCCTGGTCCCTCTTGAGTTCGATGCCAGCCTGGATCTCCCCCAGTGATATCGCCGAGACCCGCAGCAAGCGGTGATCGGCTGCGCGCAGCCAGGCGAGGACGGCGCCATGCGGCCTGGCGCGCCGCAGCTCGGAGATCACGTTGGTGTCCAGCAGGTACATGCCTGCGTCAGTCGAAGCGCGGCAGCGGACGGCGCGGCTGCCGGCCACGCGGCGGAACCTCCAGATCCCCCCGCGCATCGTCCGTCAGCAGAAGGTCCTTCAGCGTACGCACCGACGCCCCGCTCAGACGTCGCCACTCCTGGATCGGCACGAGCACCGCCGCATCGGCGCCCCGCTTGGTTACGAGCTGCGGTCCGTGATTGAGACAGTCCTCGAGCATCTCGCTGAAGCGCGCTTTCGCGTCCTGGACGGGCCATGTCTTCATGGACATCACCTGACTAGTTATCTGACTAGTT
>CAYQAY010000048.1:16581-36314 GCA_964415585.1 uncultured Reyranella sp.
CTGACTAGTTATCTGACTAGTTTATATAGGTTGCTTCAGATGGTCAGGCAACCGGATTGTCGGCATCGCCGCTGCCGAGCGGGCGCTGCATCAGGACGCTGTCCAGCCAGCGGCCGAACTTGAAGCCGACGCTCCTGATCGTGCCGATCATCTCGAAGCCGCAGGATTCGTGGAGCTTGATCGAGGCCACGTGCGCGCTGTCGCCGATCACGGCGATCATCTGGCGGCGGCCCGCCTTCGTGCAGAGGTCGATCAGCGGCAGCAGCAGCGCCTTGCCGACGCCCTGCCCACGCGTCTCGTGGTCGATGTAGACCGAGTTCTCGACCGAGAAGCGGTAGGCAGGTCGCGTGCGGTAGAGACCGGCATAGGCATAGCCCAGGACGCGGCCGTCCTTCTCGGCCACGAGATACGGCAGGTCGAGGTCGAGCACCGCCGCGCGGCGCTTCCTCATCTCCGCGACGTCCGGCGGATCGACCTCGAAGGAGGCCGTGCCGTGCAGCACGTGATGTCCATAGATTTCCGCACAACGCGTCACATCGGCCTCGGTCGAGGCCCGTACGATCAAGCCGCTCACCTTACTCGCATCCCCCACGCCGTCCATCAGGCGAGGGTTATAGCGCCTCAGTTGGCGCCGCGACGAATCTGGCCGGCGTCGGGACCGTCGTACTTGAAGAGGGAGTCGGCGAGCTGGAGCCCGGTCTGCAGGCCGTTCAGCGAAACGTCGACCCGCTGGTTGCGGTTGTCGATGATCGTCCAGCCGCGCAGCACCATCGGATTCTCCGAGAGCCGCACGATGACCTTGCCTTCCTGCGGCTTCTTGGCCTGGCTCATGGTGAGCTGCAGCATGCCGTCGGTCCGCTCGACCTTCTCGACCGCGAGGTCGCCGCCCTGCAGGACCAGCGGCTCGCGCACCAGGAAGGAAGCGGCGGTCCAGCCGATGGGCCATTGGCCGAAGTCGCGGTTGGGAATGTCCCACATGGTGACCTGGCTGCCGTCGGCCACGATCTTGAGCTGGGACGGCGGATCGTACTCGAAGCGCATGCGCCCCGGACGGCGCACGGAAAGCGTGCCCTGCACCACGGTGCCGCCCGGGTTCGACTGCACGAAGCGGGCCTGCAGGGTCCGGATGCCGTTGAAATAGCGCTCGACCTCGGCGACCTGAGGATTCGTCTGCTGGGCGAAAGCCGGCGCGGTTGCCGCAAAGCCGGCCGTGGCAAGGGCGCCGAAGCCGAAGACAACGGAACGCCGGGAGGGAATGCTCATGGGACGAAAGTGACCATCGAATACGGCAGAATCAAGCATAGGCTGGGCTTTCCAATCGCGTGAACGGGCGTTTACCATGGGACGAACGACAGGAGGTAACGCCGTGCACGTGGGAATGGCTGCAGTCTTCCAGAACACCGGCCGGGCGCTCAGCGACCGCCAGATCTATCTGAACGAGACGGCGCTCGCGGACATGGCCGAGCCGCTGGGCTTCGAATCGATCTGGTCGGTCGAGCACCACTTCACCGACTACACGATGTGCCCCGACGTGGTGCAGTTCCTGTCCTATATGGCCGGCCGCACCAAGACGGTGCGGCTGGGCTCGATGGTGGTGGTGCTGCCCTGGCACGACCCGATGCGGGTGGCCGAGCAGATCTCGATGCTCGACCATCTCTCCGGCGGGCGCATGATCCTCGGGCTGGGCCGCGGCGCGGGCAAGGTCGAGTTCGACGGCTTCCGCCTCGACATGGGCGACAGCCGCGAGCTGTTCGTCGAGTACGGTGAGGCGCTGCTGAAAGGGCTCGAGACCGGCGTGATGGAATACAGCGGCAAGCACTACAGGCAGCCGCGCGCCGAGATCCGCCCCGCCCCGTTCAAGAGTTTCCGCGGCCGCACCTATGCCGCGGCGGTCAGTCCCGAGAGCGCGCGCATCATGGCGCGGCTCGGCGTCGGCCTGCTCATCATCCCGCAGAAGCCGTGGCGCGAGGTCGAGAAGGAGCTCGCCGAGTACAACCAGCTCTATCGCGAGATCAACGGCACCGACGCGCCGCAGCCGATCTCGGCCGGCTGGACCTTCGTCGACGAAAGCGCCGAGCGGGCGCGCGAGATGGCAATCAAGTACATCGGCGGCTACTACCGCACGGTGCTCGACCACTACCAGTTCGCGGGCGAGCACATGAAGAACCAGCGCGGCTACGAGTACTACGCCAAGATGAACGAGAAGCTCGCGGTCTACGGCGACCAGAAGGCGATCGAGTTCTTCGCCGACCTGCAGGTGTACGGTACACCCGAGCAGGTCTACGGGAAGATCATGAAAATCCACGAGCAGACCAGGAACTCCGCCTACGTCGGCGTCTTTTCCTACGCCGGCATGCCGCACGAGGAAGCGGCGCGGAACATGACCATGTTCGCCAAGACCGTCATGCCGGAGCTCAAGAAGTTCGACGCCGGTGCGGCGATCGACCGGTCGCATCCCCTGCCCGACCTGCGCTACGCCGCCGCAGCGGAGTGACCTTAGAGGCCGCGCCATTGCAGCTGCAATCCGCCCGCGACTGGGCCACAGTCCGGGCCATGCCGAGCAGGAAGACCGCGCGACGCCCTACGAGCAAGAAGCCCGCCGGTCCGGCGTCGGAACCGAGCAGCGACGGCCGCCACCGCCGCAGCGAGGAGACCCGCCGGCGTCTCCATGACGCCATGGTGGCGCTGATGGCGCGCGAGAACGAGATGCCGACGATCGGCCGGGTCGCGGCCCAGGCCGGCGTCGGGCTTCGTACGCTCTACCAGCACTTCCCCGACGCGCCGGCGCTCTATGCCGGCACCTTCGACCATGTCGTTGCGACGACGCTCGCCACCATGCCGCCGGTATCGCCGGAAGGGCCGCTCGCCGGGCGGATCAGGGGCTTCGTTGACCGCCGCTCGCGCGTTTGCGAGGCGTGGACGCCGATCTGGCGCGTGGCGCTGCGCTTCTCGGGTCACGACGCCGGCTTTCGCGAGCGTATCGCGCGCGTCAACCAGCTCCTGCGCGGGCGGGCCGAGATCCTCTATGCCCCCGAACTTGCGCGGCTCGCCCCGCCGCAGCGAACCCTGGTTCTCGACCTCCTGCTCAGCATGACGGAGATGGAGGCCTGGGAGCATCTGCGCACCCAGTGCGGGCGCGACGTCGAGGCCGCCCGTGCGGCCTGGCGCTTCTCGATCGCGGCGCTGTTCGACGCCGCTGCGAGGCTGCTGCAGACTACCGACTAGAATGGGTCTTCCGGCGCTCGCCGTCCTGCTGTCGGCCTTCCTGCTGTTCCTGGTCCAGCCGCTGATCGGACGGCTGGTGCTGCCGTGGTTCGGCGGCAGCGCCGCGGTGTGGACGGCCTGTCTCGTGTTCTTCCAGACGGGCCTCGTTCTGGGCTACGGCTACGCGGCTCTCTCGATCCGCCTGCTCTCGCCCACCAACCAGCGCCGCCTGCATGTGACGCTGCTGGCAGCCAGCCTGCTGGTGCTGCCGCTGCTGCCGGATCCGGCCTGGAAGCCGGCCGATGGCGACAACGCGCTGCTCCGTCTGGCCGGGCTGCTGGCGGCGACGGCGGGTGCGCCCTACCTGCTGCTGGCCGCGACAGGCCCGCTCGTGCAGTCGTGGCTGGTCGCGGCGGGACGCACTCCCTGGCGCCTGTTCGCGATCTCCAACGCCGCCTCGATCGCCGCCCTTGCCGCTTATCCTTTGGCGATCGAGCCGTGGTTCACGCTGCGCCTGCAGGCAACCCTGTGGAGCGCCTTCTATCTTCTGGCGGCCCTGCTCGTCGCGCTGCTGGCCTGGCGCACCCGCGGGGCGGTTTCCGCCCCGGCGGCCGCGGCACCCCCGCCGACCGCCCGGCAACTCGGGACCTGGATGGTGCTGGCTGCGGTGCCGGCGGCGCTGCTCGTGGCGACGACCGAGTATCTCACCCGTGACGTGGCGCCGGTGCCGCTGCTCTGGATTCCGCCGCTCGCGCTCTACCTGCTGAGCTTCGTCGTGTGGTTCGACGGCCGGCTGCCCTTCCACCGCCTGCCGTGGATGCTGCTGACCGCCGCCGCGGTGTTGGCGATGACCCGGACCATGACGCTGGTCCGCTTCCTCTACGAGCCGTTGGTGCTGGTGCCCTTGTTCAGCGCCGGCCTGTTCGTCGTCTGCCTCTACTGTCACGGCGAGCTGGCGCGGCGCCGTCCCGATGCGCGCCGTCTCGGCGCCTTTTACTTCAGCATGGCGCTGGGCGGCGCCCTCGGCGGCCTCTCGGTCGCGATCGGCGCCCCGCTGCTCCTGTCGAGGCACTTCGACCTTGCGCTCCTGCTCGCGGCGACGGCGTTACCGCTGGCGATCGGCGCCGCATCGTTCGGGCGGCGGGCGGCGAAGGGCATCGGCCTGGCCTGCGCGCTCGCAGCACTGGTTGGCGGCGCTTACGGCTTCCGCCACCTCTACCTGTTCGAGGGCGACCGTCTGATCTCGGCACAGCGCAACTTCTACGGTACGCTCAAGGTCGAGGAAGAAGGCATCGGCACGCCCGACCACCGTCGCGAGCTGATGCACGGCGCCATCCTGCACGGCGCGCAGTTCGTGGCACCGGAACGGCGGCGCGAGACCACGGAGTACTACCGCAACGAATCGGCAGTCGGCCGCGCCGTCGCCACCCTGCCCGACCGTCCGCGCCGCATCGCCGTGGTCGGACTGGGCCCCGGTACGGTCGCCGCCTACGGACGGCCCGGCGATCTCGTGGTGTTCTACGAGATCGACCCCGCCGTCGTGGCCGTGGCCAGGCGCGAGTTCACCTTCCTCGCCGATTCGGCGGCCGAAATCGAGATCGTGCCCGGCGATGCGCGTCTCAGCCTCGAACGGGAGGCGCCGCGCCGCTACGACCTGCTGGTGCTCGACGCCTTCGCGGGCAACGCGCCGCCGCTCCACCTGCTGACGGTCGAGGCGTTCGCAATCTACATCCGCCACATGGCGGCTGATGGCGTGATCGCGGTGCAGGTCTCCAGCAAGTTCCTCGAGCTCGATCCGCTGGTCGTCGCCGCCGCGCAAGCCAATGGCTGGACGGGCGAGCTGGCGACCGACGGCGTCATCAGCACCTGGGTCGTCGCTGCACGGGAGCGTCGGCGGCTCGCACGGCCGCCGCTCGCCGAGGTCCTGACGCCGGTCGACACGGCGGGCGTGCGCCCATGGACGGACGACTTCGTCGACGTGTTGCGGGCGCTGCCGCGTTGACGCCTAGCGGACGATGCCGAAGGCTTTCAAGCCGAGGCGGATCGGCCGCGTCACGCGGTAGAGCGGCCACAAGGACGGCGGCAGCGGCATCGACCTGTAGTCGCTGACGGTCGGCGTCATTCCGATCGCCACGCCGGCGACCACCCGCCGCCAGCGGCTGTCGCACAGGTCGAGGTCGGCGAGGTTGGGCCGCTCCTTCTCGTCGGACGTTTCACGAAGACCGGCGACGAGCGCCATGGCCAGCGCATCGACCCGACGGCTCGCCCTGGCGAGCGGGCCCAGCGCTTCCGGAACGGCGACGCCCATCAGCCGCTCGGCCATGATGCAGGCCAGCAGCACGCTGTCGCCGCAGCCCCGCGTGCGCGCGCGACGGTGGATCGACGACCAGTCGAGATCGCGTTGCCGGTCGACCAGAAAGGCGAAGTCGCAGACCCAGCCCAGGCTGCGCCAGCCTTCCTTGGTCCCGTGGCCGGCGAGCAACAGCGCGAGATCGGCGCCGCCGATCGTGGCGACACGGCGCGAACCGATCGTCACCTGCTCCAGAGTCGACCAGATCTCGTCCGGAGCGAGGGGAAACGGCACGTGCGCCGCGGTGAAGGCCCAATGCAGGTCGATCGTCGCCCGTTCGTCGTGGACCAGCGCGTACTGCCGTTGATGCGCCAGGAACGTGCGCCGGAACCGCCGGTCGCCCTGCGCACTGTGATAGCCGAAGCTCCGAAGTACGTCTTCCGCCGCGTCGACGTCGGCCGGCGCCACGATCAGATCGATGTCGTTGTATTCACGCGCCGTGAGGTCGCGCTGGAGCGCCGCCGCCAGCGCCGCGCCCTTGAAAGCCGCGACCTTGACGCCGCGGGCACCGAGTTGGGCGGTGAGATGGCCGACCTGCTCGGCCGCGGCGAGACAGAAGGCACCATGCACACGCATGAAATGTTCGAGTTCGCGTCGAGCGGCGGCAGGAAACCGGCGCCAGCCAAGGGTCGACAGAGCGCGTACGAGCTGCGGCCGCACAGAATGCTCCGCCGCCATGCGCAGCAACCCGTCGAAATCGATGTCGCGGTCAAAAGCCCGGTCGAGAGCGGCGAAGTCGGGGCGCGGCCTGACGCCGAGACAGAGAGCGTCGAACGAGCCGGCGCTCGACACTACCCTGCCGTATGCAGCCTCAGCGCGTGCGGCGAGGCTGCTTGCCCTTGCCACCGTCGGAGTTGCCCGAGGACCCGACGGCTTGCGTGATATCGCGCAGGCTGCCCCACGAGACCACGGCGGGAGCGGCATAAGGCTTCTTGGCGGGCGCCGGTTCGCGGCTGTCAGGGGACTGAGCGTCCATGTCCGATGTGCCTCTTTGCATTCTGACTAAGATATTTACCACCCCGCGACGGCAGTTGCCATCTGCCATCAGCAAAACAAATTGCAGGCAAAATGCGATAATTCGCCTTGGTCAGCGGGCGGCTTCGATCAGGCCTGCGCCCATCAGCCCGTCGAGGAACTTCAGCACGTCCTGACGGCAGACCTCGGGGGCGACGTCGAAGTTCGCCGTGACGTCGTCGCAGATCTCGGCGACGGAATGCGGCATCTCGAGGAAGTCCCAGATGTGGGCACCGACGCCCTGCAGCCCGAAATACAACGCCTTCTCGACGTTCAGCACCGCGACTTCCTCATTGAGGACGCACGACACCTGGCTGGACGACTTACGGACAACGGTCGACGGCGCGAGCATGGCCGCTTCTTAGCGACGTCGGGGATGCCGCGCCAGCCAGTAATCCAGCGCATGGACGGCGATCAGGCGGGACAGAAGCGGGCCGGCCGACGCCGCTTCCGGAAGCTTGTCGGCATCGACGAAGGCCTCGAGCCTGCCGTCCCGCGCGAGCGGCGGCAGGCCATGCGTGGCGACCGGGGAGGCAAACGGCGACGTCGCCAGCGGCGTCTTGTTCCTTTCGAGGATCTCGCGTGGCAGGCGGCCGCGCATGGCCTCACGCAGCAGAAGCTTGCGCCGCGCCCACGGCACCGGCGGCACAGCGAGCAGGAAGCCGAGCACGCGCAGGTCGAGGAAGGGATGGCGCCACACCAGAGGCGCCTGCGACTCGTCGACGTCGAAATTTGCGAACAAGGCGGGCCAGATCGCCGAACTGAACGAGGCTATCGCGCGCGGATGCCAAGGATGCGGAGGCGGCGCCGTGTCCTCCCGTCGGGCGAGGGCTGCGATGTCGGGCGCGAGCCAGGGCGGCTCGGGATCGTCCGGCACGTCGGGCGCGCGCAACCCGCTGTAGCGGCGCAGCGTCTCGCCCCAGCCGTCCTTCGTCCCGAGATAGCCCAACGCGGCGCGCATCAGCCCGCGCCAGTCGCGACGGCGGGCCAGCCAGCGGAAGTAGGCGTCGCGCTCGAAGCCAAGCGCATTGTCCGGACCTTCTCCGAAGAACCAGACCGGCGCCAGCCCGGCTTGCGCGCGGCTCATGCGCCGCTCGGGCTCGGCGACGAGGGCGCCGGTGCAAGGCTCGGGGGTGTCGATCGACCGCCTACGCCACAGGGGATCGTAGGCCGCGTCGTCGAGTGCGGTGTGCACGATCTCGATGCTGAGATGGCGCGCCGCCAGCGTGCTGTAGTGCTTCTCCTCGTCCACCATCAGCCGCTCGAAGTGCGTGCACTCCGCGATCACGCGGGAGGGATCGCCGGTCGCCGCCACTGTGCAGGCAGCCAGGGTCGTCGAGTCGAGACCGCCGCTCATGGAGATGCCGACCCGACCCGACGGCAGGCGATCGCGGATGGCCGACGTCATGACGTCGCGAAATCGTTCGCCGTAGGCGGCGGCGTTCGGAAGGTGAAGCGGCTCGCCGAGCTCGAGCCGCCAGTAGCGGCGCGACGCGGCCTGCACGGCACCGGCCTCGAGCAGGTGCGCCGGCGCCAGCCGCTTCACGCCGCGCCAGACCGTGCTCTCGAAGTCACGTGAGTGGCCAATCGTCAGGAAGTCGGCGACCCAGCGCGGATCGAGTGCGCTGTCGGTCGCCTCGTGTGCGGCGATCCAGTCGAGCGAGTCGGAGAGCAGCAGCGAGCCACCTGCCTCGGCATGGAACAGCGCGCGCACGCCCAGCCGGTCGCGCGCCGCGAGCAGACGTCGGCGCCTTCCGTCCCACAGCACGAAGGCGAAATCGCCGGCGAGATGGTCGACGAAGGCGTCGCCCCACTTCTCGTAGGCCTGCAGGACGAGCACGCCGTCCGACGCCGCCCCGTCGAGACGCAAACGGCCGACGATCCAGAGCGGGCCCAGGAACTGGATGCCGCGCCAGTCATCCGTGGCGGAGACGGTGGACTGCACGAAAGCGAGTTCCACGGCGTCGGCGGGGCCGTCGACCGTCAGGCCCGCACCCGCCAGCGCACGCCGATCGACCGGCCGGCCGTTCCCGTTGTAGACCGCTGCGAACAAGCTCAGCCCGGACCGGCGCGCCAGGCCACGAGCCGCGTGTAGTCCTCGTGCTCCTCCTCGCCGACCAGGATCTCGCCCTTGTGCGTCAGCCAGGCATGCGCGGCGAAGTCGCCGCCGGTGCGGGCGACGCCGATATGGAGTTCCGAGTCGTGGCCATCGGCCGAGAGCATGCGCTGCAAAGCCAGGGCCGAGGCAAGGCAGCTCGTGCCGGGCAGCCGGCGCCGCGCAATGCGCACGGCCCAGGCCAGGCGGTCAGCGGGGACCGAGCCCGCGCCGGGCCGGGCGGCCCCCCTCGACGAAGCGAAGCCGCGCAGCTTCTCCACGGACAGGAGCCGCAGGCCGAGGCGAACGGCAGCGAGCGTCGTCAGCGCGCGCAGCAGCAGCAGCCGGTCGGCGCCGGACATGGCGATGAAGGTCGCGACGGGGCTCATGGCGCTTTATCATAGCGCCGCGACGGCCCATGGTGCATCGACAATGAGAATCGACTGCGGCGAGGTCGCCGACGAGCGGATACGGACAGCCTACGGCCATCTCGTGAAAGACGGCCACGTGGTCCTCGACCGCGTCATCGCACCCGCCGCGTTCGCCCCCCTGCGGGCCGCCCTCGAGGAGATGCCACCGGGAACAGCCGTGGCGAGCCGGCGGCACGTTCTGCCGCTCGAACTCGCCGGCGCGGCCGCCGATCGGCGGATCTACGCCAACCCCGCGATCGTCGCACTGGCGCGCGAGGCGCTCGACACGAATGCCGTCCTGCTCGGCCTCTCGGCCGACACGGCACTGCCGGGCGCCGGCCCCCAGCATGTCGATCGCGACGGCCGGCCGCTGTTCGACGCCGCCGTGTCGACACTGCTGCCGGCCCATGCCCTCGCCTGCGTGCTGCCGCTCGACGGCCCAACTGAGGGCGCGGTGGAGTTCGCGGTATGGCCGGGCAGCCACCGCTGGAAGACACGCGACGAGAATGCGGCGCCCGTGCTGGTCGAGCTGGCACCGGGCGCCTGTCTCGTGCGCGACGCCCGGCTGCTCAGCAGCGAGTCCGGCAACCACGCCGACACGCGGCGGACCGTGCTGCGCGCCGTCTATGCGCGGCGCTGGTTCCGCGACGCGCTGCAGGGGCTGCAGCGCCCGACATCGCGTCTGGCGCTGGGCGACGATTTCCTGGCCGGCGTCGCACCGGACGATCTCGGCCTGTTCGCGCACTTGAGCGCCCCATGAAGAAGTTCGTCATCCTCGACGACGTCTTCGACGAAGCGACGGTCGCGGCGATCGCCGCGTTCGACTACGGCGAGGGCGAGCAGTGGTACGAGCTGGGCAGCAACCCGGTGCACGAGAAGATCCTCGACCTCTGCGGCCAGCACTTCGACCTGGGGTCGATCGCGGGCTACGAAATGTGGCGCAACGATACGAATCCCGGCTGGCACGTAGACAAGGACGAGCTGATGTTCGAGGCGCGCAAGGAATACGTTTTCCCCCAGTGCAGCGCGGTCTACTACGCCCGTGTCGGCCGGATGGCCGGCGGCGAGTTCTTCACCGACGATCTGCGCTACTTCCCGCGCGCCAACCGGCTGGTGATGTTCTCTCCCGGCCTCTTCCACGGCGTATCGGCCTATGCCGGAGAACGATTCGCCGTCAGCATCAACCCGTGGAACCGGCGGGTCAGGACGCCGCGAACTTGAAGGCGACCGAGTAGCGCGCGCCGAACGAGGTGCGCGCCGGCACGCCGCCGCGGTGCAGGATGCCGCCTTCGAACACCGCAAGCCGGCCGGGCAGCGGCGCCAGCGCATGGCGCGGCTCGCCCGCCGCATCGTAGAAGATCGTCTCGCCCTGCCAGTCCTTCTCCCAGTCGGGGCTGGCGAAGTAGAGCGCGGTGACGCCCGGCACGATGTCGTGGTGCGGATGCTGGTGGTCGCCGAACAGGTGGCTGTTGGCGTGGACGCGTTCGAGCTTCAGAGGCGTTCCCGAGAACAGCTCGACGGCCTTGGTCACGACGCTTTCGTGCCAGGTGCGCAGCAGCGGGTTGGTGGCGAAGAAGTCCGGCGCGAACTCCGCCTTCCAGTGGCGGATGCGCTCGGTCGCCTCGGTGTCGTAGTCCGACAGGCTGAACGACTGACGCGACAGTATCGCGTGCAATACGCGCACGAAGTCGGGCTTGAACAAGCCGTCCACCACGAACAGGCGCTGCCCGCCGAGCGGCCGAGCCTCCACGGAGACCGCGCCGCTCACGCGAGCACCCGGCGAATCTCTTCGTCGACGCAGCCGAGCAGCTCGTGACGCCGCGGGTAGGCGAGCGCATGGACGGGCACCGTCTCGGCGACCCGCGCTACGAACCGCATCTGGCGGGCGAGACGATCGGGTGCGTGGTAGCGGATGTTCATCGCCGAGGAGAGCAGCGCGCGGGCGAGTGCCGTGCCCGCTAGGCGGGCGGAGCCGACTTCGTCCGGCTGCGGCGGGTCGCCGAGCCAGAACATGGCGGCGAGCGGACGCGGCCGGGCACGGTCGGTCGAATCCTCGCGTGGCTCGACCATCAGCTTGCCGCTCAGCCCGTTGAAGTGACCTGCAGCCACCGAGTCGGGCAGCAGCAGGCGGGCCTGGTCGTCGAACAGCTTCAGCCGGTGCGGACCGTGATGGGCGACGGCTCGGCCGCCAGCGAAGGTGAGGCGCAGCATGTCGTCGGTGACCAGCCGCGCGCCGCGCGAGATCAGGAAAGCCGCCAGCGTCGATTTGCCGGCGCCGCTCGGCCCCAGCAATGCGAAGGCGCGGCCGTCGCGCTCCAGCACGGTGGCGTGCAGCGGCTCCTCGCCGCGCAAGGTCAGCGCCGCGCTCAGCACGAAGTTCAGGAGATTTGCCTCGAACGTCCGCTGGTCGGCATCAGCCAGCCGCGCGCAGGCGACGTCGCCGCCGTCGGCCGAGACGATCGTCTCGAAGATGCCGTCGAGCTTCATGTAGACCGAGCCGTCGCCCAGCACGATGTGCTCGATCCAATCGGCGGGGTCGGCCTTCAGCTCGCCGACCCGCCGGCGCAGCTCGGCAGACGGCACCAGCCGCAGACGCAGGCCTTCCGACGACGACGAGCCGTCACCGACCGAGGCCAGGGGAAAGTCGCTCTCGATCGCCAGACCGTAGACGAGATGCCTGTGCCCGTGGGATGAAGCCGTGCGGCGCGCGGAGTGCATGATCAGGATCGACTGCCAGGGGCTTTCAGGAGACGGACTGTCCGGCAGCGAGCAGGTCCGGCAGGCCTATGATTGCCTCGTCCGGAACGGCTACGCAATCCTCGATCGCCTGTTGCCCGAAGCCACGATGAAGGCGCTGCAGGGCGCTTTTGCCGACGTTGCCGGCCGGCTCCTGAACGAGCCGCTGCCGGGCGAGGCGCTCGAGGTGGGCGACCGGCGCAACCTGTTCGCGCTCCCCTTCACCGGCGCCTTCGCCGATCCGCTGGTCTGGGCCAATCCGGTGATCGTCGCCCTGGCGCGGCTGGCGCTGGCGGACGAAGCGGTGCTCGAAAGCTACGGCGTCGTCGTCTCGCTGCCCGGCGCCGAGCGCCAGCATTTCCACCGCGACGGTCCGGCGCTGTTCGACTCGGCGATCTCGCCTCTGCTGCCGGCCCACGCCCTGACCGTCGCCTACCCCCTGGTCGAGATGAACGAGACCAACGGCACGACGGCGCTGTGGCCGGGCAGCCATCGCTGGAAGAAAGCGGACAAGGACGCGCCCTCCTTCGCCCCGGTGGTGCCGCCGGGCTCGGCGATGCTGTGGGACTTCAGGACCTACCACTCGGGAACGGCGAATAACTCGGCGCAACCGCGGCCGCTGATCACCGCGACCTTCGCCAGACGCTGGTACCAGGATCCGGTCAACTTCCAGCAGGGCGGCCGCCGGCGCCTCGCCCTCGACGAGGCGTTCCTCGCCGGCGTTCCTGCACGGAGCCGCAGCCTGTTCGCACACCTATCGCCTGGCTGACGTGATCGCCACGGCGCAGGCGGCGATGGCCACGAGGCCGGCGACCATGATCAGCGCCGCGGACAGCGAGACGACCGCGAGCGCCGCACTCGCGATGATCACACCGACGGCGTTCGCGGTGCGCAGCAAGGCGAACACCTCCGCCCGTCGCTGCGGCGGCGCGAGCGTATCGAGGATCAGCGAATAGTAGGTCGCGAGCGGCGCCAGCACCGAGCCGACGATGATCGTTCCCAGGACGGTCGTGACGACAGAAGCGTTGATCGCCGCAAGCGCCGCGCCCAGCGCCATGACGAGAAGCTGTGCCACCACGACCTTTCGCGTCGCCATGCGGTTGCGCACGCTGACCCACAGGCCGCCGGCGACGGAAGCGAGACACAGCGGCACAGTGAAGAGGATCGCGAGCGTCGGCTCGTAGCCGAAGCTGAGCGCGAGAGCCACGGCACCGACCTCGATGGCCGCGACGGCGGCTCCTCCGGCCGCGGCACACAGGAGCCAAAGCAGGACCGGGGGGCTGAGGATCGAGCCTCCGGGACCCTGCACGCGGTCGATCGAGGTCGAGCCTGTCCCCGGAATCAGCAGCGCCGGAACGGCGCCCAGGATCGCGAGCGCGAAGACGGCGATGGCGGGCGACAGTGAGCCCAGCCCCGACGCCGCCACCGGCGCCAGGACGAACGTGGTCTCGTTCAGCGTCGCTGCGATGCCGAGCGCGCGCGGGAACCTCGCCGCCGGCACGAGGTGGTTGAGCACGGCGCGCAGGTAGCCGGAGGCCGCGCCATTCACCAGCCCCGCCGCCGCGGCCAGCACGATCAGCCAGGTGAACGGCGCGCCGTTTGCAGCGCCGATCGCCATGGCAAGCAGCGCCACCGTGCGCACGGCCACCAGCAGCCGCAGGAAAGTCGCGAGCGAGAAGCTCCGGCCCAGTCGGGCGATCGGGATGGCGCCGCCCACCTGCGCAAGCGTCATGGCGAGCATCATGGCCGCGCCCCCGCTGGCGTCGCCCGTGAGGCTGAGCGCGACCAGCGAGAACGCGATCGGGCCCGCGGCCTGCGGCACGCCGAGCGTCGCTGACGAGATGAACCAGCGCAGCAGCCGCATCCGTCCGATCGCTCAACCGCAGAGCCAGAGGTTCACCGAGAAGCGGCTGTCGGCGAAATCATTGCCCGGACACGAGACAGGCTCGACCTCGTGACGGGCGAACGAAGGGAATGCCACGAGGCTGTCGAATTCCGGGGCGATGTCGATCGTCCGACTGCCGGCCATGTCGTGCAGCCTGAGCCGCCCGCCGGTGAACCGGCGCGGCGTCCGGTGGACATAATAGACGAGCGTGAGCCGGCGACGGTCGCCGTGCACATGGTCGTCGCCGGTGAAGGTGTCGATGTGCGGGCCGTAGAAGCCGCCGTCGCCGTGCGCCACGACCTCGACCTCGATGTCGGCCGGGGCCACGTGGCCCATCCCGAAGGCGGCCTCGAGTTCGGCCTGCAACGCCCGTGCCCGGTCGGCGAGCATCGCGTCGAACGGCCCCAGACCGCGCAGCACGAGCGAGCGGCGCGTACCGGGATCGAAGCCTTCGGCGACCTGCGACGGTTTGAACAGTCGCTCCGACGCCAGAATATGGTCCAGCAGACGCCGGGCGTCGGCCTCGCCCAGCCAGCCCGACACCCGGAGATGCGGCAAAAAGCGGCCGTTTAGGAAAGACAAATCCGTCATCGTCGTCTAGCACTGTCCGCCCGGCATGGCAGGCCGGGCAAGGGCGAACTGGGCGAGCGCCATCTGGGGCGGCTGGCCCGTCCCGTGCTACAGGGCCCGAAGACGCCAGACCGAGAGAGCGGGGACAATCGACGTGAGCGCCGAACCAGTGCCGACCCGACCGCCGTTCGAGAGGATCGCGGTGCTGCTTCAGGGCGGCGGCGCGCTGGGCTGCTACCAGGCCGGCGTCTACCAGGCGCTGGCCGAGGCCGGGCTGCACCCCGACTGGGTGGCCGGCATCTCGATTGGTGCCATCAACTCCGCGCTGATCATGGGCAACGCGCCGGAAAAGCGGGTCGAGGCGCTGCGCGCTTTCTGGGAGACGGTGACGCAGCCGCCGATGGGTGTCCCCTACTTCAAGGACATCGACCTCCACAGCGACCTGCAGCACCAGCTCATCAACCAGTGGCGCTCGTTCGGCACGATGATGTTCGGCGCGCCGGAATTCTTCCAGCCGCGTTTCCCACCGCCGATCTTCACGCCGGCCGGCAATCCCGGGAACCTCGCCTACTACGACATCTCGCCGCTCAAGAGCCTGCTCGAGCGGCTGGTCGACTTCGACCGCATCAACGCCAAGAAGGAGCGGTTCAGCGTCGGTGCGGTGAACGTGAAGACCGGCAACTTCGTCTACTTCGACAACACCACGCACAGGATCGGGCCGCAGCATGTGATGGCGAGCGGCGCGCTGCCGCCCGGCTTCCCGGCCGTCGAGGTCGACGGCGAGTTCTACTGGGACGGCGGTGTGGTCTCGAACACGCCGCTTCAATGGGTGCTCGACGCGAGGCCGCGCGCCGACACGCTGGCCTTCCAGGTCGACCTCTGGAGCGCACGCGGCGACCTGCCACGCGACATGATCGAGATCGACACGCGGCTCAAGGACATCCGCTACTCGAGCCGCACGCGCGCCGGCACGGACCAGTTCAGACGCATGCAGACGATGCGTCGGGCAGCCGCCAAGCTGCTGGCCGCGATGCCGCCGGAGCTCCGCCAGACCGCCGAGGCCGACCTGCTGGCGCAGGAGGCCGATGCCACGGTCTACAACATCATCCACATGATCTATCGCGCGCGCCGCTACGAGGGCGCCTCGAAGGACTACGAGTTTTCGCGCCGCACGATGGAGGAGCATTGGGCGTCGGGCCACCAGGACATGACCCGCACGCTCGCCCATCCCGAGGTGTTGCAGCGGCCGACCAGCCCGGACGGCGTGTTCACCTTCGATCTCGCCATGCAGGGCCGCAAGGAGGCCAGGAAATGAAGATCGCCGACGTCCGCAAAAACGCCTTCGCGATGCCGCTCAACAACCCGGCATATCCGCGCGGGCCCTACAAGTTCTACAATCGCGAGTTCGTCATCGTCACCTATCGCACCGACCCCGAGATCCTGCGCGCGCTGGTGCCGGAGCCGCTCGAGGTGGTCGGCGACACGGTCAACTACGAGTTCATCCGCATGCCCGATTCGACGGGCTTCGGCGACTACACCGAGACCGGCCAGGTCATCCCGGTGCGCTTCAAGGACAAGAAGGGCGAGGTCTGGGAAGGCGGCTACGTGCACGCCATGTATCTCGACGACAACTCGCCGATCGCCGGCGGCCGCGAGATCTGGGGTTTCCCCAAGAAGCTCGCGACCCCGAAGATCAGCCACGAGAGCGAGACGCTGGTCTGCACGCTGCACTACGGCTCGGTGCTCTGCGTCAACGCGACCATGGGCTACAAGCATCGCGAGATCGACCATGCGCCGCTGCTGAAGAGCCTCGCCAGGCCGAACTTCATGATCAAGATCGTCCCGCACGTCGACTGCACGCCGCGCATCTGCGAGCTGGTCCGCTACTATTGCGAGGACGTGACGCTCAAGGGCGCGTGGAGCGGCCCGGCGGCGCTGCAGCTCTTCGACCATGCCCAGTGCGACGTGGCGCGCCTGCCGGTGCGCGAGGTCGTCTCGGCCAACCACTTCGTCACCGACCTGACGCTCGGGCTCGGTGAAGTCGTTTTCGATTATCTCGCCAAATAACAGGAGCCGTTCATGTCCCGCTTCACAGGAAGAGTTGCCATCGTCACCGGCGCGGCATCCGGGATCGGCAAGGAGATCGCGCTGCGACTTGCCGCGGAGGGCGGCATCCCGGTGATCGCCGACCTCAATCTCGATGCGGCGGGCAAGACGGCCGCCGAGATCAAGGCCAAGGGAGGCGACGCCTTCGCGGTCGCCATGAACGTCACCGACGAGGCCCAGGTCGAAAAGGGCGTCGCGGACACGATCGCCAAGTACGGCAAGGTCGACATCCTGGTCAGCAACGCCGGCATCCAGATCGTGAAGCCGCTGGTCGACTTCGACTTCGCCGACTGGAAGAAGCTGCTGGCGATCCACCTCGACGGTGCGTTCCTCACCACCAAGGCCTGCCTCAAGCACATGTACAAGGCGAAGTATGGCCGCGTGATCTACATGGGGTCGGTGCACTCCAAGGAGGCGTCCAAGCTCAAGGCGCCCTATGTCACCGCCAAGCACGGCCTGATCGGTCTCTCCAAGGTGCTGGCCAAGGAAGGCGCGGAGTACAACGTCTCGTCGAACGTGGTTTGCCCGGGCTTCGTGCGCACGCCACTTGTTGAAAAGCAGATCCCGGAACAGGCCGCCGAGCTGAAGATCACCGAGGCCGAGGTCATCAAGAACGTCATGCTGAAGGACACGATCGACGGCCAGTTCACCACGACCGACGACGTGGCCGACGCCGTCCTGTTCTACGCTGCCGCGAAGACCACGGTGCACAGCGGTCAGTCCGCTGTGGTCAGCCACGGCTGGTTCATGCAGTAGCGCTGCGGGAAAACTGTTGCGCCGTCGCCACACGAGCGACCCATGTGGGGCGGCGGTTGCAAAGTCACGGCAACTTTACGGCGGGGGCAGCCGTTGGTCAGGCGTCGTCCACCAACGAGGGATCACCCCGTCATGAAGAAGACGCTTCTCGCCGCTGCTGCCGCGCTGGTTCTCCCAGCCGCCGCGAATGCCCAGTTGATGTGGTCGTCCGGCCCATCCAATCCCGGCCTCTACCTCGGCGCGGTCGGAGGCCTGAACTGGCTGCTGAACAACAACAGCTACCAGATGGATACAGGCTGGGCGCTGGGCGGCGTCGTCGGCTACGATTTCGTGGGCCCGCGCGTGGAGTTGGAGGGCATGTTCCGATCGAACAACGGCACCGGCGTGGTGGCCTTCCCCAACGGCTTCGCCAGCGTCCGCGGCCGCGTCGAGCAGGTCTCGGCGATGGCCAACCTGCTGTACGACTTCGCGCCGGGCGCGACCATCACGCCGTACATCGGCGCCGGCGCCGGCATTGCCTTCGTCGACTCGACCATCCAGGGCTGCAACATGTGCAGCACGCAGTTCGCCTATCAGGGCATCATCGGCGTGGGCTGGAACGTCAACCAGAACTTCCGCATCAACCTCGACGGTCGCTACTACGGCACGACGAACCCCGGTGCCTACACGAACAACAACATCTCCGCGATGTTGGGCATCACCTACAAGTTCGGCGAGTCCGCCGCCGCTCCACCGCCGCCGCCGGCTGCCGCCCCGGTCGCCCCGCCGTCTTTCATGGTGTTCTTCGACTGGGACCGCTCGAACCTGTCGCAGCAGGCGCTGACCACGATCCGACAGGCCGCGAACGCCTACAAGACGAAGGGCAACGCGCGCGTCACGGCGACCGGCCACACCGACACGTCGGGCTCCGAGCAATACAACATGGCGCTGTCGTTGCGTCGTGCCAACGCCGTCAAGGACGCGCTGGTCCGCGAGGGCGTGCCGGCCACCAACATCAGCGTGGTCGGCCGCGGCGAGCAGGGCCTGCTGGTGCAGACGGGCGACAACGTCCGCGAGCCGCAGAACCGCCGCGTCGAGATCGTGATCCAGTAGACTACCGGATCGCGAAAACCGGGATGGGAACGGCCGGGCATGTCCCGGCCGTTTGCCTTATGATGCCGGGCGGGAGGAACCTCGCATGGCACGCTCCTTCGACATCACCCCGCTCGACGCCACCTTCGGCGCAGTCGTCACGGGCATCAGGGTCACCGACCTCGACGACGCCACATGGCGCGAGCTGTACGCCACATGGCTCGAGTACGCGCTGCTGATCTTCCCCGACCAGCATCTCCAGCGCGCCGAGCAGATCGCCTTCGCCAGGCGCTTCGGGCCGCTCGAATTCGAGATGTTCGCCATCAGCAACGTCAAGTCCGACGGCTCGCTCCGGATCGAAAAGGACAATGACGACGTCATGAAGATCCTGAAGGGCAACATGGGTTGGCATGCGGATTCGACGTACATGCCGGTCCAGGCCAAGGGCGCGGTGTTCAGCGCCGAGGAAGTGCCGACGGTCGGCGGACAGACCGGCTTCGCCGACATGCGCGCAGCCTACGATGCCCTCGACGACGCGATGCGCGCCAAGGTCGAAAGCCTCTCGGCCCACCATTCGCTGCACTACAGCCAGGGCGTGGTCGGTCACGAAACGAAGAAGTCCGACGGCGAATACAACGGCTACGGCCTGCACGACGGGCCGGTGCCGCGGCGGCCGCTGGTCAAGACGCATCCCGAGACCGGACGCAAGTCGCTGCTGATCGGCCGTCACGCCCACAACATCCCGGGCATGGAGCCGGAAGAGTCGCAGCGCTTCCTCAAGGAGCTGATCGACTTCGCCTGCCGCAAGCCGCGCATCTATCACCATCACTGGACGCCGGGCGACGCGGTGGTCTGGGACAATCGCTGCCTGCTGCACCAGGCGACGCCGTGGGACATGACCCAGCGCCGCGTCATGTGGCACACGCGGCTGGCCGGCGATCCGGCGAGCGAGGGCGCGTTGCCGGAGGCGGCCTAGCGGCGCTTCAGGCCCTTCTGCTCCATCCGCCACTTGAGCTGGTCGAAGCGGTCCTGACCGAAGAACGGCTCGCCGTCGAAGACCATCAGCGGCACGCCGTAGTGGCCGCCGAGCCGTTGCGCGTGCTGGCTGGCCTCGATCGCGGCGTCGAAGCGCGCCGGGTTGGCGGCGATCGCGGCATCCATCTCGGCGAGATCCAGGCCGGCGCGCGCCGCCGCAGCCGCGAGATGGTCGCCCTGGTGCCAGTCCTTGACCTTGCCGCTCCAGATCGTGCCGCTGACCTCGTACAGGAAGGCGAGCCCCCGGCCGCGCTCGGTCGCGGCCTGGCCGAGACGTGTCAGGCGATGGATGTAGGGCTGCTCGCGAGGATAGGTCATGGTCGCGCGATCCATCACAACCGGATCGGGCGACGCCCAAGCGAAGGGCAGGCCGACGAAGGCAGCGCTGCGGTGCACATCCTTCTGGAAATAGCTGAACCAGAGCTTGTCGCTGTGGGCGAAGAAGTCGGGCTGGCGCACGGCGATCGGATAGACGACGCGGACGCGGGCCTCGACCTCGTA
>CAYQAY010000049.1:0-5963 GCA_964415585.1 uncultured Reyranella sp.
ACCATGAAGAGCTCGCGGAAGAGCTGCTCGATGCGCGGGTCGGTGGGGCCGCTGGCCTGCGTCCACGCCGTGGTGAACGACATCGCCTGCGCGTTCCGGCAGTAGATCGCGTAGACGTAGAAGCGGCCGGGCGTGCCCGGCTTGAAGCGCGGCGGCTGGCCGGCGCAGACCGGGTCGGCGTTGAGGTTGTTGGCCGGGTTGAAGACCAGCACCAGCCGGTAGTCGGGGCTGGCCGGCGGGATCGGCCGGTCATAGGTGAAGGTGAGCGCGGGGCGGGGCTTGGCGCGCTGCATCATGGGCAGCATGTCGCGCGCCATGGTGGCCTGGTCGACGCCGGGCAACGCCTCGCCCGCCAGGATGACGGGGAAGTTCTTGCCGTCAGTGGCGGCGAAGAAGTCGCGGTAGTCGTACTGCGGGGCGTAGTAGTTGCCGCCGATCGTGGCGGCGTAGGCGATGGCGGGCAGACTCGCGAGGGCCGCGAGCGCGGCGGTGATCTTGGTCAAGAGACGCATCGGGCCTCCTTGGGGCTGAGGAAGATTACCGCGGTGGAAGGTGGTGAGGCGATTGGGGCATATCCGGGGCAGGGCCTGTGGCACATCACGATTTCGGCACCGTGTAGCCGTTGCGCCGCAGCAGCTCCTCCATGGTCCTGATGCCGGCCTCGTAGCGGCCGGCTTCGCAGTCGACCGCGGCCGACTTCAGCGCCATGCCGGTGCCGGTCGAGCCTTCGCCGCGCGCCCCGCCATGCCGCAGCCAATACGCCATGAGCTGCTCGCAACGCACCTTCGGGTCGGCGCTGAGGGTGGGGGCAGGCGCCTGGGCGAAAGCCGGCGAGGCCAACAGTCCCAGCGCGGCGGCAAGAAGGATGGACCGGGGCATACGGATCTCCGCGTCGTTTCCTTCGGTACGCGCGCGAGGCCCGCCTGGATGTCCTTATCGGGACATTCGGTGACGAGGCTCTGCTGGCACTCTGCAGGCATCGGCGGGCCGGCGTGACCATATATAGGATATTGACAAGACTATCCTATCCTCCTATATGTCCGCTTCAACGACCGGACACCGAACCGCGAGAGGAGGAACCGATGCACATAACCGCCCGCCAGGCCTACGACCTGCGCACCATCCAGCCGGGGGCCATGCTGCCGGCGCCATGGCACGCCATGTCCACGGCCGACCTCAAGGCCCGCGCCGAACGCGACGAGGCCGCCGAACGCCGGGCCGCTGCCGCCGCCGGCCGGGGAGGCGCCGCCCCGGGAGGCGCTGGCACGCCGCCCGATCCCATCGACCGCGCCCTGCGTCGTGGGCCGCCGAGCCGTCCGACCACGGCGCGGCTCAAGACCTACTTCCTGCGCGTCTTCGAGCGCTGCGGCTCGGTGGCCGAGGCGGCGGCACGGGCGGGCATCACGCCGCGCACGGTGCAGCGCTGGGTCGCCACGGATTCCAAGTTCGCCGCGCGCTATGCCGAGACGAAGGCGCGGCGGGTCGAGCTGCTGGAGGATCTGGCGCTGCAGCGCGCCAGCGGCCGCGCCCTCGAACCCCGCTTCTATCACGGCCAGCAGGTCGCGACCGTCGAGCGCCACAACGACCGCATGCTGCTGCGCGTGCTCGACCGCTTCGACCGCGCGCAGGAGCGCGAGGTGCGGGCGGCGGCGGTCGCCCAGGCGGCGCGCGACATGGAGGCCGAGATCGAGAGGCGGCTCGCGCGCAAGTCGGAGGAGCGTCGGCAGGCGGACGAGCGCTTCCGCGCCTATTTCGAGAAACAGTTCGAGGAGCGGGTCGCCAGGGAGGTCGAGAAGCGGATTTCGGAAATGTCGCCGTCCATGCGACTCTAGCCGGCGGCTGCCGCCCTGCGATAGACGAGGCGGATCAAGGCGTTGCGCCGGGTTTCCACCGCCGGCGGCGCGCGCGATCCGGAATTTTTATTTTTCGCGTTTCGTGCGACACAAACCCTTCCCCCTCCCCAGCCCGTCCCCCGCTGGCGGGGGAGAGATACAGAGTGGGGGTGGAGGAACCAGAATGCCATCGCCGCTTTTCGACCTGACCGGCAAGGTCGCCATCGTCACCGGCTCGAGCAAGGGCATCGGCAAGTCGATCGCCCTGCATCTCGCGCTGGCCGGCGCCCGGGTCGTGGTCTCCTCGCGCAAGGCGCCGGTCTGCGAGGAGGCGGCCGCCGAGATCCGCGCGGCCGGCGGCGACGCCACGGTGATCCCCTGCAACATCTCGGACAAGGCGCAGGTCGAGCGGCTGGTCGCCGAGACGAAGAAGCAGCTCGGCCCGGTCGACGTGCTGGTCTGCAACGCCGCCTCCAACCCGTACTACGGGCCGAACGAGAAGCTGCCCGACGACGTGTTCATGAAGGTGATGCACAACAACATCCTGTCCAACATGTGGCTGGTCAATCTCTGCCTGCCCGACATGCGGGCGAAGAAGGACGGCTCGATCATCATCGTCTCGTCGATCGGCGGCGTGCGCGGCTCGCCGGTGATCGGCGCCTACTGCATCTCCAAGGCCGCCGACATGCAGCTCGCCCGCAACCTCGCGCTGGAGTACGGGCCGGACAATATCCGCGTGAACACCATCGCGCCCGGCCTGGTGAAGACCGACTTCGCCAAGGCGCTGTGGGACGATCCCAAGTACCTCGCCAAGCGCCTCGAGACCGCGCCGCTGCGCCGCATCGGGGAACCCGACGACATCGGCGGCATCGCCGTCATGCTGGCCGGCAAGGCCGGCGCCTTCATCACCGGCCAGACCATCATCGCCGATGCGGGGGTGACGATCGGCGGCTAGTCTTTCGCTGGAAGCACGCCCTTGCACCTCATCCTGAGGAGCGGCCCCGCGCGGGGCCGCGTCTCGAAGGGTGAGCAACAACAAGACTGGTCCCACCCTTCGAGACGCACCGCTACAGGCGCATGTGAATGCGCCGACGCGGTGCTCCTCAGGGTGAGGTTTTTCAGGGAGGAAACAATGAAGCGCACAAGCGTTCTGATCGCGATTCTCGGCGTCCTGCTTTCGACGGCCGCCGGGGCGCAGACCTATCCATCGAAGCCCGTCCGCATCGTGGCGCCGTTCCCGCCGGGCGGCGTCGCCGACCTGCTGGCGCGGGCGATCCAGCCCGGCCTGCAAGAGGCGCTGGGCCAGCAGGTCATCATCGACAACAAGCCGGGCGCGGGCGGCAACGTGGGCGCGGAGATCGTGGCCAAGGCCGATCCCGACGGCCACACGCTGCTGCTGGCCTCGGCCGGCATCCTGACCATCAACGAGTTCCTCTACGGCAAGATGCCGTTCGATCCGGACAAGGCCTTCGCACCGATCACCGTGGTGGGCGACATGCCCAACATCGTCGTGGTCAACCCCAAGACCGGGCTCCGGACCCTGAAGGAGCTGATCGACAAGGCGAAGGCGGAGCCGGGCAAGCTCAACTTCGGCTCGGCCGGCAACGGCACCACGACGCACCTCGCCATCGTGCTCCTGGAGCAGGCGGCGAAGATCAAGCTGGCGCACGTGCCCTACAAGGGGGCGGCGCCCGCGGTGCAGGATCTCGTCGCGGGCCAGATCGACGGCCTGGTCGACAACCCGCCGCTGGTCGTGGGCCACGTCAAGAGCGGCGCGCTGACCGTGCTCGCCTGGGCCGCCCCGCAGCGCCTGCCGATCCTGCCCGACGTGCCGACCGCGGCCGAGGCGGGCCTGCCGGGCTTCGAGGCCTCCTCGTGGTTCGCGCTGGTGGCGCCCGCGGGCACGCCGAAAGCGATCGTCGACCGTCTCAACGCCGAGACCGCGAAGATCCTCAAGGACCCGAAGCTCGTCGAGCAGTTCGCCGCCCGCGGCGTGCGGCTGGTGGGAGATCCCGTGTCGTCGTTCATGGCGTTCATCCCCAAGGAGCGCGCACGCTGGGCCGAGATCGTCAAGGCCTCGGGCGTGAAGCTGGAATAGCGATGTTTGTGACGCGCATACCTCACCCTGAGGCGCAGGCCGAAGGGCTGCGTCTCGAAGGGGCCGACGATTCGTGGTGTTGCCCATCCTTCGAGACACCGTGCTGCGCACGGTTCCTCAGGATGAGGTTGGTCCGATGAGCCTCTACCAGGTCCAGAAGCTGATCTATCAGCTCAACCGCGACCCCCGCACGCGCGAACGCTATGCGAGCGAGCGGGACGCGGTGCTGGCCGAGTACGAGCTGACGGCCGAGGAGACCGGTGCGCTCACGAAACCCGACATCGGCCTGCTCTACGTGCTGGGCGTCAACGGCCAGCTCCTGATGCACTTCGCGGCGCTCCACAGGATCGAGTGGCCCGACTATCTCGAGCGCATGCGGCAGGGGCTCAGGGATCACGGCCAGGTGCGCGAGGGCGTCTATGCCGCCACCGGCTACGAGGGCGTCGAGGCGCACGATGCCCGCCTCAAGAGGGAACGGGAGAACCGCTGATGCCTCTGGTCTATTGCGGCGCCTGCAGCCACGCGCCCGGCATCACCGCGCGCGCCGACCGTGCCGACACCCAGACGCGGCAGGCGCTGGAGAGCGCCTTCCGCCGCATGGGCGACGACATCCGCGCGACGAAGCCCGACGCGCTGGTCGTGATCGCGGCCGAGCACTTCGCCAATTTCTTCATGAACAACATGCCGGCCTTCGCCATCGGCATGGCCGACGCTTACGAAGGGCCGATCGAGGACGAGGCGTTCCTCAGGATCAGGCGCACCAGGGTGCCGGGCAACAAGGCGCTGTCGCGCCGGCTGATCGAGAACGTCATGCAGACGGTCGACGTGGCCTACGCCGAGGAGTGGAAGTTCGACCACGGCATCTCGGTGCCGCTGCACTTCCTGACGCCGGACTACGACCTGCCGATCGTGCCGGCCAACATCAACTGCCAGGGCCCGCCGCTCGCGCCGCTGGCGCGCGCCTGGGCGTTCGGCGAGGCGCTGCGGCGCGCGGCCGACGCGGTGCCCGAGCGCATCGCGCTGATCGGCACCGGCGGCATCTCCCATTGGCCGGCGACGCCCGACTCGGGCAAGATCAACGAGGAGTGGGACCGGGAGTTCCTGGCGCGCTGGTCGGCCAACGACCGCGAGGCGCTGCTCTCCTACAGCGACGCCGAGACCTATCGGCAGGCCGGGCAGGGCGGCTTCGAGATCCGCACCTTCATCGCCGCCGCGGCGGCCGCGAAGGGCGCCAGGGGAACGGTCGAGTTCTGCGAGCCGATCCCGATTTTCGCCGTGAGCTGCACCATCGCGCGGATGGCGGTCGCGGCTTAGGTCGTCGGCCGCTTCTTGAACGTCACGACCAGCACGTCGCGATAGGCCGGCTGCGCGGGGTTCTCGGGTTCGACCGGCGTGACGCCGTGGTAGCAGCGGCCGTCGTCGACCAGCGCGGCGTCGAGCGGGTCGGTCAGCGTGAAGGAGCCCAGCGTGCGCCTGTCGAGGTCGTGCACTGTCGTGGTGCCGCTCCGGATGTTGCGGCGGTTGATGAGGAGGACGAGCACGTAGTCGACGCCGTCGCGGTGCATGCCCTCGGGCGTCGGCTTGCCCTGCTCGCCTTGCTTGGCTTCGATGCGGAACTGGTGCGCCTCGATGTGCCAGCGGGCGGTGTCGGGCGCGAGGCGGCCGAACAGGGCGCGGCAGTATTCGAGGACGGTGCGCATCGAGGCGCCGTCGCCGATCGCGTCGGCGATCGGCTTGAACCAGCGCTCGATGCCGCCGTTCAGCGTGTTGTAGTCGAGCGTCTGGAAGTGGGCCTGGTGCGGGCCGCGCACGATCGGGCCCCGCCGCTCCGCCGACCACACGCCGAAGCGGCGGCGCCGGTAGCGGCCGCCGTCGCCCATGTAGGTGTCGACCTCGAGGTCGTTCCAGCTCTCGACGAAGGCCGGCCAGTCGGCGAGCGTGCCGAAGCGGGCGAGGGCCGTCCGCATGTCGGAGGCTTCGACGAAGGCGTAGCCCGCCCGCGCAATGGCGGTGCGGATGCCCGAGGCGTTCTG
>CAYQAY010000049.1:6063-34938 GCA_964415585.1 uncultured Reyranella sp.
CGACGAAGGCGTAGCCCGCCCGCGCAATGGCGGTGCGGATGCCCGAGGCGTTCTGCAGGCCGGTCCCGATCTCGCTCATCGAAAAAGCCTATCATTCCGTCACCGAACCGCCACATGATCTAAAGTCAGGGCCGACCCGGAGAAAAACGATGCCTCATGCGACCACCGACGACGGCGTGAAACTCTGGTTCGAGGAGACGGGCGCGGGCGCGCCGATCGTCTTCGTCCACGAGTTCGCCGCCGACCATCGCTCCTGGGAGGCGCAGATGCGCCACTTCGGCCGGCGCTACCGCTGCATCGCCTACAGCGCGCGGGGCTATCCGCCGTCCGACGTGCCGGAGAAGGCCGCGAGCTACAGCCAGGACCGCGCCACCGACGACATCCTGGCGGTGATGGATCATCTCGGGATCGACAAGGCCCATGTCGTGGGCCTGTCGATGGGCGGCTTCGCCAGCCTGCACTTCGGCTTCCGCCATCCCTCGCGGGCGCGCTCGCTGGTCGTGGCAGGCGTCGGCTACGGCGCGGAGAGGCAGGAGCAGGCGAAGTTCAGGTCCGAGGTCGAGGTGGTGGCGAAGTCGCTCCTGGAGGAGGGGATGGCCGCCTTCGCCGAGAAGTACGCCTACGGTCCGACGCGCGTCCAGTTCGAGAACAAGGATCCGCGTGGCTTCGCCGAGTTCAAGAAGGCGCTGGCCGAGCATTCGGCGCTGGGCTCGGCCAATACCCAGATCGGCTGCCAGGGCCGGCGGCCGTCGCTCTACGACCTGGTGGACAAGATGCGCGCGATGACCGCGCCGACGCTGATCCTGACCGGCGACGAGGACTGGCCCTGCCTCGCGCCGGCGTTGCTGATGAAGCGCGAGATCCCCACCGCGGCGCTGGCGGTGATGCCGAACTGCGGCCACACGATCAACCTCGAGGATCCCGACCAGTTCAACCGCCTCGTCGGCGACTTCATCGGCCAGGTCGAGGCCGGCCGCTGGCCCCGGCGCGATCCGCGCGCCCTCTCGGGCTCGATCACCGGGATGAAGAGCTAAGCCGTCAGCCCGCCGTCGCAGACGAACTCGGAGCCGGTCGAGAAGCCCGACTCCTCGGAGAGCAGGAAGAGGATCATCCAGGCGACCTCCTCCGCCCGGCCGAGCCGGCCGAGCGGGTGCATCTCCTCGAGCGACTGGCGGCCGCTCATGTTGCCGACGTTCTGGGCGAGCCGCGGAGCGATCATCGGCGTGTCGATGTAGCCGGGATGCACCGAGTTGCAGCGGATGTTGTACTTCATGGTGGCGCAGTGCAGCGCCACGTTCTTGGTGAGGGTGCGCACGGCGCCCTTGCTGGCGCAGTAGGCCATCGCCTGGGCGGAGCCGCGCAGTCCCAGCACCGACGAGATGTTGACGATCGAGCCGCCGCCCGACTCCTTCATCGCCGGGATGGCCGCCTTGCAGCCGAGAAAGGTTCCCATCGAGTTGATGTCGTTGATGCGGCGATATTCTTCGAGGCTGCAATCCTCGATGGTGTTGCGGACGCCCACTCCGGCCGCGTTCAAGAGCCCGTGCAGGCCGCCGAACCGCTGCGTGGTCGCGGCGACGGCCGCCTGCCAGCTCGGCTCCCGGACGACGTCGAGCGCCACGAAGTGTGCCGCCGCGCCGAGCTCGGTCGCCAGCGCCGTGCCCCTGGCCTCGTCACGGTCGGCGATCACCGCCTTGCCGCCCTCGTGCACGACCAGCCGCGCGGTCGCCGCGCCGATGCCGGAGGCGCCGCCGCTGATCAGGACGACCTTGTTCTCAACGCGCGCCAATCAACGACCTCCCGAGTCCCGCGGTCAGGCCGCCGTCGGCGGTGAACTCGGCGCCGGTGACGAAGCTCGAGCGGTCCGAGGCCAGCCACAGCACCAGCTCGCCGAGGTCGCGCGGCTCGGCCATGCGGCCGATCGGGTGCCGGCTGCCGATGAAGGCCTTGCCCGCCTCGTGACCGACCGCCTGCCACAGCGGATTGAAGATCGCGGTGTCGACGCCGCCCGGATGCACCGAGTTGCAGCGGATGTCGTACTTCTGCTCGGCGCAGTGCATGGCGACGCTCTTGCTGAGCAGCCGCACCGCGCCCTTGCTCGCGGTGTAGGCGGTGGGGCCGGCGCTGCCGATCAGGCCGGCCACCGAGGAGATGTTGACGATCGAGCCTTTCGACGCTGTCTTGCCGGCGCCCAGATGCTTCATGCCCCGGATGGCGTACTTGCAGCCGAGGAACACGCCCTCGGAGTTGACCGCCTGGACCTGCTGCCAGTTCTCGACCGTCGTGGTTTCGGGCGTGCCCGCACCGCCCGAGATGCCGGCGTTGTTGACCACGATGTCGAGACGGCCCTCGCGCTTCAGCACGTCGGCGAGCAGGGCCTGCCAGGACTCCTCGGAGGCGACGTCGTGGGTGACGAAGCGACCGGAAGCCGCGTCCTTCGACCCGTCCTGCAGGTCGGCCACGATCACCGCCGCGCCGGCGCCGGCGAGCAGGGCGGCCGAAGCGGCGCCGATGCCCGATGCGCCGCCGGTGACGATCGCCACCCTCCCGGAAAGTTCATCGCTCATGCGGCTGCGACCATAGCGGCTTACCGCGCGGTGCGTTAGCGTGTCGGCCGTGGAGGATCGCATGGCGAAGCTTGCCGTTGTCTTGGGACTGGTCACGGTTGCAGGGGGGCTCGCGGCGTGCACGCAGACCGCGGCCGGGCCGCCGCCCGGCATGACGACCGCACAGGCCGCCGCCTACTGCGCCAAGCTCACCACGACCTATGCCGAATACGTTGCCGGGGTCAGCACGGCGATGGGCGGCGTGGGCGTCGGCGGCGGGCAGCCCGACATCGACGCGCGCGTGGCCATCGCGCAGTGCCAGGACGGCAACTACGCTGCCGGCATTCCCACCCTGCAGCGCGAGCTGCGCAACAACAAGGTGCCGGTGCCAGCGCCATGAAGACGCCGAAGCTCGCGGGCCTTGCCGCCCTCATGCTGACCGCCACGGCCTGCACGCAGACCGCGAGCGGCCCGCCGCCCGGCATGACCGCCGACCAGGCCGCGGCCTACTGCAGCAAGCTGAGCTGGGCCTATGGCGAGTACGTCGCCAGCGGGATGGGCGACAGCACCAACGACGACGACGGCACGCAGGCCGACATAGATGCCCGCCTCGCCATCGCACAATGTCACGAAGGCCAGACTGCCGCCGCCATCCCGGTGCTGCAGCGGGAGCTGCGCCGCAACAAGGTGCCCGTTCCCCCGGCCTGAATGAAAAGCCCGGGCGGTTGCCCGCCCGGGCCGATCGTTTCGACGAGGTGGTGGCCCCGAAGAGTTGGGGCCTAGAAGAGCAGGTCGCCCTTCACCAGCACCCAGCGGCCGTTCTTGATCTCCTGCACCTGGGTGATCGTGGTCGCCAGGTGGTTGGTCTTCGAGAACTTGGTCGGCGGCGAGCCGAAGATGTCCTTGTACTCGTTGCCCGACTCCAGCGCGTCGAGCAGCTTCTGGCCGGTCAGGTCCTTGCCCGCCAGATTGGCGTAGTGGGCGAAGGTCATGACGGCGTTGTAGCCGATGACCGCCTGGCTGTTGGGCTCGATGCCGAACTTCTTGAAGTAGGCCTCGCACCATTCCTTGACCGCGCCCGTCGAGGTGTCGCGGTAGGGGATCACGAAGCCGGCCGCGGCATAGAGGCCCTCGACCAGCTCCTTGCCCAGCGCCGGGATCTCCAGCACGTTGACCGGGGTGGCGCCGAGCCAGATCGGCGCGAAGCCGATCTTCTTGGCCTCGGCCATCAGGCCGATCGTCTCGCGGATGACGGTGCCCATCACGACCAGGTCGCAGCCGTCGGCCTTCATCTTGGCGGCCTGGGCGGCGAAGTCCGAGGCACCGCGCTTGTAGGTCGTCACCGACGCCGGCTTCATGTTCATGGCGGTGAGCTGCTGCGTGAAGCCGTCGAACACGTTCTTACCGTATTCGTCGTCCTGGTACATGATGCAGGGGGCCTTGGGCTTCTTCCACTCGACCATGTACTTGACCGCCGCCCGCGTGCTTTCGACGTAGGGCAGCAGGTTGTTGAACTTCAGCCGCTCCTGCGGCTTGGCCGGGTCGAACTTGTAGGTGAACTCCGCCGCCGTCAGCGGGAAGAGCTGCGGGACACCGGCGTCGAACAGGACATCCTGCGCCGCCAGCACGGTGGGCGAGCCCATCGGGCCGACCATGGCGAAGACCTTGTCCTTCTCGACCATCTTCTGGCTGGCGAGCACGGCCTTCTTCGGGTCGTACTGCGTGTCCTCGGCGATCAGCCGGATCTTGCGGCCGTGGATGCCGCCCTTGGCATTGATTTCGTCGACGGCGAGCTGCATGCCGTTCAGGACGGGCACACCCCACACCTTGATCGGACCGGAGAGGTCCTGATGGGTGCCGATGACGATCTCGGTGGCCGTCACGCCCTGGTTGGTGACCTTGGTCTGCGCGAACGCCGGCAGGGCGGCGAGGCCGACCGCGGCACCCAGCAGGGCCGGTTTCAGTAGTCTCATTAGCGTTGCCTCCTAAGCAATCGGCGCCCGTCCTTGACCGAGGAGAAGCGGGCGCCAGCCCCTCCCGTCCGGTGTTTCCCGGCTTGCACTCAATATGACACGCCCGCGGCCGATTTAAAGGGCCGGGCGTCCTGCACCCGGCCCTCTACGCGGCCTGGGAGCGGTACATGGCGTCGATCTCGTTCTTGTACTTCTTGTTCACGAAAGTCCGCTTCAGCTTCATGGTCGGCGTCAGCTCCTCGTCCTCGGGCGTGAGCTGCTGCTCGATCAGGAAGAAGCGCTTGATCGTCTCGACCCGCGCGAAGTTGGCGTTGACCTTCTCGATCTCCGACCAGATCAGGTCCTGCACCTCCTTGGCGCGGCACAGGCTCGCATAGTTGGTGAAGGGCACGTCGAGGTCCTGCGCGAACTTCTCGACCGTCTCCCGCTCGATCATGATCAGGCAGGTGAGGTAGGGGCGCCGGTCGCCGATCACGACGGCGTCGCTGATGTAGGGCGAGAACTTGAGCTGGTTCTCGATCTCCGACGGCGTGACGTTCTTGCCGCCGGCGGTGATGATGATGTCCTTCATCCGGTCGGTGATCTTGACGTAGCCCTCGTTGTCGATCGACCCGACGTCCCCGGTGTGCAGCCAGCCGTCCTTGTCGACCGTTTCGGCGGTCTTCTCCGGCTGGTTGAGGTAGCCCATGAAGACGAAGTCGCCCCTGATCAGGATCTCGCCCTGCGGCGAGACCTTGACCTCGCCGTAGGGCACCGCCTTGCCGACCGTGCCGAGCTTGATGCCCTGGGCCGGCATCGCCGTGGCCAAACCGCAATTCTCGGTCTGACCGTAGACCTCGTACATGTCGAGGCCGAGCGCCAGGTACCAGCGGATCAGCTCGGGCGAGATCGGCGCGGCACCGGTGAACAGCCAGCGGCAGCGGTCGAGCCCGATCATCTTGCGGATGTTCTTCAGAACCAGCCAGTAGGCCGCCTGGAACCTGAGCTTCTCCATCGTCGACGGCGGGCGCTGCGCCAGCCGTGCGTCGGCGATGGCGAAGCCTGCGGCGATCGCCTGCTTGTAGGCCCATTGCTGCAGCGGCGTGGCGTCCTTCAGCGCGATCATGATGCCGGCGTAGAACTTCTCCCAGACGCGCGGCACGGCGCCGAACAGGGTGGGCTGCACCTCGCGGATATTGTCGGGCACCGTCTCGGGGCTCTCGGCGAAGTTCGAGCACACGCCGGTCGCCACCGAATAGTAGCTGCCGGCGACCCGTTCGGCGACATGGCAGAGCGGCAGGAAGGCCAGCCGCTCGTCGCCCTCGAACCACGACAGCGACAGCTCGGGATGCATGCAGTTCTGCATCGTGTAGACGACGTTGCGATGGCTGTGCATCGCCCCCTTCGGCGGCCCGGTCGTGCCCGACGTGTAGACCAGGATCGCGAGATCGTCGGGCTTGCGCGAGGCGACCAGCTCGTCGAACAGCGCCTCCTTGCCCTGCGCGTAGTTGCGGCCGGCCGCCATGAACTCGTCGAGCGAGACCACCATGGGATCGCTGAAGGAAGAGAGGCCTTCCATGTCGAACACCACGATCTTCTTCAGGGTCGGGCAGCGCTCGCGCACCTCGAGCGCCTTGTCGAGCTGCTCGTCGTCCTCGACGAACAGGACCATCGTGCTCGAATCGTTGATCAGGTACTCGACCTGCTTGGCCGAATCGGTCGGGTAGATGCCCGACGAGACGCCGCCGGCGCACAGGATGCCGAAGTCGGCATAGTTCCACTCCGGCACCGTGTTGGCCAGAACCGAGGCGACGTTGCCCGGCCGGAAGCCGATTTCGTGCAGCGCGTAGGTCACGGCGCGCGAGCGCTCCAGCCACTCGGCCCACGAGATCGCGTTCCAGATGCCGTAGAGCTTCTCGCGCATCGCCGGCTGCTCGCCGCGCGTCCGGCATGACAGCACGAAGCTCTTCGGCAGGGTCTCGGCAACGGTCAGGGTCGCTTGCTTGGCCATGGTGGTCTCTCCCCGCTCAGCGCCAGTTCTTCTTCTTCTTCCAGCGGCGCTCGCCGCGCGCGCTTTCTTCCTTGGCACCGAGATAGAATTCCTGGATGTCCTTGCTGCTCATCAGCCGCTCGCAGGTGTCATCCATCACCACGCGGCCGACCTCGAGCACATAGCCGTAGTGCGCCGTCTCCAGCGCCATCTTGGCGTTCTGCTCGACCAGCAGGATCGACACGCCCTGCTCGGCGTTGACGCGCTTGATGATGCCGAAGATCTCCTTGACCAGGATCGGCGACAGGCCGAGCGAAGGCTCGTCGAGCAGCAGCAGCCTGGGCCGGTTCATCAGTGCGCGGCTGATCGCCAGCATCTGCTGCTCGCCGCCCGACAGCGAACCCGCCGGCTGGTCGATGCGCTCCTTCAGCCGCGGGAAGTAGGTGAAGACCCGCTCGAGGTCCTGCGCGACGCCGTCCTTGTCGTTGCGCAGGAAGGCGCCCATCGCGAGGTTCTCGCGCACCGACAGGAACGGGAAGACCTCGCGGCCCTCGGGCACGTGGCTGAGGCCGAGCCGCACGATCCTGTCGGCGTCCATCCGCTGGATCGGCTTGCCCTCGAACTCGACCGTGCCCTTCTGCGGGTCGAGTACGCCGGAGATGGTCTTGAGAATCGTCGTCTTGCCGGCGCCGTTGGCCCCCAGCACGGTGATGATCTTGCCGCGCGGCACGGCGAGGCTGACGCCGCGGATCGCCATGATCGGGCCGTAGTAGCTCTCGATGTTCGAGACCCTGAGGATGACGTCGTCGCTTGCGTTTGCGTCGAGAGGCATGGGAACTCCGCTCAGGCGCCGAGATAGGCCGCGATCACGTCGGGGTGCGCCTGCACCTCGGCGGGCGTGCCGGTCGCCAGCACCTTGCCGTAGTTGAGCGCCAGAACCCGGTCGGAAACCCGGTTCACCAGCGTCATGTCGTGTTCCACCATCAGCACGGTGATGCCGAGTTCGGTCCGGATGTCGCGGATCCAGAACGACATGTCGTCGGTCTCCTCGACGTTGAGGCCGGAGGATGGCTCGTCGAGCAGGATCAGCTTGGGCTCCGAGCAGAGCGCGCGGGCGACCTCGATCACCTTGCGCACGCCGTAGGGCAGGCCGGCGATCAGCTTGTCGCGGTAGGCCTGCAGGTCGAGGAACTCGATGACCTCCTCGACCTTGCGGCGGTGCTCCTTCTCGGCGCGCCGCACCGAGGGCAGGAACAGCATCTCCTGCCACATCTGCGTCGTGGCGTGGCAGTGCCGGCCGACCAGCAGGTTGGCCAGCATGGTGGCGTTCTCGAACAGCTCGATGTTCTGGAAGGTGCGGGCGATGCCGAGCTTGGCGATCTGGTGCGGCGGCACCTCGGTGATGTCGCGGCCCTCGAAGAACAGCTTGCCCGAGGTCGGGTTGTAGAGCCGCGAGATCAGGTTGAAGATCGACGTCTTGCCGGCGCCGTTGGGGCCGATGATGGTGAAGATCTCGCCCTTCTCGACCGCGAAATTGACGTTGTCGACCGCCTTGAGGCCGCCGAACTGCAGCGAGATGCCGTCGACCGTGAAGAGGCTCATCGGTTGCGCTCCGACTTCACGTACGTCTTTTGCCGCTTGAACGTCGCCTTCTTGTAGAGCGGGAAGAGCTGGAAGAAGAGCTTCACCTTGAGCCAGCGCCCGTACAGCCCGTAGGGCTCGAACAGGATGAACATCATGATGATCAGGCCGTAGATCGCGCCCTTGAGGCCGGCCGCCGAGCCGATCTTGGCGAGCTGGTCGCGGAGCTGGCTGGCGGCATCCTTGGCCATGCCGAGCGAGGCGGCGAGGTTGGCCACCAGCACCGGCACGTCGTCCTTCAGCGCCGTCAGGAACGGATCGACCATGACGATGAAGATTGCGCCCAGCACCGCGCCGTGCACACCGAAGGCGCCGCCGATGATGATCACCATGATGAACTCGATCGAGAGGAGCAGGGTGAACATCTCGGGGCTGATGAAGGTCATCTTGTGCGCGAACAGCACGCCCGCCATGCCGGTGATGGCGGCGCTGATCGCGAACGACTTCACCTTGTAGGCGGCGAGGTCGATGCCCATCGACTTGCCGGCGGTCTCGGAGTCGCGGATCGCCACGAAGGCGCGGCCGGTCGGCGAGCGGAGCAGGTTGAGCGCGACAAGGATCGAGCCGGCCAGCACGGCGAGGCAGAGGAAATAGAAGTAGTCACTGTCGCGCGGAATCGGCAGGCCGAGCAGGTTGAGCGCGCGCACGCGCATGCCCTCGTTGCCGTGCGTCACCGACTCCCAGCGCGCGAGGATCTCCTCGACGATGAAGGCGAAGGCGATGGTGGCGATCACCAGGTAGATGCCGTGGAGCCTGAGCGCCGGGAAGCCGACCAGCGCGCCGATCACGCCGGTCAAGACGGCGGCAGCCACGAAGTAGACGATGAAGGGGACGCCGAGGCTCTGCAGGAACCCTGCCGTGTAGGCGCCGATGGCGAGGAACGCGGCGTGGCCGAGCGAGGCCTGGCCGGTGAAGCCGGTCAGGATCATCAGCGCGACGCCGACGATCGCATAGATGAAGACGAAGACGAGCTGGCTCTGCAGGTAGGAGCCGATCAGGTAGGGCGCGGCGATCAGGACGGCGAGCAGGATGCCGTACGACCACCAGTAGCCGCCGTGCTTCAGGATGCGGATGTCCTGGTCGTAGTCGGTCTTGAAGACGAAACGCATGGGCTCAGACCTTCTTGCGCATGCTGAGGCCGAACAGGCCCTGCGGCCGGACCAGCAGCACGATCAGCAGGACGAGGTAGGGCATGATGTCCTTCCAGCCTTGCGGCAGGTAGAAGCCGGCCAGCGTCTCGATGACGCCGATGATCAGCCCACCGACCAGGGCGCCGGGGATCGAGCCGAACCCGCCCAGCACCGCCGCCGGGAAGGCCTTGAGGCCGAGGACGAGGCCGACGTTGGAATGGATGAAGGTGATGGGCGCGAGCAGCACGCCGGCGGTCGCCGCGACCGCCGCGCTGATGGCCCAGATCAGCGACACGACACGCTTCACCGGGATGCCCATGTAGTAGGCGGCCAGCATGTTCTCCGACGTGGCGCGCATCGCCGTGCCCATGCGCGTGTAGTTGAAGAAGGCGTAGAGGACGGCGCAGAGGATGACGGTGGCGACGATCACCGAAAGCTTGTCGTGCGCCAGCACCAGGTCGCCGATCTTGAGCACGCCCTGGGAGAACGGGGTGTCGATCTTGAGGTCGTCGGTGCCCCAGATCATGCCGGCGACGGAGCGCAGGAAATAACCGAGCCCGATCGTCGCCATGACGATCGAGAACTGCGGGTAGCCCAGGATGGGCCGAACCAGCACACGCTCGGTGGCCATGCCGAATACGGCCATGCCGCAGACGGCGAACAGGAAGCCCAGCCAGTAGTCGATGCCCATCAGGCCGATGAAGGTGAACACGAAGTATCCGCCCAGCATCATCAGGTCGCCCTGGGCGAAGTTCACGACTTCCGTCGCCTTGTAGATGAGCACGAAGCCCAGGGCGATCAGCCCATAGACGCAGCCGAGCGCGATGCCGCTGACGAGCTGCTGGATGAAATCGAGCATTCTCCTACCCTGTACTCCGGCCTGTTCCGCCTCGCGCTTCTTGGGGACGGCCTGATTTTCGCGAAGCGCGGCCATAAGACATGGCCGTCCTGCGGAGAGTCAATGGATTTTCGGGGCGGCCGCGGTACTGTGCGCACACCAACGCGCACTGCGGAGAAACCCATGTCGCTCGCCGCGCAGGCCGCCCCCTCGGGCAGCTCTCCGTCGCCGTTTTACACAGAGGAACACGAGGCGTTCCGCCAGACCGTCCGGCGCTTCGTCGAGCGCGAGATCATGCCCCATGTCGACCGCTGGGACGAGGCCGAGGAGTTCCCGCGCGAGCTCTACCGCAAGGCGTCGTCTGCAGGGTTGATGCAGCTCGGCTTCCCCGAGGCCTATGGCGGCGTACCGACCGATCCGTTCTTCGGCATCATCAAGGCCGAGGAGATGGCGCGGCACGGCAGCGGCGGCCTCAACGCCAGCCTGAACAGCCACACGATCGGCTCGCCGCCCATCGCCGCGCTGGGACCGGAATGGATGAAGCGCAAGGTGCTGCCCGAGGTGCTGGCCGGCGAGAAGATTTCGGCGCTCGCCATCACGGAGCCTTCGGGTGGATCCGATGTCGCGAACCTCAGGACCACCGCGCGGCGCGAGGGCGACCACTACGTGGTGAACGGCTCGAAGATGTTCATCACCTCGGGCATGCGCGCCGACTACTACACGGTCGCGGTGCGCACCGGCGGGCCGGGCGCCGGCGGGGTCTCGCTGCTGCTGATCGAGCGCGACCGCGAGGGCTTCGGCCGCACCAAGCTCAAGAAGATGGGCTGGTGGGCGTCCGACACCGCGCAGCTTTTCTTCGACAACGTGCGCGTGCCGGTCGAGAACCTGATCGGCGAGGAGAACCGCGGCTTCATCGGCATCATGCTGAATTTCAACCAGGAACGGCTCGGCATGTCGGCCGGCGCCTGCGGCTACGCCAAGGTGTGCCTCGACGAGGCGATCGCCTACGCGCGCGAGCGCCACACCTTCGGCAAGCCGCTGATCGCCAACCAGGTCGTGCGTCATCGGCTGGTCGACATGGCGATGCGTATCAACGCCGTGAAGTCGACGCTCGAACTTCTGGCATGGCGGGTCGGTCAGGGCGAGAAGCCGGTCGCGGAGATCTGCATGCTGAAGAATCTCGCCACCTCGACCATGGAGTTCTGCGCCAACGAGGCGATGCAGGTGTTCGGCGGCGCGGGTTACCTGCGCGGCGCCAAGGTCGAGCGCATCTATCGCGAGACCAAGGTGATGTCGATCGGCGGCGGCTCGGTCGAGATCATGAAGGATCTCGCGGCCCGCCAGATGGGACTCTAGATGGACAAGGCCGAGCGCATCGCACTGTTCCAGAAGTGGTTTTCCGATGCGATCCCGCACAGCAAGGCGCTGGGGCTGAAGGTGATCGGCGCCGGCAAGGGATTCGCCTCCATGCAGCTCGACTGGCGCGAGGAACTGGTCGGCAATCCCGAAACCGGCGTGCTGGCGGGTGGGCCGCTCACCGCCATGCTCGACGGCTGCTGCGGCATGTCGGTGGCGACCATGCTGAAGGCGCCGGAGCCCTTCGCGACCCTCGACCTGCGCATCGACTATGTGCGCCCCGCCGAGCCGGGCAGGGCGGTGATCGCCGAGGCCGAGTGCTACCACGTCACGCGCTCGGTGGCCTTCACGAGGGCCTTCGCCCATCACGGCGACCCGAAGAATCCGATCGCCGCGGCGGCCGGCACCTTCATGCTCGGCACCAAGGGCAAGGCGACGCGGCCGCAGGTGTCGGGGCAAGTGTCCGCGGAGGAGAAGACGTGAGCGCGCTGCTGCAGCGCCTCGCCGAGGTCCGCAAGTCGGGCGATGTGGCCCGCCTCGCCGAGGCGATACCCTACGCGCGCTGGATGCGCATCGCGCCGGAGAACGGCACCGGCGAGCTGCTGACGCGCATGCGCTTCCACGACGAGCTCATCGGAAACACGTTCCTGCCCGCGATCCACGGCGGCACACTCGGTGCCATGCTCGAGATGGCGGCGATCTTCCATCTCCTCTGGGAGACCGAGACGGAGACGGTGCCGAAGATCGTCAACATCACCGTCGACTATCTGCGCTCGGCGCGTCCCGTGGACGTGATCGCCGCCGCCAAGGTGACCAAGCAGGGCCGGCGCATGGTCAATGTCTTCGCCGAGGCCTGGCAGGACGACCGCTCAAAACCGGTGGCCACCGCCAACGCGCACTTCCTGATCAAGTCCGACGCCGACGCGCCGCCGTCGCTCTAGGTCGGGCGCTGTCACGTGCCCTCTCCCCTGCTTCGCGGCGGAGAGGACCTCATGATCAACCCAGCGGGTTGGCGAGATCGACGCCGTAGCGCTTGGCGTTGGCCGTCATGTAGGTGTCGCGCGCCTCGAGCACCGTGCCACGGACGAGGGCGTCCAGCATATCGAGATAGGTGTGCCAGCCCATGGCGTTCAGCTTTACGAACTGCTCGAGAACGGGCAGGTGCTCGAGCGTCAGCGCCGTGCCGTCGCCGGCCGCAGCCAGGGTGAAGGTCAGGTAGGATTCGGGGTATTGCGATACCGCCTCGCCGGGATTGAACACGTTCCAGGTGTAGGCGAGGCGCACGGCCGGCTGCCATTGCGTGACGACGCCCCTTATGTGGCCGCCCATCAGCTCTACGGCGCCGCCGAGGTGCGGCTCGATGCGGCCCTCGCCGTACCAGCCGGGCAACTGCGCGGTGTCCGTCAGCACCGCCCAGGCCCGTTCGGGAGGACCCGGCAGCGTCCGCTCGAAGCGCACCATATGCGCATGGCCGAAATGCGCGTCGTCGCTCATGGACTTTCCCGCCCCTTGCCTTAAAGAACGCCGCACAAGGATTTGCCCGGCATGGACTTCGATTCTCTCAAGACCCCGGACGACGGTGTCGTGCGCGACGGCGCCGCCTTCGAGGCCTACCGGCAGCCCGGCGATCTGCTCGATTCAACACACCCCACGATCATGGCTTTTGCAAGCCGCGTGGCGGGACAAGGTAGTGACCGCGACAAGGCGTTGCGGCTCTACTACGCGGTGCGCGACGAGCTGCGTTACGATCCCTACAACACGCCGATGAAGCGCGAGGCCTATCGCGCCAGCACGACCGTGGCGGCGGGCCACGGCTACTGCGTGAACAAGGCGGGCGTGATGGCTGCGGTCTGTCGTGCCGCGGGCATCCCGGCGCGCGTGGGCTACGCCGACGTGCGCAACCACATGACGACGAAGCGGCTCGCCGAGCTGATGGGCAGCGACGTCTTCTACTATCACGGCTATACCGATGTCTGGCTGGACGGAAGCTGGATCAAGGCGACGCCTGCCTTCAACCGCGAGCTCACCGAGAAGTTCGGCCTGAAGCCGCTCGAATGGGATGCGGTGTCGGACTCGATCTACCATCCGTTCGACCTCTCCGGCCGCCGGCACATGGAATATCTCGCCTATCGCGGGGTCTTCGCCGACATCCCGTTCGAGGAGATCCGCGCGGCGTTTCGCCACTACTATCCGCGCATGACACGAGCGCAGGAGCAGATGCCGCTGGGTGGAGACTTCGGCGCCGAGGGTGCTGCGGAAGCCAAGCCGAAGTGACGCTGTCGTGACGTTGGCACCGCGGTCGACCGCTTACATTGCGCTGCTGGTGGCGCTCGGCAGCTTCGGCCCGCTGACCATGAGCATCTATACGCCGGTCATGCCGTCGGTCGGCCACGACCTGGTGGCGACGCCGGACAACGTCAAGCTCACGCTCACCACCTACATGCTGGGCTTCGCCGTCGGCCAGCTCTTCTACGGCCCGCTGAGCGACCGCTACGGCCGGCGGCCGGTGCTGCTGGGCGGCTTGCTGTTCTTCGCGTTGACAACGCTCGCCTGCTCCTTCGCGCCCTCGATCGCGGGCCTGATCGGGCTCCGCATCCTGCAGGGGTTGGGCGCCGCCTCGGGCGCCGTGCTGGGCCGCGCGCTGACGCGCGACGCCTACACTTTCCAGGAGATGCCGCTGGTCATGAGCTGGATCTCGCTCGGCCAGAACATCGCACCGTCGCTGGCGCCGCTGATCGGCGGCTTCCTCGGCGAATGGCTGGGCTGGCGCGCGACCTTCTGGTTCGTCGGCGCTTTCGGTGCCGGCCTGTTCGTGATCGTGCTGCTGGGGCTCGGCGAGACCAACAGGTACCGCAGCGAGCGCATCGACCTGTCGAGCCTGCTGCGCGGCTCGGGCGAGATGCTGCGCGACCGCCGCTTCCTCGGCCACATCCTGCCGCTGGGCTTCGCCTTCGCGCTGAACTTCGGGATGCTGGCCGGCGTGCCGTTCATCCTGCAGGAGACGCTGGGCTTCTCGCCCCGGGAGTTCGGCCTCATCGTGCTCCTGTCGGTCGGCGGCTTCACGCTCGGCACCTTCGTGAACAATCGCCTGGTCGGCCGCGTCTCGCCGACCTCGATCATCATTCACTCCGGCTGGTTCCACGTGGCGGCTCTGGTGTGGATGGCAGCCATGGCGCTTGCCGATGTCGTGACCTGGTGGGCGATCGTCGGTCCGCACGTCGTGCTGAGCTTCGGCACCGGCCTGATCGTGGCCAACGCCAATGCCGGCGCCGTCGGCATGTATCCCAAGCTGGCCGGCACGGCCTCCTCGCTCGCCGGCCTGGCGCAGATGGGCATGGGCGCGATGGGCACCGTGACGGTGGCGGTGCTGACCGTGGTCGGCAGCCGCTACATCGCCATGCCGCTGGTCGTCGGCCTCGCGCCGTTCGCCGTGGCCATTCTGCTGAGCGGCCGCCTGTTGCGCAGGGCGCCACGGCCCCCGAAAATCGACTCTTGAGGAGAGGGAGAAGAAGACGATGGCGAACATGCTGAAGGACAAGGTCGTGCTGGTCACCGGCGCGGGCGGCGGTATCGGCCGCGAGATGGCGCTGCTGGCGGCCCGCGAGGGCGCCAAGGTCGTGGTCAACGATCTCGGCGGTGCGGTCGACGGCGAGGGCTCGGGCAACGCGACGCCCGCGCAGAAGGTCTGCGAGGAGATCGCGGCATTCGGCGGCAAGGCCGTTCCCAACGGCGACAGCGTGTCCGATCCGGCCGGCGCCGAGCGCATGGTGAAGGCCGCGGTCGAGAACTTCGGCCGCATCGACGGCGTCATCAACAATGCCGGCATCCTGCGCGACCGCATCTTCCATCGCATGAGCCACATGGACTGGAAGATGGTGATCGACGTCCATCTCAACGGCTCGTTCAACACCAGCCGCGCCGCCGCCAACTACTTCAAGGAGCAGAAGTCGGGCGCCTTCGTGCACTTCACCTCGACCTCGGGCCTGGTCGGCAACTTCGGCCAGGCCAACTACTCGGCGGCCAAGATGGGCATCATCGGGCTCTCGCGCTCGATCGCGCTCGACATGGCGGCGTTCAACGTCCGCTCCAACTGCATCTCGCCGTTCGCCTGGACGCGCATGATCGGCACCATCCCCGCCGACACCGAGGCGCAGAAGGCCCGGCTCGAGCGTTCCAAGAAGATGACGCCGGCCAAGATCGCGCCGATGGCCGTCTACCTGCTGTCGGACTCGGCGCAGGAGCAGGGCATCACCTCGCAGATCTTCGGCGTGCGCATGAACGAGATCATGCTGTTCAACGCCAACCGCCCGGTGCGCTCGGTGCACAACTCCGAGGGCTGGACCCTGGAGGGCATCGCCGAGCACGCGGTGCCGTCGATGAAGCCCTTCTTCACCGACCTCAAGCGCTCGCCGGAATACTTCACCTGGGATCCGATCTGAGGAGCGCGTGGAGCCGATGGCCGCCGAGAGGATGAAGAACGAACCCAGGATCGACGCCGACGAGGTGCTCGAGGGCATCGTGGAGTGGGTCTCGATCGAGAGCCCGAGCCACGATGCCAAGTCGGTCAACAAGGTCGTCGACCATGTCGAGGGCCAGATGAAGGACCTCGGGCTGAAGCTCGAACGCATCCCCGGCCGCGACGGGTTCGGCGACATCCTCGAGGCGAAGACACCTCCTGACTGGAACCTGGGGGGCGAGGGGAAGGGCATCCTGATCCTGGCCCATCTCGACACGGTGCATCCGATCGGCATGATCGAGAAGGAGCTGAAGGTGCGCCGCGAGGGCGACAGCATCTTCGGCCCCGGCATCTACGACATGAAGGCGGGCGGCTACATCGCCTACTACGCGCTGCGCCATCTGGTCCGCCAGGGCAAGCGTCCCAGGCTGCCCGTCACCTTCCTGTTCATTCCCGAGGAGGAGGTCGGCAGCCCGACCTCGCGCGCCCGCATCGAGGAGGCGGCGCGCGGCCACAAGTATGCGCTGGTGATGGAGCCCGGCCGCGACGGCGACAAGGTCGTGACCTCGCGCAAGGGCGTCGGCCGCTTCACGCTCAAGGTGAAGGGCCGCGCCGCACATTCGGGCGTGCGCCACCAGGACGGCCGCAGCGCCATCCTGGAGATGGCCAGGCAGATCGTGCGCATCGAGGAGAAGACCGACTATGCGCGCGGCATCACCTGCAATGTCGGCCTGATCCGCGGCGGCACGGGCGTCAACGTCACACCGGCCGAATGCTCGATCGAGGTCGACCTGCGCGTGCCCTCCCAGCAGCTCGCGGAGGAGATGACTCACTGGTTCCTGAACCTCGAGCCGATCGGCAAGGACGTGACGCTCGAAGTCACGGGCGAGATGAACCGGCCACCCTACCAGAAGGATGCCGGCATCGCCGATCTCTTCCAGAAGGCGCAGGCGATCTACCGCGAGATCGGCAAGGAGCTGCAGGATGTGCCGCTGACCGGCGGCGGCAGCGACGGCAACTTCACCGCGGCGCTGGGCATCCCGACGCTCGACGGGCTTGGCGCCGACGGCAAGGGCGCGCACGCGATCGACGAGCAGATCTACTACTCGTCGCTGGTGCCGCGGACCTACCTCTGCGCGCGGCTGCTCGAGACCCTCGACTAGGGATTTGCGCTCATCAGGTCGCGCAGCGCCGCCACCGTCGCGGCGGGCGCCTCCTGCGGCACGTTGTGGCCGGCCTTCGGGATCAGGCGACGCTCGTAGGGGCCGGTGAAATGCCGGCCCTGGGTGTCGGTCTGCGGCGCCGGGCCGACGCCGTCGGCGGCGCCGTGCAGGTTGAGGGTCGGCACCGAGATCTTCGGTTGCCGGGCGAGCTGGGCCTCGATCGGCTCCAGCGCCGGGTCGCCCTTCGCGTAGGCGTAGCGGTGGCGGTAGGACTGGATCACCACGTCGACGAAGTCGGGATTGTCGAAGGCGGGCGCGGTCTTGTCGAAGGTCGCATCGTCGAACCGCCATTCCGGCGACCAGAGCTTCCAGAGCAGCTTGCAGATGTCGCGGCGGTTCTTCGTGAGGCCGGCGCGGCCGCGCTCGGTGTGGAAATAGTACTGGTACCAGAAGCGGTGTTCGGCCTCGGCCGGCGCGGGCTCGCCGGAGGCGGCGATGTTCTGGATGTTGTAGCCGGTCGAGCTCATCAGGCAGCGCGCGCGCGCGGGCCACAGCGCCGCCACGATGCAGGCCGCGCGGCCGCCCCAGTCGTAGCCGGCCAGCGCCGCACGCTCGATGCCCAGCGCATCCATCATCTTCAGGAGATCGCTGCCCAGCGCCGCCTGTTCGCCCGAGCGTAGCGTGTCGGGCCCCAGGAAGCGCGTCGGCCCGTAGCCGCGCAGCCACGGTACCAGCACGCGGCAGCCGTCGGCGGCCAGCGCCGGCGCGACCTCGTCCCAGGCGCGAACGTCGTAGGGGAAGCCGTGCAGCAGGATGACGGGCGGGCCGTCCGGCGGCCCGTGCTCCTCGCAGGCGATCTCCAGCACGTCGGTGCGGATGGTCTTTCGTTGCATGGTCGGACGATAGCCGGTCGGCCGCGGCGTTGACAGCCGCGCGTGCCGCGCCCAGCCTCGCCGGCGATGAGCCGGATCGGCACCTATCTCACGCTGGAGCAGACGCGCGCGCTCGGTACGAAGTCGAACGTCGCGGGCGCGCTGCTCGTGCTGCACGCCTGGGCGCTGATCGCGGGCGCGATGGCGCTGTTCGTGTGGTGGCCCAACCCGTTCACCTTCCTGCTCGCCGTCATGGTGATCGGCGGCCGGCAGCTCGGCCTCGCCATCCTGATGCACGACGCCGCGCACGGGCTGCTGTTCGCCGACAAGCGGGCGAACGACTGGGTCGGCACATGGCTCTGCGCCGCGCCGGTCTTCACCAGCCTCGCGCTCTACCGGCCCTATCACCTGCAGCACCATCGCTTCACGCAGCAGGCCGAGGATCCCGACCTCGGCCTCTCCGCACCGTTCCCGATCAGCCGTGCGAGTCTCCGCCGCAAGATCGTGCGCGACCTCACCGGTCGCACCGCCTACCTGCGCCGCGGCGAACAGATCCGGCGCGCCATGGGCCCCGCCGATGCAGCCCTCGCCACCCGCCTTGCCAATCTGGGACGCAAGGAGTGGCGCTCGCTCCTGGCGAACCTCGGCCTGTTCGGCGTCCTCGCGGCGGCGGGCCACTGGTGGCTCTATCCGGTCCTGTGGCTGCTGCCGCTCGCCACCTGGTACCAGCTCGTGAGTCGCATCCGGAACATCGCCGAGCACGCGGTCGTGCCCGACAACGACGATCCCTTGCGCAACACCCGCACCACCTACGCCAATCCCCTGATGCGGCTCCTGGTGGCGCCCTACTGGGTCAACTACCACCTCGAACATCATCTGTTCATGTTCGTGCCCTGCTGGCGGCTGCCGGCGGCCCACCGCGCCATGATCGACGCCGGTCGCCGGCACGATATGGAGTTGAAGCCCGGCTACCTCGCGGTTCTCGGGGCGGCGACTTCGGGAACAGGGGCAGGCACCGGCGGCGGCGGCCGCGTTGCGCACGCAATGCAACACATTTGATGCATATTTTGTCGACGCTCGCCCGGCGCCGGCGGTAATATCCCTCCTGCTGTCTGCTTATCGGGGGAGAGGGTACATGCTGAAGAAACTGTTCGCCGTGATGGCGTTCGCGTTCCTGCTGGGCGCTTGCGACGAACCGCAGCAGGCGGCGGCCCCGCCGCCTCCGCCGCCGGTCAAGAACTTCCTGGTGTTCTTCGACTTCGACAAGTCGTCGCTGACGCCGCGCGCCAACGACATCGTCAAGGAAGCCGCCGCCACGGCCAAGGCCGGCGGCAACGCGCGCATCACCTGCACCGGCCACACCGACACGTCGGGCCCGGCCAACTACAACATGGCGCTGTCGCTGCGTCGCGCCGCTTCGGTCAAGACCGCGCTGGTCCGCCAGGGTGTGCCGGCCGACCAGATCACCGTGATCGGCCGCGGCGAGACGGCGCTGCTCGTGCCGACCAAGGACGGCGTGCGTGAGCCGCAGAACCGCCGCGTCGAGATCGTGATCCAGTAACGCGGGCTTCTGGCCCAATCGAAAAGGCGGTCCTGCGGGACCGCCTTTTTTTTGCGTTTCGTCTCTGTCGCCGCTTGTTGGCCCGTTACTGGGCGGGGCAGGCGAAGATGTTCATCTCGGGACCGAGATCGTACGGCGGCGGCACCTGGTCGAGCGAGGTGACCTTGGGGTCCATCGCCCAGTCGAAGGCGCGCTTGCCGCGGGCGCAGAAGTCCTTGTCGGTCGGCGCGCGCTGCGCGGTGCGGTTGGCGATCTCGGTGACGAACTGGTCGACGTTGAAGCGCTTGCGGGAAGCGACCTGCGCCAGGCTGCGCGAGTTGGTCGCGAACTCAGGCCGGAACTTGCCGACGAAATCGGCGTAGACCGTCTCGTAGGCGCGGCGGCCGCCGGTGCCCTGGCACTGCAAGGTCACGACCTGCAGTTCCTGCTGCACCATGCGCGCACGCACGACGGCGAGGTCGGCAGCATTGTAGCAGATCGCCCGGATGTTGCCGGCGGCGGGCGGCGGCGGAACCGGCGCCTGGTAGTCCGGGGCGGCCGCCTTCTGGACGGGCGCCGTCGGTTTGGCCTGGCCGAGCGTGCAGGCCCCCAGCGCGAGCAGCCCTGCCGTCACCAAAGCCGCCTGCGTAATCCTCTTGATCATCCGTACACTCCCAACGCGTTGGCCGGAAACCGCCAGCGGGTACAACAGATAGAGGCGCGATTCAAACGCAAATACCGCGCACCGCCCGCCAGGGAGCCAAAACTCCGGGATTTCGCTGTAAAGCCTTCGTGAGCGCGTGCGGGCCGCCGACGGCGCGGTGCCGTATCCGGAGCACCGCCCAGCGCTACACGGGGATGCGCTCCAGCGCCGCCCGGATCAGCGGCATGCGGTCGTTGCCGAAATACATGTCGTCGCCGACGAAGATCGTCGGGCTGCCGAAGCCGCCGCGCCGGATCAGTTCGTCGGTGTTGGCGCGCAGCCGCGCCTTGCAGCCGTCGGTCTCGATGGCGGCGAAGAAGCGCTGCCGTTCCAGCCCGGCGCGCCGGGCGATGTCGGCCAGCACGTCCTCCCGGGACAGGTCGCGGTCGTCGCCCCAGTACGCCTCGAAGGCGGCTGTCGCGTAAGGCACCAGCTTGTTCTCGTCGAGGGCGACGAACGCGCCGCGCATCGCCTTGACGCTGTTCACCGGGAAGACGGTCGGCGGGAACTTGAGGACGAGCCCGTAGAGTCGCGCCCAGTCCTGCATGTCCTTCAGGCTGTAGGCATGCTTCAGGGGATTGGGCCTGGCGCGGTTCTCGTAGACCCCCTGGTTGACGGCGTTGAACACGCCGCCGACCAGGATGGGCTTCCATGTGATTTCCGCGCCCGTCTCGGCGGCCAGCGGCTGGACGGCGTGGAAGGCGAGGTAGGTCCACGGGCTGGAGCAATCGAAGTAGAAGTCGAGCCGCCGCGCCATTTCGTCCCTCCGCCGCCTGATCGCCCCGGTCCGCCTTGTCGTTGCCACAGCCCGCGCCTATCTTGCAAATCCATGACGGTACCGGCTGACAAGCCCAAGAAAGTAGCAATCGTCGTTCACCAGGAGCATTCGCGGCCCGGACGGGTCGGCGCCCTTCTGGAAAAGCGCGGATACGAGCTCCACCGCCTCTGCCCCAATCTCGGCTGCAACCTGCCCGAGGACATGTCGGACTATGCCGGCGTGGTGATCTTCGGCGGCCCCATGTCGGCCAACGACTGCGGCACGCTGGCCGGCATCAAGTGCGAGCTCGACTGGATTCCCAAGGTGGTCGAGGCGGGCGTTCCGTTCCTCGGCCTCTGCCTCGGCGCCCAGCTCCTGACGCGCGCCGCCGGCGGCCGCGTCGGCCCGCATCCCGAGGGCCTGGTCGAGATCGGCTATGTCGACGTCGAGCCGACCGCCGCCGGCCGCGCGTGGCTCAAAGGGCCGATGAAGGTCTACCAGTGGCACCGCGAGGGCATGACCATCCCGGATTGCTGCGAGCTGCTGGCGACCAACGACCGCTATCCGGTGCAGGGCTTCCGCTGCGGCCCCAACGCCTTCGGCTTCCAGTTCCATCCCGAGGTCACGCTCGAGATGAAGGGAATCTGGACTCTGAGCGCCGCCGAGCGGCTCAAGTTGCCGGGCGCACAGCAGCGCGGCGTCCATCTGTCGATGCACCCGATCTACGATCCGCCGCTCGACCGCTGGATCGACGGCTTCCTCGACCGCTGGCTCGCCACCGACCGTCGTGCGCCGAAGAGCGTCGAGTTCGCCGCCGCCGCCGACTAGATCCGGCCGGCTAGATCCAGGAGCTGATTTCGTCGAGCGGCTTCCTCAGGCCGCCATGATGGGGCACGCGGCAGCCTTCCTTGGGGTAGCCGACGACGAGAAGGATCGTCGGTTTCTCCCAGGATGGCCGCGCACAGATCTCGTTCAGGAATCCCATCGGGCTCGGCGTGTGGGTGAGCGTCGCCAGGCCGGCGGTATGGAGGGCGGCGATCAGGAAGCCGGTGGCGATGCCGACGGACTCCGGAACGTAGTAGTGCGTGACCTTGCGCCCGTCCGGTCTCGTTCCCGATCTCTGCGCGAAGATCGCGATCAACAGGGGCGCCTCTTCGAGGAACGGCTTCTCCGCATCGGTGCCGAGCGGGGCCAGCGCCTCGAGCCACTCCTTCGGTGCGCGGCCGGCGTAGAAGGCCCGTTCTTCCTCCTCGGCGGCGAGGCGAATCCGCTTCTTCGCCGCTGGATCCTCGATGACCGCGAAATGCCAGGGCTGCAGGTTGGCGCCGGAGGGGGCCGTTCCGGCCGTCCTCAGGCAGGTCTCGATGACCTCGCGCGGCACCGGCCGCGGGTCGAAGTCGCGCACCGTGCGCCGGCGCTTCAGCTCGGCGTGAAATGTTCCCGCGCGCGCCGCCATCTCCTTGGGCGGATACTCGCGATAGTCGCGCAGCGGTTCCCAGATCGGATCGACCAAAGTGAGTCTCCATGGCTCTCGTCGGCATTCTAGCTTCCGCCATGGCCGGGGGCAGCGCCATGGGTTAGGCTCGCCGCCACGTCCGGGGAGGCAATTCGATGTCTGGTGCTCTTATCTTCGTGCTGGCGCTCGTCGTGGTGGCGGTGGTGCTGGTGTTCGCCGGCGTGAAGACCGTGAACCAGGGGACGAACTGGACCATCGAGCGCTTCGGCAAGTACACGCGCACCCTGTCGCCCGGCCTCCACCTGATCGTGCCGTTCATCGACACGGTCGGCCGCAAGATGAACATGCAGGAGAACGTCCTCGACGTGCCGGGACAGAAGGTCATCACCAAGGACAATGCCACCGTCCAGGTCGACGCCGTGGCCTTCTACCAGGTGATCGACGCGGCCCGCGCCGCCTACGAGGTGCAGAACCTCCACCTCGCGATCACCAACCTCGCGATCACCAACATCCGCTCGGTCATGGGCAACATGGCGCTCGACGAGATCCTGTCGCGCCGCAACGAGATCAACGACACGCTGCTCGCCGTCATCGACCAGGCGACCAACCCCTGGGGTGTCAAGGTGCTGCGCGTCGAGCTGAAGGACATCGCGCCGCCGGAGGATCTGGTGGCCTCGATGGGCCGGCAGATGAAGGCCGAGCGCGAGAAGCGCGCCACCATCCTCGAGGCCGAGGGCGTGCGCGAATCGAGCATCAAGCGCGCCGAGGGCGACAAGCAGTCGGCCATCCTGATCGCCGAGGGCAAGCGCGAGGCCGCCTTCCGCGAGGCCGAGGCGCGCGAGCGGCTGGCCGAGGCCGAAGCCAAGGCGACCTCGATGGTCGCCCAGGCGATCGCCGGCAACGGCGTTCAGGCGACCAACTACTTCCTCGGCACCAAGTACGTCGAGGCGCTCGGCAAGATGGGGGCCAGCACCAACGCCAAGGTCTTCTTCCTCCCCGTCGAGGCGGCGGGCGTCATGGCCTCGATCGCGGGTATCGGCGAGCTCGCCAAGGAGGCGCAGGCGCGCGGTGCCGAGTCTACGTCGCGGTCGCGCGGCTCGGTCCCCAGCGCAGGCTGATCCGTCATGCTCAGGGTCCTCTTCTGGTACTGGTGGGCGCTCGGCGCCGTCTTCCTCGTCCTCGAGATGCTGCTGCCGGGCGTCGTCTTCCTGTTCCTCGCGATCGGCACGGTGGCGGCGGGGCTCGTCCTGCTCGTCGAGCCGGGCCTTTCGATCGAGCTGCAGCTCCTCACCTTCGCCGTCGTCTCGGTCGTGGCGGCGGTCGGCCTGCGCAAGACGCTGCGACGGCTGCAGTACATCGACGCCAAGCCCAACTCGCTGAACGCCCGCGGCGATGCGCTGGTCGGCCAGACCCTCGTGCTCGACTCAGCCATCCTGAACGGACGCGGTCGCATCACCCTGGGCGACGGAAGCTGGAGCGTCACCGGTCCCGACATGGTCAAGGGTACCCGGGTGCGGGTGGCCGCGGTACAAGGGACGGAACTGAAGGTCGAGCCGGCGCCCAACTAGACCGTTGGCGGGCGCCGTCATCGCGCACGAAGAGGGACGCCCCTGATGAAGCTCAATCTGCTGCTGGCGGCGGCCAGCCTCCTCTTGCCTGCCGTGGCGTCGGCTCAGACCGCGGCGACCGCCTATCCGGCCAAGCCGGTGCGCCTGATGGTCGGCGCCAATGCCGGCGGCGGCACCGACATCGTGGCCCGCATGTTGGCCGACAAGTTCGCCGACCAGATGAAAGGCACCTTCCTGGTCGAGAACAAGCCCGGCGCCTCCAACACCATCGCCGCCGACCTGACGGCGAAGGCGTCGCCCGATGGACACACGCTGCTGGTGGCGACCAACACAGGCCAGGCGATCGCGCCGCACCTGCTCAAGCTCTCCTTCGATCCCATCAAGGACCTGACGCCGATCGGTCTCGTGGTCAGCGTGCCCAACGTGCTGGTGGTCGGACCGGGCGTGCAGGCCGCGTCCGTCAAGGAGCTGATCGCGGCGATGAAGGCCAGGCCCGGCGCGTTCCGCTACGCCTCGTCGGGCGTCGGCAGCACGCAGCACATCGCGGGCGAGGCCTTCGACGCGGCGGCGGGCGTCAAGGGCATGCACGTTCCCTACAAGGGCAGCGCCCAGGCCCATCTCGACATCATCTCGGGCAGCGTCGAGATGATGTTCGACACGACGTCCTCGGCGATGGGCCAGATCAGGGGCGGCAAGTTCAAGCCGCTCGCCGTCACCTCGGCCCGGCGCAGCGCGGAACTGCCCGACGTGCCGACCCTGATCGAGGCGGGCCTGCCGGGCTTCGACATGACCACCTGGTACGCCGTCTACGTGACGGCCGGCACGCCGCCCGAAATCGTGGCGCGCCTGCAGGCCGAGCTTGCGAAGGCCGTCGCGTTGCCCGACGTGCAGGCCAGGCTGCGCGGCCTCGGCGGCGAGCCGGGCGGCATGAGCGTCGCGGAGTTCGCGGCGTTCAATGCCCGGGAATACGAGCGCTTCGGCAGGCTGATCCGCGACGCGGGCATCAGGCCGGAGTGAATTGACGGCCGGCTTGCCAGTATTTAACTATGAGGTTAAATATCGGGCAACGGAGGGTCGGCCATGGAACGTCCTTACGGCTGGGTGATCGTCGCCGCGGGCTCGCTGCTGGGCTGCGTGGCCATCGGTGCGCTGTTCTCGCTGGCGGTCTTCCTGCAGCCGATGTCCGATGCGACCGGCTGGTCGCGCACCGGCATTTCCACGACCATGACCATCGACTTCCTGGTGATGGGCGTCGCGGCCTTCGGCTGGGGGGCGCTGACCGACCGCTTCGGCCCGCGTATCGTCGTGCTCTCCGGCGCGCTGCTGCTGGGGCTGGGTCTGGTGCTGGCGAGCCGCGCCGAGAGCCTGCTGCAGTTCCAGCTCGTCTACGGCATCGTTGTCGGCGTCGCGGCCGGCGCCGTCTTCGCGCCCATGATCGCCACTGTCACGGGCTGGTTCGACCGCCGCCGCAGCCTCGCGGTCTCGCTGGTTTCGACCGGCATGGGCGTGGCGCCCATGACCGTGGCGCCTTTCGCGCAGTGGCTGATCCAGTCCTACGACTGGCGCACCTCGCTGCTGATCGTCGGCATCGTCTCCTGGGTGCTGCTGGTCCCGGCGGCGCTGCTGGTGCGCGCCGCGCCGACCGCGGCGGAGGGCGCGCCCGGCGCGCCGGCCGAAGGCGGCGAGGGGCTGACGGTGGGGCGCGCACTGCGCACGCCGCAGTTCGTCGTGTTGGCGCTCACCTTCTTCTTCTGCTGCGCCGCGCACTCCGGCCCGATCTTCCATGTCGTGAGCTATGCGCTGGCCTGCGGTCTGCACGCCATGACGGCGGTCACGATCTACAGCGCCGAGGGCATCGCGGGCCTGGCCGGCCGCCTGCTGTTCGGCGTGCTGGGCGACCGCTACGGCGCGCGCCGCGTCGTCGTGCTCGGCCTGATGGTCCAGGCGATCGGCGCCGGCGCCTACTACTTCACGCGCACCGCCGGGGAGTTCTATGCCGTCGCCATCCTGTTCGGCATGGCCTATGGCGGCGTGATGCCCCTCTACGCGGTCATCGCCCGCGAGTACTTCCCCATGCGCATCATGGGCACGGTGTTCGGCGGTGCGGCGATGATCTCGAGCCTCGGCATGGCGCTGGGGCCGGCGCTCGGCGGCTGGCTGTTCGACACCTACGGCGGCTACGGGCTGCTCTATATCGGCTCGTTCGGCGTCGGCATCGCGGCCGTCGCGATGGCGCTCGCCTTTCCGGCACGGCCCGCCTCGGCAGCCGGGCGCCTGCAGCCCGCTTAAATCGCGCAGACTGCGCAACGAACGGACGGGCTGAGGGTTGACCCGGGTGTCCACCCGGAGACGGTCGATGAAAGCCGTTCTGATCGTGACGATCGCACCGGCCCTCGGGGCCGGTGCCGGCTTCTCGCCCTCCTCCCGTCGGGCAGGCGTCTGCAAAGCCTGGCGACGATGAAGCCCGTCCATCACCCCGCTCCCGCGATATCCAAGTGACGGATCCGTACGTGTTCGTTCTGGCAGGCGTGGGCGTCGTCGTGCTGCTCACCGCCTGGCTGCCCATGGTGGTGAAGGAACTGCCGATGTCTTTGCCCATCCTCTGCGTCGCGCTGGGCGCGGGCCTTTTCGGCGTCTTCGACATAGGCCCCGCGCCGTCTCCGTTGGAGCATCTCGAGCTCAGCGAAAGGCTGACCGAGTTGGTCGTCATCGTGGCGCTGATGGGCGCCGGCTTGAAGCTCGATGCGCCCCTGAGACGTGCGACGGCGGGCCCGGTCGTCCGCGTGCTGCTGATCGGGATGCCGCTCACGATCCTGGCCATCGGCGCGCTGTCCGTGGGTTTGCTCGGGGTCGGGCTCGCCGCGGCTCTTCTCCTGGGGGCGGCCCTCGCGCCGACCGACCCGGTTCTCGCCAGCGATGTCCAGGTCGGCGCCCCGGGCGAGGGTGGCGAGGACGAGGTCCGCCTCACGCTCACCGCGGAGGCCGGGTTCAACGACGGCCTGGCCTTCCCCTTCGTTCACCTCGCCATCGCCCTGGCGCTGGTCGTGCCGGGCGGCGAGGTGCCGGTGTCGCACTGGCTCGCGGTCGACGTGGTGTGGAAGCTGCTGGGGGGCGGCGCGATCGGCTTCGCCGTGGGCCGCCTCCTCGGTTGGCTCACCTTTCGTCTGCCCAATCGCGCCCGCCTGTCGCGCACGGGTGACGGCTTCGTCGCGCTGGGCATCACCGCGCTCGCCTACAGCGCTGCGGAGCTCGCCCATGCCTACGGCTTCGTCGCCGTTTTCGTCGCAGCGCTGGCTTTTCGGGGCACCGAGCGCCGGCATCGCTACCACGAGAAGCTTCATGAATTCACGGAGCAGATCGAAAGGCTGCTGCTGATGCTGCTGCTGGTGCTTTTCGGCGGCGCGCTGGCGGCGGGCGGCCTGCTGCGCGATCTCGACTGGCCGACGGTCGCCTTCGCGCTGGCGACGATCTTCGTGGTGCGACCGCTCGCCGGCTGGCTGAGCCTCGTGGGCAGCCGGATCGGCGGGAGCGAGCGCGCCGTCATCGCCTTCTTCGGCATCCGCGGCGTCGGGACGATCTACTATCTCTCCTTTGCCGCGACGCGGGCCCCCGTGGAGGAGATGCCGCTGCTCTGGAGCGCCGCGTCCCTCGTGATCCTGCTGTCGATCGTGATGCACGGCACGACCGTCACCCCGGCGATGCGCTGGATCGACCGGCGACGGGAGCGGCTGGCATCGTCCCGGTCGATGGCGGCGCCACCGTAGCGGCGTGTCGGGGCTGCATTCGCCGGCCGGATGCCTTCTCGCGCCGACTCAGAGCAGCGGCGCGCCCGTCGCCAGGAACGCTTCGATGGTCCGCTCGTGCGGCGCGAGGTCGAAGCCCTGGGCCGCGACCCAGGCGTCGTTGTAGTAGGTGTTGCCGTAGCGTTCGCCGCTGTCGCAGATCAGCGAAACCAGCGAGCCCTTCGATCGGTCGGCGCGCAGGCGCGAGGCGAGCAGGCAGAGCGCGAAGAAGTTGGTGCCGGTCGAGCCGCCGACCTTGCGGCCGAGCTGGCGCGACAGCACGCGCATCGCCGCGAGCGAGGCGACGTCGGGCACACGCATCATGCGGTCGATGACGTTGGGCACGAACGAAGGCTCGACCCGCGGCCGGCCGATCCCTTCGATGCGCGATCCCTTCTCGCTGATCGCCGCCGGGTTGCCCTTGGAGAAGGCCTCGAAGAAGGCCGAGAATTCCGGATCGGCGACGCAGAGCCGCGTGGCGAAGCGCTTGTAGCGGATGTAGCGGCCGAGCGTCGCCGTGGTGCCGCCGGTGCCGGCGCTCATCACGATCCAGCTCGGCACCGGATGGGGCTCGCGGCTCATCTGCTCGAAGATCGACTCGGCGATGTTGTTGTTGCCGCGCCAGTCGGTGGCGCGCTCGGCGTAGGTGAACTGGTCCATGTAGACGCCGCCCAGCTCGCGTGCGAGCTCCTCGGCGGCGGCGTAGATCCCCTTGCCGTCGGCCACCAGGTGGCACTTGCCGTGCTGGCGCTCGATCTCGTGCACCTTCTCGGCCGAGGTCGAGGCCGACATCACGGCGTGGAAAGGCAGCCCCAGCAGGCGCGCGAAGTAGGCCTCCGAGATCGCCGTCGAGCCCGACGAGGCCTCGACGATCGGCGTGTCCCGCCGGATGCGGCCGTTGCAGATGCCGAACAGGAAGAGCGAGCGCGCCAGCCGGTGTTTCAGGCTGCCGGTCGGGTGCGTCGACTCGTCCTTCAGGTAGATGTCGATGCCCTCGAGCGCGGGGATGTCGAGACGCAGCAGGTGCGTGTCGGCCGAGCGGCGCTGGTCGTTCTGGATCAGCTCCAGCGCGTGGCGCGCCCAGTCGGCGTCGTCGCGACGCGCCACGGCCTCGTCGAGGAGAAG
>CAYQAY010000050.1:0-8717 GCA_964415585.1 uncultured Reyranella sp.
CAGCGCGCCCGTCGCCCAGCCCCAGAGCGCCAGGCGAAGGACGGGATGCGCCGGCGCGCGCGGTGGCTTCTCGGCGTTCATGCGACCTGTCCCGCTCCTCCCGCCGCCTTGATAACGCATGCCGGGCGGCTGGTCTTGGAAGCGTTCCGTTGCGCGACGGGCCGATGGGACAAGCGGCAGGATTCAGGCGGACTCTGCGGTGGGTCCCAAGTCCCTTCGTCTCCCTCTCCTGCCAGGCCAGCACGGTCGTGCCGATGCCCCCGACGCCGACATCGCCGGCTTGGCGATGTCGTACCAGGTGCCAAGGCGCCGCGCTCAGCTGGGAGCTTCGCGCCCCGACCCGCCGGATCACTGGACTTCACGGGTCCAATGACGAACGGATTCTATCTCGAATGGTTGAGAGACGGAGCTCAGGTCAGCTTCGATGGGCCCGTCGCTCGATTGTCTCGCGTAAGGTCTCGTAGCGACCATCGAAGAAGCCGAGGTTGTTCATTGCTGAATACAGCGCCGCGGGGTTCGGTTCGCCGGTAGGTATTTCTTCGGTCTTCCGGCGGCCGTAGTCATAGAGGGCAGAGGCTCGGGCATAGACCTTTAGCGCATTGAGGATGACGTCCTCGAGGAAGGCGACGACGACGACATGCACCGATGTCGAGTCGCGCGGCTCTCTGAGTCCAGTGAGCCGACTATCCAAAATTTGGATTTCACCAAGCAGGTCGGCGACAGCAAGGCCGACATCTTCTCCGGCCACCTGAACCAGCGGTTTGAGTTCGCTGATCGCGTCATACGGCAATTGTGGTGGCTCCAAACTCTGCAGCGCCGACTCTGGCACGGCCTGGTCGCTGGACGCGGCGTGAAGTTTTTTGAGTGCCTTAGAGCAGGCCGCTGCATACTTCGAAATGGAGGCCAGCGCGAGCGGCAACATCGAACGTGCCGAGGCATGCTCCTTGCGAGCACGCATTTCATCTCGCGCTTTAGCGTATGCGATCTGTTTGAGAATGTATCTGCCGCCCACAAAGGCAGCTGCGACCGCAGCCAGGCCGCCGAGAAGGTCTTGCCAATCATGCAAGAACTTGACGATCTGACAGCTATTTCCCTGCTGCCAGTTCCCTGGATCACAGTAGGTCGAAAGGCCCATCCATCCGATAGCGAACCATGCAAGGGCGAACCCGACGATTGCCCACGTGAGTGCAAACAAGCGACATCTTAAGCGCTCCATTGCCGGCCCCTCGAGATTCTCTTCTCGTGAACAAAGCGTTCGAGTTCTTGCTGCAACGGACATATCTCTCCCTTCGAAGGCGCGGTGAAAGCCGCCTGACCTGGGATCAACTCCCGGTCCGCAGAGGATCAAGCGTTCCCAATACTCCGCCGCGGCTGTGCCTAGACGCTACGTTGCGCAAACAGGAACATAGATTGGCATGCCCGCACGGCCAGGTTAGCTGCCTCTTCGATTTTTTAATGGATAGGTAGTAAGCTGATAGACTCGCCGAACAGGGTGGCGCCGTGCTGTCGCGAGAAGAAGCAAATCATCGACTTCATTCCGCAGTAAAACTTTGTCTCCCCAAAGCGCGATGTTTTCAACCACGACACCTGACAGCAGCGATAGCCCGAACAACAAGCCTGCCTGAAGGTACATGCCTTTCCATACGGCCATTCCGGATAAGCCGAGCAGCGCGCTGCGCACCCCCCTTTCGGTGTTCTTGCGGATACTATCTCGCATTCGGTCGACGGAACCTCGGAGCTTGTCGTACTGATCAACCAAGTGGAAGACGCTCGCCTCTTTGACCCGCCCTTCGCTGATTTCCGCGCGAAGGACTTCAGTCAGCGCCCTCATCTGCGCCCGCTCGTCCTGAACAGACGAATCTCCCAAGTACTCCATGAGAGAGGGCCAGGGTATTGGGCACGAGATGTCGTCGGTGGGACCAGCCGACGCCAGTGGCGGGAGCCCTCGATATCTCTGTAGCAGATACCTTTGGATTTGCTCCGCAACATCACGCTGCTTCTCGGTTTCTAGCTTTGATCGTTGGCGAATCGAATCGTCACTGCCCTGAAGGCTTCTCTTAATTGCGCCCAGCGCCGTCCAATCCCGGAGTTCGTTATCCTGCTCATATAGTTCTCCCCCCAAAGCGGTAGAGTAGCGGGAAACCGACACGGCCTTCACGGAATTTAGGAGGCCTTCTGCAGCCGCCCCCTTTCCAGCAGTCAGCGATTCCCTGACCTTGGTGTCGATACGAAATTGCATATCCGGGCTTTCGAGCCTCGAATAGGCCCATCCGGTTGAGACCCGCCTTACCCAGGCTGCAGGATCAAACGCTCTAGAGATACGTGGCACTTCCACTTTGCCTTCGTCGAGGTAACGCTGGAGTTCCCGAGCAAAGTCGCTCTTGGCAGCATCGAAGTCAGGGACGGCAACGCGAAGGAGCGTTTCAATGCGCGCACCCATTGAGAATGACTTCTCAATCAGAGGGAGCAAGTCGCGGCGTCCAGCCCACACGGCCGGATCACGTGCATACAAGTTCAGATAGATGTGTCCTGCGTCTGCTAGTTCGAGCAACTGCTCCGGTTGCAACTGGTAGGCGTCCGTGAACACGCTGGCATCGATCGGCTCAAGATCGACAATGGGAAAATTCTCAAAGATCAGATGCTCGACAATGTCGACGGGCCGATACTTGTGATCGCCTTTTGGTGAGCGGCGCAGGCTCCTAGGCAAGTTTGACCACGTTTGCTTGTTGATGATGTCACGACGAAGTGTCGGAACAAGCTTCTCAAGGATCGTTGAGGGCTCCGCTTCCGCTAGGCTGTGCCGCAGTAGTTGGATACTTTCGCGATGAATAGACGCCTCGCGCTCAAGCTTTCGTTCTACTGCTTGGGTGACCGTGTCCTGTGTCATGCCCCCCATCCTTGCATCGCCACCTGAATGTGCGTCTTAATGGCAACTGCAGTCCCCGAGGCAATTATCGCCGTCGATTGGGCGGGTTGCAAATGCGGTCGCTAGATCAACGCGTTAGGTTCCGCGATGGGCTCGGCCGTCCACGGGCAGTGCCGCCAAGCTGCAAGTGCAAGCACTGCCAGCACAAAAAAAGTTCAAACATAGTTTGACAGGTTCAGCAGGTTTATGCTAAGAAATAGCCTATCCTGGCGGAACGCATATCCGCCGCGATCCCAGCCCGCCCGGCCCCTGCCGCGGCGGGCTTTTTCCTGTCCGAACGAGGTCCAGAATGTCCAAGCCGGAAAGCCGCGGCCCCGGCCGCGCGCCCCTGCCCGCCATACGGGTCAACGCCTTCTTCCATCATCTCGGCCGCACCGGCTCGGTGACGGTCGCCGCCCACCGCGCCCAGCTCCGGCGCAGCGCGCTCTACGAGAGGCGCCAGACCGACGACGCCTTCGCCGAGCGCTGGGCCAAAGCGCTCGATCTCGGCGTCGAGCGGCTGCAGGACAACGCCATGAACCGCGCCATGAACGGCACGCCGAAGCCGGTCTGGCGCAACGGCCGGGAGGTCGGTTCGGTCCGGCAGTACGACAACCGCCTGCTGCAGTTCCTGCTGAAGGCGCACCGGCCCGATCTCTACGGCGATCGCGGCCACGCCGCCGCGCCCGGCCTGCCCTTCGACCTGGTGAAGCGCATGGCCGCCGCCGAGGCGAGGCTGGCCGAGCGGCAGAAGGCCGGCCGGGAGAAGAAGAAGCGCGCGCCCGCGAAGAAGCCGGCTGCCGAGGCCAAGGCGAGGGAGAAGAATCATGCGAAATGAACTCGCCCGCGCCGAAGTGTTGCGGCTGCAGCGCATAGAAGGCTTCCGCCACGATCCGCTGGGCTTCGTCGAATGGGCATTCCCCTGGGGTGAGGGCGTGCTGGCAGACCATGACGGCCCCGAGGCGTGGCAGCGCAAGGTGCTGGCCCAGATCGGCGAGGGGCTGCGCGCCAGGAAGGGCCCGGTGCGCGTCGCCGTCGCCTCGGGCCACGGCGTCGGCAAGTCGGCGCTGGTCTCGTGGCTGATCCTGTGGGCGATGGCCACCGTGCCCGGCACCAGAGGCGTCGTCACGGCCAACACCGAGACGCAGCTCAGGACCAAGACCTGGGTCGAGCTGGGCAAGTGGCATCGCCTGGTGATGTCGCACAACTGGTACAGCCTCGGTGCCACCGCCCTCGTCTCGTCGCTGCCCGGCAGCGGCGAGAGCGGCCGCGTCGACATGGTGCCGTGGGCGGCCAACAACGCCGAGGCCTTCGCCGGCCTTCACAACAAGGGCAGCCGGCTGCTGATGGTGTTCGACGAGGCCTCGGCCATCGCCGACGCGATCTGGGACACCGCCGAGGGCGCGCTGACCGATGCCGGCACCGAGATCGTCTGGCTGGTGTTCGGCAATCCGACGCGCACGGCGGGGCGGTTCCACGAATGCTTCGGCCGCCTGCGCAACCGCTGGCACGGCCACCATGTCGATTCGCGCAGCGTCGGCCTCACCGACAAGGAGCAGCTCGCGCGCTGGGTCGCCGACTACGGCGAGGAGTCCGACTTCGTGAAGGTGCGCGTGCGCGGCCAGTTCCCGGCGGCGGGCTCGATGCAGTTCATCGGGGGCGAGATCGTCGATGCCGCCATGAACCGCCCCTATGACATGACGGCCGACCCGAGGGGGGACCAGCACCAGCCGCTGGTGATGGGCGTCGACGTCGCCCGCTTCGGCGACGATTCGAGCGTCATGGTGCTGCGCAAGGGGCGCAACGCGCGGGCGTGGCGGATCGAGCGCCATCGCGACCTCGACCTGATGACGCTGGCGTCGCGGGTGATGGAGCGGGCGCTGGCGGAAGGGGTGAAGGGCATCTTCGTCGACGAGGGCGGGCTGGGTGCCGGCGTGGTCGACCGGCTGCGCCAGCTCGGCGCGCGCTACGTCGTCGGCGTCAACTTCGCCGGCGCGGCCGAGCGCTGGGGCGCCGACGGCGCCAAGCCGCTCTACGCCAACAAGCGGGCCGAAATCTGGGGCAACCTGCGCGACTGGCTGCCGACCGGCTGCCTGCCGCCCGACCCCGAGCTGCGCGCCGACCTCACGGGCATCGAGTACGGCTACAACGCCCGGGGCGAGATCCAGCTCGAGAAGAAGGAGGACATGAAGAAGCGCGGCCTCGCCTCGCCCGACATCGGGGATGCGCTGGCCCTCACCTTCGCCGCCCCGGCCACCAGCTTCGCCTGGGACCTCGACCTGCCGGTGCAGGAGTATTGCGATACCGAGTACGACCTCTACCGCGACTTCGACGAGGACGACCCGCGCTGGAAGAGCGAGTACGACTGAGACCTCCGTCGTCCCGAGCGTAGCCGAGGGACCTTTTCTCCACGACAAGCTGTTGCCGGCAGAGAGAAGGCCCCTCGGCTACGCTCGGGGCGACGGAAAAGAGGCGTCCGTGCCACCGGGACTCCCCCCGGCGTGCCCCGAAAGCTCTTCAGAGAGCGCTGCGCCTCGGCACGGTCCTGACCGTGCCTTCGACGACGACCGAGACCAAACAGCAAACGAATGCCGACGGCGAACGTCGGCCCGGACGCTCGATTCGCGACCGGTTTGCGACGCTACCCCGGACAGGTTTCCGGACAGAACGCGTTACATTCAGGCGTCCACAAATAACGCGAGAAAGCCGCGCAGACACGGCATCGGACGGCCTTCGGGCCGCGAAAAACCATGTGAGACTTCACGGGGGACAGGGGCAGGGAGTTTGCCCGTGTCTTCTTCACCTCGCCGGGCGCTATAGTCCCGGCCATCGGAGGATCGACGGCATGCAGGAACAGAAGATCATCGGACGTCGCGAGGGCCAGGTCGGCCACGTGACGTTCAACAACCCGGCCAAGCTGAACGCCGTGTCGCTCGACATGTGGGACGGCTTCGTCGGCATCCTGAAGGACTTCGCCCAGGATCCCGAGGTGCGCTGCCTGGTGGTGAGCGGCGCCGGCGGCAAGGCCTTCGTGTCGGGCGCCGACATCTCGAAGTTCGAGAGCGAGCGCGCCGACGCCGAGGCGCAGGTCCGCTACGACGCGATCTCCAGGGAAGGCTACGAGGCGCTCTACGACTTCCCCAAGCCGACCATCGCCAGGATCACCGGCTACTGCATCGGCGGCGGCATGAACCTCGCGGCCTGCTGCGACCTCCGCTACTGCAACGAGGGCGCGCGCTTCGGCGTGCCGGCCGCCAGGCTCGGCCTCGGCTACGGCTTCCTGCGCATCGAGCGCTTCTCGCGCATCGTGGGCCTGCCGCGCGCGATGGAGTTCCTGTTCACGGCGAAACAGTACTCGTCGAAGGAGGCCTACGAGATGGGCCTGGTGCACGGCGTCGCGGCCGACGGCGAGCTCGACGCGATGGTCGACGGCATCACGGGCGCCATCGTGCAGAACGCGCCGCTCACCATCGCGCTCGCCAAGGCCGCGGCGCGCGAGATCGCCAAGCCCGAGTCGCAGCAGGATCACGCCCGGCTGGAGAAGATGGCCGCGGCCTGCTTCGACAGCGAGGACTTCAAGGAAGGCCGCCGCGCGTTCATGGAGAAGCGCCGGCCGGTGTTCAAGGGACGCTGAGGAACGCGAGGAATCGATCGATGACCGCCCTCCCCCTCTCCCATCTCACGGTCCTCGACCTCACGGCGCACCGCGCGGGGCCGACCGCGGTGCGCCAGCTCGCCGACTGGGGCGCGCACGTCGTCAAGATCGAGCAGCCCGTCGCGGGCAACATGGACTCGATGGGCGGCGCGCGTCACGGCTTCGACTTCCAGAACCTTCATCGCAACAAGAAGTCGATGACGCTCGACCTCAAGAGCCCCGAGGGCCATGCGATCTTCATGAAGCTCGCGGCCAAGGCGGACGTGATCGTCGAGAACTACCGCTCCGACGTGAAGCACCGGCTGAAGGTCGACTACGACACGGTGGCGAAGGTCAATCCGCGCATCGTCTACGGCTCGATCTCGGGCTTCGGCCAGAGCGGCCCCGACGCGGCGCGCCCCGGCGTCGACCAAATCGCGCAGGGCATGGGCGGGCTGATGTCGATCACCGGCGAGCCCGGCCGCGGCCCGATGCGCGTCGGCATCCCGATCGCCGACCTGACCTCGGGCCTGCTGCTCGCACAAGCCATCATGCTGGCGCTCTACAACCGCGAGCGCACCGGCAAGGGCCAGTGGGTCCATACCTCGCTGATCGAGGCGCAGATCTTCATGCTCGACTTCCAGGCCGCGCGCTGGCTGATGAAGGGCGAGGTCGCGAGCCAAGCCGGCAACGACCATCCGACCTCGATCCCGACCGGCGTGTTCCCGACCCGCGACGGCCACATCAACATCGCCGCCGCCGGCGACAAGATGTGGAAGCGCTTCGCCGAGGCGCTGGGCGCCCGGGAGCTGATCGACCATCCCGAGCATGCGACGCCATCGTTGCGCTCGCAGAACCGAAAGGCGCTGAACGAGCGCATCGGCGCGGTGACGAAGACGAACACGTCGGCGCACTGGATCGCCGCATTGAACGAGGCGGGCGTGCCCTGCGGGCCGATCAACACGATCGACAGGACCTTCGCCGAGCCGCAGGTGCAACACATCGGCATCGCCCGGCCCGTCAGGCATCCGAAGCTCGGCGAGATCAGGGTCGTGGGCCAGCCGATCAACCTCTCCGACTTCCCGCAGCCCGGGGAGCTGAAGCCGACGCCCGACCTCGGCGAGCACACCGACGAGGTGCTGTCGGATCTCGGTTACGACGGCAAGGCGATCGCGGCATTGAAGTCCGGAGGAGTGATCTGATGACCGGTGCGAGACGCACCGCGCTCGTGACCGGCGCCGGCCGCAACATCGGCCGCGCCTGTGCGCTCCAGCTCGCGTCGATGGGCTGCAACGTGGTGATCAACGGCTCGGCCGACCGCGCGGCCTGCGAGTCGGTCGCCAGGGAGGTGTCCGCCAAAGGCGTCGAGGCGATGGTGGCGATGGGCGATGTCGGCAGCCCTGAAGAATGCCGCCGGCTCGCCAAGGAGGCGATCGCGACGTTCGGCGCGGTCGACGTGCTGGTGAACAACGCCGCGTTGCGGCCGGCGAAGCCCTTCCTCGAGACGAGCGAGGCCGACTGGCGGCGCGTGATCGCGGTCGATCTCGACGCCGCGGTGTGGCTGTCGCAGGCCTGCCTGCCCGGCATGGTGGCGAAGGGCTGGGGCCGCATCGTCAACTTCACCGGCATGAACGCCATCCACGGCTATGCCGGCCGCGCGCCGGTCTCCGTCGCCAAGCACGGCGCCTGGGGACTCACCAAGGCGCTCGCCAAGGAGTTCGGCCCCAGGGGCGTCACGGTCAACGCCATCTCGCCGGGCCCGATCGCGGCCGACATCGAGGAAGACGACGCGTCGAGCCATCATCGCCGCGAGACCATGGCTCGGGTGCCGCTCGGCCGCATGGGCACGCCCGCCGAGATCGGCGCGGTGCTGGGGCTGCTGGTGTCCGACGGCGGCGCCTACGTGAACGGCCAGATGCTGCAGGTGAACGGCGGCGCAGAGACCTGAGCCGAGACCCGAGCCCCGTCACTCCATCGGCAGGCTGGTCTGCCGCGCGATAGCGCTCCAGCGCGCGACCTCGGCCGTCACGAACGCGCCGAACGCCTGGCGGCTTTCGAGATCGATGCGCGCGCCCTGCTCGGCCCAGATGCGCTTCACGTCGGGCTCGGCGAGCGCCGCCTGGACCGCGGCATGGAGCGCATCGAGCGCGGCGACGGGCGTGGCCTTCGGCGCGAACA
>CAYQAY010000050.1:8817-34161 GCA_964415585.1 uncultured Reyranella sp.
ACCGCGGCATGGAGCGCATCGAGCGCGGCGACGGGCGTGGCCTTCGGCGCGAACAGGCCGTACCAGGTGCTGACGTCGAAATCCTTCACGCCCGCTTCGGCGAAGGTCGGCACGTCGGGCAGCACCGCTTCGCGCTTCGAGGTCGCGACGGCCAGCGCCCGCAGCTTGCCCGACTGCGCGTAAGCGGCCACCGTGCTGAGCGGCTGGCAGGTCGCGTCGAGCTGCCCCGACAGCAGGTCCTGCAGCGCCGGTCCGCCGCCGCGATAGGGCACGTGGGTCAGCCGGATGCCGGTGCGCTGCTGCAGCAGCTCGATCGCGAGATGCGGCATGGTGCCGAGGCCCGACGAGCCGATGTTGATCGTGTCCGGCGCCTTGCGGGCGGCGGCGAGGAACGCCGCGAGATCCTTGACGTCGAGCCTGGCGGGATTGACGACCAGACCGACCGGCACCTTGGCGATGTTGCTGACGGGCGCGAAGTCGCGCAGCAGGTCGAAGCCAGACTCGGCATAGACCACCGGCGCGAAGGTCTGCGCGGTGTTGGCCACCAGCAGGGTGCAGCCGTCGGGTCGCGCCCGCGCCACGATCATGCCGCCCAGCGCGCCGCCGGCGCCGCCGCGATTCTCGACCACGACCGGCCGGCCGAAGCGGGCGCCGACATGGGCGGCGACGGGCCGGGCGAAGGTGTCGTTGGAGCCGCCCGGCGGAAACGGCACGATCCAGTTCATGGTGCGCGCCGGCCGCCAGTCCTGCGCGTGAGCTGCGCCGGCGACGCCTGCTGCGATCAGGCCACCGAGCGTGGCGCGACGGGAGACGGTCATCGGCTACTCCATCTGGACGTTGGCGGCTTTGGCGATGCGGCTCCAGCGCTCGGTCTCGCGTCTCACGAAGTCGGCGAACTCGGCGCGGCTCTCGAGTTCGACGCGGGCGCCCTGCTCGGCCCACAGTCTCTTCACGCCCTCGTCGACCAGTGCCTGCTGCACCGCGCCGTGCAGGCGGTCGAGGATGGCGTCCGGCGTGCGCCCGGGTGCGAACAGACCGAACCAGATCGTCATCCGGAAGTCGGCCAGGCCCGCCTCGTGCAGGGTCGGCACGTCCGGCAGCAGCGCGTCGCGGCGGCGGTTGGCGACGCCCAGCGCGCGCAGCTTGCCGGCGTTGACGTAGCCCGCGACGGCATTGACCAGCACGAAGGCCGCACCGATCTGACCGGCCAGCAGGTCCTGCAGCATCGGCGCACCGCCGCGATAGGGCACGTGCGTCAGCTTGATGCCCGCCCGGTTCTCGAACAGGCCGATGGCGAGATGCGTGACGGTGCCGAGGCCCGCCGAGCCGATGTCGATCGACTCGGGCTTCGCTTTCGCCGCGGCGATGAAGGCTTCGAGGTTCGGCGCATCGATGCGCGCCGGGTTGACGACCAGCGCGTAGGGCACGCGGCCGAGCGCGGCGATGGGCGCGAAGTCGCGGTCGAAGTCGAAGCCCGCTTTCGCGTAGACCATCGGCGCGTAGGTGAGTCCGGTATCTCCGAGCAGCAGCGTGTAGCCGTCGGGCGCGGCACGCGCGGCGACCGCCGTGCCGACGGTTCCGCCGGCGCCCGCCCGGTTCTCGATCACCATCGACTGGCCGAGGATGTCGCCGACGCGGGCGGCGACGGGCCGCGCAAACATGTCGGAACCGCCGCCGGCCGGAAACGGCACGATCCAGGACACCGGCCGGTCGGGCCAGCCGGAGGCGGCGGCACGGCCGGCGACGCCCGCCGCAAGCAGGCCGCCCAGCGCCGCACGTCTGGTCACCCGTCTCATCGGAGACGACACTACCGACGGCGCCGGGACGCCGCCAGCCTACATGCCGAGCTGGCTGATGAACTTCGTGTTGAGATAGGCCTCGAGCGCCTCGATGCCGCCCTCGGAGCCGTAACCCGAGTCCTTCATGCCGCCGAACGGCACCTCCGGCAGCGCGAGGCCGTGGTGGTTGATCGACACCATGCCGCTTTCGAAGGCGGCACCGACCTGGGCCATGGTCTTGCTGTTGGTCGTGTAGGCGTAAGCCGCGAGGCCCCACGGCAGGCGGTTGGCTTCCTTCATCACGCCGTCGAAATCCTTGAACGGCGAGATCGGCGCCAGCGGGCCGAACGGCTCGTCGTTCATGATCTTGGCGTCGAGCGGCACGTCGGTGAGCACGGTCGGCTCGTAGAAGTAGCCCTTGTTGCCCTTGCGCTGGCCGCCGGTCTTGACCTTGGCGCCCTTGGAGATGGCGTCGCTCACGAAGCCGTCGATCGCATGCAGGCGGCGCTCGGCGACCAGCGGGCCCATGCGGGTATCGGCCTCGAGGCCGTTGCCGACCTTGATGTTCTTGGCGTAGGCCGTGAACTTCTCGACGAACTCCGGATAGACCTTCTCGTGCACCAGGAAACGGGTCGGTGCGACGCAGACCTGGCCGGCGTTGCGGAACTTGTTGGCGCCCAAGACGTTCACCGCCTGATCGAGATCGGCGTCCTCGAACACGATGGCCGGCGAATGGCCGCCCAGCTCCATGGTGACGCGCTTCATGTGTGCGCCGGCGAGAGCGGCGAGCTGCTTGCCGACCGGCGTCGAGCCGGTGAACGTCACCTTCTTGATGATCGGATGCGGGATCAGGTATTCGCTGATCTCCGACGGCACGCCGTAGACGAGCTGGATGACGCCCGCCGGCACGCCGGCATCGACGAAGGCCTTGACGAGCTGCGCGCAGGACGCGGGCGTGTCCTCGGGCCCCTTGACGATGATCGAGCAGCCGGTGGCCAGCGCCGCCGAGGCCTTGCGCACCACCTGGTTGATCGGGAAGTTCCACGGCGTGAAGGCGGCGACCGGTCCGACCGGCTCCTTCATCACGAGCTGGTGCACGTTGGCCAGGCGGGCCGGCACGATGCGGCCGTAGGTGCGGCGGCCTTCCTCGGCCATCCACTCGATGATGTCGGCGGCGAGCAGGGTCTCGCCCTTGGCCTCGATGACCGGCTTGCCCTGCTCCAGCGTCATGATCGGCGCGATCTCGTCGGCGCGCTGGCGAATGAGCTCGGCCGCCTTGCGCATGACCTTGTAGCGGTCGAACGGCGAAACCTTGCGCCACTGCTGGAAGCCCTTCTCGGCAGCGGCGAGCGCGCGATCGAGATCGGCCTTTTCGGCATGCGCCACCTGGCCGATCACCTCCTCGGTCGCGGGATTGATGACGGGGATCGTGCGACCCTTGGCGCCCTTGGTCCAGGCACCGTCGATCATCAGGGAGACGTCGCTGTAGGTCATTCCTTCCTCCGTTCGTTCAGCTTCCGCGATAGGTCGAATAGCTCCAGGGCGTGCAGAGCAGCGGGACGTGATAATGCCCCTCCGCCTCCGCCACTGAAAAGCGCAAAGGTACGATGTCGAGGAACGGCGGATCGCCCTGCTCGATACCCCTGCTGCGAAAGTGGTCACCTACGGCAAACCGCAGCTCGTAGACACCGATCGGCAACGGACGGCCGCCGACCAACGGCGCATCGGTGCGACCGTCGGCGTTGGTGACCGCCGTGGCGATGCGGTGCGCGCGGTCGCCGGCGAGTTCGTGCAGCTCCACCGAGACCCCCCGCGCCGGCCGGCCGGCATGCGTGTCGAGGACATGGGTGCTGAGGCGGCCGTTCACCTGCGGCATGCCCTCGCCCGTCACTTTGGCCACGATGCGCAGTCGCGTGATGAACGCGATCTCCTTGAGCGCCGTGGCGAACTCCGCGACCGCATCGTGGCGCAGCCGTCGCTCGAACTGACGCAGGATCGAATCGCGCGTGTGGCGGCGCACGCAGACGATGAAGGGGAAGCCGAACTTCGCCCTGTAGGCGTCGTTCAGCCGATGGAAGCGGGCGAACTCCTCCTCGGACAAGGTATCCAGCCCGATGCTCGCCTGCTCGCGCCTCGAATCGTCGGTCACGGCGCCGGCGCGGGCGGCCTTGCCGGCCAGATCGGGATGGCCCTTCAGGAACTCGAGCTTGCGCTCCCGCGGCGCGGCGTGGACCGCGCCCATCATGGCGTCGTGCAGGGCCGTGACGGTCGCGAAGGGGCGCTTGGCCGCCGCGGCTTCGGCGACCCACGGCGCCAGTTCGAACGTGTCGCCGACCGCCGCGGAAAAGTCTGCAGCGCTCGCGCGGTTGAGGTCGGCCAGGGCATGGATCATGCCGGCCGACCTAGCACGCCCCGCGGACCGCCTCTATAGTCCGGCCATCAGAACAAGAGGAGGAGCCGCCATGTCCGGCCACACCAACATCAGCCGCCGTCGCCTCGGTCAGACCGCCGTCGCGGGCGCCGCCCTGTTGGGCGCGCCGCTGCCGCTGCGGCATGCGCTGGCGCAGGGTGCCGCCAACCTCAAGGTCGGTCTTCTGTTGCCGACCTCCGGCCTGCAGGCGCAGATCGGCCAGGCCTGCCGCCGCGGCGCCGACGTCGCCAACGACGTGTTCGCCGACATGAAGCTGCCGGTGAAGCTCGACATCGTGAATTACGACACCGAGACCAAGCCGGACGTGGCCCGCACCCAGGCCGAGAAGGCGATCGACGCCGGCTGCCACATTCTGGTGGGCGCCTTCGACTCCGGCCAGACCATCGCCATCGCCCAGGTCTGCGAGCAGCGCGGCGTGCCGCTGGTCGTCAACATCGCGGCGGCGCCACAGATCACCGAGCAGGGTTACAAGTTCGTCGTGCGCAACTTCCCGACCGCGCCGATGCTGATCACCGGCGCGCTGGCCCTCCACAAGGAGATCTTCAAGGTCTCGGGCAAGACGCCGAAGACCGCCGTGCTGATGAGCGTCAACGACACGTTCGGCACGGCGATGATCAACGGCATCAAGGCGCTCTTTCCCAAGCTCGAGATGCCGTACGAGATCGTCGAGACGATCAGCTACGATCCCGCCGCCAAGGATCTCTCGGTCGAGGTCGGCAAGGCGAAGGCCACCAAGGCCGAGCTGCTGCTGCCGGTGAGCCGCCTCAACGACGCCAAGCTGCTCGTGCAGGAGATGGTGAAGCAGCGCTGGGAGCCGATGGGCGTGCTGAACCCCGGCGCGCCCGGCCTCTACGAGCAGGACTTCCTCAAGACCATGGGCAAGTACGGTGACTTCCTGATCTCCAACGTGCCGTGGCTCGACCCGAAGTCGACGATGACGCAGTCGCTCGAGAAGCGGCACCTCGCGAAGTTCCCCAACGACCAGCTCGACCTCAACGGCGGCTTCACCTTCGAGGGCGTCCTGGTGGCCGCGCAGGCGTGGCTCGCCGCCAAGTCGACCAAGCCCGGCGACCTGATGGAGGCGCTGCGCAAGATCAAGATCGACCAGCACGTCATGATCGGCGGGCCGATCCAGTTCGACGCCAAGGGCCAGAACGTCAACATTAAGGCCTCGGCCGTCGAGAACCTGAAGCGCAAGCCCACTGTCGTGATGCCGCTCGAGTCGGCCGCCGCGCCGCTCGTCTTCCCGATGCCGGGCTGGAACGACAAGCGCCGTACCTGACGCGGTGACGGCCGACTTCCTTCTTTCGCTCGCCCAGGCGATCGCCAAGGGCCTGTTGACCGGCATGGTCTACGGGCTGATGGCGCTCGGCCTGTCGGTGATCTTCGGCGTCATGCGCGTCGTCAACTTCGCGCACGGCGAGATCATGGTCGTCGGCATGTACCTTGCCTGGCTGGGCTTCGACCACCTGCAGGTCTCGCCGATGCTGAGCCTGCCCACGATCGCCCTTCTCTTCTTCTTCGCAGGCTACGCGCTTCAGCGAGTCGTGATCTCGCCCTTCATCGGCCGACCCGAGCACCAGCAGTTCCTACTGCTTCTGGCGATCGCGATCCTGCTCGTCAACTTGAGCCTCGCCATCGCCGGCCCCGACTCGCGCGGCGTGCAGATGGAGGCGCAGTTCGAATCCTATGAGCTCGGCCCGCTCGTCTTCGATGCCGTCCGCCTGCACGCGGCCCTCACTGCCGTCGTCATCGCAGGCCTGCTGTGGCTCTTCTTCACCCGCACGCGCACAGGCAAGTCGATCCGCGCCGCCGCCGACAACAATCTCGGCGCCCAGGTGGTCGGCCTCGACGTGCGACGCCTCTACGCCTTCACCTTCGGCATCGGCGCGGCCTGCGTGGGCGCGGCCGGTGCGCTCATGATCACCATCATCCCGGTGACGCCCTTCCTCGCCGCCGAGTACACGCTGCTGGCCTTCGTCATCGTGATCGTCGGTGGACTGGGCAGCATGACCGGCGCGCTGCTGGGCGGCCTGCTGATCGGCGTGAGCGAGGCCGTCGCCGGCATGCTCCTGCAGCCCTCGCTGAAGAGCATGGTGAGCTTCGGCATCCTGATCCTGGTGCTGCTGCTGCGCCCGCAGGGCCTGTTCGGAAAGAGCATGCAATGAGCTTTCTCGGCCGGCTGACCGACGGCGTCCCGCCGCGCGCTTTGTGGGGACTCGGCATGCTGCTGGTGGCGCTGCTGGTGGCACCGGCGCTCCTCGGCAAGTACGGCCTTTCCGTCCTGATCCTGGTTCTCTACTTCGCCTATGTCGGCCAGGCCTGGAACATCATGATGGGGTTCGCGGGCCAGCTGTCGCTCGGCCACGCCCTCTATGCCGGGCTGGGCGGCTACATCGCGGCCGGCCTCTTCTTCCACTACGGCATCGGCCCGTGGGCCGGAGTGTTCGTCGCCGTCGCGGTGGCGGCTCTGGCCGGCTCCATCGTCGGCTATCTCGGCTTCCGCTTCTCGCTGGCGGGCGTCTACTTCGCGCTGCTCACCATCGCCTTCAGCGAGTTCACCCGCATCGCGTTCGACCACTGGGGCTGGGTCGGCGGCTCGGGAGGCCTGTTCCTCAAGGTCGACGCGACGAGCGATCCGCTGAACCTGCGCGGCGGCCCGCTGCTCTTCTACTACGTGATCCTGGCGCTGTCGGTCGGCGCCTTCATCGCCTGCCGCGCCCTGCTGGAAAGCCGGCTGGGGCGCTACTGGCTCGCCATCCGCGAGGATCCCGAAGCGGCGCAGGCGGTCGGCGTGCCGGTGTTCCGCTGCAAGATGATCGCCATCGTGATCTCCTCGGCGATGACGGCGCTGGCGGGCGTGTGGAACGCCTTCTACTACAACAACCTCTTCCCCGAGACGGCATTCGCCATGGGCCGATCGATCGAGTTCACCTTGGCGCCGATCATCGGCGGGCTGGGCACGCTGTTCGGGCCGATCGTCGGCGCGGTCGTGCTGACGGGACTGGGCGAAGTCTTCACCGACCTCAGCGAGGTCTTCCACGTTCCCGGCATCAAGCAGATCTTCTACGGCCTGGCTTTGCTGGTGATCGTGATGTATCGCCCGGCCGGCGTCTGGCCGTGGCTGGCCGAGCGCTTCGGCTTCGGCGAGAAGCGGCGATGAGCGGCGCACAGCTCTCGCTCGCCGGCATCGGCAAGAGCTTCCGCGGCCTGCGCGCCGTTCACGACGTCTCCTTCGACGTGCCGGCGGGCGCAATCCATGCGCTGATCGGGCCCAACGGCGCGGGCAAGACGACGATCTTCAACATGATCGCCGGCGTCTACCGGCCCGACGCCGGCAGCGTCAAGCTCGACGACAGGAAGATCTCCGGCCTCCGGCCCGACCGCGTCTGCGATGCGGGCGTGGGTCGCACCTTCCAGATTGTGAAACCCTTCAAAGGGCTGAGCGTGCTGGAGAACGTCACCGTGGGCGCGCTGCATCGCCGACCCGCATTGCCCGAGGCGCGCGCACATGCCGCCGACATCCTGGCCCGACTCGGCCTGCACGACCGGCGCCATCAGGCGGCGGAGAGCCTGACGCTCCCAGACCGAAAGCGGCTCGAGGTTGCGCGCGCGCTCGCCACCGAGCCCAAGCTGCTGTTGCTCGACGAGGTGATGGCCGGCCTGCGTCCCACAGAGATCGACGTGATGGTCGCCTTCCTGCGCGATCTCAACGCCCGCACCGGGCTGACGATCCTGCTGATCGAGCATGTGATGCGCGCCGTGATGGCTCTCGCGGCCCGCGTCGTCGTGGTGAGCTATGGCGAGAAGATCGCCGAGGGCACGCCCGCCGAGATCTCGCGGCATCAGGCGGTGCTCGACGTCTATCTCGGCGAGCAGGAAAGCGAATGACCGCGCCGCTATTGAAGGTCGAGGATCTCGACCTCTACTACGGCGATGCCCAGGCGCTGGCCGGCGTGTCGCTGGAGATCGCGCCGGGCGAGATCGTCGCCATCGTCGGCGCCAACGGCGCCGGCAAGAGCTCGCTGATCCGCGCCATCCACGGCATCGAGAAGCCGGCGCACGGCCATGTCCGCTTCGATGGCCAAGACATCACCGGCTGGCCGTCGTTCCGCGTCTGCGAGGCGGGCATCGGTCACGTCGCCGAGGGACGGCAGGTCTTCCCCAATCTCTCCGTGCTCGAGAATCTCGAGATGGGCGCCACGCCGAAGCGCGCCCGCGCACTGGAGAAGCAGACGCTGGAGCGCGTGTTCGCGATGTTCCCGCGGCTCGCAGAGCGGCGGCGCCAGGCCGCCGGCACGCTGTCGGGCGGCGAGCAGCAGATGCTGGCGATCGGCCGCTGCCTGATGGGCCAGCCGCGGCTCGTGATGTTCGACGAGCCCTCGCTCGGCCTCGCGCCCACGATCGTGCAGGAAGTCTTCCGCATCGTTCGCCGGCTGAACGAGGAAGGGCTCACCATCCTGCTGGTCGAACAGAACGTGATGGCGTCCTTGCGGATCGCCCAGCGCGGCTATGTCCTGGAAAACGGCCGCATCGAACTGCACGGCAGCGGCTCCGAGCTGCTCGATAACGACCGCGTGCGGCAAGCCTATCTCGGCCTGTGATCACAGCGCGTGAACCAACAGGCTAGCCGACCGTGCGGCGGCCGGGGCGTTTCGCCCCGCCCCGATCCGCACTATATCCGAGCGGATGATCGCAACGACCGACGCGGCGCCTCTGGAGTCACCAGCCAGCATCGTGCGCCGCTACTACGTGGCGATGGGCGTGCCGTTCGCGATCGACACGATCACCCTCGTCGTCTACGCGCTCACGAACAGGGCGCCCGAGCTGTTGCTGCCGTCCATCGCGATCGCAGCGGCATTCCTGATCGGCGGCGTAGGTATCGGCTCGTGGTGGCTGATCCGGCCCATCGCCCGTTTCCTGGCGGGAAAACTTCCTTTTTCGCGGATCGAGTCCGATCTGGCGCGGCTGCCGCGCCGGTCGGCGATCCTGATCGGCCTGCTCTATGCACCCATGATCGGCCTGCGCGTGCTCTCGCACCGGCTCGACATCACCTTCGGCGCACTTCTCGAGCCCGTCGCGCTGCCCGATGCCATCATGTCGATGACGGTCGGCGTAGTGTTCAACATCGTGCTCGCCTACTACGTGGTCAATGCCTACCTCGATCGGCTGTGCGAATATCTGTTCCTGGCGCGCGGCGCCAACCTCTCGACATTCGAGGGACGCTTCCGCAACAAGGTGACGCTCGCGCTGGTCTTCCTTTCGTTCGCCGGCATGATGCTGCTGGCCGCCGATATCGCCAGCTACTCGGGCGAGCGCCTGATCCGCGAGGCCACGCTCGACTTCGCCCTGACCCTCACCGGTGCGGCCTTCATCTACTACTGGATTTCGCATGCGCTGACCCGCCCGATCGATCGCCTCGACAGCGGCTTGCGACGCGTGGCGGAAGACGACTATACGGTGCGCCTGCCGGTGACGTCCGACGACGAACTCGGCCATGCCGCCAGCCGATTCAACCAGATGGTCGAGGGTCTCGCCGAGCGCGAGTACCTCCGCGATACGTTCGGCAAGTACGTGAACGAGAGCGTCGCCTCCTCGATCCTCGGCAATCGCGGGCGCAACGGACGCGCCGCCGACACGACCGCCGAAGCCACTCTGATGTTCACCGACATCCAGGGCTTCACCGGCCTGTCGGAGCGCACCACGCCGACAGAGGTGGCGGCCGGCCTGAACGCCTACCTTCGCATCGTCGTGCCCATCATCCAACGGCACGGCGGCGTGGTGAACAGCTTCATCGGCGATGGCCTGTTCGCGAGCTTCAACCTGCCACTGCCGCTGGAGAACCACGCAGCGGCCGCGGTCCGCGCCGCGCTCGAGATCCAGCAAGTTCTGGCCTCGGCCGAGTTCGCCGGCGGCGTGAAGCTGAATACACGCATCGGGCTGAACACCGGCCTGGTGATCGGCGTGACCATCGGCACGGAGAACCGCCTGAGCTACACGCTGCTGGGCGACGCCGTGAACGTCGCGTCGCGGCTGGAGCAGCTCAACAAGACGTTCGGCACGCGCATCCTCGCCGCCGAGAGCACCGTGCTGGCGGCCGGCGCGATGGACCGCAGCGAGTGCCTGGGGGAATCCGACGTGCGCGGCCACAAGGGCAACATCATGGTCTATCGCATCGGACCGGCATGACCGACACCTCCCTCGCACTGACGCATCCGACGCCGGCCGAGATCGCCGCGATCCGCCGTCGCTATCTCTTGATGGCCACATCGGTCTTCGTCCTCGACCTCGCGATCACGCTGATCTTCACCGCGGTGGCCGGTCTGTGGATGAACCTGTGGCGAACGGCGGGCATCGGCGTCGTCCTGCTCCTCGGCGTCAACTGGCTTGCCGCCCGCCGGCTCTTCCAGCCGATCCAGCGCTATCTCGACGGCGAAATCGCTTTCGAGGACGTGCAGCGGCGCCTCACGCAGCTTCCGCTGCTGACCGCGCAGCGCGTCTTTGTCCTGGCGTTCCTGGTGACGGCGTTCCGGCTGTCGACGCCCTGGTGGGCGGACGAGCGCGCCGCGCCGCCCGTCCCGACCATCGCCGACTTCATCACCGTCTGCGTCGTGCTGACGATCTTCTACTTCACCTACACCTACTTCGTCGTCAGCGACTATCTTGCCGGGCTCTGCGACTTCATCTTCGAGCGCTACGGACGGAATCTCGGCCTCTTCTTCGGGCGCTACTCGACCAAGCTGATGGTCGCGCTCCTGGTCATCTCCATCGGCCCGCTCGCAGCGATCGTCGTCGACCTCTTCTCCTACGAGGGCGAGCGGCAGCAGATGGAGATCCTGGTCGACGTCTCCGCGACGGTCGTCGGCGTGGCCATGTCGGCCTTCTTCGTCAGCCGCTCCCTGCTACGGCCGATACGCCGTCTTTCGGTCGCCATGAGGAAGGTGGCGGGCGGCGACCTCAGCCAGCGCATCGCCGTCACATCGAACGACGAGGTCGGCGAACTGACCGGCCAGTTCAACGACATGATCGAGGGGCTCCGCGAGCGCGAGCGCATCCGCGAGACGTTCGGCCGCTATGTCGACGAGACGGTGGCGGCGACCATCCTGCGTCGTGAGGGCGAAGGCGTACTGTCCGGCGAGATGCGCGAGGCCACGATTTTGTTCACCGACATCGCAGGCTTCACCACCATCGCCGAGGTGCTGCCGCCCGACCAGCTCGTGGCGGCGCTGAACGAGTATCTCGAGACCGTGCTGGCACCGATCCGCGCCCATGGCGGCGTCGTCAACACCTTCATCGGCGACGGCCTGTTCGCCTCCTTCAACATGCCACTGGCCTGCGAGGGCCATGCCACGGCAGCCGTCCGGGCCGCCATCGACATCCAGCGCGCCGTCGGCAGCCGCACCTTCGGCGACGTCGGCATGGCCTTCGCCACCCGCATCGGGATCAGCACCGGCGGCGTGATCGGCGGCTCGGTCGGCGCCGGCCAGCGCATGAGCTTCACCTTGCTGGGCGATACGGTGAACCTCGCGGCTCGGCTGGAGGAGTTGAACAAGCACCACGGCACGAGCATTCTGGTCTCCGAAAGCACCCGCGCGAACTGCAACGGTGCCTTCGCCTTCAGTCCGCTGGGCAGCGTCGCCGTGCGTGGCCGTAGCGAGCCTGTCGCCATCTTCAGCATCGATCACCTGGAACGAGGTCTTCCGCCATGAACGCGTCCGCATTGTCGCCCGACCAGGTGAAGCTCCAGGCCCGCGTCCGCGAGCTCGCTGCCGGACCGGTCGCGAAGCGCGCCGCCGAAGTCGACCGGACCGAGCAGTATCCCTGGGACAATGTCGAGCTGCTGAAACAGGAGAAGCTGCTCGGCATGACGATCCCCACGCAATACGGCGGGCAGGGCAAGGGCTGGCTCGACGCCGTCGTGACGATCGAGGCGCTGTCGGCGGCCTGTTCCGTTACCGGCCGTATCGCCGTCGAGACCAACATGGGCGCGATCAGCGCCGTCATGGCCTACGGCTCCGACGAGCAGAAGAAGATGGCGGCGGACATGGTGCTGTCGGGTGACAAGCCCGCGATCTGCATCACCGAGCCGGACGCCGGCTCCGACGCCAACGGCATGACCACGCGCGCCGACAAGAAGGGCAACCGCTACGTGCTGAACGGCCGCAAGCACTGGATCACCGGCGGCGGCGTCTCGCGGCTGCACCTGATCTTCGCCAAGGTCTACGACGAGAAGGGCACGTTCGAGGGCATCGGCGGCTTCCTCGCCGTCCGCGACGAGACCAAGGGCCTCAAGATCGCCAAGCGTGAGCCGACCATGGGCCTGCGCGGCATTCCCGAGGCGGTGATCGATCTCGAGGACATGGACGTGCCGCCCTCCTCGCTCGTGATACCGCCGCGCGGCCTGAAGAAGGGTTTCGCCGACCTGATGAACGCCTACAACAGCCAGCGCGTGGGTGCCGCGACCGTGGCCCTCGGCATCGCCCAGGGCGCCTACCAGCTCGCCCTCGACTGGTCGGAGGAACGCCGGCAGTTCGGCCGGCCGATCAACGAGTTCCAGGGCCTGCAGTGGAAGCTCGCCGACATGTCGATCAAGCTCGCCGCCTCGCAGGCGCTGGTCTACAACGCCGCGCGCTCCGGCGAAGGCGGCTTCCCCGACATGCTGATGGCGGCGCAAGCCAAGGTCTTCACGTCCGAGAGCGCCATCCAGGTCGTAAACGACGCGCTGCAGTTCTTCGGCGCGCGCGGCTACAGCCGCGAGCTGCCGCTCGAGCGCATGGCGCGCGACGTCCGCATGTTCACGATCGGCGGCGGCACGGCGGAAGTGCTGCGCAACGTCGTGGCCGGTGCGCTGCTCAAGAAGAAGCTGCCGCAGACCCGCGATGGCTGGAGCCAATGAGCTCCCGCACTTCATGGAGATCCGCCGCTATGGCCGCGCAGAGGCGCCGGATCTCCCCGGTCGGCTGAACCAGATCCGGCACCATCACCGCCATCATGCCGGCCGAAGCGGCCGACCGGATGCCGTTGAACGAGTCTTCCAGCGCAAGACAGTGGCGAGGATCGACGTTCAGACGTCGCGCCGCCACCAGATAGGGGTCGGGTGCCGGCTTGCCGTTCTCGTAGTCGCCGCTCGCCACGACGTGGTGAAAGCGATCGGCAAGCTTGTGTGCCCCCAAATGATGACCGACGGTCCTGTGCGACGATGAGGTGGCGATGGCGCGTGGCAACGCCAGATCGTCCAGGAACGCCAGCAGCTCGACGGTGCCCGCCTTCAACTCAAGCTCGTTGTCGGCCAGCACGCGAAAATGCGCGATCCAGACATCGGCGAGCCGGTCGACCGGATAGCTCTCTCCGTAGCGATAGAACAGCATGCGCCGGCTGAGCGGCCAGGGCGTTCCGATCAGGCTCTCGAACACCTCGGAATGCATCTCGCATCCGATTTCCGCCGAAGCCGTGCCGAGGGCCTTCTGGTAGAGGCGCTCGGTATCGAAAAGCAGCCCATCCATGTCGAAAACGACGGCGAGGGGAACCCGCGGCAGCTTCGTCATCGCCCGGACGTCGTCGAGACCCAGCCGTCGCCCTTGCGGGTGAGCCGCACGACCTGGCGCTTGCCACCCTTGCCCTGCGGATCCTCGCAGGTCGCGCTCACCATCGTATTGCCCTCCCATACGAGCTTGCAGTCGCCCAGGGTGCAGGGAAGCTGGACCTTCGTCTCTTCCTTGGGCCGGTCGTCCGACATGCTGAGGACGGCGAACTCCTCCTTGCCGTTCAACAGGTCGCACACCGAGTAGGCGAAGCGCGTGCGGTCCGGAGACCAGATCGGCCGGCCCGGAACGGTGTAGACCTTGCCGGTTTTACGCATGATCAGCGCGTAGAGATGGTCCTCGTAGAAATAGGTCCGCACGATGTGGAATTCGCCTGCCTGGTCCCAGCGTTCGTAGATGTAGAAGTGCAGGCCGTCGCCATAGGCACAGTCCGAGAGGGTGAGCACCTTGCCGCCGGCGATCGCGATGTAGAGTCGGTCGAGCACGCGCCAGACGTCGCGGTCGTTGGCGTAGCGTGGGCTCTCCTCGGCCCAGCGCGTCGCATTGTCAGGCGGCGTGTGGCCGTTCCACTCCCGCCACTTCTCGACGTCGGTCCAGGTCTCGGCCTTGCAGGCGCCGAGCGGCGCCCACGGTTCCTGTGCGAGAGCCGGCCCGGAAAGCTGCAGAACGACCACAACGCAAAGCAGGCGCGCGAACATGCGAAAGCCCCTACATCGGATGCTTCAGCATAGTCTCCAGGCTGACCGAGCGCAGCGTCGCTTCGGCGATCTCGTCGACCTCGGCCAGCACGCGCTGCAGGGCGCGGCCGATCTCCGTCTCCTCGCCCGCTGCCTTGGCCCGGCTGCCCGGCGCCGGCTCGAACAGCGCCACCACGTCCATGAGCGTGGTGCGGCGGCGGTTGCCGGTGAAGCGATAGCCGCCGGCCGCGCCGCGGCCGCCCCGCACCAGGCCGGCGCCCGCAAGCGTACGCAGCACCTTGGCGAGATGATGCGTGGAGACACTGAAGCGCTCCGCAAGGTCGGCCGCCGAGAGCGTGCGCCCGGGATCGCGCGCCAGCTCCAGCGCAGCATAGAGGCCGAGCCGCGTCGCGGTCTGGAGCTTCACGCCCCGCTCCTCATGGAAGCTCCATGTCGAGCTGCAGCGAGGGGCCGGCGACCATGCCCTGCGCGCGGAAGAAGGAGAGGATCAGATGGTCCTTGCGGTCGACCAGCGTGCGCACGCGCGTCACGCCCTGGGCCCTGAAGCGCTCGGCGAGTGCCGCGAACAGCGCGCTGCCGACGCCCTTCAGCCGGAGCCTGGGGTCGACCTGGATTGCGAACACCCAGCCTGCCGCGGGCTGGCCGAATTCCCACGCACGGACCTCGCCGGCGATGAAGCCGGCCAATGCTCCTTCGGGCGTCTCGGCAACCAGGAAGTGCCGTTCCGGCGGACCGCCAGCGTAGCGGGCCAACATGCCCTGCCAATAGACCGCTTTCGCCTGCCCGGTCAGGCGGGCATCGAGCGCGGATATTGCCGACAGGTCGGCAGGTTCGGCCGGGCGGATCGCTGTCATGGGTGGCAACAGAATGCGCTTGCATGGCCAAAAGTAAATAGGTAATTCAGTACCTAATTACCTAATTCAATCGACACTGGGAAACGCCATGGCCGACGCTCCGATCGACTTCCGCACTTCGCCGGACAGGTATCGGCATTGGAAGCTCGCGCTCGAGAACGGCGTCGCCTACCTCACGATGGACGTGAACGAGGATGGTGGGTTGAAGCCCGGCTACAAGCTGAAGCTCAACAGCTACGACCTCGGCGTCGACATCGAACTGGCGGACGCCGTGCAGCGCCTGCGCTTCGAGCATCCCGAGATCGGCGCGGTGGTGATCCGCTCCCAGCGCGACCGCATCTTCTGCTCCGGCGCCAACATCAACATGCTCGGGCTCAGCACGCACGACCACAAGGTGAACTTCTGCAAGTTCACCAACGAGACGCGGCTGGCCATCGAGGACGCCACCGAGCATTCCGGCCAGACCTACATCTGCTCGATCAACGGCATCGCCGCCGGCGGCGGGTACGAGCTGGCGCTGGCCTGCGAGCAGATCCTGCTGGCCGACGACGGCTCGAGCGCGGTGTCACTGCCCGAGCTGCCGCTGCTCGCCGTGCTGCCCGGCACCGGCGGCCTGACGCGGCTGGTCGACAAGCGCCTGGTGCGTCGCGACCATGCCGACTTCTTCTGCACCACCGCCGAGGGCCTGCGCGGCAAGCGCGCACAACAGTGGCGTCTGGTCGACAAACTCATCCCGCCCAGCAAGCTCGCCGACGAGACCAAGAAGATCGCCGAGGACGTCGCGGCCAACTCGAAGCGCCCGAAGGACGCCAAGGGCATCGCCCTGCCGACCGTCGAGCGCACGATCGAGGGCGATTCGCTGCGCTACGGCCACCTCACCGTCGAGATCGATCGCGAGGGCCGCTCGGCGCGCTTCAAGGTCGCCGGCCCCACCGCCGCGCCGCCCGCCGACATCCACGCCGCGGGCGCCGCCTTCTGGCCGCTGGCGCTGGCGCGCGAGCTGGACGACGCGATGATGCATCTCCGGCTCAACGAGACCGAGATCGGCACCTGGGTGCTGACCAGCCAGGGCGACGCGGCGCTGGTCGAAGCCTACGACGAGGTGCTGGCGAAGAACGCCGACGACTGGCTGGTGCGCGAGATCGTGCTCTACTGGAAGCGCACCCTGAAGCGCCTCGACGTCTCCTCGCGCAGCCTGATCGCGCTGGTCGAGCCGGGCTCCTGCTTCGCGGGCACGCTCCTCGAGCTGGTGCTGGCGGCCGACCGCTCCTACATGCTGGACGGCGTGTTCGAGGGCTCGAACCTGCCGGCCGCGACGATCAAGCTGACCGAGATGAATTTCGGCCCTTACCCGATGGGCAACGGCCTGACGCGGTTGGGCACGCGCTTCCTCTACGATCCCAAGCAGGTCGATGCGCTCAAAAGCGAGATCGGCGAGGCGCTGGACGCCGAGGCGGCCGAAGAGGCGGGCCTCGTCACCTTCGCGCCCGACGACATCGACTGGGAGGACGAGGTGCGCCTCGCCATAGAGGAGCGCGCCGGCATGTCGCCCGACGGGCTGATCGGCATGGAAGCCAACCTGCGCTTCCCCGGACCGGAGACGATGGAAACCAAGATCTTCGCGCGGCTCTCGGCCTGGCAGAACTGGATCTTCCAGCGGCCCAACGCGACCGGACCGGAGGGCGCGCTGAAGCTCTACGGCACCGGCAGGCAATCCAAGTACGACCGCAAGCGGGCATAGGGAGAAAGATCATGGCCATCGACTACAGCCAGCTCATCCCCAACAACGTCGACCTCGCGGGCGACCGCCGGCTGCAGCGCGCGCTGGAGAACTGGCAGCCGCGCTTCCTCGACTGGTGGAAGGATCTCGGGCCCGACGGCACCTCGAACTTCGACGTCTACCTGCGCACGGCGATCTCGACCGACGCCAACGGCTGGGCGAACTTCGGCTACGTGAAGATGCCGGAGTACCGCTGGGGCATCTTCCTCGCCGAGCGCGACGAGAACCGCCGGATCGCCTTCGGCGACAACAAGGGCAAGCCCGCCTGGCAGGACGTGCCCGGCGAATTGCGCTCGACCTTGCGCCGCCTGATCGTCACGCAGGGCGACACCGAGCCCGCCTCGGTCGAGCAGCAGCGCCTGCTCGGCAAGACCGCGCCGTCGCTCTACGACCTGCGCAACCTCTTCCAGATCAACGTCGAGGAAGGCCGCCATCTCTGGGCGATGGTCTACCTGCTGCACGCCTATTTCGGCCGCGACGGCCGCGAGGAGGCCGAGGCGATGCTGGAGCGGCATTCGGGCGATCCCGACAAGCCGCGCATCCTCGGCGCCTTCAACGAGGAGACGCCGGACTGGCTCTCCTTCTTCATGTTCACCTACTTCACCGACCGCGACGGCAAGTACCAGCTCGCCTCGCTCGCGGAATCGGGCTTCGATCCGCTGGCCCGCTCCTGCCGCTTTATGCTGACCGAGGAGGCCCACCACATGTTCGTGGGCGAGACCGGCATCACGCGCATCCTCCAGAGGACCTGCGAGCTGATGAAGGAGCACCGGACCGACGACGTGCGCAGCGTCGGCGCCATCGACCTCGCGACCATCCAGAAGTACCTCAACTTCCACTTCTCCGTGTCGCTCGACCTGTTCGGCCAGGAGGCCTCGACCAACGCGGCCAACTACTACACGCAGGGCGTCAAGGGCCGCTATCTCGAGACCCGCGTCGACGACGACCACGTCCTCACCGGCGCGACCTACGAGATCGAGACGGTCGAGGACGGGCGCATCGTGAAGAAGGCGGTGCCCGCCCTGCAGGCGCTGAACGAGCGGCTGCGCCAGGACTACATCGACGACTGCGCCAAGGGCGTGCTGCGCTGGAACAAGGCGATCGAGCGCGCCGGCGTCCCCTTCGAGCTGAAGCTGCCGCACCGCGCCTTCGACCGCCAGATCGGCGCCTTCGCCGGGATGCGCGTCTCGCCCGACGGCAAGGTGCTGAGCGAGGCCGAGTGGCAGGCCGGCAAGGACAGATGGCTGCCGACCGCGGAGGACCGCGCCTACGTGACCTCGCTGATGGGACCGGCCGTGACCCAGCCGGGCCGGTTCGCCCACTGGATCGCCCCGCCGGCCCGCGGCATCAACAACCAGCCGGCCGACTTCGAGTACGTCAGGTTCAACTGAAGAAAAGGCCCGCCTGCGCTTGGGGCACACAGGCGGGCCGAAGCCTCTGGGTGAATGAGGCTGGAGATGTGCCGCCTCTGGGATGCACGCGGCACGACCCGATTGTGCCGCAGCCCGATGCCGGCCCCTGTGACCAGCCTGTGACCGATTTCTGGACGCCTGCGCTGTCCAGAAATCGGTGTCCAGAAATCGGCCCGCTGATTCCAAAGGGTTTTCCGGGCATTTCTGGACAGCGACTGTCCAGAATTCGGCCCCTGTCCAGAAATGGTGTCCAGAAATCGCTTGTCCGCGGACGGCGAACGCCACACTCACGAGATGCCGCAAGCGTCATCATCGCCTGACCGGCTCGATTGTGATCGCGTTGACGAAGCCCCAGAGCCAGCCCGAGTAGCGTCGCCAATCGTCAAGTCGGCTGAATTTCAAGCTGTAGCTAAGGCTGTCATCGGACCGGTCGCTAAAGTCTCGCACCGCACACAAAGGATCGGTCGGCGTTCCCCGATGGAGCACTGGACCCGTGCATTGGAAAAAAATGTGCTCTCCGCTCTTCGGGACAAGCAACCGCGGCAATAGCCTAGGCTCGCCGTTCGGCCCATCGGAGCTTTCGCGTGCTTCGAAGAGGTCAAAATTGGGATCACGAGCGCGATCCCACACATACTCTATTTGCCGACCGCCCTCGCTCTCCCACGGCGCTGTCGCCAGTAGCGTGATCGTTTGATTCAGCTTGAATTCATAGAGACCAACCCAGCCTGCCTGCAGAAGAACCGTATCGGTGTGGATGTCCGAGCGATTCATGCCTGGCATCTGCCGCAGCGACCGCAATCCTGAGTCGGTCACAAGAAGCGACATCCAGACGCCCCACGATTCGTAGTTCCTGCCATCGGGTCCTTTGGCATAGCCGGTCTTGTTGACGCTGACGGGAATCCTCAACGTGCGCCTGATGTTCTGGCCATCCGGACACTTTGCCTGATCGGCTCCGGAGGGCTCGCGCGCCATTCCTGTGTCGCAAAGCACTACTTCCACGGTCGGCTTCGACTGCGACAGCGCCAAGACATCATCCGCTCGTGCGGCGTGGATGCTAGATAATACGAACGCGCTGCAAACAACTGCCGATCGTAGAATCAGACTATTCAATCGTTGCTGCGTTCGAGCGCCATCACGGCCTGACTCCGATCTTCTCCAGCCGACGCGCGACAGCATCGGCGATCGCCCCCACCGCCGCGAAGTCCGCGTCGCTGCCGACGATATCGCCCTTGAGACGCCGGACGATGCCTCGCGCATACAGGGCCTCGGGATCGTCTGGATACTCCTTGAGGATGCGATCGAAGTCGGCAATCGCGTCGTCCGGCCGATTCAAGCGGAGATAGACCGCTCCGCGATTGAGAAAGACGTTGGTGACGCCAGGCTCCTTTTCAACGGCGAGGTCACAATCGATTAACCCCTCCTCGGGCTTCCCCATCAGCGCAAGTGCCACGCACCGCTCGGAGCGGACATACTCCAACTGCGTCAATTCGAGCGCCTTGTCGTAGTCCTGGACCGCTCTCGCGAACTGGCCGCTGTCTCGATGGATGTTTCCTCGAAAGAGGTAGAGCGACGAGTCACTGGGCCTCACCGCCATGGCTTCGTCCATGGCCCGTAGGGCCAGGTCATATCGCTCGTTGCTCCAGTGCACCTGGGCGATGCCCAGCAGGGCGAACTCGTGGCGCTCGAGCGAAAGGGAGCGTTCAAGGTCCGCCAATGCCCGCACGGTGTTGCCCTTCATCCGATAGGCGGCCCCCCGATTGTTGAGTGCTTCGACGCTCGGCTCGATTTCGATCGCCCGATTCAGGTCTTCGATCGCACGATCAGGCTCCCCGTTGTGCACATAGGCCCTGCCGCGCCAGGTATAGGCTCTGGCCAAGGAGGGCGTTCGCGACGGGTTCTCGGCGATCCACGTCGTGCAGGCGGCGATGATCCCGTCCGGATCGTGGACGAATGCGCCACTACAGGGCTTCTTCGGTCGATCGGACTGTGCATGAACGCCGTAGGCGAGCAGTGAAGCGATGAACACCGGGACGGCCAGCCAGCCGAACCGGCCCTGTCGTATGGTCTTCATGGTCCGACTTTCAACACAGCCATGACATCAGGGTAGCACAAGTCCTCCCGTGCTCGCCTGCCCACCGTCAATTCAGCAGCGACCGCACGACGCCGAGCGCCGCGCCCGGCACCGGCCCGAGCGCCGACCCGAGCGCCGGATCGACCCGGCCCGCCGCGGCATCCAGCCGTCGCGCCTCGGCCTCGCGGTCGGTGGCGCGCAGGCGACGCTCCCAGAAGTCGCGCAGGCCGCGGTAGCGCAGCGACAGCATCTCCTCCGCGCCCGCCGCGGCGATGTCGCCGAGCAGCTCGAGCGGCGAGCCGGAAAGGTCGGTGCCTTGCGCGGCGAGCCGCGCCTGCGCCGTGCCGAGGCGCTGCGCGGTGCGGGCGCGGGCCTGCGCCTCGGCGGCCTCCCCTTCCTGCGCCGCCATCGCCGCGCGCTGCTCCTCGACGGCGGCGGCGTTGCGCTGCTGCGCGGCGAGCCAGTCGTAGTGGGCGCGCTGCTGGCCGGACTGTTGCGATTGCTGGATGGCGCCGAGCGCCGTAGAGGCCGCGCTGGCGGCGGCCGTGATCATCGCGATGGGATCGCACATGCTTCGACACTCCTGGTTTCATTTTCCTCCCCTGTCATCAGGGGATCGCACGTGACTTTTCCGTCGTCCCGAGCGGAGCGCAGCGGAGCCGAGGGACCTTCGCGCGACGATCCGGCGTGTGCTGGTCGAGGCGAGGTCTCTCCACTCGTCGCTGCGCTCCTCGGTCGAGACGACGGGGAGGAAGACCGTGGCGCATCATCCCGCCCCCTGCAGGAGGTTGAGCGGGCTCACGTATTCCGGCTGCAGCCGTTGGCCGTCCAGCTCGGGGAAGGGCGGCGGCGGGATGTGGCCGGCGCGGCCCATGATCTGGAAGACGCGGCCGATCAGCGGCTCCAGCAGGTCGTCGTGCAGGCGCTCCAGCACCGGCCCCAGCATCACGAGCTTCTCGGCGCGGCGCTCGGCGATCTCGGTGGCGGAGCGCACCTCCTTCAGCTCGGTCGCCATCAGGAACAGGTCGGCGTGGAAGGCCTGGCGCACCGCCTGCTGGCGGTCGCGGATCGCGGCGCCGAACTCGGCGAGCGGCGGCTTGATCTGGTAGGCCGGCTTGAAGCCCACGCCCTCGGTGTCGGCCACGTAGGTGATGGCGGCCGGCGACGAGGCGGCCCGCTGGCCCTTGAGCTGCGGCGAGGCGACCATCGGCGGGTTGACCATCTTGTCGAGCGTCTCGGCGAAGCGGAGCTGCATGATCTGCAGGCTGCGGGCGTCGGGCAGCGCGTCCATGCCGGGCGAGCGGCCGTAGACGTCGTTGCCCGAGAGATGCCAGCGCGGGCAGAGCGCGGGGAACTCCTCGAAGCCGCCGACGTCGAGCACGGCGTCGCCGGCGCCCGTCTTCTCGTACCAGACCGAGCGGTAGGACATGCGGTGGCGCGGGCGGTGGAAGCCGTCGGCCGGCGCGGCCTCCGGGTTGGGCTCGATGCAGTGCACGACCTCGACCTCGTGGTCCCACTCGCCGCGGTCCCAGCGCTCACGCACCGGGGCGGAGACGGCGTCGCGGCCGAAGCGCTCGACGAGCTGGGCGCTCGTCATGGCGAGCGAGCGGTAGAGCGTGTTGACGGTCAGCCGCTCCGACGCCGCCAGCCAGTATTCGCCGGTCGAGAGCGGATAGGCGCGCACCAGGTCGCGATCGTCCTCCAGCACCAGCACCGCCGCCGTGCCGAACACCGCAAGCTCCTCGTAGGCGATGGCCAGCGCATTGTAGAGGTTGGAGCGCGCGATGGTGCGCATCATGCGCGCCGCCACGTCGTCCAGCCAGGCGCGCACCTCGGGCACCGCCGACAAAGCGGGCGTGCCGAGGCCCAGGGTGAACCACGGCCGCGCCGGCGAGGTGAGCCCCGCCATCAGGCCGGAGGCCAGGGTGCGCGCGGCCAGCATGGCGGTGGCGTCGAGCAGCCGGCCGTTGCGCCGGCCGCCGCGCTCGGCGGACCGGAACGGCCGCCCGAGGAAGTTGCCGCGGCGCGGCATGATGTTGTCGGAAAGCTCGCGCCAGTGCGCGAACCAGGTGGTGCGCTCGCGGTCGAGCGCGTTCAGCCGCCGCTCGCAATGGCGGCGGAGTTCGGACGTTTGCATTGTTCACCTCTGTTGTAGTTTTTCCTCACCCGCTTCAGCGCCTTCCGAGCCGCGGTGGCGGAGGCAGAAGACTCTTCTCCTCCCCCGTCACACGGGGGAGGCCGGGAGGGGGAAAGGCGACGAAGACAATGTCGAGCGGAGAGAGATCGAACCGTGGCTCGCCCCCTCCGGCCTTCGGCCACCTCCCCCATGTGATGCAGGGCAATCGCATATGGTGTATTTCGTCGTCTCGACCGAGGGCCGAAGGCCCGAGTGGAGAGACCTTGTTTCCACTCGTTGCCGTCAAATCGAAGAAAAAAGGTCCCTCCACTCCGCTTCGCTCCGGTCGGGACGACGGGAGATCGGCTCAAATGCGATTGCCCTGCATGTGATGGGGAGGGTAAGGACGCACCTCCTCCCCAGGCGTCAGTCGTATTCGCTCCTCCAGCGCGGGTCGTCCTCGTCGAAGTCGCGGTAGAGGTCGTACTCGGTGTCGCAATAGGCCTGCGGCTCCGGCAGGTCCCAGCCGAACGCGCCGGTCGGCAGGGCGAAGGTGAGCGCCAGCGCGTCGGCGATGTCGGGGCTGGCCAGCCCGCGCTTCTTCATGTCGTCCTTCTTCTCGAGCTGGATCTCGCCTTTCGCGTTGTAGCCGTACTCGATGCCCGTCAGGTCGGCGGCCAGCTCGGCATCGTCGGGCAGGCTCGCGTGGCCGAGCCACTCCTTCAGGTTGCCCCAGATCTCGGCGCGCTTGTTGGCGTAGCGCGGCTTTGCGCCGGCGTCGTCGAAGCGCTGCGCCGCACCGGCGAAGTTCACGCCGAACACCTTGGGCACGCCCAACTGGCGCAGCCGGTCGACGACGCCGGCACCGAGGCCGCCCTCGTCGACGAACACGGCGGCGACCCGCTCTGCCGCCGCGCGCTCGGCGACCCGCGACGCCAGGGTCATCAGGTCGAGGCCGGCATGCTTCTCGAAGCGGAGCGAGCGCGCGTCGCCGCCGCGGCGCAGCGCGATGACGGAGCGGTCGTCGCCGAAGCGCGCCACGTCGACGCCCATGACCAGCGGCTGGTGCCGGTCGGCGTCGGCATTCGGCGGACGCTGCCGGGCCTCCTCCACGAGGTCGGCGGGGATGAACTGCATCGAGCCCGCCTGCGGGAACTGGCCCAGCACGCGCACCTTGGCGAAGTCGGAGTCCGCGCCGTAGTCGCGGATCCATTCGTCGAGCTGGCGCTTGTCGGTGAGGGCGACGCTGCGCGAGTCGACGTGCAGGCCGCTCCAGCGGTCGCGGAAGCGGTTGAAGCACTCGAAGAAGCGGCCGGCGCGGCGCGTCGGATTGCCGAAGGCCAGCCACACGATCTCCGTCCCCGAATCGGTCAGCGCGCCCTCGGCGGTCTCCCAGACCGGGTCGGCGATGGCCGAGGCCTCGTCGAACACCAGCAGCAGCCGGCCGCCCTGGTTGTGCAGGCCGGCGAAGGCCTCGGGGCTGGCGCCGTTCCACGGCACGCGGTCGATGCGGCCGCCCTGCTCGCTCTCCGGCACCACCGAGACCAGCGCGGTGGCCTGCAGCGCGCAGCAGTCGCGCGACAGCGCGAGGCGATGCCACTTGGCGAGCTCCGCCCAGCTCTTGGTGCGGAGCTGGGTCTCGGTGTTGGCGGTGACGACGCCCCGCGTGCCGGGATCGGTCGAGAGCGCCCACAGCGCGAGCCACGCCACCAGCGCCGACTTGCCGACGCCGTGGCCCGAGGCGACGGCGATGCGCACCGGGCCGCGCTTTTCACGCAGCCCTTCTCCGATGCGGGCGAGGATGTCGTCCTGCCACGGCTGGGGGCCGGCATGGGCGCCGAGCGGGCCGTCCTCCTCGGCCCAGGGAAAGGCCCATTCGACGAAGCCCGCGGGATCGTGGCGGAAACCGTCGAGGCGGCCGAGGCGCGCCAGCTCGGCCTGGACCCGCGGATCGTCGGTCGCAGTCACGGTCACTTGCCGCCCTCCTGCTTCTTCTTCGCGGCGTTGGCGGCGATGCGCTTCTCGGCGGCGGCGAGGCGGCGCGCGAGGTCGAACGGGCTCGACGACGACGCGGCGGCGTTGCCGCGGTCGTAGATCTCGGGGCGATGCGCCTTCAGCAGGAACTGCAGCAGGCGGTTGTCGGGCTTCGCCACGCTGCCGACCTGCTGGCCGCCCTTCCACACCGGCGTCTCGACGCCGACGGTGGCGCGGTCGACCGCATGGTCCTGCAGGCGGTCGAGCCCCACCTGCAGCGCCTCGTCCCAGCGGCGCGCCAGGGCGGGGTCGGCCTTGCGCAGGAGATAGAGCGTCGAGCGCTGCACGCCGGCGCGCTCGGCGGCGCGGGCCACCGAGCCGGTGTCGGCGAGCAGGCGGAAGAAGTCGTCGAGGCGCGCTGAGGCGATCGCCGGGCGGCCCCGGCGGCGGGAGGAAACGGTCATGGGTCATCCAATGGTGGTGGGGCCCACCCTTCGAGACGCGGTCCTGCGGACCGCTCCTCAGGGTGAGGGTAGTTCGCTCGTCCTCACCCCGAGGGGCCACGCGCAGCGTGGCGTCTCGAAGGGTGGGCGACCGGCGAAGAACGCACGTTCCGCCAGTATAGGTTATTTCTTACCCTATTCCTGCTGAACCTGCAACTCCCCAGCCATGATTTTTTCTAGGGGCA
>CAYQAY010000051.1:0-32500 GCA_964415585.1 uncultured Reyranella sp.
GGTCGATCAGCGCCCGTTCGGGGATGTCGACCTTGAAGGGTTCGGGAGTGTCGTAACGCGTCGGGGCCATCGGAACGTCAGGCCAGGTCGTCGAGGTCGACCCGCAAGGCGGCCGCCAGCTTGCGAAGGACGCCCTGCGAGGCGAGGCGGGATCCGGCTTCGAGCTGCGAAACATAGGGCTTGGAGATGCCGCAGCTATCGGCGAGCGCCTGCTGGGTCATCCCCCGGTGCATCCGCCAGACCTTGATCTTGTTCTCGCCGTCCAGGAGACGGTCGACGATTTCAGCCGGCACCGTCTCCCCCGGCTGCTCGCGCCACCGGCGGACCGCGAGTGCGTCCTCCGCGTCCTCCAAGATGTGCTGCCGGCTGGTTCTCACGGACGCTGCTCCCGCGTGCGGCCATCGAAAGTCGCGTTGTTGCCCGTCGAGACCGATCGGCGCCTCTTCGGAGACATCGATCTCGAACCACTCTCGGATATCGTAACGCGTGTCCGGCACGCCTGCATCATGGCGTTCTTTGCCGTCTTCCAACGCGGCACTTTGGCCAACGGCGCGGAGGCCACTCCGCGGGAGTCGAGACGACTTTACTCCAGCAAATCCGCCTTGAGTCGCTGGCGGGCGGCGGCGTCGAGGCCCAGCGCCTTCTCGGCGAAGGCCTCGGGGCTGCCGAAGTCGCCGCGCACCACTTCGAACGCCGCCTCGAGGTAGGGCGTTCGCGCCTCGACGATGGCGGCGCGGGTGTCGAGGTCGAGCTCGGGATAGCGGCCGACATGGCCGGTCCACAGTTCGTTGGTGCGGAGATAATCGTCCACCACCGTCTCCCAGGGCACGCCGAGCAGCGTCAGCAGCAGTGCCGAGGCGAAGCCGGTGCGGTCCTTGCCGGCGGTGCAGTGGAAGACCAGCGGGCGATGCTCGCCGTCGCTCAAGGTCGCGAACAGGGTGCGGAAGCCCGGCGCACAGCGGCGCGGGTAGTCGCGGTAGTGGTCGCTCAGGAACTGCATCATGAGATACGGATTGGCCGTGCCGTCCGCCACGGCGTTGCGGATCTTCTCGCCCAACCCCGGCTCGATATGGGCGCCGACGACGCGGCAGGCGAGGCCCTCGATCAGGTGCGGCGTCTCGGCCGCCTCGGCGACGCCGCGCAGGTCGACGATCGTGCGCACACCGACACCGGCCAGCGCCTTGCGGTCCTGGTCGGTCAGGCTGCCGAGATGGGCGGAGCGGAACACCGCGCCGCGGCGCACGGTGCGGCCGTCGCCGGTGGCGTAGCCGCCCAGGTCGCGGAAGTTGGAGCCGCCTTGCAGCTTCAGGACGTTCGGAAGGATGGAGTCGGGCATGGCCCGACTCTCTATCAGAACTTTTGCGACAAGGTTACGAAGAAGGCGCGCCGCACGCCGTACTGCGGGGCGCAGGCGCCGTCACCGGCCGGGCTCGGGCACACACAGCCCGCGCGCGAGGTCTTCCGGCGCGACGGCTTCGATGCCGTCGGCCTGACCGGCCGGAAGATGCTTTTCGGCCCAGGCCCGGAACTCGTCGTAGGCGGCGAGATATTCACGGCGGATCGTCTCCTCTTCCCGGAGACAGTCGCCGAGCGAGGCGAAGGACCGGTCGGGCTTCACGGGAACGCCGAACACGAGCATCACGAGCAGCCATCTCATGGCGGGACTCCGGGCCGGACGGGGGCGGGTCAGAACTTCTGGCTGAGGGTTACGAAGAAGGCCCGCCGCATGCCGAACTGGGGAGCGCCGACGCCGACGCCGGTGCCGTTCCTGAGCTGATAGCTGCCGTCGGTGACGTTGACGGCGTCGAAGCGGACCTGGGTCCCTTTGCTGGCGCTGATCGGCAGCTTCTGGGTCACCGACAGGTTCAGGGTGGCATAGGGCGGCAGGGCGGTGTCGTTGGGCGTCACGACGCTGGTGCGCAGCCCGTTGCCGTAGAGGACGTCGGCCGAGACGCGCGTCGCCCAGTCGCTCTCCATGTTGAAGACGTAGGCGGCGCCCGCCGAGCCGGTCCAGCTCTGGTTGTGGTCGGCGAAGATCCAGTTGCTGGCGATGTAGGCGAGCTCGGCCTGCTCGAAGTTGAACTGGGCGGAGTTGATGTTGATGGCATTGACCTGCGACCAGGCGACGTTGCCGTAGAGCGACCACGGGCCCTTGTCGTAGTTGGCGAAGACCTCGAAGCCCCTGACCTGGGCGTTGGAGTAGTTGAACGCCGTCAGGAAGATCGGGGCGCCGAACTGGCCCTTGTCGAGGTAGTTCTCAGCCCACTTGTAGTAGCCCGCGAAGCCGACGGTGAAACCGTCGAGCGGCTTGACGGTGAGACCGATGTCGATGTTGTCGGAGCGCTCCGCGCGGACCGGATCGTTGGTCAAGACCTCGGGAGCGGCGGTGGTTCCCAGACGCGCCACCAGGGAGCCGTTGCCCACCTGGTTGAGCGGCGCCGGCACGAAATAGCGGGCATAGCCCGCGCGCAGCGTGATCTCGGGCGTCGGCTCCCACACGACGTTGGCGCGCGGGCTGAGCTGGTTCTCGGTGGTTGCGGCGGATATCGCGTCGAAGCGCGCACCGAAGTTCACCGTGACCTTCGGCAGCACCTTCCACTCGTCCTGCAGGTAGACGCTGTAGGTCCAGCCGACCAGGTCGGCGCCGTCGGCGAAGCCCACGGGTGTGCCGCCGGCGATCAGGTCGCCGTCGGGATCGTCGGGGTTGGTCACCAGCGGCAGCACGCTGTTCTGGCTGAAGCTCGTCACGCGCTCCCGCTGCACCAGAAATCCGCCGCGCAGCGTGTGGTTGGCTGCGATCTTCCAGCTCGAATCGGCCTGGATGCCCGCCGCCAGGCTGGTCCGCTTCGCATATGGCGCCAGCCCGTTGTAAAGCAGATCGCCCAGCGCGTCGGGCTGGTAGGAGAGCTCCGAGTAGCGCATGAAGCCCGAGAGCTGCAGGTTGAAGTTCTGGTAGCTCTTCTGCAGCGAGGCGATGCCGAAATAGGTATCCTCCCACTGGCGCTGGTCGAGCAGCGTGCTGTCCCAGTTGGCGATGCCGTTCACCGTGTTCGCCGGCACCTGGCCCGGCACGTTGGGGATCTGGTAACGCGCGCTGGCGCCGCCGCCGATGACGGAGAGGCGCGTATTCTCGTCGACGATCGCCGTCGCCTTGGCGAGCGCATACCACTGCGCAGTGTCGTCGTGCAGCGGCACGGCCGAGGGCGTCGGGTTCTCGATGCCGATGCCGTTGCTGACATACTGCCCGACCGCGAAATAGTCGAAGGCGCCGGACCGGCCGCCATACTGCAGCGCGGGCTGGATCCAGTTGTAGGAGCCGCCCATCACCGAGGCCTCGCCGCCGGGATCGGTGGTGCCCGACTTCACGCCGATGTCGACCACGCCCGCGGTGCGCAGGCCGTACTGCGCCGGCAGCGCGCCGGTGATCAGCGACAGCGAGTCGGCGAAGCGCGGCGAGAGGACCTGGCTGAACAGCGACAGGCCCTCGGGGAGCTGCACGCCGTCGAGCCGGTACTGCAGGCTGCCGTGGTCGCCGCGCACGTGGATCTGGCCGAACCCGTCCTGCACCACGCCGGGCGCCCGCAGCAGCACCTGGTTGAGCGGCGCGTTCTCGCCCTGCGGCGTGTTGGAGATCGCGGTCTTGCCGAAATCGTAGCGCGTCGCGCCGAGGCTCGGCTGGATCTCGCTGCGCTCGCGGTCGAGCTTCTTGGCGATCACCTCGATGGCCGGGACCTGCACAGGGTCGGCGGCCGGCGGGGTCTGCGCGAGCAGCGGACCGGTCGTGGAAAGCGAGGCGGTGAGGGCCAAAGCCGATACGCCGATACGCGGTCTCATCTCCACCTCACCAAACAATGTTATATCGTAACGTTACAATGTAACATTGAATGGGGTCAATCCTGCGCGCCCGCCGAAGACCGCACAGATGCCGCATCGAAGGCCCGTCGCAATGGCGACGGCGCGGAGTGCAGTTGCGGTGCGGCGCTAGGCGCCGGGCCGAGTCAGACGCGGCCGTGGCAGTGCTTGTACTTCTTGCCCGAGCCGCAGGGGCAGGCGGCGTTGCGCGCGACCTTGCCCCAGGTCGAGGGGTCGTTGGGATCTACCGGGCCCTTGGCCGCCGGGCGCGGCCGGTGCAGCGTCGCCACGCCGCCGCCGTCCGGGTCGGCCGGATCGAAGGCAGGGTCGCCGCTCATCGCGGCGGCCTGCCGCGGGTCCTCGTGGACCTCGTGCATGTTGGTCGGCATCTCGGGCAGCGGCGGCGGCTCCATGCGGATCTGCAGCCCGGCCAGCAGGGTCACCACCTGCTCGCGCAGGTTGGTGAGCAGCGTCTCGAACAGGTTGAAGGCCTCGCGCTTGTATTCGTTCAGCGGGTCCTTCTGGCCGTAGGCCCTGAGGCCGATGCCCTGGCGCAGATGGTCGAGGTGGAGCAGGTGCTCCTTCCAGCTCTGGTCGAAGAGCTGCATCAGTACGCTCTTCTCGACCTGGCGCCAGACCTCGGGGCCATACTGGGCGGCCTTCTGGGCGAACATGCGCTCGGTGGCGTCCTCGAGGCGCGCCTTGATCTCCTCGTCGGCGATGCCCTCTTCCTTGGCCCACGCGTCGATCGGCAGGTCGAGGCCGAAGACGCGCTTCACGTCGTCCTTGAGCTCCGCGACCTTCCACTGCTCGGCATAGACGTCCTCGGGGATGGTGCGCTTGACCATCGCCTCCACGACGTCGCGGCGCATGCCGGCCACGGTGTCGGAGACGTCCTCGGTCGCCATCAGCTCGAGGCGCTCCTTGTAGATCTCCTGGCGCTGGGCGTTCATCACGTCGTCGAAGCGCAGCAGGTTCTTGCGGATCTCGAAGTTGCGCGCCTCGACCTTGCCCTGCGCGGTCTCCAGTGCCTTGTTGAGCCAGCGATGGGTCAGCGCCTCGTCGTCGGCCATACCCTTCTTCTGGACCCAGTCGAGCACCTTGTTGTTGCCGAAGATGCGCATCAGGTCGTCTTCCAGCGACAGGAAGAACTTCGACGCGCCGGGGTCGCCCTGGCGGCCCGAGCGGCCGCGCAGCTGGTTGTCGATGCGCCGGCTCTCGTGGCGCTCGGTACCGACCACGTAGAGGCCGCCGGCGGCGCGCACGATCTCGCGGTCGCGCTCGACGCCGGCGCGGATCTCCGCCGCCACGCGGTCGATCTCGGCTTGGCGCTGCGCCCGCGCCTCCTCGCTGTCGCCGGGGAACTTGGCGATGATCTCGGGTTCGCTCTGGCGCAGCAGCATCTCGACGTTGCCGCCGAGCTGGATGTCGGTGCCGCGGCCGGCCATGTTGGTGGCGATGGTGACCGAGCCCGGCCGGCCGGCCTGGGCGACGATAACGGCTTCCTGGTCGTGGAAGCGGGCGTTCAGCACGTTGTGCGGGATGCCGGCCTTCTTCAGCGCCTCCGACAGCGCCTCCGACTTCTCGATCGACACCGTGCCGACCAGCATCGGCTGCTGGCGGGCGCGGCACTCCTCGATCAGCTTGACGATGGCGCGCGTCTTGTCGGCCAGCGTCCGGTAGATCTCGTCATCGGCGTCCTTGCGCGCGACCGGCACGTTGGTCGGGATCTCGACGACCTCGAGCTTGTAGATCTCGGCGAACTCCGAGGCCTCGGTCAACGCCGTGCCGGTCATGCCCGAGAGCTTGGGATACATGCGGAACAGGTTCTGGAAGGTGATCGAGGCCAGCGTCTGGTTCTCGCGCTGGATCTCGACATGCTCCTTGGCCTCCAGTGCCTGGTGCAGGCCCTCGGAGTAGCGGCGGCCCGCCATCATGCGGCCGGTGAACTCGTCGATGATGACGACCTGGCCGTCCTTGACGATGTAGTCCACGTCGCGCGCGAACAGCTTGTGGGCACGCAGCGCCTGGGTGACGTGGTGCAGCACCGACACCATGTTGGGCGCGTAGAGGCTGATGCCCTCGGGCAGGAGACCGTCGGCGCGCAGGATGTCCTCCACCGCCTCGACTCCGGCGTCCGTCAGCACGACCGTCCGGTTCTTCTCGTCCTTCTCGAAATGCTGGGCGGCGAGGCGGGGGATCACCGTGTCGGCGCGACGGTAGAGCTCGGAGGAATCCTCGGCCGGCCCGGAGATGATCAGCGGCGTGCGCGCCTCGTCGATCAGGATCGAGTCGACCTCGTCGACGATCGCGTAGTTGAAGGGCCGCTGGACCATCGCGGCCTGCTGGTACTTCATGTTGTCGCGGAGATAGTCGAAGCCGATCTCGTTGTTGGTGCCGTAGGTGACGTCGCAGGCGTAGGCGGCCTTGCGCTGCTCGTCGTCGAGCTCGTGGACGATCACACCGACCGAGAGGCCGAGGAAATTGTAGACCCGGCCCATCCACTCCGAGTCGCGCTTGGCGAGGTAGTCGTTCACCGTGACGACGTGCACGCCCTTGCCCTCGAGCGCGTTGAGGTAGACCGGCAGGGTGGCGACCAGGGTCTTGCCCTCGCCGGTCTTCATCTCGGCGATCTTGCCCTGGTGCAGGACCATGCCGCCCTTGAGCTGGACGTCGAAGTGGCGCTGGCCCAGCGTCCGCTTGGCGGCCTCGCGGACCGTCGCGAAGGCCTCGGTCAGGAGATCGTCGAGGGTCTCGCCCTTGGCCAGCCGCTCCCGAAACTCGGCCGTCTTGCCGCGAAGCTGCTCGTCGGAGAGCTTGGCCAGCTCCGGCTCGAGGGCGTTGATTTTCGCGACCGGTTTGTCGAAGCCCTTGACGATCCGGTCGTTGGCCGTGCCGAAGAGACTCCGGGCAAGCGCTCCCAGCATGAAAACCTCGGTATTCTAAAGACTTAGGCGGGCACCCGGCCCGCCGTCCTCGCCAGAAATAGAGAGCGCCCCCTTGAGTGTCAACGCAACCGGGGCGTCGCGGTGCCATCCTCGCACGCGCCTGATCGCCTGGGGCCGCCACGCCCTCCCGCCGACGCGGTCCTCACGAAAAAGTGCCGCAATTCAACGGCACTACACCCTTCATCGGGGAGCCGGCGCTTGCTTGGGCCAAGCGGGCCTGTGTAAACGGTTTGCGCCTTTCGTCACGAGTGAATCTTCGGAGCCATCATGAGCCACCGCCCTCTGCGCCTTGTCCTTTTGAGCGGCGTGGCCGCCGTGATCGCGGGCTCGGCGTTTGCGCAGCCCCAAAATCCGGCCCAGGGTCAGCAGCAGCCGCCAAAGCCGCAAGCCCAGCAGCCGACCAAGCCACCGGCCCAGGCCGCCCAGCCGGCGGCTGCGAAGGACCCGATCGTCGCCACGGTGAACGGCCAGCCGGTGCGCCTCTCCGAGCTGGAGATCGCGCAGCAGTCGCTGCCGCAGCAGTACCGCAACATGCCCCTGCAGGCGGTGTTCCCGGCGCTGCTCGAACGCCTGATCGACAGCAAGCTCATCGTCCAGGAAGGCAAGAAGAGCAAGACCAACGAGGACCCGGCCTTCAAGAAGCGCATGGCCTTCGTCGAGGAGCAGGTGCTGCAGGACTACTGGATCCAGCGCGAGATCGCGCGAATGGTGACGGCGGAGAAGGTCCAGCAGCGCTACCAGGAGCGGCTGAAGTCGATGCCGGCCGAGGAGGAGGTGCACGCGCGCCACATCCTCGTGTCGACCGAGGACGACGCCAAGGCGCTGATCGCCGAACTGAAGAAGGGCGGCGCCTTCGACAAGCTCGCCAAGGACAAGTCGACCGACAAAGCGTCGGGTGCCGAGGGTGGCGATCTCGGCTGGTTCAAGAAGTCGGACATGGTGAAGGAGTTCGCCGATGCCGCCTTCAACCTCAAGAAGGGCGAGTTGAGCGAGGCGCCGATCAAGACGCAGTTCGGCTACCACGTGATCCGGGTCGACGACCGCCGCACCGCACCGCCGCCGGCGCTGGAGGAACTGGCCGAGCAGATCCGCGAGGAACTGGCCCGCGAGGTGGTGACCGCGCAGCTCGACAAGATGCGGTCGGGTGCCAAGGTCGAGAAGTTCAACATGGACGGCAGCAAGGCCGAAGGGGCGCCTGCCGCACCGGCCGCGACCCCCGCCAAGCCGGCCGCCCCGGCGCCGGCCAAGCCCGCTGCGCCGCCGAAGTAAGGGCCAAGTAAAACTCACGTTTTCCGGCGTTTCTGGTGTAGGCTCCGCCGTTCGGGCGGCCGCGTCGCTGCGGTCGCACCCAAGGGGAGTTCCATGTCCGCCACGCATGCCGTATCGCCGCTCGCGCCCAAGACGACGCCGACGCTGCCCCGCATCGCGGGCGTGAAGCTTGGCGCCGCGCGATCCGGCGTGCGCTACAAGGACCGCGATGACGTCATGTTGGCGGTCGTTCCGGCCGGCGCCACCGTCGCGGGCGTGCTCACCAGGTCGAAGACCTGCTCGGCGCCGGTCGACTGGTGCCGCAAGAATCTGGCGCGCGGCAAGGTGCGCGCCATCGTGGTCAATGCCGGCAACGCCAATGCCTTCACCGGCAAGGCCGGCGACAAGGCGGTCGAGGAGACCACCCGGGCCGTCGCCCAGGCGTTGGGCTGCCCGCGCAACGAAGTGTTCATGGCTTCTACCGGCGTGATCGGGCAGCCGCTCGACTGGGAGAAGATCGCCACCGTCGTGCCGGCACTGATCAAGTCCGGCCGCGAGGATGCTTGGGCCTCCGCCGCGGCCGCCATCATGACGACGGACACCTTCCCCAAGCTCGCGACCCGCCAGGCCAAGATCGGCGAGAAGACCGTGACCATCAACGGCTTCCTCAAGGGCTCCGGAATGATCGCCCCTGACATGGCGACAATGCTGGGCTTCGTCTTCACCGACGCCAAGATCCCGGGTCCGGTGCTGCAGAAGCTGCTGGCCGACGCCGCCGACAAGTCGCTGAACTGCGTCACGGTCGATGGCGATACCTCGACCAGCGACACGCTCCTGATGGTCGCGACCGGCGCTGCCCGCCATGCGCCGATCGAGGAGGCCGACGATCCCGTGCTGGTCGACTTCAAGCGCGCTCTCGACGAAGTGCTGATCGACCTGGCGCAACTCCTGGCGCGCGATGGCGAGGGCGCCACCAAGTTCGTGACCATCAATGTCGGCGGCGCCTCGTCGAACGGCGCGGCCCGCAAGATCGGCCTCGCGGTCGCCAACTCGCCGCTGGTCAAGACCGCGATCGCCGGCGAGGACGCCAACTGGGGCCGCATCGTCATGGCGGTCGGCAAGTCGGGCGAGCGCGCAGATCGCGACAAGCTCCGCATCTCGATCGGCGGCGTGCGAATCACCGACGGCGGGCAGGTCGTCCCGAACTACGACGAGGCACCGGTCGCCCGGCACATCAAGGGACAGGACGTCGTGATCGACATCGATCTCGGCATCGGCCGCGGCCGCGCCACCGTGTGGACCTGCGATCTCACGCACGGCTACATCGACATCAACGGCAGCTACCGTTCTTGATCGCTTCCTTTGACGCAGAGTGTCCGGGCGGCCCGCCGCCGCTGGGCTCCCGGCCGCTCGTGCTGGTCGCAGCCGTCGCGCTGGTCGACACCGACAGTCGCGTGCTCATCGCCCAGCGTCCGGAAGGCAAGTCGATGGCCGGGCTCTGGGAGTTTCCCGGCGGCAAGGTCGATCCCGGCGAGACGCCCGAGCAGGCGCTGGTGCGCGAGCTGCATGAAGAGCTGGGCATCGAGACCGCGACGAGCTGTCTGGCACCGATCGCCTTCGCCAGCCACGGCTACGAGAGGTTCCATCTCCTGATGCCGGTCTTCGCCTGCCGCAAGTGGAACGGCACGCCGCAGCCGCGCGAGGGGCAGGCGCTGAAATGGGTCGCGCCGATCGAGCTCTCGAAGTATCCGATGCCGCCTGCCGACCTGCCGCTGGTCGGTTTGCTGCGCGACCTGCTGTAGTGCTACTGCTCCGCCAGCGCCGGCAGGGGCGCACCTTCGCGCCAGCCGACGAGCTGCCGGAAGATCATCGCCTGCGCCGTTGCCGCGACAGCGGTGCCGCCGTAGGAGACCAGGAGCGCGACCGTCCAGGTCACGACCGCCGCCGCTTCGTTGGCGCCCAGCATGCCGCGCATGACGCCCAGCACGAACAACGTCGCCATGGTGGTGGCGATGGCGCCGACGAAGAAGATCAGGAACAGCACGCCGATGATGGCCCAGCCGTTGCCGCGACCGTAGGCCCACGACAGGCGTGGCGAGAAGGGCACGTCGACCGACGTCGCGGCGAGCCCGTAGCTGACGCGCAGCGCCAGCACGATCGACACCGTGAAGCCGGCGCCGAGCGGCGCGGCCAGCGCCTGCCGGCCCGCGATCTCGGGATCGGGGGAGGGGCTGGTTCCTAGAGCGGCCGGGTCGATCGATCCCACGGTAAGGACGAATGCGACGAGAAGCAGGAAAGTGATGCCGCCCACCTTGATCAGATGGACCAGAAACGCCATCTCGCGCGGCGACCAGCCGAGGCCGGGCAGGCGGTCCACGCGGTGCGGCCCCAGCAGTACGACGCGCTGCCACGCCACCATGAACATCACCGTCGGCACGATGTCGGCGGCCTTCTCGATCAGGATGGGGACGAAGGAGTCGCGGGCCATCGCCGAGCCGACCAGCCGGATCGCCAGCGAGATGATCCAGGGGATCGTCACCAGATGGAAGAAGAGCCGGATGTTCGCGAAGAAGAAGCCGAAGCTCTGTGCGATCACGCCGCCGAACGACAAATTCCCTGCAGCCACGATCTAGCTCCGCTCCACTTTTTCGCCGGCGCTCATCTCGCTGGTTCCCAGCGCGTCGGCAAGCCGCCGTGTCGCACCGCCCGGCTTGAGCGGCTTGGGCTGCGAGGCATGCGGCGCCCAGCCGTGAAGGTAGAGCACCTCGAAACTCGCCGCGACCCGTCCCGACGGACGGGAAAAGCGCTCGCCGTAGAGCTCGGCCGCGCGCATCAGCGTGGCGCGTCGCGTCACGGCACGACGGCGTTCGGCCACCAGGTTGCTTTCGCCCATGCCGCTGAGGTCGCGCATCAGCGCCAGCGCATTGTCGTATTCGACCTCGATCGTCTCGCTGTCGGCGACCGGCAGTGCGAAGCCGGCGCGCTGCAGCAATCCCGCGGCATCGCGCAGGTCGGCGAACGGCGACACGCGCGGGCTCAGTCCTCCGTCGATCTCGCTCTCGGCGGCCGTCAGCGCCTGGCGGAGCTGCCACAGCGTGGCGCCGCCCAGCATGGCGCCGAGGAACAGCCCGTCCGGCTTGAGGATGCGCGCGATCCGGATCAGCGTGCCCGGCAGGTCGTTGACCCAGTGCAGGTCCATGGCGCTCAACACCAGGTCGAAGCGGCCGGAATCGAAGGGCAGAAACTCCTCGTCCGCGACGATCGCCGGACCGCGCGCCAGGCTTGCGAAGCGGCGGCTGAGGTCGACCCGCACCAGCCGTTCGACGATCCTGTGGCCGCCAGGCTCGCGGTCGCCCAACGCCACCGCGACCTCGTCGCCATGGCTGCCGAGGTCGAGCCCGAGCGGGAACGTGCGGCGCACGTCGGCGAGGCGGTCGACCAGCCGCTCGGAGATCTCGCGCTTCAGAAAAGCGTGCCGGCCCCAATCCCGGGCGGCACGTTCCCGTCGCCGACGCAGGGTCGCGCGATCGAAGACCAGCAGGGGGTCGGGGCTCGTCACAGAGGGTATGTAAGGCCAAAGCGGGATGGCGGGTAGGGGCCGCGCCATCCTGTCGGCGCATTTCCCTGGCCCAATTCTCCCCATGTTGCCGACCGGACTGAGCGGGGCGTTGAGTGGGGCGGCGCGGGCCGTGCTCGACGCCGTCCTGCCGCCGCTCTGTCTCGGCTGCAACGAGATCGTCGGTACTTCAGGCTCGCTCTGCCCCACCTGCTGGCAGGGTTTCACTTTCATCGCCGCGCCGCATTGCGCGCGTTGCGGCTATCCCTTCGCCGAGGATCTGGGGGGCGACGCGCTGTGCGGCGGCTGCCTCGCCAATCCGCCGCGCTACCATCGCGCCCGCGCCGCGTTGGTCTACGACACGCAGAGCCGCCGGCTGGTCCTGCCCTTCAAGCACGGCGACCGCACCGACATCGCCCGTGCGTGCGGCGGCTGGATGGCGCGCGCTGGCGGCGAGCTGCTTGCTTCCGCCGATCTGGTCGCGCCGGTCCCGCTCCACTGGCGTCGCCTGTTCATGCGCCGCTACAACCAGGCCGGCCTGCTCGCCCGGATGGTCGTTCGCGCAGCGGACGGGCCTGCACCACGGCTCGCGCCCGACCTGCTGCGTCGGCGGCGCTGGACCGGATCGCAGACCGGACTGCGCGCCAAGGAGCGGCGCCGCAACGTCCGCCATGCCTTCGATGTGCATCCCAAATGGCGCGAGGTCGCCGCGGGTGCCAAGGTCGTCCTGGTCGACGATGTCCTCACCACCGGGGCCACTGTGGAAGCCTGCACGCGAGCCCTGGAGCGTATCGGCGTCGGCCGGGTCGACGTCCTGACGCTGGCGCGGGTCGTTCGGCCGGCGGTATAGTCGGTCGAAGAGGTTCACCCATGGCGAAGATCGAGATCTACACCACGCCGTTCTGCGGCTATTGCGCGCGGGCGAAGAGCCTGCTCGACGAGAAGGGCGCGGCCTACGAGGAAACCGACGTGATGATGGACGACAAGAAGCGCGCCGAGATGCGCGAGCGGTCGCGGCGTTCGAGCGTGCCGCAGATCTTCATCAATGGCCAGCACATCGGCGGCTCCGACGATCTCGCCGCCCTCGAGCAGGCGGGCAAGCTCGACGCGCTGCTCGCCCAGCCGGGCTGATCCGCGCCATGGCCGCCTTCAAGGCCGGTCTGCTCCAGACCAACGTCAGCAACGAGATGGTGGAGAACATCGCCTTCGTGCGCGAGCAGTCGAAGCTCGCGCGCGACGCCGGTGTCGACTTCATCATGACTCCGGAGAACACCGGGCTGATCGCCGCCAACCGCACCGAGACGCTGGCCAAGGCGCAGGTCGAAGAGGAGCACGCCATGCTCGCGGCCTGCCGGGCGAGCGCGCGCGAGACCGGCATGTGGTTCCTGCTGGGCTCGATCCACGTGCGCGTGCCGGGCGAGGAGCAGATCCGCAACCGCTCCTACCTGATCGATTCGTCGGGCCGCATCGTCGCGAGCTACGACAAGATCCACATGTTCGACGTCCAGCTCGCGGGCGGCGAGAGCTACCGCGAGTCCTCGACCTTCCGGCCGGGCGAGAGGTCGGTGCTGGCCGAGACGCCGTGGGGCGTGCTCGGCATGACCATCTGCTACGACCTCCGCTTCCCCTATCTCTATCGCGAGCTGGCGCATGCCGGCGCCACGATGCTGGCGATCCCGTCGTCGTTCACCGTACCGACGGGCCAGGCGCACTGGCACACCATCCTCCGGTCGCGCGCCATCGAGACCGGCTGCTTCGTCTTCGCGCCGGCGCAGGTCGGCACGCACAAGGGCTCCAACCGCAAGACCTACGGTCATTCGATCGCGGTCGCGCCGTGGGGCGAAGTGCTGGCGGATGCCGGCGGCGAGAACGCGGGCTTCGTGGTAGCCGACATCGACCTCGCCAAGGTCGAGGAGGCACGCAAGATGGTGCCGTCGCTGCAGCACGACCGGAAGTATGCCGCGCCTGTGCTGCACAAGGCCGCTGTCGCCGAGGCCGCCGAATAGGCCTCATCGTATCGCCCGGTAGCGGCCGCAGGCTCGTCAGGGATGGCAGCGGTCGGGTGCCGCATGTCCCTCGATGTAGCGGATCGCTTCCCGGGCGATCCAATCGTTCAGTGCGGACGTCGGATGGCCATCACCGGCGATGTAGTACTTGTCGACCGAGTCCGGCGTGATCGGAACCCGAGTGCCGAGGTCTATGAAAGATACGCCCGCACGGCAAAGCAACTTTTCTGCGGAACGCTTGCTCGGGCCGACATTCAGCTCCGAGTAGTACAGGACGAGAAGACGGGCGCCGTACGTCGCCCTCGCTTCTCTCTCGATTTCCTTAAGGATTGCCACGAAGCGCTTCTCGTCCGACATCAGGAACTTGTCGAGGGCTTCACCCAGCAGCGCTGCCAATGCGGAATCCGCGAGAAGATGCTCAGCGAACTGCGACGACGGCTGGAACACGCCTGCCGGCGCAAGGCCCTCGGCAGATGTTTCGTATCGTGGACTTCCCCGCAACCACCGGGCCTTGCCGCTGGCGCGGCGAACATGGGTGTCGAACACGCCGAAAATTAGAAGGTCGAACTGGTCGACGCCGGACGCCTTGGGCGTACCGAGCTGGAGTTGTCGCAGAATCTGATGCACTCCGTAGCCCGGCGTCGCGAGGTTGACCGGACGTAGCGTCCCGGCCGACCGGCTCGCGAGATGGGCCCCTAGGGTCTGTTCATCAGGCAGGCCCGATCCGAACTGAAAAGAGTCGCCCATGACCAGGATGGGCTGGCCGCTGGTGGAGACCCCTGGCGTGACGCGAAAGCCGGCCTCGTCGATCGTGTAGACGACATCGTAGACCAGTGCCCCGCGATGGAAGAGCTTCGAGCGGGCCCGTTGCGGGCCTACCAGTCGGTAACCAAGTTCGGGGTCGGGAAACTGGATTGCCGGTTGGGTGTCGATGTGACGCGTGAGCCCCCATTCGATTTCGGCGGCAGCTGGTCGGTAGTCCTGAACCCCTGGCAGCATGCCGCCGTGGAGGGCGAGCTCGACGCACGCGACCACTATGACCAGCGACAGCGCGAGCAGCGCCAGGTTTTGATGCGGTCGTCGGTGGAATGCGACGACCGCGACGACAAGCCATCCCGCGACGAGCGCCAGCGCCAGCACGACGGACGAAGCGCAGACGATCGTCGCCCAGAAGACGAAGGTGGCAACCAGGCCGACGCCCGCCAGCTCGAGCGCCGGACGCAGCAGTTGCGCCGATGGTCTGCCCTCGGCGCTCGCGGCATCGCTCGCGGTAGATGAAAATGACGGCCCACTCATCGGGCAATCCCGGCCAGTCCCGGCGAGGGGACTACAGTGAGATCGATCACGTGGGATGATTGCCGATTGTTCTTTTGATTTGCAACAGCTGGGGTCGCATCTGCCTAAAGACGCCGCGCCGCGATGCGCTGCACCATGGCCATCTTCGGCTCGCTGATCATGCGCGCTTCGTAAGCCACCACCGAGAAGCGGCCGCGCACCAAGTCGAGTAGTTCGCCGTCCCTCAGCAGGAAGTCGGGATTGCTCGGCCTGCCGAAGCGCTCGTTGCCGGCCATGAAGGTCTCGTAGAGCAGCACGCCACCGGGGTCGAGCGCGTCGAACAGCGCCGGGAAGAGAGGCCGGTGCAGGTAGTTGGCGACGATCACCGCGCCGAACTTGCGGCCGGGCAGGGGCCAGGGCGAGCCGTCTTCGAGATCCGCGGCGAGGATCTCGACACCGTCGCGGACCGGCAGCCTGGCCGTATCGCGATCGACGGCAGTGACACGATGGCCGCGCCCGGCGAACAGTACGCTGTGCCGGCCGCCGCCCGCCGCGATGTCGAGCACCGTCGCGCCGGGGGTCACGAGGCCAGCCCATTGCACGATCCAAGACGACGGGACGCCCCTTGCGTCGGCCACGATCGAACCCCATTGTCTTGGCACTCCCGTTGCGGGAGTGCCAGTGCTCCGTTGTATAGCGAATTTGCGATGATTCTGTACCGCCTCCGTTGCACCAAGGGCCACGAGTTCGAGAGCTGGTTCAAGGACAGCAAGACCTATGAGCGTCAGGAGAAGAAATCCCTGATCGGCTGTGCCGTATGTGGCGACGCCAAGGTGTCGCGGGCGCCGATGGCCCCGCGGATCGGCAAGGGCGGCGCCAAATCCGTCGAGACGGAGGCGCCCGTCGCAGCGCCCGCGCCGGCACCGCCGCCCGAACAGCAGCAGATGGCAGCGCTCGCCAGGCACATGCCGAAGGAGTTGCGCGAGGCGCTGCTCAAGGTGCGCGCCGAGGTCGAGAAAAACTGCGAGCATGTCGGCGACAAGTTCGCCGAAGAGGCGCGCAAGATTCACTACGGCGAGAGCGACAAGCGTGGCATCTACGGCGAAACCAGCGACGAGGAAGCCCGGGCGCTCGCCGAGGAGGGAATCGAGTTCGGCCGCCTGCCCTGGATTCCGAGGGGGAATTGACCGCGCCGGCCGCGCGTGACTTGACCTGGGCGGCAGGAAATGATAGGTATTTCCTTTCTGATGTCCTATCTCATTGAGGAGGTGACGAATAAACGGTCATCGGGGGGAGAAGACGAAGCGATCCCGCGAATGTCGCACTTCACGCGACATCGGCACCCGCGGCACGCAGGGGAAAGCGACAAGGAAATCAGCGTCTTGAAGCCGAAAGACGCGACAGGCCGGCGTCGCAACTTCGATTTTTATTTTGTCGCGGTTCGTGCGACTCCGGACAGCATGTAGTTCACGTCGAGGTCGCCCTTGTTCAGGGACCACTGGCGGCCGAGCGGGCTGTAGACCACGCCCACGATGTCGTCGATTTCTATGCCGCCGGCCCTCAGGCCGCGTGCGACCTCGGAGGGTTTCAGGAACTTCTTCCAGTCGTGGGTGCCGCGCGGCAGCCAGCCCAGCACGTATTCGGCACCGACGATCGCCAGCGCCCAGGCCTTGGCGGTGCGGTTGAGGGTCGAAAGGAAGAGCAGGCCGCCGGGTTTCACCATCTCGCCGCAGGAGCGCAGGAAGAGGTCGACGTCGGAGACGTGCTCGACGATCTCGAGCGCCAGCACGACGTCGAAGCGGGCGCCTTCGGCGGCCAGCGCCTCGGCCGTGCCCTGACGGTAGTCGACGGCGAGGCCCTGGCGTTCGGCATGGAGCGAGGCCACCGCGACGTTTCGCGCCGAAGCGTCGACGCCCGTCACCCGGGCGCCGAGCCGCGTCATCGGCTCGCTGAGCAGGCCGCCGCCGCAGCCGATGTCGAGCAGCGACAGGCCCTCGAGCGGATGGCCGGAGAGCGCGTCGCGTCGCCAGTGGGCGGCGACGCGGTCGCGGATGTAGCCGATGCGGACCGGGTTCAGCCGGTGCAGCGGCGCGAACTTGCCGGCGGGGTCCCACCATTCGTCGGCGATGCGCGAGAAGCGCTCGACCTCGGCGGGATCGACCGTTCCTGGAGTGTGGCTATGCGCGGTTCGGACCATGGCTACCCTTGACCCATATGGGGCCGGCGGTGTCTATAGCCCGCTTTCCCGGCAAGGACTTCCCCTTCGAGTGGGTTCATGGCGCGCATCGTTCTGAAATTCGGCGGTACTTCGGTCGGCGACACTGACCGGATCAAGAACGTCGCGCGCAAGGTGAAGGCCGAGGTCCTGCGTGGCAACGAGGTCGCGGTCGTGGTGTCGGCCATGTCGGGCGCGACCAACCAGCTCGTCAAGTGGGTCAGCGAGATCGCGCCTCTGCACGATCCGCGCGAGTACGACGTCGTCGTGGCGACCGGCGAGCAGGTGACGATCGGGCTGCTCGCGATGGCGCTGCAGCAGGAGGGCGTGAGGTCGCGTTCCTGGGTGTCGTGGCAGCTCCCGGTCAGGACCGACGCGGCCCACGCAAAGGCCCGCATCGTCGAGATCGACACGACCGAGGTGGCCAGGACCATGACGGAGGGCGAGGTGCCGATCGTGCCCGGCTTCCAGGGCGTGTCGCCGGAGGGCCGCGTCACGACGCTCGGCCGCGGCGGCTCGGACACCTCCGCGGTGGCGCTGGCGGCGGCGCTCAAGGCCGACCGCTGCGACATCTACACCGACGTCGACGGCGTCTACACGACCGATCCGCGGATCGTCGAGAAGGCGCAGAAGATCGATCGCGTGACCTACGAGGAGATGCTCGAGATGGCCTCGCTCGGCTCGAAGGTGCTGCAGACACGCTCGGTCGAGCTGGCGATGAACCATCATGTACGGGTCCAGGTGCTGTCGTCGTTCGACGAGGCACTCGGCAGCGACCTGCCCGGAACTCTGGTTGTGGACGAGGAAGAGATCATGGCCCAGGGACTAGAGAAGTCCGTCGTGAGCGGCATCGCCTTCGCCAAGGACGAGGCCAAGATCACCGTGACGCAAGTGCCCGACCGGCCCGGCGTCGCCGCCGCGATCTTCGGCCCGCTGGCCGAAGCCAATATCAACGTCGACATGATCGTGCAGAACGTCTCGCTCGACGGCAGCTCGACCGACATCACCTTCACGGTCCCGAAGGCCGACCTGGCACGGGCGGCCGAGCGGCTGGGGCGCGCCAGGGCCGATCTGAAGTTCGCCGAGGTCAAGACCGACATCAACGTGTCGAAAATCTCGGTGATCGGCGTCGGCATGCGCTCTCATGCGGGCGTGGCGCTCAAGATGTTCGAGACCCTCGCCGCCAAGGGGATAAACATCCAGGTCATCTCGACCTCGGAGATCAAGATCAGCGTCCTGGTCGCCGCCGAGTACACCGAGCTCGCGGTCAGGGCGCTTCACACGGCCTATGAACTGGACGGCGCCTGATCGCCGGCAATTCGGCCCGGGCCATGCGAATTAGCCGGTAGGCAGTTCGGCGCGGGTCTTGCTATAAGCGGCCCATGGTCGCCGAACTCGCCCATATGACCTGTCCCAAAGCCCGTCCGGCGAATTCGGCGGCTGCGGCGTGGCGAGTCTGCGCCTGCATCATCGATCGCAGCTTCGTCGTCATCCGACTCAAGCATCCAGCGGTCTGACCATGGAGAGATCAACTCCCCCGGCCGGACCGCGAATGCTCCTCAAGCGGCTCCGGGACACGATGGCGCGTGCCGACTCCGCGGAGGTCACGCTGGGCGAGGTCGTGCGTCTGGTCGCCAACGAGATGGTTGCGGAAGTCTGCTCCATCTACCTGCTGCGTGCTGGCGAGGTGCTGGAGTTGTTCGCCACGCAGGGCCTCAATCCCTCGGCCGTGCACCGGACCAGGCTGCGGGTCGGTGAGGGCCTGGTCGGCGACATCGCCGCGCACGGCCGTCCGCTGGCGCTCGACGACGCACAGCACCATCCGCAGTTCGCCTACCGTCCCGAGACGGGCGAGGAGATCTACCATTCGCTCGCCGGCGTGCCGATCCTGCGCGCCGGTCGCGTGCTCGGCGTGCTGGTCGTGCAGAACCGCACGCGGCGCCAGTACGACGAGGAGGAGATCGAGACGCTGCAGACCATCGCCATGGTCCTGGCGGAGCTGGTCTCGGCCGGTCACATCGTCAGCCCCAACGAGGTCCAGCAGGTCGACGGGCTGGGATTGCTGCCTCTGCGCATCGATGGCGTGCAGCTCACGCCCGGTGTCTCGATCGGTCGTGCGGTGCTGCACGAGCCGCGCATCATCATCCAGCGCGTCGTAGCCGAGGACGTCGCGCAGGAGCAGCAGCGTTTCCAGGAGGCGCTGCACGGCGTTCGCGAGGATGTCGACCGCATGCTCGAAGCGCATGACATGCAGTCGGGCGAGCAGCGCGAGATCCTCGAGACGTTCCGCATGTTCGTCGACGATCGCGGCTGGGCGGAACGCGTGCGCGAGGCCGTCGACTCGGGCCTCACCGCCGAGGCCGGCGTACAGCGCGCCTTCGACGACGTACGTGCGCGTCTCGGTCAGTCCACCGACCCTTACATCCGCGAGCGGCTGAGCGACCTGCAGGACCTCACCAACCGGCTGCTGCTGCGTCTCACCGGCCGCGCCACCGCCGATCCCAGCTCGTTGCCCGACGACATGATCGTCGTCGCCCGCGATATGGGACCGGCCGAGCTGCTCGACTACGACCGCACACGGTTGCGCGGCGTCGTGCTCGAGGAGGGCTCGGCGCTCAGTCACGTGGCCATCGTCGCGCGCGCGCTCGACATCCCGGTCGTCGGTCGTGCGCCCGATGTGCTGTCGCGGATCGAAGCCGGCGATCCCATCGTCGTCGACGGCGACAATGCGCAGGTGCTGGTGCGGCCGGCCGAGGACATCCTGCAAACCGTGCATGCCGCGATCGACGCGCGCGCCGAGCGACGGCGGAAGTACATGGCACTGCGCGACTTCCCGTCGGTGACGCGCGACCAGGTCCGCATCTCGCTCAACATGAACGCCGGCCTGCTGATCGACATGCAGCACCTCGACGAGACGGGTGCCGACGGTGTCGGGCTCTATCGGACGGAGATTCCGTTCATGGTGCGTTCGGAGTTTCCCGACGTCGATGCCCAGGCCTGGCTCTATGGCCGCGTCCTCGATCTCGCCGACGGCAAGCCGGTGACTTTTCGCACGCTCGATGTGGGGGGCGACAAGGTCCTGCCCTACGTCGGCGCGTTCGGCGACGACAATCCCGCCATGGGGTGGCGGGCCATCCGCATCGGCCTCGACCGACCCGCAATGCTGCGCCGCCAGCTTCGGGCGCTGATCCAGGCGGCGAACGGCCGATCGCTGTCGGTGATGTTCCCGATGATCGCCGAGGTCGCAGAGCTGTTGAGTGCGCGACGCCTTCTGGACCTCGAGCTCGAGCGTGCCCGGCGCAGGGGACAGGCCGTCCCGGAACGGTTGCGCGTTGGCATTATGTTCGAAGTGCCTGCCCTGGCGTGGCAGCTCGACAGCCTGCTGCGCCATGTCGACTTCATATCCGTAGGCACGAACGATCTCCTGCAGTTCCTCTATGCCGCCGACCGCGGCAACAGCCGTTTGGCCGGGCGCTACGACAGCTTGTCCCCAGCTTTGCTCCGTCTCCTACATTTTGTGGTGGAGAAGGTGCGACCGGCGGGCGTCGAGGTCGCCGTGTGTGGCGAGATGGCGGGACGCCCCGTCGAGGCCCTCGCATTGCTCGCGATCGGCATTCGAACGCTCTCGATGTCGCCGGGCGCCATCGGGCCGGTAAAGGCGATGATCCGCTCGCTCGATCTCAACGACGCAGCTGGTTTCATGAACTCTGCGCTTACTCAGCCGGATCGCCCCCTGCGCGAGACGCTTCGCCTGTTCGCGGCCGATCATTCGATCGAAATTTAGCGCCAAGAAGCGGAATCGCTTTTGCCCAATCAAGGGCCCTCTGCTAAAACGCCTGTGAGGGGACAAGCAGGGACTATCAATGCCGGATCAGGTTGATTGGCGGGCGATCGAGCGCGAGGCCGCACCCGGCCGAGCGGTAGGTCGGCTTCTGCGCGACCAGCGTGAGGCGCGCGGACTCAGCCTGACGGATGTAGAGAAGAGCCTGCGTATCCGTCGCAGCCATCTCGAAGCCATCGAGGAAGGTCGCTTCGACAAGTTGCCGGGTGCTGCCTATATCCCGGCTTTCCTGCGTGCCTACGCCGCTCACGTCGAACTCGATCCCGAGAAGGTCATGACGGCCTATCACCTGTCGGGTCCCGTTCCGATCAAGCGTCCTGTCGCTCTGCCCGCCGACTTCCCGATCGTAGAGAAGCGCGCGCCGATCGGCCTCGCCGTGCTGACCATCCTTCTGGTCGTAGGCGCCGGCTACGGCGTGTGGCACTACCTGCCGCGCGAGCAGGCGGTTCTCGCAGTGAAGGTACCGCCGGTTCCCGATCGTCTCCTCGCCTCGCGTCCGAGCGGTCAGCCCATCGAGACTTCAGCCGCGGCCGTCCAGGAGAGCCGCGCGACGACCATGTCGCCTTCCGAGGCATGGCCCGCCCAGCGTTACGAGTCGACGACGCCAGCCGCTCCCACGGCTCAGCTCGCACCACCTCCCGTCGTCATCGCGGTTCCCACGCCGCCGCCGCCGGCGGTGGCGATGACGGTGCCGGCCATCGGACAGGCGCAGGCCGCGCAGCCGCCGTCCGTCGTCGAGCAGCCGCGCGCGAATACGCCGCCGCCCGCTGCCGTCGACGAAGCAACTGCGCGTGTGCCCGCGCCGGATGCCGCGACGGCGCCGCCGATCCCCGTGCGTCTGGACACGCCGGTGACCGTACGGGTCAACAGCTGGGTCGAGCTGCGGGCGGCCAACGGTGACGTGCTGGCACAGACCTATGTGCGGGCGGGCGAGAGCTATACCGTTCCGGCGGGCATCGCCTACCGCATCATCGAGGCGCGTTAGCGTCCTTCGGTCGGCACCCCTCGGCTGGATAAGCCGGGCCGCGGCCGCTACATTGCAGACATGAGCATCAGGCCTTATCGCGACATCGTACGCCGCAAGTCGCGGCAGGTGATGGTCGGGTCCGTGCCGATCGGCGACGACGCGCCGATCGCAGTCCAGACCATGACCAACACGCTGACGGCGGATGCCGAGGCTACCATCGCCCAGATCCGGCGCTGCGAGGAGGCGGGTGTCGACATTGTCCGTGTGTCGTGTCCGGACGAGGAATCGACGGCGGCAATGCCGCGGATCGTGAAGGCGGCAAAGGTCCCGATCGTCGCCGACATCCACTTCCATTATAAGCGAGCCATCGAGGCAGCCGAGGCGGGCGCGGCCTGCTTGCGCATCAATCCCGGCAATATCGGCAGCGCCGAGCGCGTCCGCGAGGTGGTGAAGGCCGCCAAGGATCATGGCTGCTCCATGCGCATCGGCGTGAATGCCGGCTCGCTCGAGAAGGATCTGCTCGAGAAGTACGGCGAGCCCTGTCCCGAGGCGATGGTCGAGAGTGCGCTGGATCACGCGCGGATCCTGCAGGATCACGATTTCCACGAGTTCAAGATCAGCGTGAAGGCGTCCGACGTCTTTCTGGCGGTGGCGGCCTATCAGCAGCTCGCCGATGCCTGCGACTATCCACTGCACATCGGCGTCACCGAGGCGGGTGGCTTGCGCACCGGTACGGTGAAGTCCTCGATCGGGTTGGGCTCGCTTCTTTGGGCCGGTATCGGCGATACGATCCGCGTTTCGCTCTCGGCCGAGCCGGAAGAAGAGGTGCGTGTCGGGTTCGAGATACTGAAGGCGCTCAACCTCCGGCACCGCGGCGTCAATATCGTTTCTTGTCCGTCCTGCGCCCGGCAGCAATACGACGTCATCCGTACGGTCGAGGCGCTGGAGAAGCGCGTCGCCCACATCACCACGCCCATGACGGTATCGGTGATTGGCTGCGTCGTGAACGGTCCCGGCGAAGCGCGCGAGACCGACATCGGATTCACCGGTGGCGGCAACGACACCCACCAGGTCTACATCGCCGGGGTTCCGCATCACCGGCTGAAAGACGCCAACGTCGTCGACCATCTGGTCGGGCTGATCGAAAAGAAGGCGGCGGAGATCGAGGCGGCGAGAGCCGCGGAAGCAGAACGACATCGCGCCGCCGCGGAGTAGCGGTCCAGCCTTCCTTCCTTCGACGAATTTTCCAAGGCGATTTCCAGTGAGCAAGCTGCAGCCCGTGCGTGGCACGCACGACCTTCTTCCCGACGAGTATCGGCGCTTCCGCCATGTCGTGGAGACCGCGCGCGACGTCGCGCGCCTCTACGGCTACCGTGAGATGGCCACGCCCATCTTCGAGTTCACTGAACTGTTCGCGCGCGGTATCGGCGAAGCGACGGATGTCGTGTCGAAGGAGATGTACACCTTCAACGATCGCGGCAACGAGTCGCTGACGCTGCGGCCGGAGTACACGGCTGGCATCTGCCGCGCCTTTGTCTCCAACGGCGAGCTGGCGCAGCAGCTTCCGCTCAAGGTCTTCGCCGCAGGTCCGATGTTCCGCTACGAGCGGCCGCAAAAAGGCCGACAGCGCCAGTTCCACCAGATCGATCTCGAGGTGCTGGGCGCACCCGAGCCGGGCGCCGACATCGAGGTGATCTCGGTGGCGGCCGACGTCCTCGATCGCCTCGGAATTCTCGATCGCTGTGTGCTCAAGATCAACTCGTTGGGCGACCCGGACTGCCGTGGCGCCTATCGCAAGGTGCTGGTCGACTTCTATTCGGACCATCTCGACAGGTTGTCAGAGGACTCGAAGGGCCGCCTGCAGCGCAATCCCCTGCGTATCCTCGACAGCAAGGACGAGGGCGACATCGCGCTCAACAGGAGTGCGCCGTCGTTCGCCGACCATCTCAACCAGGCGAGCCGCGACTTCTTCAAGACCGTGCAGGATGGGCTCGTTGCGGCCGGCATCCCGTTCGAGGTCGACGCCGGACTGGTGCGCGGCCTCGACTACTACACCCACACCGCTTTCGAGTTCGTGACCGACCAGATCGGCGCGCAGGGTACGGTACTGGGTGGCGGCCGTTACGACGGGCTGATCGCCGAGCTGGGCGGCCCGCCGACCGCGGGCATCGGCTGGGCAGGCGGCATCGAGCGCCTGATGATGCTCTGCAACGAACCGGCGGTCGAGCCGCGTCCCGTCGTCATCGCGCCGCTCGGCGCGGCGGCCGAGGCCAAGGCACTCGGCGTCGCGCGCGGCCTGCGCAAGCAAGGCATTGCTGTCGAGCAGGAGTATCGCGGCAACATGAAGCGCCGCATGCAGCGGGCCAACAAGCTCAATGCACGTGCCGCAATCATCCTGGGCGACGACGAACTGGCCAAGGGCGTGGCGCAGCTCAAGGACCTCGACAGCGGCAACCAGCGCGAAGTGCCGCTGGACGGCCTGGCCGAGGCGCTGAAGGCCTGACATGTCGCTTCTTTTCAAGCTCGAACAGATCGTGACGCGCCACGCTGAGCTGCAGGCGCAGCTCTCGGGCGGCACGCTCGACTCGCAGAAGTTCGTCGCCGCCTCGAAGGAGTACGCCGATCTCGCGCCGCTGGTCGAGGCCGTGAACGAGTGGCGCAAGGCCGAGCAGGAGCTGAAGGACGCGGAAGCGCTCGCCGTCGATCCCGACATGAAGGCGATGGCCGAGGAAGAGGCGGCCGAGATCAAGAAGCGGCTGCCCGACCTCGAGAAGTCGGTGAAGCGCATGCTCCTGCCCAAGGATGCCGCCGACGAGAAGAACGCCATCCTGGAGATCCGGGCCGGCACCGGTGGCGACGAGGCGGCGCTGTTCGCCGCCGACCTGTTCCGCATGTACCAGCGCTATGCCGTCGAGCACGGCTGGAAATTCGAGGTCATGGAGCTCTCGGACACCGGCATCGGCGGCTACAGGGAAGCGGTCGCGACCGTGACGGGCCGTGGCGTCTTCGCACGGCTCAAGTTCGAATCGGGCGTGCATCGCGTGCAGCGTGTGCCGGCCACCGAGGCTTCCGGTCGCATCCACACCTCGGCTGCCACCGTCGCGGTGCTGCCGGAGGCCGAGGATGTGGATATCAAGATCGACGAGAAGGACCTCCGCATCGACGTCTTCCGCGCCTCGGGGCCAGGCGGCCAGTCGGTCAACACGACGGACTCGGCGGTGCGCATCACCCACATCCCGACCGGCGTGGTCGTCAGCCAGCAGGACGAGAAGAGCCAGCACAAGAACCGCGCCAAGGCCATGAAGATCCTGCGCGCCCGCCTCTACGATGCCGAACGCCAGAGGCTGGACGCCCAGCGCGCGGCCGACCGCAAGGGCCAGGTCGGCAGCGGCGATCGCAGCGAGCGTATCCGCACCTACAATTTCCCGCAGAGCCGCGTCACCGACCACCGTATCAACCTCACCCTCTACAATCTCGCCGAGGTGCTGGAGGGGCGCGGGCTCGACGAGATCGTCGATGCGCTGATCGCTGACGACGAGGCGTCCCGCCTGGCGGAGCTCGCGGCCTAGTCGGTGCTCGGGGCCGCCACCTACGACGTGCTGCTGCGCGACACCGCGGTGGCCCTGACTGCCGCCGGCATCGACAACGCTCGCTTCGAGGCGCGTCTTCTTCTGAGCCATGCCACCGGCCTCACGGTGGAGCGGCTCATCGCGCGCGGCCCCGATCCGGTCCCGGCCGATGTGACGGCGAGGCTGCGCGAGCTCACGGCGCGGCGCGTGCGGCGCGAGCCTATGGCCTACATCCTGGGGGAGCGCGAGTTCTGGGGCCTGCGCTTCATGGTCTCGCCGGCCGTGCTGGTGCCCCGGCCCGACAGCGAAACGGTGATCGAGACGGTCCTCGACCTCTTCCCCGATCGGAGCCGCCCGCTCCGCACGATCGATCTCGGCACCGGATCGGGTTGCCTGCTGCTGACCTTGCTGAGGGAGTTTTCCCAGGCGCACGGTGTCGCGATGGATGCTTCGAGCGCCGCGCTCGAGGTCGCACGAGCCAACGCGGAAGCGCTCGGCGTGGCGTCGCGGACGACGTTCGTGGCTGCAGATTGGCGCGAGCCAAGTTGGGTGCGGGGGCTCGGCGGACCGTTCGATCTCGTCGTTTCCAACCCGCCCTACATCGAAAGCAGCGCGATCGACCGCCTCATGCCTGAGGTCGCCCGGCACGAGCCGAGACTGGCACTCGACGGCGGTCCGGACGGGCTCGAACCCTATCGGCTTATCGCCTCGGAGGCGTCCATATTGCTGGTCCCCGGCGGCTGGGCCGTCGTCGAAGCTGGGGATCGGCAAGCCTCTGATATTGCTGATTTTTTTGCGGCCGCTGGGCTTAACCCCCTGCGGCCCCGGAAGGACCTCGGCGGCATCGACCGCGTGGTGGCGTCGCAGCATTAATCGGTTGGCAATCAGGGGGAATGAGACTACGTTCCGATTGTCCCTTGGGGGGCTTTGGTCCGACCGGTTTGTGGCGGCGGACACCAACCCTCTGAAATTGAGCTGCGACGGTTGCCCGCGAAGGGCAGAGGGGAGCCAACAACAACCATCCGTCCGGCGTGCAACTGGCCTGGGTAATGAGACCAAACAATCGTCAGCGGTCGCGCGGCGGCCGCAACAGTGGCGGCGGTGGCGGCGGCCACCATCACAAGCAGCATCACAACCCCAACCGTCCGCCTAACCGGAACCAGATCTTCGACAGCAGCGGGCCCGACGTCCGCGTGCGCGGCAACGCGCACCAGGTGTTCGACAAGTACCAGGCGCTGGCGCGCGAGGCCGCGGCCTCCGGCGACCGGATCCTGGCGGAGGCCTATTGGCAGTATGCCGACCACTACTTCCGCATGATCCAGTCGATGGGCGGCTTCGGTCAGCGCAACAACGTGGGCTATGGCGACGAGGAAGGCCAGCAGGGTGGCCAGCAACAGGGTGGCCAGCAGGGCCAGCAAGGCGGTCCGCCGCAGGGCAACGCCAATGCCAACGGCCATGGTGATCGACGCCCGGGCGAGCGTGGCGATGAGGCGGAGGCGGAACCTGGGCTCGGCGGTGTTGCTTTCCTGCAGAATGGGCGGACCGCGCCAGCGGGTAACGATCCTGCGGCGGACGACCAGCCCGAAGTGCCTGAGTTCGCTCCCACCGGCGGCCGACGCGGCTGATCTCGCAAAGACTTCGAAAGACGCCCGAAGGCCTTGGTCTTCGGGCGTTTTGTTGTGGACTCAGAGGTGGATCAGGGTCGGCGCCAGGAAGCCCAACAGGGTGAAGCCGGTTCCGACCACGCCGAGGCCCATCGACATCATCATCAGCCACGCAACGGATGTCAGCGCAGCGGCACCGGCCAGGACGATTGCGAGCTGGAAAGCCGCCGAGCCGTACTCGAACATATGATAGGCCGACAACGACTTGTCCCGCTCGGCCTCCTTCGCTTTGGCTTTGGCCATGAGTTCTTTCCGGCCCTCGTTCGTCTCCGGCTCGCTTTCGTAGCGCTGCGCGGTGCTGCGCCATCGGTCGGCCTGCGCCTTCAAGGCAGGCGGCATGCCCTGCGGGCTGTCCTTGAACGTGGCTTCAGCCTCCTCCGCCGCAGTGCGCAGCGTGGTCTGGCGGATCGTCTTGGCCTGGAAGAACGACCAGGTGTTGGACGCCGTGATGTGGCTCGCAAGCGCATTGGTCTGCGAGCTCTTGCCGCCCATTTCCGAGATCGCCAGAAGGGCCGCCAGGACGGCCACCAGGAGGGCGATCTTCTTGTTCGACGAATCGACGTGGCCGTGGCCGCCCGACATAGCCCCCCTGTTTCGCCCCGCAGGGGGCGCGCGTTCTTAGCCCAACCTCGTGACACTGCAAAGCCGTACCGGGGATGAGGTCTTGCGGGGCGACAATCCCACCCCATATCGCGTGCAGGACGCCTCTCCGGAGGGTCCGCTCTTCCGCCTGCCGCTCGACGGGGGCGTAAAGGAAAGGGTTGGCAATGAACCAGGAAAAGTACACTGACCGTATGCGGGGCTTCCTGCAGAGCGCCCAGATGCTGGCGCTCCGGGAGGGCCACCAGCGGCTCGTTCCAGATCACGTATTGAAGGTGTTGCTCGACGACCCCGAGGGGCTCGCGGCGAACCTGATTTCGGCCGCGGGCGGCGATTCGCGCGCGGTCCACAAGGCCGTCGAGGCCAATCTTGCCAAACAGCCCAAGGTCGAAGGCCAGGGTGCGGGCCAGATCTACATGGCGCCCGAAACGGCGCGCCTGTTCGACCAGGCCGAGGCGATCGCCGACAAGGCGGGCGATTCGTTCGTCACGGTCGAGCGCATGCTGCTTGCGCTGGCGCTCGCCAAGGGCTCCGAGGCGGCCGATGCGCTGGCCAGGGGTGGGGTGAAGCCCCAGGCCCTCGAGAAGGCCGTGCAGGATCTGCGCAAGGGACGCACCGCCGATTCAGCCTCCGCCGAGGGCAGCTACGACGCGCTGAAGAAGTACGCCCGCGATCTCACGCAGGCGGCGCGCGACGGCAAGCTCGATCCGATGATCGGCCGCGACGAGGAGATCCGCCGCACCATCCAGGTGCTGAGCCGCCGCACCAAGAACAACCCCGTGCTGATCGGCGAACCCGGTGTCGGCAAGACCGCCATCGCCGAGGGTCTGGCGCTGCGCATCGTCAACGACGACGTGCCGGAATCGCTCAAGGGCAAGAAGCTGATGGCGCTCGACCTCGGCGCGATGGTCGCCGGCGCCAAGTATCGCGGCGAGTTCGAGGAGCGGTTGAAGGCGGTGCTGTCGGAGATCGCGGCGGCCGAGGGCGACATCGTCGTCTTCATCGACGAGCTGCACACGCTGATCGGCGCCGGCAAGGCGGATGGCGCGATGGACGCGTCGAACATGCTGAAGCCCGCACTGGCGCGTGGCGAGCTGCATTGCGTGGGCGCCACGACGCTCGACGAGTACCGCAAGCACATCGAGAAGGATGCAGCGCTCGCCCGTCGCTTCCAGCCGGTGTTCGTGGCCGAACCCACGGTCGAGGACACGATCTCGATCCTGCGTGGCCTCAAGGAGAAGTACGAGCTGCACCACGGCGTGCGCATCGCCGATGCTGCGATCGTTGCTTCGGCGACGCTGTCGAACCGCTACATCACCGACCGGTTCCTGCCGGATAAGGCGATTGACCTCATGGACGAAGCGGCGAGCCGCATCCGCATGCAGGTCGACAGCAAGCCGGAGGAACTCGACGAGCTGGATCGGCGCATCATGCAGCTCAAGATCGAGCGCGAGGCGTTGAAGAAGGAAAGCGACGCCGCGTCGCGCGACCGGCTGGAGCGGCTCGAGAGGGAGTTGAGCGAACTCGAGCAGAAGTCGGCCGGCCTCACCGCGCAGTGGAAGTCGGCCAAGGACAAGCTTGCCGATTCGCAGAAGCTCAAGGAGCAGCTCGACAAGGCACGCTCCGAGCTCGACGTGGCGCAGCGCAAGGGCGAACTCGCCAAGGCGGGCGAGCTTGCCTACGGCGTGATCCCGGACCTCGAGAAGAAGCTGAAGGAGGCGGAGAATCACGAGGTTGCGGGCGGCAAGGGCGTGAAGGAAGAGGTCACGCCCGAGGACATTGCCGCTGTCGTCTCGCGCTGGACCGGCGTGCCGGTCGACAAGATGCTGGAAGGCGAGAAGGCCAAGCTGCTTCGCATGGAGGAGCAGATCGGCAAGCGTGTCATCGGTCAAGACGAGGCCGTGCGAGCCGTTGCCAATGCGGTGCGCCGGGCGCGTGCCGGCCTGCAGGATCCGAATCGCCCCATAGGTTCGTTCCTGTTCCTCGGCCCGACCGGCGTCGGCAAGACCGAGCTGACCAAGGCGATCGCCGAGTTCCTGTTCGACGACGACCAGGCGATGGTGCGCATCGACATGAGCGAGTTCATGGAGAAGCATGCCGTCAGCAGGTTGATCGGTGCGCCGCCGGGCTATGTCGGCTACGACGAGGGCGGTGTGCTCACCGAGGCAGTGCGCCGGCGCCCCTACCAGGTGATCCTGTTCGACGAGGTCGAGAAGGCGCATCCGGACGTGTTCAACGTGCTGTTGCAGGTGCTGGACGACGGTCGTCTGACCGACGGCCAGGGTCGTACTGTCGACTTCAAGAACACGCTGATCGTGCTGACTTCCAACCTCGGCAGCTCGCACCTCGCGGCGTTGCGTGACGGGGAATCGGCCGAGACGGTGCGCGAGCAGGTGATGGAGGAAGTCCGCAAGGCCTTCCGTCCGGAGTTCCTGAACCGCCTGGACGAGATCCTGCTGTTCAACCGGCTGAGTCGCGCGAGCATGACCGACATCGTGGGGATCCAGCTCGGGCGGCTGCGCAAGCTTCTGGCCGATCGCAAGATCGACCTGGAGTTCGATGCCAAGGCACTGCAGTGGCTGGCCAACCGCGGCTACGACCCGGTCTACGGCGCCCGGCCGCTCAAGCGGGTGATCCAGCGCAGCCTGCAGAATCCGCTGGCGACGCTGCTGCTCGAGGGCAGGATCAAGGACGGCGACACCGTCGAGATCGGCGTCGAGAACGGCGAGCTGACGGTCGGCGGCGAACGCGTGATGAGCGAGGCCGCCGACTAGACGTTAGTCGCCTCGTGCGACCTGGGACGGCGCAGGTTCCTTCGGGGTCTGCGCCGCCTTCTTTTGCTCTCGCTTCTTCTCGTCGGTCTTCTTGTCGATGTCGGCGACGGCCGGCGCGTTCTTCAACTGATTCTGGTACTGACGCGCAAGCGCTTGAAACTTCGCGGCGTCCTTGCCACCCACGGTGGCACGCATGGCGAACTTCTGGGTCAGCGGATTGACGTGCTTGCCGCCGCGCAGGAACTCGTAGTGCAGGTGCGGGCCGGTCGACATGCCCGTCGAACCGACGAAGCCGATCACCTGGCCCTGACGCACCGAGACACCGGGCTTGATGCCGGGGCCGATGCGCGACATGTGGGCATAGGCTGTCGCCACGTCCTGGGAATGCTGCAACTTCACGTAGAGACCGTAGCCGCCGTTCGGCCCCGCCGCCGAGACCTTGCCCGCACCGGCCGCGAGGATCGGCGTGCCGGTCGGCGCGGCGAAGTCGACGCCAGCATGCAGGGCGCTGAAGCCCAGGATCGGATGCTCGCGCATGCCGAACTTCGAGGTGATGCGCGAAGCATCCATCGGCGTGCGCAGGAAAGAGCGCACGACGCTTTCGCCCTGGGGGTTGTAGAAGCCGTCGGCACCGCCCTGAGGGCGGAAGCGGATCACCGTCACGGTGCGCTTGAGCAGGCGCAGCTCCCCGGCCAGCAGACGCCCTGGATGCGTGACCATGCCATCGCTGGTCACGAGCTGCTCCAGCAGGACGGTGAACTTCTGTCCTTCCTTCAGCTCGCGCTGGAAATCGACGTCGTAGGAGAGCGCGCGGATGAACTCGACCATCGCGGCGGACGGCGCCCCCGCCTTGATGCCGCTCTGCTGCAGCGAGCCGTTGCGCTCGCCCTCGACGCGCACGATGCGCGGGCTGACTTTGTAGATCTTCTCCTCGGCATCGTAGCTGCCGTCGTCCCGGCGGCTCACGATGTACTCGCGCTCCGGTTGCGGGCGCACCGAGAGCGCCAGCACGCGCGGTGCGTCGGGCTGTTCCGGCAGGGTCTGCATCAGAAGCTCGATCGTCTCGCCGGTCGCGAGGCGCTTCTTCTTCAGGAGCGACTGCAGCTTCTCGGCGATCTGCTTGCGATCGCCTTCGACCACATCGATGTCGGCCAGCATCTTCTCGACCGTGTCGCCCTTCTCGAGGCGCAGCGTCAGCTCGTAGCGGTCGCTAGCCGGCGGTTCGGGCTCGGGTGCGGCCTCCTGCGGCTTCATCTGGAAACCGCGGAAATCGACCGGAGCCTTGAACTCTGCCGTGCCGAGCGGGGGAACCGGTTCGGGCTCCGGCAGCACGACCGCCGCCTGTTCCAACGGCTGGGGTGGCGGGGGCAGGCTGGCGATCTCGGTGTTCGACCGATGGCTGACGAGCAGAGCGCCCATCGCCAGGCCGATGATGCCGATGGCAAAGAGGACAGGCCGGAACAGGACAAAAGCCGAGCTTTTGCTGTCTATCGGCCGGTCCGACGGAGGAGGGGAATCCGTCATGACCGTTGACCTATTGTGGATCCGGCGGTTCCGGACCTCTGCTCTGGGTGGCGCCGAGGGCTGGTTTTTGTCCCCAACGGCGGAATCGCTACATATTGATGCCGGAAAGCCGGTTCGGAGACAAGAATACAATAGGTTTGACAGGCCTTTAGGGGCGTTCCGAGCCTTCGTCAGGCTATCGTAATTTTGCGTTTGACACCCCGAAGACCCCCCCATATAAGCGCGGCTCCCACGGCGAACGGGGTGTACCGAAAACGCGGCGCGTAATTGCTGCGAAGGGTTTTGTGACCCAATCGGTTCCGGTTCGGCGGAGGTCTCGGCTCTTGCGGGTCGTGCGTTCTATGCATCGTCTGTTAGGAAAGGGATACGCCGGCGGCGGCGAACGTCAGTGCTTCGGCACGGTCGTTTTCGTCGTCGCTAGTTCGGAATGTCCGGCGCAAGTCGGACAAGAGTAATTAGTG
>CAYQAY010000052.1:0-33497 GCA_964415585.1 uncultured Reyranella sp.
CCGCCGTGCCAGCGCACGGTGAGCGGCACGGCGAGCTCCTTCTCGCGGGCGGCCTCCCACAGGGCGCCGCGCCGGCAGGCCAGCCAGCGCCGCTGGTCGTAATATTCCTCGGCGAAGCGCCAGCCCGGCTTCGGCTCGAGGCGCGGAGCGCCGGGCGCCAGGATCCCCGCGTAGGCGGCGCCGATCGACGGCGCCCGCACGATCAGCCAGCGGCCCAGATTGTCGAGGTGATAGCCGATGCCCGAGCAAACCCGTTCCCAGGCGCTGGCAACGCTCAACGGACGGTGCGCCGTCGTCATGCCCTCGTCATCCCGAAGCTTTTGCCCCCAGCTTTGCCGTGTTCGGCTAAACCACCCGTCGCCGAGCGTCAAGCAATGCCTGTGTGTTGCCACTTTCTCCCCGTAGGGCCCTGCGTTGCAGCTCCTCTGTCCCGGAATATAATGGATGCTCCTCTCTCGTTCCGTCGGTGAAATGTTCGATCTCTCTTTCCGCGGTCCGGTCTTCCGCACGCTCGCCACGATCGCGATCCTGCTTGCGCCGGCCGCAGCGTCCGCCCAGCGCGGGCCGGCACAAGCCGCCGGAGCCCAGAACGCGCCGACCCAGGGTCTGCGTGTGGTTGCCCGCGTCAACGACGATGCCATTACGGATTTCGACCTGTCACAACGCGTCTTGTTCGCAATCAAGACTTCGGGCCTGACCGACAGCCCCGATCTTCGCCAGCGCATGGCGCAGCAGTTGCTGCGGCAGATGATCGACGAGCGGCTGCAGGTCCAGGACTCGAAGCGGTTGGGCGTCAAGCCCACCGAGGGCGAGATTCAGAATCGCTACAGCGAGATCGAACGCGCCGCCGGCATGGCCCGTGGCCAGTTCCGGCAGTATCTGCAGAGTGTCGGCGTCGCGCCCGACATCGCCACGCAGCAGATCGAGGCGCAGATTGCCTGGGCCAAGATCATCCGCCGCCGGGTGCGTGGTCAGGTCGACGTCTCCGAGGCGGAGATCGACGACGCGCTGGCCCGCATGCGCGCCAATGTCGGCAAGACGGAAACCCGCGTCGCCGAGATCTTCGTGCCGGTCGACCGTGCCGATGCGGTCGACGAAGGCAAGCGCAGCGCCGACCGCATCATGGAGCAGCTCCGTCGCGGCGCGCCTTTTGCCGCCGTGGCGCAGCAATTCTCGCAAGGAGCCTCGGCTGCGGCCGGCGGCGACCTCGGCTGGGTCCTGCCAGGCTCGCTCGACCCCACCCTAGATGCCGCTCTCGACCGCATCCAGCCGCGGAACTATTCCGATCCGATCCGATCCGGTGCGGGCTGGCACATTCTTTACGTGGTCGACCGCAGGCCGTTCGCAGCCTCCCGCCCCGACGAGACCCGGCTCAACCTCGTGCAGATGACGCTGGCTCTGCCCCCCAATGCTTCGCCGGACGAGACCAACCGGGCCACACAGGAGGCCCAGAAGGCAATGTCCGGCGTCAGGCAGTGCAGCGATCTCCACATCCAGGCGCGGCAGGTGAAGGGCGCGACTTCGGGCGATCTGAACAACATCCGGGTCGGAGACCTCGCAGGCAATCCGCAGATGTACGACCAGATCCCGAAGCTTCCAGTTGGCGGCACGGCCGGCCCCTTCCGCGTGGCCGAAGGTCTGCAGGTAGTGGCCTTGTGCAGCAAGGCCGGCGGCGACGGACTGCCGACTCGTGACGCGATCTCCCAGCAGCTATTGCTGCAGAAGCTCGATGCGGCCGGCCGGCGCTACATGCGCGACCTGCGGCGTCAGGCGACCATCGACATCAAGACATGACGGACCTCTCGTGAGCTCCACCGCGCCGCTCGCCGTCACCATGGGCGAGCCGGCCGGTGTCGGCGGCGAACTGAGCCTCAAGGCGTGGCTGGCACGCCGTGGCGGACGCCGTCCCTTCTTCGTGATCGATTCCGCGGCACGGCTTGCCGACCTCGCCGCCAAGCTCGGCCTCGACGTGCCGGTCCAGGAGATCGCTGACCCGGGGGCCGCCTCGATGGTCTTCGCGACCGCCCTGCCCGTCCTTCCCGTTCGCCTCGCCGTCAGCCCGCGGCCTGGCTACCCCGACGCCGCCAACGCTGCGGCGACCATCGAGGCCATCGAACGCGCAGCGCGGCACGCTCTGGACGGTGAGATCGCGGGCATCGTGACCAATCCTATCCAGAAGAAGACCTTGCAGGACGCGGGGTTCCGCCACCCCGGGCACACCGAGTTCCTCGCCGAGCTGGCGGGCGGCGTCGAAGTCGCGATGATGCTCGCCTGTCCGGAGCTGCGCGTCGTGCCGGTCACCATACACCTCTCGCTAGCCGACGCCGTGCGTTCGCTCGACAGCGAAGCGATCGTCCGCACGGGACGGGTTGCCGCGGCAGGCTTGCGCACCCTGTTCGGGATCGCCAATCCTCGCATTGCGGTGGCGGCACTCAACCCGCATGCCGGTGAGCAGGGCGCCATGGGCGACGAGGAACGCTGCGTGATTGTGCCAGCGATCGAGGCGCTGAAGCGCCACGGCATCGATGCGCGCGGCCCTTCTCCAGCCGACACACTGTTCCATGCCGCCGCCCGGCCGGGCTATGACGTCGCGCTCTGCATGTATCACGACCAGGCGCTGATCCCGCTCAAGACCATCGACTTCGCCGGCGGCGTCAACGTGACGCTCGGCCTGCCCTTCGTACGCACCTCGCCCGACCACGGCACGGCACTCGACATCGCTGGCACCGGCCGTGCCGACCCGGCGAGCCTGCTGGCGGCCATAGACATGGCCGACGACATGGCACGCCGCCGCAACGGCTAGGCCCATGGCGGGAATGGACAGCGTCGCCGCGCTGCCGCCACTGCGCGAGACCATCGCCGCCCATGGCCTCGACGCGAAGAAGCGGTTCGGCCAGCACTTCCTGCTCGATCTCAACCTGACGCGCCGCATCGCGCGCGCCGCCGCACCGCTCGATCAGGGCACGGTCATAGAGATCGGTCCCGGACCGGGCGGGCTGACACGCGCCCTCCTGCTGGAGGGCGCGACCCGGGTGGTGGCCATCGAGGTCGATCCAAGGGCGCTCGGCGCACTGCGGGAATTGCGGACGGCAGCCGGAGGGAGCCTCGAGCTGATAGAAGCGGATGCGCTCCGGGCCAGGGTTCGGGAACTCGGGCCGGCGCCGCGGCGGATCGTGGCGAACCTGCCCTACAATATTTCGACCGCGCTGCTTGTCCGCTGGCTGCATGACGCCGACGACGTCACGGACATGGTCCTGATGTTCCAGAAGGAAGTAGTCGACCGTCTCGTCGCTACGCCGAGGAGCAAGGACTACGGACGGCTATCCGTCCTGGCGCAGCATGTGTGCGATGTCCGCCGCCTGTTCGACGTCGCGCCCTCCGCCTTCGTGCCGCCGCCCAAGGTCACCTCGGCGGTGGCTCGACTGACCCCCAAGAGAAAGGCCACGCGCGAGGCCGATCTGCGACCGCTGGAGCGTGTTACGGCCGCGGCGTTCGGGCAGAGGCGCAAGATGCTCCGAGGCTCCCTGGCGGGCCTCTACTCCGATCCAGTGGCCACTCTTCAGGGGCTGGGCTTGTCCCCGACCGCCCGGGCGGAAGAACTGTCCGTCGAGGACTTCGTTCGTTTGGCCAGAGCATTGACAGGTAAGTGAGCACTCACTAAAATCACGCTCATGATCCGTTCACTGGCCTTCAACGTCTATTTCTACGTCGGCACCCTGCTGACCGCGATCGTCGGCATCCTGCTGGTTCCCATCCCCACCCCCGCCCTGCTGCGCGGTCTGCTCCATGGGTGGGCGCGCGCCGTCGTCTGGGGTATGCGCTGGATCGGCGGCATGAAAGTCGAGTTCCGCGGGCTCGAGCAGCTCCCGCAGCGCGGCCCGGTGCTACTGGCCGGCAAGCACCACAGCGAATGTGACGGCATCCTTCTTGCCGCGTTGATCCCTGGCATCGCCTTCGTCGCCATGCAGGAGCTTTTCCGCTACCCGCTGATCGGCGCGGTGCTCTACCGCCTGCAGATGATCCGAGTCGACACCTGCGGCGGCGGACGTGAGCGCGAGAACCTCGCGCGCTTCGCCACGCGCGCCTACGACAGCGGCCGCCACATCGCCATCTACCCCGAGGGCAACCTGATGGCGCCGGGTGAACGCGAGCGCTACCGCTCGGGCATCTTTTACCTCTACCGCGACCTCGGCTTGCCGGTGACGCCCGTCGCGACCTCGATCGGCCTGCTGTGGAACCGCCGCGACTGGCGCAAGAATGCCGGCAGCGCTGCCGTAGAGTTTCTCCCCGCCATCGAGACCGGGCTCGACAAGCAGGCTTTCATGCAGCGCCTCGAGGAGACGATCGAAAGCGCCAGCGACCGGCTGATCGCGGAGTTCTCCGGGCAGCCCTACGCGCCGAGCCAGCTCGTCCTGCGCTCGCAGGGCCAGACCGGAGTCGGCATGCCGATCCCTACCGCCCCTCGCGCAGCGCCTTGACGAAGTCGGAAAGGCCGATCTGCCGCTCGCGCTTCAGGCGCTCGGCGGTCAGGATCGACTTGAGCTGATTGAGGCTGGTCGCGATGTCCCGGTTGATGATCGTGTAGTCGTACTCGGCATAGTGGCTCATCTCGTCGGCCGCCTTGGCCATGCGCTGCGCGACGACGTCCTTCGAGTCCTGGGCGCGCGTCAGCAGACGCTTTTCGAGATCGCGGGTCGAAGGCGGCAGGATGAATACCGTGACCAGATCGTCGCGGCCCTTCTCCTGAAGCTGCTGCGTGCCCTGCCAGTCGATGTCGAACAGCACGTCGCGGCCCCCTTTGAGTGCCGCCTCGACGGGCATGCGCGGCGTTCCGTAGTAGTGGTCGAACACCCGCGCATGCTCCAGGAACTCCCCGCGCTGGATCATGCCGCTGAAGGTCGCCGTGTCGACGAAGCGATAGTCGACGCCATCCTTCTCGCCGGGCCGGCGCGCGCGTGTGGTCGCCGATACGCTGAGCTGGATCTGCTTGTCGTTGTCGAGCAACTGGCGGGACAGCGTCGTCTTGCCCGCGCCCGAGGGCGAGGACAGCACCAGCATCAGGCCCCGCCTCTGGATCGTGGGGGCATCCGCCTCATTCGACATTCTGGACCTGCTCCCGCATACGCTCGACGGCGCCCTTGAGATCGATGCCGATACGCGTCAGCTCGATGTCGGCCGACTTCGAGCAGAGCGTATTGGCCTCGCGATTGAACTCCTGGCAGAGGAAATCGAACTTGCGGCCCACAGGATTGCCGGACCGCGCCTCGGCGAGCAGCTGGCGCGCCTGGGCGATGTGGGCCGCGAGACGGTCGAGCTCCTCACGGATGTCGGCCTTGCCGACCAGCAGGGCGACTTCCTGGGCGAACCGTTCCTCCGAGAGCGCAGGCACGCGCCCCAGCAGCTCGGCGAGTTGACCCTCGAAGCGCTGCCGAACGGTCCCGATCTGCGCCGACGCGCGTTCCGTGGCGCGCTTGCACAAGGCCTCGATCTCGCCGACATGGCCGTCGATCACCTTGGCAAGCGCCTTGCCCTCGCCGGCGCGCGACGCGGCCAGCCCTTTCAGCGCCTCATCGAGCGTCGCCTGCAGGGCCTTGTCGAGTGCCGCCAGCGCCTCCTCGGTTTCGTCGCCAGCCTCCTCCTCCTCGATGACTCCGCGCACGCGCAACAGACCGTCGGCCGAGGGTGCCGTGGCGCCGGTGCTCTTGCGCACCTCCTCGACAAGCGCCCCCAGTTCGGCCAGCAGGGAACGATTGATGGCGAGCGGCTTGGCCGCCCGCTCGCTGGTGATGGTGAGGGTGATGGAGACGTTGCCCCGTTTCACCCGGCTTCCGACCGTCGCACGAGCCGGGTTCTCCAGACGGTCGAAGCCCTGCGGCACCCGGCACCGGACCTCGAGGTTGCGACCATTGACGCTGCGCGCTTCCCAGACCCAGCGCCGTCGGTCATCCGATCCCTGCGCCCGGGCGTATCCCGTCATGCTTGCAATCAATAGGCCCACTCCACTGGCCGCCGCGCGGCGAGCCACTCTAGTATCCGCTCCAATCGCAGACAACGCGCGCCACCGGAAGGTTATCCCATGAAGAACTTCTCAAGCATCGTGATCACCGGCGCGTCGAGCGGCATCGGTGAGGCCCTGGCGTTGGACTATGCGGCCCCCGGTGTCGCCCTTGCCTTGACCGGACGCGACGCCTCCCGCCTTTCGACGGTCGCCGACGCCTGCCGCGCCAAGGGAGCCACCGTGGTAGCGGGCACGATCGACGTCGTGGATCGCGAGCAGCTGGCGCTATGGCTCATCGCCTTCGACGATGCCCATCCCGTCGACCTGCTGATCGCAAATGCCGGCATTTCGATCGACAAGGACAACTCATCGCTCGACGACTTCTCCGTTATCCGCAAGACGCTCGACGTCAACGTGGGCGGCGTACTGAACACTGTCGAGCCGCTGATGACCCGGCTGATGGAACGCCGCAAGGGCCAGATCGCCGTCGTCTCGTCGCTGGCCGGCTTCATCGGCCTGCCCTACTCGGCTTCGTACAATGCCAGCAAGGCCGCGGTCCGCGTCTGGGGCGAAAGTATCCGCTACGTGATGAAGAGGTACGATGTCGGCGTGAGCGTGATCTGCCCCGGCTTCGTCGTGAGCCGGATGACGGCGCAGGCACCTTTCCCGATGCCGTTTCTCATGACGTCCGCAAAGGCCTCCAAGATCATCCGGCGTGGCCTGGCCGCCAACCACGCACGCATCGCCTTCCCGATCGGGACCAAGGCGGCCGTGTGGTTCGGCTCCGTGTTGCCTGGCCGATGGACGGCGAGGCTGCTCGGCGCCTAGATGGACGACGTGACGTAGGGCGAGTCGGATACGCTCCAGCGTGCCGGCGGCTCCTGCCGGAATATCTGACGCAGATGAACCTCGTCCGGACCGTCGGCGATGCGAAGCATGCGGGCGACGGCAAAGGCGCGATGGATCGGCACATCGTCGCTGCCGCCCATGGCGCCGAACAACTGAAGCGCACGATCGGCGACTCGCTGGGCCATCTCCGGCACCGCGACCTTGGCCATGGAGACGTCACGCCACGCCGCCTGATGGCCCTCGCGGTCGAGACGCTCGGCGGTTCGAAACACAAACAGGCGTGCCTGCTCGATCTCGATCCGCGACCGCGCAATCGCCTGTTGCGTGACATCGTAGTCGATGACGGCACGGCCGAACGTCCGTCGCTCGGCGGCGCGTGCCATCATCAGCTCGACCAGGACCTCACAGGTTCCGATCGCCCGCATGCAGTGATGCAGCCGCGCCGGTCCGAGGCGGACCTGCGCCGCGGCGAAGCCCTCGCCCTCCTCGCCGAGCAGGTTCTCCGCCGGCACGCGCACGTCCCTGAAATCGAGTTCCGCGATGGGTGCAATGTTGTCCTCCCACCCCAGAAAGCGCAGTTCGCGCACGACCGTGAGGCCTGGCGACGGCATCGGCACGATAATGCAGGAATGCCGGCCGGTGCGCGGCGCCTCGGGCCGCGACACACCCATCACGATCACGAACGCACAATCGGGGTGGGCGCCGCCGGTGATGTACCATTTGCGGCCGTTGACGACCCAGTCTCCGCCATCGCGACGCAGGGTCGTCGCGATGTTCGTGGCATCGGACGAGGCCACGTCGGGCTCGGTCATGCCGAAGGCCGAGCGCGCGCGGCCGTCGAGCAGCGGCTCCAGCCAGCGCCTCTTCTGCTCCGCGTTCGCCGCATGCTGCAGCATGATCATGTTGGGAACGTCGGGTGCCTGGCAGTTGAAGACCTCGGAAGCCCAGGGCAGCCGGCCCGTAATCTCCGCGATCGGCGCATAACCGCGGTTGCTCATGTGATCCGGCAGGCCGAGGTTCCACAAGCCGGCTGCGCGCGCCTTGGCGCGCAGGTCGGCGAGAAACGGCGGCGCTCCTCGGTTGCCGGCAACATGGGCCGCCCACTCGCGGTGACGCGGCAAGATCTCGGTTTCGAAGAAGGCCTCGACGGAGGCACGAAGATCGGTGGTCATTTCATCTGGTTCGTCAGCAACGCAGCCGCGCCGCCCCGGTCCCGGCCGTATTTCAGCAAGGCGGCGCGCCCGCCGGCGGCATAGGCGGCCACCGCACCCAGCAGGCGCCTGAGCTGATCCGGGCTGGTCCGGTCGAACCGGCAATAGGCGCCGCGCGTCAGCTTCGCGATCTGCGGGAACAGGCGCGACGCCGTGCGGTCGTCGCCCTCCTGGAAGACGAACACAGGCAGCCCCAGCAGGCCGAGTTGCCCCGCCTCGTGGCCGACCGCGTCGACATCCTCCTCGCAGCAGTCGCCGACGAAGACGACGGCGTCGAGACGGCTCTCGCGACTCTGCTCGCCGGCATAGCGCAGCAGGCGGGCGATCTGCGTACCGCCGGCGAGGCAGCGCACGGCGCTCATGAGGCGGGCCAGCTCATGGCCGTCCGATGTCCATTTGCTCACCTTGAACTCGTCGAAGCCGCGATAGAAGGCGAGCCGGACGTCCAATCCGCCGAGCGCGTCCGCGGCGACGAACATCTCGCCCTGGATCGAGCAGGCATGATCCCATGTCGGCTCGCGGCTTGCCGTGGCGTCCATGGCGAAGAGTAGCCGGCCACGCCCGCCCGGTGCGCTGCGTGCCGGCAGGCGGCCGACTTCGCGCACGAATGAATCGATGTCATTCGGTCCAGCGGGAGACGGGAGCTTGCGTTCCTCGGCCATGTCCTTTGACCCTTCGAAGGTCGTTCAATATGGTGCATGTGCGCGCCAGCGCCAACACGAAGCAATCATGACTGGAAACGCCCCCACCTTCGCCACGCTGCTGCTGCGCGTCTTCCTGCCGTTCGCGCTGGCGTATTTCCTCTCGTACATCTTCCGTGGCGTGAACGCGGTCATCTTCCCGTACCTCGAACGGGATGTCGGCATCACAGCAGGTGACCTCGGCCTCCTCACCTCGGCTTTCTTCCTGTTCTTCGCGGGTTGCCAGCCGATCCTGGGAGTCATGCTCGACCGCTACGGGCCGCGCCGCGTCCAGACGGTGCTACTGACCATGGCGGCCATCGGCTCGGCCCTGTTCGGCCTCAGCCTGTCGCTTGGCGAGCTGATCGTCGCTCGCGTGCTGATCGGGCTGGGCTTCGCCGGCGGCTTGATGGCCGCCATCAAGGCGATCACGCTCTGGTACCCGCCGGAACGCTGGGGGCTCATCACCGGCTTCCACATGATGGCGGGCGGCCTGGGCTCGATGGCCGCGACGCTGCCGATCCAGTGGTCGCTCTCGGTGATGAGCTGGCAGGGCCTTTTCTTCTGGCTGGCGGGCTTTTGTCTCGTCACGGCGGCGATCCTGTTCACGATCGTGCCCGAGCGCGGCACGCCGGCCGCGACCGGCACGCTCCGCGAGCAGTTCCGCATCACCGGCATCGTGCTGACCGACGGGTTCTTCTGGCGCATCCAGCCGCTGCTCACCTTCCAGCAGGTGGCCTTCATCGCGTCGATCACCCTGTGGATCGGGCCCTGGCTGCGCGACGTCGGCGGCTTCGCCGACAAGGACGTTCGCGCCGACATCCAGCTCTACACCACGGCGATCATGACCGTGGGCTTCGCACTGAGTGGCGTGCTGTCGTCGGCCTTCCGTCGCGTCGGCGTGAGCGACTTCGCTTCGGCCAACCTCGTCAGCACGCTGTTCGCGCTGGTCTGCGCCTGGATCGCCTTCCTGCCCTCGTTCCATCCGGTCGCGGCCTGGTTGCTGTTCGGGTTCCTCGGCGCCTATCCGATCCAGTACATGCCGCTGCTCGCGCGCTCCTTCCCGCCTCAGTACGCGGGCCGCGTCAGCACGAGCTGCAACCTCGTGGTCTTCACCGTGATCTTCGCCCTGCAATGGGCGATCGGGAAGATCGTCGACATGTGGCCGCGCACCGAGACCGGCTACGCGCCCGATGGCTACGCCTGGTCGTTCGGTGCCCTGTTCATCCTGCAGGTGGCGGGACTGGCGTGGCTGTTTCTGTCGCGCGGCCGTCCGATGGCGCAGGCACAGCCGCTGGCGGCAGATTGAGCGCGGCGACAAGGTCGCGCACTTCCTGACGGGCCGCGACATGACTCAAGGTGAGCGACGGCCCGCCCCCTATCTCCCTGGACTGGCCCCGCTTCAGGTCGAGCAGTGTGAGGCCGCTCAGGAACAGCTCCTTGTAGATCACGCGCTCGCTCAAGCCCGCCGCGACGCGGAAGCCGATGCGTTTGGCCAGCGCCTCGATCACCGTCCCCATGTCGCGCTTGTTGCGCGCGGCCAGCGACGAGAGACGGTTGCGCATCACGATCCAGTCGACCGGACGGCCACCTTGCACGGCGCGCAGTTGGCGTTGCTTCCAAACCGCCTCGGCATAGATCGAGGGCCGCACGATCCTGAGCGTGTCGGGATCGACCCGGGCCAGCAGGTCGAGGTCGATGAAGCTGTCGTTCAGCGGCGTCAGCAAGGTGTCGGCCCAGGTATGGGCGAGCCGGCTGAGATGGGTGTCGCTGCCCGGCGTGTCGACGATCACGAAGTCCGCCGCGCTCACCGCCGGCTCGAGGGCGGCTTCGAGGCGCGCCCGCTCGTCGGCTTCGGCATCCTTGCGGTCGTTCAGGGTCGACAGCGTCACCGCGGCATGAAGTGGCATCGGCAGGTCGATGCCCTTGCACGCGGCGTAGGCCGCCCGGTTCTCGATGTAGCGGCTGAGCGTTCCCTGACGGGCATCGAGGTCGAGCGTCGCCACGCGTGCGCCGTCGCTCATCAGCGACACGGCGATGTGCAGCGCCGTCGTCGACTTGCCAGAGCCGCCCTTCTCGTTGCCGATAACCAGCACATGTCCGCGGCCCGGAGCCCGGGCCGCCTGGGTCTGCGCGATGCTCGGGTTGGGCGCCGGTTGGAAACCGCTGCTCACCGTGTCGTCACAGGGCCTTGCGAATCCAGACGGCGGTGTCGTGGAACACTGCGCCGCCATTGGGCCAGCCCGGATCGGCCGAGGTCAATGCGTTGATGCCGATGCCGGTCTCGAAGTTGCGGTTGGGCCAGATGCCTTCGACCACGACGACGCCCTTCTGCTGCCCCTTCTTGGGCCTGGCGTTGACGACGGTCTTGCCGCGCTCGTTGCCGATCTCGAGCCGATCGCCCTCCCCGATGCCCATGGCGACACAGTCGTCGGGGTTCATCAGCGCGGTCGGCCGCACCTCGCGCTTCTGCGAGCTCGGCGTTTCGGTGAAGGTCGAGTTGAGGAACGTACGTGCCGGCGCGGCGACCAGGCGGAACGGCTTGTCGTCGGTCGCCTTGTCGATCACGTCGAAATGGTCGGGCAGCGTCGGCATCTCCGCCCCGCGTGGGCCATAGGCCTTCCAGTCGGGCTTGAATCGGAACTTCTTGTCGGGCCACGCGAAGCCGTCGAGGAAGTGCGAGGTCTCGAAGCCCAGGTGGAAGTCCTGACCGCCCTTCTGCCAGTTGGTCTCCGCATCCCACATGCCTGAGGCCCTGAGCGTCTCGTCCATGATGTCCCACACGCTCATGTCGAACCCGCGATGCTCGGCGCCGAGCCGCTTCGCCAGCTCCGAGATCACGTAGTGGTTCTCGCGGCACTCGCCCGGTGCCTCGACCACGGCCTTGGTCACCTGGAAGAAGGTGTGGCCCGAGGCCGTGTAGAAATCGTCGTGCTCGAGGAACATGGTGGCCGGCAGCACGATGTCCGCAAAGGCCGCCGTTTCGGTCAGGAACTGTTCGTGCACGCAGGTGAACAGGTCCTCGCGGGCGAAGCCCTTGTGCACCTTCTCCAGCTCCGGGCAGACCATGGCCGGATTGGTGTTCTGGATCAGCAGGCCGGTCACCGGCGGGCCGTTCTTCAGGGCTTCCGGATCGTTGGTCAGGATCGGTCCCATGCGCGACTGGTCGAGCTCGCGAATCGAGGTGTCGACCATGTCGAGCCCTTCGATCAGCGTCTTCTCGATCGGATACATGCCGGTGTGGCCGTAGAGGGCGCCGCCGCCCTTGTACTTCCACGCACCGGTGACGGCCGGCAAACAGGTTACGGCATGCATGTTGGCCGCACCGTTGCGGCTGCGGCTGAAGCCATGATGGCAGCGGATGAACGAGGCCTTGCTCCGCCCGTAGAGGCGCGCGAAGGCCACGATCTCCTCGACCGGCAGCCCGGTGATCTTCGAGGCCCATTCCGGCGTCCGCGTCTCGACGTGCGCGGCGAGCTCATCCGGTGCATCCGTGTACTTCCGCAGATAATCCCAGTCGGCAAAGCCCTCCTTGAAGAGGACATGCATGACGGCCACCGCCAGCGCGCCATCGGTGCCGGGGCGCACCGCGAGATGGAGATCGGCCTGCTCGGCCGTGCCGGTCCGATAGGGATCGACCACGACCAGCTTGGCGCCACGCTTCTTCGCCTTCATGGCGTGGGTCATGACGTTAACCTGGGTGTTCACCGGGTTGCCGCCCCAGATGACCACCAGCTCGGAATGCGCGTCGACCTCGCGTACGTCGGCGCCTCGCTTGGCACCGACGCCCGCGATCCAGCCGGTGTCGGACAGCGTCACGCAGATCGTCGAAAACCAGCGCGAGTACTTCATCGCGTGGCGCAGGCGGTTGATGCCGTCGCGCTGGACCAGGCCCATCGTGCCGGCATAGTAGTACGGCCAGATCGTCTCGCTGCCGTGCCGGCGGGCGTTGGCGATGAACTGCTCGGCGACGATGTCGAGCGCGTCCTTCCACGAGATCTCGGCGAACTGCCTGGAGCCTTTCGGCCCGACCCGGCGGAGCGGCTTCATCAGCCGGTCGGGATGGTGGATTCGCTCGGCGTACCGGGCGACCTTCTCGCAGATCACCCCGGCGGTGTAGTCGTTGCGCATCGAACCGCGCACGCGGCCGATCGTCCTGGCGTCCAGCCGTTCGACGTCCAGCGCACACGTGCTGGTGCAATCGTGGGGGCAAACCGAAGGGACGATCGTGACGCCGGAGTCCTTGGACTTGGCGCGACCGACCGGCGAGTAGGCATGGTCGTCGGGGGACATATGGACGCTCCGCAAGAAGTGCCGCAGCATACAGGCGGGCTACAGCGCATGAAAGCAGGCTCGGAAGCGGATCGCAGCGAGTGATTTCAGGAACCAGGCTTTCCATCGGAGCGGTGCGCCGTGCCACCGCTGCCGACGCCGCGGCTATCGCGCTGCTCTCCTCGGAGATGCCGGCACCGTCCCGGGAAAGCGCCGACCGCGCAGCCTTCGTGATCGAAGGCGAAGATGGCCTGCTGGGCGTCCTCGATCTGCGCCAGGCCCCGGGAGCCGTCCTCGTCGAGCATCTCGCCGTTGCGTCGGGTCCCGAGGCCGGCGACGCGATGGCGACGCTGCTGGCGTTCGCCGAGACGGTCGCACGCAACATCGGCCTCCGCGAAGTGCGTCTGCAGCCCGACGCGCTGCCGGCCGGAACGGCACCTCCGCATCGCTATCGCGGCGGGGCGAGACGGGTCTCCACCGGCAAGGTGGCCCGCGCCCTCGCCCATCTGGAGGCGGTCGGCGTGCCTCTGCTGCGCGACGGCTCGGCCGGGCTCGACCAGACGCTCTACTTCCGCGGCGTGTGGGCGGCGATGGCCGTCCTGATCGGGTTCGGCAGCATTTCAATTGCCGTCTTCAGCGGCGGCGACGTCACGCTGTTCCACGTCGTGGTCCCGGCGCTGATCTGCGCCCTGTGTTCGATCTTCGCGCTCTGGCAGATCGTGCTGATCGCCGCCGCCGCCAGACGTGCCGGCCGGACCTTTGCGCGTTTCGCAACGTTTGCCGCCGCCGTCGCGGCCGTGCTCGGCATCGCCGCTCTGGTCGAGGACCGCGCCATCCCGGCCGTCGACGAATTGTGGGCAATCTACGGCGGCGACAGGGAGCTCGGCGATCTCTCGGTGACCGTGAGTGCGGACGGCACGACGCTGAACGTCGCCGGCAGCTATGGCACGGGCAGCGAGGACGCCGTCCGGCGGGCGCTGCTGCAGAACCGGTCGATCCGGCGCGTGGTGCTGTCTGGTCCCGGCGGACGCATCGGCGCCGCCTACGAGATAAACCGCCTGATCCATGCCCGCCGGCTCGCGACGCACGTCGAGACCGGCTGCGCCTCGGCCTGCACCATCGCGTTCCTGGGCGGAACCGACCGAACGATCTCGCCGACCGGCCGTCTCGGCTTCCACCAGGGCGGCTTTCCCGGCATGAGCGCCAACGACATGTTCGAGAGCAATCGCGACATGCGGCGCTTCCTGGTCGCGAGCGGCGTGACGCCGGCTTTCGCGCAGCGCGTGATCGACACCCCGCACGACGAGATATGGACTCCCACGCCCCAGGAATTGCTGGCCGGGCGGGTCATCACCCGCCTAAATCGCTGACATGATACCGCGCGGCGTTTCCTACGAAGAGGCGATGCGCCAGTTCCGCTGGCCGACGCCCGAGAAATTCAATATCGGCCGCGCCGTCTGCGAACGGCACCTGCCCGACACACTGGCGATGATCGTCGAGAATGCCGACGGCTCGGTGCGCAACTGGACGTTCGGCCAGCTCCTGGCCGCGAGCTCGCGGCTCGCCAATGCGCTCACCGCACGCGGCGTCTCGAAAGGCGATCGTATCGGCGTCTTCCTAAGCCAGGGCGCGGAACTCACGATCTGCCACCTCGCGGGCTATCGCATGGGCGCGATCGTCCTGCCGCTCTTCACCCTGTTCGGCGAGGAGGCGATCGAGTACCGGCTCGCCGATGCCGAGGCGTCGGCCGTCGTCACCGACATGGGGCAGCTTCCGAAGCTGCTGGCGGTGCGCGACCGCCTGCCGCATCTGAAAACGGTCGTCGTGATCGGTGCCGGCACCCATGGCGCCGCCTTCCTCGACTGGGATCGCCTGCTCGCCGCCGCGTCCGACCGGTTCGCCACCGTCGACACCGACGCCGAGGACCCGGCGCTGCTGATCTACACCTCCGGCACGACGGGGCAGCCCAAAGGCGCGCTGCACGCCCATCGCATGATGATCGGGTCGGTGCCGCCTGTCGAACAGTGGCTCGGCCATTGGCCGCGCGGCAACGAGATCATGTGGACGCCGGCCGAATGGGCGTGGATCGCCGGGCTCTACGACGCCCTATTTCCAGCCTGGTACTACGGCACGCCGGTGCTGGCGCATCGCTTCGCCAAGTTCGACCCCGAACGCGCCTTCGCGATGCTGGCCAAGCACCGCGTCGGCGTGAGCTTCATCCCGCCGACCGCGCTCAAGATGATGCGCCAGGTCCACAAGCCGCGCGACCGCTGGGCCTACGAGGTGCGCGCTGTGTCGACCGGGGGCGAGGCGATGGGTGAAGAGCTGCTGGCCTGGGGCCGCGACACGTTCGGCACGACGATCTCGGAGGGCTACGGCCAGACCGAGATGAACCTGATGCTGCTGAATTCGCCGGACTGGTTCGAGGTGCGGCCGGGTTCGTGCGGCCGAGCCTGTCCCGGCCGCAAGGTCGCGATCGTCGACAGCGACGGCAACGTGTTGCCGCCCGGCCGGGAAGGCCAGATCGCCGGCTGGCGCCATGACCCGATCGTGATGCTCGAGTACTGGCGCAACCCCGAGGCGACGGCGCGCAAATATGCCGGCGACTGGCTGCTGACCGGCGATCTCGGGCGCATCGACGAGGACGGCTACGTCTATTTCAAGAGCCGCGACGACGACGTGATCACGTCGGGCGGCTATCGCATCGGGCCGGGCGAGATCGAGGAATGCCTGATGAAGCACCCTGCGGTCGCGATGGTCGGCGTGGTGGGCGTGCCCGACAAGGTGCGGACCGAGATCGTGAAGGCCTTCGTGCAGCTACGGCCGGAGATCGCTCCGACGGAGGCGCTGAAGGCGGATCTGGCCGGGTTCGTGAAGACCCGGCTCGCGGCCCACGAGTATCCGCGCGAAGTCGAGTTCGTGGCCGAACTGCCGTTGACGACGACCGGCAAGATCCTGCGCCGCGAGTTGCGGCGCCGGGATGCCGAGAAGAAGGCCTAGCTCAGGAGGGTTTGCGCGCCTTCGGGTAGGCCGCTCAACAGGGCCACGAGGCCGATCAGGGCCGCCGGCCACCATTCGGCGAGACGGCTCATGGCGTCGAGCGGCGTGGCGTGCTGCCGGGAGTGGACCTGGATGAACATGGGGAAACCTGGCCAGTCGGGAAATGTGCTCGAAATATGGCTGAACAATACGGTCTATTTCCCTGAAAAACAAGATTATTTTGTCTATACTTAAAGTATCGGATCAGCTTGCCGCCGCCGACAGTTTGAACTGCAGCTCGGCCAGCCGGGCATAGAGGCCACCCCGCCGCGTCAGGTCGGCATGGGTGCCGACATCGACCACCCGTCCCCGGTCGACCACGACGATCCGGTCGGCCTTCTGCACGGTCGCCAGGCGGTGGGCGATCACCAGGGTGGTGCGCTTCTGCATCAGCCGGTCAAGGGCCTGCTGGACCGCTTGCTCGCTCTCGGAGTCGAGCGCGCTGGTCGCCTCGTCGAGCAGCAGGACGGCCGGGTCGCAGAGCAGCGCCCGGGCGATGGCGATCCTCTGGCGCTGACCGCCCGACAGGCGCACGCCGCGGGCGCCGAGGTCGGTCGCGAAGCCGTCGGGCAGCGCCTCGATGAATCCCAGCGCCGAGGCGGCCTCGGCCGCCGCCTTCACCTCGGCGTCGCTGGCGTCGGGCCGCCCGTAGCGGATGTTCTCCGCCACCGAGGTGCTGAACAGGACCGGCTCCTGCGGCACGGTCGCCATGGCGCGGCGCAGTTCGGCGAGCCTGAGGTCGCGGACGTCGATGCCGTCCAGCCGGACCGTGCCCCTCTCGGGATCGTAGAAGCGCAGCAGCAAATTGAAGACCGTGCTCTTGCCGGCTCCCGAGGGCCCTACGATCGCCACCGTCTCGCCCGGTGCGGCGCCGAAGTCGAACCGGTCGAGCGCCAGCGCATCGGGCCGCGCAGGATAGCGGAAAGAGACGCCGTCGAACGCGACCGCGCCACGCACCGGCCGGGGCAGCGGCGTCGGCCGGGCGGGCTCGGCGATGGCCGGCGGCTCGGCGCGCAGCTCGGCCAGCCGCTCGGCGGCGCCGGCAGCCCGCTGCAAATCGCCGATCGTCTCGCTGATCGCGCCGCCCGAGCTGGCGACCAGCACGGCGTAGAAGACGAAGGCCGAGAGGTCGCCGGCGCTGATGCGACCGGTCAGCACGTCGTGGCCGCCCATCCAGAGGAGGAAGCCGACGGCGGCGAAGACGATGAAGATCACCAGCGTCGTCATGACGGCGCGCCGCGAGATGCGCCTGGTGGCCGCCTGGAACGCCCGCTCGGTGGCGCCGGCGAAGCGTGTCGCGGCACGATCCTCCTGGGCGAAGGCCTGCACGGTGCGCACGCCGTCCAGCGTCTCTGCCCCTTCCGACACCATGTCGCCCATGCGCGCCTGCGCCTCGCGCGACAGTGCCTTGACCTGCCGGCCGAACACCACGATCGGCACGACGGTGAGGGGCACGACCGCCAGCGTCCAGAGAGCCAGCTTCGGGTTGGTGACCACCAGCATGATCACGCCGCCGACGCACATCAGCGTGTTGCGCAGCGCCACCGAGGCCGAGGAGCCGATCACCTGCTCGATGAGCTGGGCGTCGGTCGAGATGCGGCTCATCACGTCGCCCGAGCGTTTGACTTCGAACCACGCCGGTCCCAGCCGCACGACATGGGCGAAGAGGTCGCGCCGCAGGTCGCCCACCACCCGCTCGCCGAGCCACGAGACGAGGTAGAAGCGCGCGCCCGAGGCGATCGCCAGCACGAAGGCCACCGCCAGCAGCGAAGCCAGTGCATAGTTGAGGATATCGGGCCGGCCCTGGGCGAAGCCGCGGTCGATCAGCGCCCTGAGGCAGGCGCCGAAGGCCAGCACGGTGCCGGCTGCGACCAGCAGCGACAGCAGCGCGAGCGCGACCTTGCCGCGGTAGGGCCTGAGGTACGGCCCCAGGAGGGCGAGACCGCCGAACCGGTTCACGGCGCCTGCCAGTTCAGGGGGCGGTCCAGCTCGGCCGCCAGTACGGCCAGGAGATGGTCGCCGCCGCGCGTGTCTTTCCATTGTCCAGATTCGGTATCGAAGGCGTAGTGCCTGGCGCCGCTGAGAGGCGAACTCAACCAGATCTGCCGGGTGGGCGCATGTTTGTTGACGATCCAGGTGCCCTCGCCTTCCACTGTCAGGATGCCGCTTTGCAGGTCGGCATCGTCGCCGATCTGGTCCTCCAGGGCGGCGAGCAGGCTGTCGGCGAGGGTTTCGAAGGCGGATTCGCTCATGGTTGCGGCCGGTCTACAGGCGCCTGAAGGCCCGGACAACCGGCTTGTCGCCGCGTCCCGGGGCCTGTATACCCCCGGCCCTGTCGCGCCGGCCGTTGTGCCCCTCGAGGGGCGGGCAAGGCCCAGAAGCGCTGGAGATTTGCCATGAAAGAGAAGATCCACCCGGACTACCACAAGATCACCGTGGTGATGACCGACGGCTCGTCCTTCGAGACGAAGTCGACCTGGGGCAAGGAAGGCGCGACCATGCGCCTCGACATCGACCCCAAGACCCACCCGGCCTGGACGGGCGTGCGCCAGAGCATCGACCGTGGCGGCCGCGTGCAGCGCTTCAAGGACCGTTTCGGCATGACCGGCGGCGCCACCGCCGCCATGGGCGCGGGCACCAAGGCTGCCGGCACCAAGGCCGAGGCCGCTCCGGCCAAGGGCGCGGCCAAGAAGAAGTAGGGCCGGGCTTCCGCGAAGCCTCTGTTACACTCGCCGCCGCGATACCTTTTCCCGGAGGCGGCGTGGTGAAGTCCGTTCGAGCTGTCTGTGCGCACGACTGTCCCGACATGTGCTCGCTCATCGTGCATGTCGACGACGGCAGGGTGGTGCGCGTCCAGGGCGACCCCGACCACCCCTACACCGCGGGCGTCGCCTGCGGAAAAGTGAACCGCGACGCCGACCTGGTGAACTCGCCCGAGCGCGTGCTGACGCCGCTCAGGCGCAACGGGCCAAAGGGCTCCGGCCGGTTCACGCCGATCACCTGGGACGAAGCGCTCGACGAGATCGCCACCCGGTGGAAGTCGATCATCCGCGAAAGCGGCCCCCTCGCGCTGCTCGGCTACGCCTACTCCGCCCACCAGGGCCTGATGAACCGCGGCCTGGTGAGCGGCCTCTTCCACCGGCTGGGCGGCACGCGCCTGCTCGCCGGCACGGTGTGCGACACATGCTGCGAGGAGGCGTGGAACGTCACGCTGGGTCCGGTCGGCGGCGCCGATCCCGAGGACGTCGTCCATTCCGACCTCGTGATCTCGTGGGGCGCCGACCTGGCCGCCACCAACCTGCATTTCTATTCCTTGGTCGAGCACGCCAAGAAGTCGCGCGGCCTGCCGTTGGTCGTCATCGATCCGCGCAGGACGCGCAGTGCGAAGAACGCCGATCTCCACCTGCCGATCCGGATCGGCACCGATGCCGCGCTGGCGCTGGGCGTCATGCACATCCTGGTGCGCGATGGACTCGCCGACCGCGACTACATCGCCCGCCACACGCTGGGCTTCGACATCGTCGAGCGCGACATCCTGCCGAAATTCACCCCCGCCCGGACGGCCGAGATCACCGGCCTGCCGGTCGCCGACATCGAGACGTTCGCCGCCCTGTACGGCAAGGCGAAGGCCGCTCTGATCCGCCTCGGCGAGGGCATGACGCGCCTCGCGGCGGGCGGCCAGGCGCTGCGTGCGGTGGCCCTGCTGCCGGGCGTCACCGGCCACTACGGCGTCAAAGGCGGCGGCTCCATCCTTCTGACCGCCGCATCGTGCGATCTCAACTACGCGGCCGTGCGCCGTCCGGGCGGCGGCGCGCCGGTCGCCCGCACCGTCAATCACCTGAGGTTGGGCGAAGAGCTCCTCAACATGAAGGACCCGCCGATCCGCGCACTCTTCATCGCCGCCAACAATCCGGTCGTCACCTGCCCCGAGGTCAACAAGGTGCAGAAGGGCCTCAGCCGCGAGGACCTGTTCACCGTCGTGCACGATCCCTTCATGACCGACACGGCGAAGTATGCCGACATCGTGCTGCCGGCCGCGGTCTACCTCGAGACCGACGACCTTTACCGCGCCTACGGCGCCTACTGGATGCAGTGGGGCCCGGCGGCGGTGAAGCCGGCGGGCGAAGCGCGCTCCAATTTCGACGTGGCGCAGGCGCTGGCCCGGCGCATGGGCCTCACCGACCCGATCTTCACGCTGGCGCCGCAGGAAGCCGCCAAGAAGCTGTTCGAGGGCGCGACCGGCCCGGCGGCCGCGGCCGATCCGGCGAAGCTGTTCGCGGGCGAGTCGATCCGCATCAAGCACGACTGGAACGGCCAGCCCTTCAAGACCCCGTCCGGCAAGCTCGAGTTCTATTCCGAACAGCTCGCCGGAATGGGCGTGTCGCCGGTGCCGGACTGGCAGCCCGACGCGACCGACGAGGCGGAAGCGAAGAAGTGGCCGCTGCGCCTGCTGACGGCGCCCGGCTACTTCCAGGCCCACACCGCCTATTCCGGCGTCGGCTTCCTGCGCGCCCGCGAGGGCAAGCCGTTCTGCATCCTCCATCCCGAGGACGCCGGGAAGCGCGGCCTGGCGGACGGCGACGAGGTCCGGGTCTTCAACGATCGCGGCGAGATCGGCCTGGTGTTGAAGGTTGTCGACGAGGTCCAGCCCGGCGTGCTGCTGGTCCCCGGCCAGCGGCCGATCGGCGAGGCCGTCTCCGGCACGATCAACATGCTCTGCTCGGACCGCTACACCGACATCGGCGAGGGTGCCACCTACCAGAGCACCTGGCTCGACGTCGGCCCCTGGAAGGCCGGCCGGTCCGCCGCCGACTCGTGAGTCACGACTCGGAGACGCGGCGGGAGTCACGCCGCGCGCCCTAACGCCTTGATCCGGCGCGACGATCGACGTCCTGCCGCGGACGCGCGCGGAGTCACAGAACGGGACATTTCAAGACGCGAGTCACCGCACCGAGCGGTCGTCCGGTCGGTCGTTTCAGAGGCGTGCGAAAGGGCCCGGAGATGCATAGGTGTATTCCTATCCTCTCCTGCCGATCGTGTCAAGCCCGTTTGCTAGGGCAGCGGAACCAAGGGCGCGACCATCTCGCCCTTCGCAGCCGCCCGCAGCGGCGCAGTGTCGGTGTAGACGCGCTCCTCGAGGATGCGGCCCTCACGCAGGCGGAACTTGTCGACGCCACGCCAGTCCAGCCGCCTACCGCCAGCGGTGCGCGTGTTCTGCCATTCGACGATCACCGTGTCGCCGCGCGCCGTCCAGTCGAGGAGTTGCCACACCGAGTCGGGCGCCCTCTCCTTTACGATCTCCGTCAGCCGTCCCAGCTCCTTGCCCGCCACCGGGCGGTCGTAGAGCGGCGAATGCAGCACCCCGTCGGGATGCCACAGCGCCAGGAAGGCCTCGCCATCGCGTGCCGCCCACGCAGCGGCGAACCTCGCCACGAACTCCTGAACCTCGTCACTGGTCATCGCCGTCCTCCTTCGATGGCGGCGAAACTAAGCGGCGATGACGTCACGGTCTGGCGGAGTCCGGACTCCACGTCCGATCAGACAAAGCGGTGCTGCGTGCGCTCGCGTTTGGCAAGCTTCGGCACGGCCTGGCCCACGATCAACCTCTTGAAGTGGTCGGTCTGCTGGTGCGCGGCGAAGGCCGCCTCGTCCTTGAAGACCTCGTAGAAGAAGAACTTCTCGGGCTCGGTGAGCGACTGGTGGATCTGGAAGGCCTGCACACCCGGCTCGCGCTGGGCCTGCGGCAGGAACTCGCGGACGATGCCGGCGACGGCCTCGACCTCGGAGGGCTGAGCTTGCCAGAAGGCGGTGACCACAAGTCCGCTCGTCATGGAATGAAGATCGGCCATTGCTTTCTCCCGTGCTGTCGACGGGAAAACCAATAGCGCCGTGCCACGCGCCGTCGTTTCGGCCGTGGTCGAAGGGAACCGAGCCTAGATCTCGCGTGCTGCGACCCGGATGCGGCCGCTGCGACGCGCCTTGTCCAGCGCCTCGTGGTCGCGATCGGTCTGCTTCGCGTAGGCCATGGCGAACTTGCCGATCGCCTCGTCCAGCGCCGCGCTGGTGCCGCAGTAGCCGGCGATCATCGCCGGATCGCCCGACTTGGCGTGCGCCAGCGCCAGCGCCCAGCCGCAGAGGGCGCAATATTCATCGAAGCCTTCGACGCCCTCGTCGTTGCCCTCCGTGAACTTGGCGCTGCCCTTCATGTCGGCGAGCTGGCGGACGTAGAAATGCTTGCCGTCGCCCTCGCCCCACCCGAGGAAGATGTCCGGCGAGCCCTGGATGATCCGTTGGCCGACGACGACGCGCTGTCCCTGATGGTCGACCTGGAGCTTGTGGTCGACATATGGCGCCAGCACGGAGTCCTGCGCCTGCTTGACCTGCAGGAACAGCGGGTCTTCCGTGTCGATGCCCTGCAGCAGCACCACCCAGCATCCCGTGCCGACGCTGCCGACGCCCACCACCTTGCGGGCCGAATCGACGATCCGGTAGCGCGACAGCAGCAGGCGGCGGTCGAGCGGCATCGAGTCGACGTAGGATCTCAGCATGTTGTCGAGCGCGACGTCTGCCGGCGTGCCGGCCTCGGTGTGCGTCTCGCGCACGATCAGCGGCACGTCCTCGATGATCCGGTGCTCGCCGTCGATCTGCTCGGTGAGCTTCTCCAGCACCGCCACGTGTCCCTTGGTGCGCGCCTTGTCCATGAGCTTCATGGCGCGCCGCCGCATCGCCGGAGACAGCGTGTCCAGTACCGCTTTCTCGTCGAGCCTGTCGTACCAGATCTCGAGATAGCCCATGCCGGCGTAGCGCCGCATCTGCCGGCGATAGGAGCGCACGACCGATTGCGCGGCGCTCTCGGCCTGCTCCTTGTCGCCGCCCATGAAGCGGACCGCGACGGCGGCGCTGGCGGCGAGGCGCTTCAGGTCCCACTCCCACGGTCCCGGATGGACCTCGTCGAAGTCGTTGATGGCGAAGATCAGGTTGCGCTCGGCCGAGGCGAAGACCCCGAAGTTCGCCACGTGCATGTCGCCGCACGCGGCCACGCCCATCCCGGTGACGGGTGTGCGCGACAGATCGGACGCCATGACGGCGGCGGAGCCGCGCAGGAAGGCGAAGGGCGACGCCAGCATGCGGGTGAACCGGACCGGCACCAGCTTCTGCACGCGCACCCGGTTCTGCGCCTCGAGGATGGCGATCGGATCCTCGCGGTCTGAGGCCGGCTCGTACTCCGCATGGACCTTGCGCGGCGCGTTGTCCCGCAGCGCCTTGCCGGCCTCCAGCCGTTCCTTCACGTCGGGCCGTCTGGCCGTGAAGCTCTCCAACAGCGCGAGGTCGCCCATCGCGGTGTTCATGCGCTCGAATGCGCGATCAACGTTTTTCTTGATGGACGCGACAGCCATTGTGCCCCCTCACTTCGAGCTTCTTGTACCATTGCCGGGCCGCCGCGAAAGCGTCGCCAACCGCACACCCACCAGGCAGGCGACGGCCGCGGCGGCCACGAAGCTGAGGGGCACCCAGAAGGCCGCCCGGGCGACGGCGTTGGTCGTGAGCTCGCCCGACAGGCCCGCGAGGCTCGCCACGATGCCGGCGGCCGCCGCTCCGACCGCGAACCCGGCCTGCTGCACCGTCGCCACCGACGAGGCGGCCAGGTCGACCTCGCCCGGACGCGCCCCGCCCATGATGCGCTGGACGCCGAAGCCCCAGCAGAGGCCGATGCCCACGCCGACCAGCGCGATCAGCATCGGCAAGACGACGACGGGCTTCGCGGCCATGAACAGCGCGACGCCGGCGAGGCCCGCCATCATCGCGACCGGGCCGGCGACCAGCAGGCGGTCTGCCGCCCGCTGCGACCAGCCGGCCACGACCAGCGAGGCGACGGTCCATCCCATCGAGGCGCCCGCCGCCACGTAGCCGGCGACCAGCGGATCGAAGCCGTGCAGGGTCTGCAGGAAGACCGGCACGAAGATCGAGAGCGGGCTGTAGGCGATCGAGACCAGCAGAGCGAACCACAGGGCCGCGCCCGTCACGGTGCGCGGCGAGAAGGCATCGCTCGGGAACAGCGGCGCCAGCGATCGACGGTCGAGCGCCAGCATCGCGGCAAGCAGGACGAGTGCCGTCCCGAAGAGCGCGGCTTTGATTTGCGGAACCCCGGCGACGGTTGCCGACGACATGACGGCGATCGCCGCGCAGATCAGCGCCACGCGGCCGAGCGGGATCGGCCGCCGGGAATCGGCGCGGCCGCCGCGCGCCCGCGGCAGGGAGCGCGCGGCCACGACGGTCAGCAGCGCGGCGATGACGGCCACGGCATAGAAAGAGCCGCGCCAGCTCGCCCAGGTGGCGAAGGCGCCACCCAACAGCGGCCCGACCAGAGCCGCCATGCTCCACGCGCCGGAGAGCAGCGCGGCGACCCTCGGCCAGAGCGGCTGCGGAAAGACGTTGCCGACCAGCACATAGGCCATCGCCGAGAGCACGCCGCCGCCGAAGCCCTGCACGAAGCGGCCGGCAACGACGAACTCCATCGACGGCGCCGTCGCGCAGATCAGGGCGCCGACACCGAACACGAAGGCGCCGCCGCAGAAGGCCGTCCGCGCGCCGAGACGCGCGGTGAGATGGCCGGTGCAGGTCGCCGCGACGATCGACGAGGCGAGGAAGCCGGTGGTCGGCCAGCTCATCATCGCCGTGCCGCCGACATCTTCGACGATGCTGGGCAGCACCGTCGCCAGCATCAGCACGTTCATCGAGTGGAGAAGAACTCCGCCGACCAGCGCCGCCAGCACCGGCAACCATCGGCGCTCCATCAACGCCGACCACCCAACCGTCTCGGACATGGCCCGCGACTGATCACGTTCCCGGCACGCGGTCAAACCACGGCCCTTCTTCGGCGACGACATTGGGGTCCGAAAACCGCGAGCGCGGCACGCCTCCGCGTGGGAGGATCGCCGGCATGGAACTGCTCGACCGACGGACCTACTACAGGGCCTTCCAGGGCCACGACGCCCGTTTCGACGGCCGCGTGTTCGTGGGCGTGACGTCGACCGGCATCTACTGCCGGCCGGTCTGCCCGGCGCGCACGCCGAAGTTCGAGAACTGCCGCTTCTTCGCCTCGGCCGCCGCGGCGCAGGAAGCGGGCTTCCGCCCCTGCCTGCGCTGCCGGCCCGAGATCGCGCCCGACCTCGCCTTCTGGCGCGGCACGGCGAACACGGTGAGCCGCGCGCTGGCGCTGATCGCCGACGGTGCGCTCGACGACGACGAGTCCGAGGGCGGGACTGGCGTCGAGGCATTGGCCGAGCGGCTGGGCGTCGGTGGCCGCCAGCTTCGCCGCCTGTTCCGGCGTCATCTCGGCGCCTCGCCCGTCGCCGTCGCCCAGACACGCCGCGTGCTGTTCGCCAAGCAGCTCATCCACGACACGCAGCTCCCGATGGCCGAGGTTGCGCTCGCCTCCGGGTTCGGCAGCGTGCGGCGCTTCAACGAGACCTTCCGCGCCCTGTTCGGGCGGCCTCCGAGCGCGCTGCGCCGCAAGAGCGGGCCGGACAATTCCGCGCACGACGGCGTCGCGCTGCGGCTCGACTACCTCCCGCCCTACGACTGGCCGGGCATGCTGGACGCGCTGGCAGGCCGCGCGGCGCCGCGCACCGAATGGATCGAGGACGGCGTATGGCATCGCCGCATCGAGCTGGACGGCCAGCGCGGCACCGTCGCGGTCGCACACCTGCCCGAGCGCAACTCGGTGATGGTGACCATCCGCTTCCCGTCGGTGAAGGCGCTGCCCGCCATCGTCGCGCGCGTCCGCCGCGTGTTCGACCTCGGCGCCGACATCGCCACCATCGGCAGCCACCTCGCCCGCGATCCCAGGCTCGCACCGCTGATCCGCAAGCGCCCGGGCCTGCGCGCGCCGGGCGACTGGGAGCGCGACGCGGCGGTCGTCGGCGACGGCGGCACGGCGCCACCGGCGTGGCGGCCGTGGCATGCCTATGCCGCGCAACATCTCCGGATGGCCGAACATGGCTGAGAAGCTCGAACTGCTGATCGACAGCCTGGCGACACCGATCGGCGAGCTGCTGATCGCGGCCGACCGCGCGGGCCGCCTGCGCACCATCGACTGGAGCGACCACGAGAAGCGCATGCGCCTGCTGCTCGACCGCTATTGCGGCAAGGGCGCCTACACGTTCGAGCGGGCGCGCGATCCCGGCGGCCTCACCAAGGCGATGCGTGCCTACTTCAAGGGCGACATCGCCGCCATCGACCGGCTGCCGGTCGCGACCACGGGCACGCCTTTCCAGACGAGCGTCTGGAAGGCGCTGCGCAGGATCCGCCGCGGCACCACCATCAGCTATGCCGAGCTTGCCGCGAAGATCGGCAAGCCCAGGGCCGTCCGCGCCGCCGGCCTCGCCAACGGCCGGAACCCGATCAGCATCGTCGTGCCCTGCCACCGGGTGATCGGCTCGAACGGCACGCTGACCGGCTACGGCGGCGGGCTGCCGCGCAAGAAGTGGCTGCTGGAGCACGAGGGCGCGCTGTAGTCAGCGTCAGTGCCCGACGGGCTTGACGTCGCGCAGCGTCGACAGGGCGACGGCGGCGGCGGCGATCATGCCCACGATCGAGAGCCAGGCGACCGCGACGAAGCCGTCCATGAACGCCGCCCGCGCCTGGTCAAGCAGCGAGGCCGCCTGGTCGGCGCGCAGGCCGGCCGCGACGCCCAGCGCGCCGCCCAGCGTCGACTTCATCGCCTGCATGCCCTCGGCCGAGACACCCGGCACGGAGAGCCCGGCCATCTCCGCGCGATAGAGCGCGGCACCGAGGCTGCCCAGGAGGGCGATGCCCAGCGCCCCGCCCAGCTCGGCGGCGGTCTCCGATATCGCCGAGGCCGCGCCGGTGCGCTCGGGCGGCGCCGATCCGACGATCAGGCCGGTCGTCAGGGTGATCACCGGCGTGAAGCCGATCGAAAAGACAACGGTCGCCGCCACGATCTGCTCGAGGCCGGGCGCCAGGGCGAGCCAGAAGAAGCCCGCGGCGGCCAGCGCCATGCCGCCGGTCATCAGGGTGACGGGGCGCAAGCGCGCGGCGAGCGCCGGCGTCAGGAACGAGGCGACGGTGAAGCCGACGGCCGACGGCAGCGAAGCGAGCGCCGCCTCGAACGGCGACAGGCCGGCCACGAGCTGGAAGTACTGCGCCACGAAGATGAAGCTGCCGAACATGAACAGCACGCCGCCCAGGTTGATGGCGAGCGAGGCGCTGAACGCCCCGCGCCGGAACAGCGTGAGGTCGATCATGGGATCGGCGAGCCGGCCCTGGCGGCGGACGAACACCGCGGCCAGCACGAAGCCGCCGGCCAGCGCGCCGAGCGCCTGCGCGCCCCAGCCGTACTCCGCGCCGTGCTTGATGCCGTAGATCACGCCCAGCACGGCGCCGAGCGAGAGCAGCGCGCTCGCGAGGTCGATGCGGCCGGGCTTCGATCCTTCGGCCCTGGGCGCCTTGTATTCCGGCAGCAGCAGCGGGCCGCACACGAGCAGCATCACCATCACCGGCACGGCGATCAGGAACACCGAGCCCCAGTGGAACCATTCGATCAGCACGCCGCCGATCAGCGGACCCAGGATGCCGCCGGCCGAGAAGCTCGCGACCCACATGGAGATGGCGAAGGAGCGCTCGCGCTCGTCGGTGAACATCACGGTGATCAGTGACAGCGTCGAGGGCGCGAGCGTGGCGCCGGCGACGCCGAGCAGCGCGCGCATCAGGATCAGCTCCTCCGCCGTCGACGCGAAGGCCGCCAGCGCCGAGGCCACGCCGAACGCCGCCGCGCCGCAGAGCAGCAGGCGGCGCCGGCCGATGCGGTCGCCCAGCGTCCCCATGGTCATCAGGAAGCCCGCGACCATGAAGCCGTAGATGTCGATGATCCACAGGAGCTGCCCGGCCGACGGCTTGAGCTCCGCCGCCAGCGTCGGGATGGCGAGGTTGAGCACCGTGAGGTCCATCGAATAGACGAGGCACGGCAGCGCGATGACGGCGAGGCCGATCCATTCGCGACGAGTTGCCTTGCGGCCGGTCGAGGGGGCGCTGGTTTCCATTGTTCGGGCGCTTTGGCGGGGGCGCTGTCGTCGCCCGAGCAGCGCGCGCGAACAAGATGGAAATTATCTCGGGCGCATTCGAAAATCTCGGAACGTCGAAAGGAACCGGCGCTTAGCTAGGGCGCGGCGGAGCGAAATCGCCCGCTATGGCCGCCCGGATGCGCGTCTTGTGCTCGGCCGTCACCGGCGTCGCGTCGAGCAATGCCAGGAGCTTCGCGCGATCGACCAGCCCGCGGCGCGCGAGTTCGCGCGTGAAGACCTTGTCCTTGTCTCGCCAGGCCGCGTACTTGGCGATGGCGAGATCGTGCGGCTCGAGGCACAGCCCCCGCACGCCGCCGGTATCGCCGGCCGGCAGATTGACCAGCCGACCCTTCCAGCCCTTGGGCAATATCGCCGTCTTCTCGTCGACCGGTCGGCATAGAAGCCGTGCGTCACATGAAAGGGAGAATCGACGCCGATCTCGTTCAGCAGCTCCGTGGCATCCGGCTCCTTCGGCGCAAACAGATCGACTTCGGCCGACATCATGATCTCGTCGGCAAGGTCAGGATGCGTGCCGTGCAGGGCCTGGCTGCCGACGATCACGAACTGCTTGCGGCCGGTGATGTCGCCCGCCGCCCGCAGGATGTGATCAAGCTGCTGCTTCTTCATGCAGGCGACGGACCTCCGACTGGGGCAGCAGGCCGACGAACGGCATGGACTCGCGCAGTCGCGTGGCGGTGTCGTCGTGCCCCAGCATCATGGCGAACAGCTCGCCGTCGTCGCCGCGCTCGGCGATGTCGCGCCACTCGTCGTAGGCCGACACCCAGACACCCTGCTCCCGCCAGCGATGCAGATTGGCGAGGATCTGCGCGCGGATCTGCGACGGCGCGAAGTCCCTCACCACGGCGAGCGCGATCGAGCGCTTCAGCGCGTCCAGCGCCCGCGGCGACAGGCCACCTCTTTTGACAGGGCGCAGGCCCTTGCCGGTGACCGTCAAGCGGTCGCCCCGGCCGAGCCCCCAGGCGTCGAGAACCGCCTTGGGCAGGATGACTCCCAGCGAGTTGCCGACGGGGCGGATTTCAACGTCCATGCCGATATTATAACCTGTTATAACAACGGCTTCAGCCCTAACCGAAATCCGCCATCTCGTAGAGCGGCCGGATCTCGATCTCGCTGGGGCCGCGCATCGGGTTGGGGCAGCGCTTCGCGAGGGCGACCGCATGGTCCATGTCCTTCACGTCCCAGAGCCAGAAGCCCGCGACCAGCTCGTTGGGGTGCGCGAACGGCCCGTCGATGACCTTGCGGTCGGTGCCGTCGAAGGCCACGCGCTTGCCCTCGGACGAAGGTTTCAGCCCATCGCCGTCCTTCAGGATGCCGGCCTCGATCAGCTCGTCGTTGAACTTCCCCATGGCCTCCATCATCGCCATGGTCTCGGGCGTCTTCTCGAAGCCCTTCTCGCTGTCCTCGGTCGCCTTCACCAGCACCATCACGCGCATCGTCGTCTCCTTTGTCATGATGGAACGACGAATGGCGCCCATCGGAGCCGACATCCAGACGCAAATTTTTTATGTGGCCTTCAGCTGCGCCAGCACGGCGGGCTGGTCGGCGAGGTTCCAGGTCTCGACGATGAGCCCGGCCCCGTCGAAGCGATGCAGGTCCCAGAACGCCGCCTCGATCCGGCGCCCGGTCGGCGCGATGCCCATCACGGATCTGGTGTGAAGCGCCACGGACCGGCAATGGCCCATCACCCAGTCGTCCTCGGCCACGACATGCTCGACGACGATGCGGATGTCGCCCCAGGTCTCGCGGCTCGCCTTCAGGAACGCCGCGATCTGCGCGCGCCCCGGCGGCACCTCCTGCGACCGCACCCGGTGGTCGGGCGCGTAGTAGGCCAGGCAGGCGTCGAGGTCGCCGCGATTGAAGGCTTCCTTGGCTTCCAGATAGTGCCGCTTGTTCCGGGCCGCGTTCTGCATGTCGCCACCCTAGGACACCGTGTCCGGGCGGCGTTGAACAAACGTGCGATACTGGGTGCCGCATGCCCACCCACATGACTCCTTCCGTCTTCTCCGTCGACGTGGCCGGGCTGGCGCGCCATCCCAATCCGGTCGCCTGCGTCGTGATGGGCCGTCGCGCGCCGCTGGCGGTGATCGCCGACGACGGCCGCCGGATCGAAGGCGACGTGCTGATCATCCGGCCGGGGATCGAGCATCGGATCGACTGCGCAGGCGGGCTGACGGCGATGTATCTCGACGGCCTGCGATGGGCCGGCCGCGATCCGCTCGCCGAGCGACTCGAGGGACAGCTCGCCGCCCTCGCCCGCGACGGCATGGATCTCGACGGCGACGCCCAGCAGGAATTGCGCGAGAGGCTCGACGGCCGGGAGCGCGACCCTCGCCTCGGCGCCGTGCTCGCGATGCTGGACACCGAGCCGATGAACCGGATGTCGCAACTCGACCTCGCGGCGAGGCTGGGCCTCGAGCGCACCCGGGCGCTGCGCTACTTCAAGGCGACGACCGGCACGACGTTCCGCGGCTACAAGCGCTGGGTCGGCCTGCAGCATGCCGCGCGACTCATCGTGGCCGGCGAGCTGGTCCGCACGGCCGCCCTCGATTCGGGCTTCGCGGACACCGCCCACCTCACCCGGACCTTCCGCAACAGCTTCGGCCTGACGCCGTCCGCAGCGATCGCCGGGATGCCGACGATCGGTCGCTGAGTGGGCGGTCGCTGAGTGGGCGGTCGCTGAGTGGGCGGACGCTGAATTCAGGAGCCGGGATGCAGGCCCGGCGCTTCCTGGCCGGTCTTCTCGACATATTCGGTGTAGCCGCCGCCATACTGATGGACCCCCTCCGGCGTCAGCTCGAGCACGCGGTTGGAGAGGGCCGCCAGGAAATGGCGGTCGTGGCTCACGAACAGCATCGTGCCCTCGAATTCCTGCAGCGCCGCGACCAGCACTTCCTTGGTCGCCATGTCGAGATGGTTGGTCGGCTCGTCGAGCACCAGGAAGTTGGGCGGATCGAACAGCATCTTGGCCATGACCAGCCGCGCCTTCTCGCCGCCCGACAGCACGCGGCACGGCTTCTCGACATCGTCGCCGGAGAAGCCGAAGCAGCCGGCCAGCGACTTCAGCGCGCCGGTGCCCGCCTGTGGGAACGAGGCGTCGAGCGATTCGAAGACCGTCTCGTCGCCGTCCAGCAGATCCATCGAGTGCTGGGCGAAGTAGCCCATCTTCACCGCCGCGCCGAGGGTCACGCTGCCTTCGTCCGGCTCGGCGGCGCCCGCCACCAGCTTGAGCAAGGTCGACTTGCCGGCACCATTGGCGCCCAGCACGCACCAGCGTTCCTGGCGGCGCAGGCGAAGATCGAGGCCCGAATAGATCGGCTGGCTGCCATAGGCCTTGTGGACGTTCTTGAAGCTCGCCACGTCGTCGCCCGAGCGCGGCGGCGAGCGGAACTCGAACTGCACGGACTGGCGGCGGCGCGGCGGCTCGACCTTCTCGATCTTGTCGAGCTTCTTCACCCGGCTCTGCACCTGGGCGGCGTGGCTGGCGCGCGCCTTGAAGCGCTCGATGAACTTCAGCTCCTTTGCGAGCATCGCCTGCTGGCGCTCGTACTGCGCCTGGCGCTGCTTCTCGCCGAGCGCCCGCTGCTCCTCGTAGAAGTCGAAGTCGCCCGAATAGGTGACGAGCGAGCCGCCGTCGATCTCGACGATCTTGCCCACGATGCGGTTCATGAACTCGCGGTCGTGGCTGGTCATCAGCAGCGCGCCCTCGTAGTTCCGGAGGAAGTCCTCCAGCCAGATCAGGCTCTCGAGGTCGAGATGGTTGGACGGCTCGTCGAGCAGCATGGCGTCGGGCCGCATCAAGAGAATGCGCGCCAGCGCCACGCGCATCTTCCAGCCGCCCGAGAGCAGCCCGACATCGCCGTCCATGCGCTCCTGGCTGAACGAGAGGCCGGCCAGCACCTCGCGCGCGCGGGCGTCGAGCGCATAGCCGTCCAGCTCCTCGAAGCGCGCCTGCACCTCGCCGTAGCGCTCGACCAGCGCGTCCATCCGGTCGGCCCCCTGACCTCCGAGGGCGGGATCGGCCATCGCGGCCTCCAGGCGCGCGATCTCGACGGCCAGCGCGCTCACCGGCCCGACGCCGTCCATCACCGCGGCGACCGCGCTCATGCCCGACATCTCGCCGACGTCCTGGCTGAAGTAGCCGATGGTCATGCCGGGATCGATCGTCACCTGCCCGTCGTCGGGCTGCTCCTGGCCCGCGATCATGCGGAACAGCGTCGTCTTGCCGGCGCCGTTGGGCCCGACCAGCCCCGCCTTCTCCCCCTTCTGCAGGCCCATCGACGCGTCGATGAACAGGATCTGGTGACCGTTCTGCTTGCCGATGTTGTCGAGGCGGATCATGGGGACCGGGGTACGCGGGAGCGAGCCGGCGGTAGTATCGGCGGGAGTGCCGTCGGTCCAGAGGACGGTAGCGCACAGGGCATCGAGGGCGTATATACTAGGGCGTATATACTAGGTCGTATATACGGAGACCCCCATGTCGCAAGTCGCGAAAGTGTTCCGCTCCGGCAATTCCCAGGCCGTTCGCCTGCCCAAGGAGTTCCGCTTCGACGTCGAGGAGGTCGAGGTGTCGCGCGAGGGCGATGCGGTGATCCTTCGCCCTCACCGCGGCGCCACGGCGCCGTGGGCTTCGCTGCGCGCCGCCATCGACCGGGGGTTCAGCGCCGACTTCATGGAAGACGGCCGGCAGCAGCCCGATGGCCAGAGCCGGCCCGGCCTCGACGACGCTTTCGGCTGATGGCTTTCTGCTGATGGCCTGGCTGTTCGACACCAATGCCGTCATCGCCCTGGTGACACGCCGCTCCGAGGCGCTGCGCCGCCGCGTGGAGGCGGCGAAGCCGGGAACGCTCGCCACCTCCACGATCGTCGCCCACGAGTTCTATTTCGGGGCGTACCGCAGCCGGAAGATCGAGTTCAACCTCGAGACACTGCGCCTGCTCTTCGCCGACCTCGTCGTTCTCGACCTCGACCGGGAAGACGCCCGCACCGCCGGCGAGATCAGAGCCCTGCTCTCCCGGCAGGGCACGCCGATCGGTCCCTATGACGCGCTGATCGCCGGACAGGCCAAGGCGCGCGGCCTGACGCTCGTCACCAACAACCTTGCCGAATTCCGGCGTGTCCCCGGACTCGACCTGGAAGACTGGACACAACCTTAGAACGCCCTGGCGCGCGAGCGCGCCGGCGTGGGCGACGCGGGCCAACTCCCTGTCCGTGTCCCCGGTAAAGTCCCACATGGTTTTTCATGGCCCGGAGGGCCGTTCGATGCCGTGTTTGCACGGCCTTCTCGCATTGTTTGTGGACGCCTGAATGTAACGCGTTCTGTCCGGAAACCTGTCCGGGGCAGCGT
>CAYQAY010000053.1:0-33023 GCA_964415585.1 uncultured Reyranella sp.
CTTCGAGATCGGGCACGACGACACGCAGCAGGTAGTCGCTGTCGCCGGTCATGAGGTAGCACTCCATGACTTCGGGCCGCTCGGCGGCGGCGCGCTCGAAGTTCTTCAGCGCCTTCTCGACCTGGGTGGAGAGCGACACGCTCATGAAGACGTTGACGGAGAGACCGACCGACTTCGCGTCGACCTGGGCGGCATAGCCCTTGATGACGCCCGCCTCCTCCAGCGCCTTCACCCTTCGCCAGCACGGCGAGGGGGAAAGCCCGACCTGTTCTGCGAGGTCGGCGTTGCTCAGGCGGCCATCGTGCTGCAGCCGCTCGAGAATGCGCCGGTCAATGGCATCCAGGGAGATCATTGCTCGATACGGCCAAGATCAGGTCAAATATACCCTATACAGCCCGTTCTGCGACCCGAACGCAAGGACCTTCCAGCTTCAGAGGCGTATTCGATGGCCATGACCACCCTCGCCCCCGTCCAGCGTCTCCGCCTCCTGCGCGAACTGGAGCGCAAGGTACTCTGGCTCTCCGCCTGGACGATCCATCACGCCAACCACCTTCGGCCGAACCGTGACGGCCTGAAGGTGGGCGGTCATCAGGCCTCGTGCGCGTCGCTGGCGACGGTCATGTCGGCGCTCTACTTCTCGGTGCTGAGGCCCGAGGACCGCGTTGCGGTGAAGCCGCACGCCTCGCCGGTGTTCCATGCCATCCAGTACCTGTTCGGCAACCAGACGCAGGAGAAGCTCGAACGCTTCCGCGCGCTGGGCGGCGCGCAGTCCTACCCGTCGCGCACCAAGGACGTCGACGACGTCGACTTCTCGACGGGTTCGGTGGGCCTCGGCGTCGCGATGACGCTCTTCTCATCGCTGGTGCAGGACTACGTGCGCCTGAAAAACCTCGGCGACGGCGAGCGACCGACGGGACGCATGGTCGCTCTGGTGGGCGACGCCGAGCTCGACGAGGGCAACATCTTCGAGGCACTGCTCGAAGGCTGGAAGCACGACGTCCGCAATCTCTGGTGGGTGATCGACTACAACCGCCAGAGCCTCGACGGCGTGGTGAACGATCGGCTGTTCGGCCGCATCGGCGAGATGTTCGAGCTGGTGGGCTGGCGTGTCGTCACCCTGAAGTACGGCAAGCTGCTGGAGGCCGCCTATGCGCAGCCGGACGGCGAGCAGCTCCGGCAATGGATCGACGCCTGCCCCAACTCGCTCTACTCGGCGCTGGTGTTCAAGGGCGGCGCCGGCTGGCGCGAGGCGCTGACGCGCGACCTCAACCAGTATCCCGGCATCCGCCGCATCCTGGAGCAGCATGACGACGAGGCGCTGCACCGGCTGATGACCAACCTCGCCGGCAACGACATGGAGGCGGTGCTCGACGCCTTCGAGGGCGTGAACGACGACGTGCCGACCTGCTTCATCGCCTACACGATCAAGGGCCAGGGCTTGCCCTTCGCCGGCCACAAGGACAATCACGCGGGCCTGATGACGCTCGACCAGATGGCGGGCTTCAAGCAGGGCATGGGCATCGCCGACGGCGAGGAGTGGCAGAAATTCGCCGGCCTCAAGGCCGAGGCGGCCGATCTGCAGGCCTTCATCGATGCGGCGCCCTTCAATACCAAGGGCACGCGCCGCACGACCGCGCCGGCCGTCGCGATCCCTGCGGCGCTGCCCGGGCCCAACGACCGCAAATCGAGCACGCAGGAGGGCTTCGGCAAGATCCTGAACGCGATCGCGGCCGAGGACAGCGAGCTCAGCCGCCGCATCGTTACGACCTCGCCCGACGTAACGGTCTCGACCAACCTCGGCGCCTGGGTCAACCGCCGCGGCCTGTTCGGCCACACCGAGGCCGAGGACGTGTTCCGCGAACTCAAGGTCGTGTCGGCGCAGCTCTGGCGCAGGACGCCGCGCGGCCAGCATATCGAGCTGGGCATCGCCGAGAACAATCTGTTCCTGCAGCTCGCCGCGATGGGCCTCAGCCACCAGCTCTTCGGTGCGCGCCTGCTGCCGATCGGCACGCTCTACGACCCGTTCATCGCCCGCGGCCTCGATGCGCTGAACTACGCCTGCTACCAGGACTCGCGCTTCATGCTGGTGGCGACGCCGTCCGGCGTGACGCTGGCGCCCGAGGGCGGTGCGCATCAGAGCATCCACACGCCGCTGATCGGCATCGGCCAGCCGGGACTGCTGAGCTACGAGCCTACCTATGTCGACGAGCTCGCGATCCTGATGCGCCACGGGCTCGACTACATGCAGCAGGACAGAGGCGGTTCGGTCTACCTGCGCCTCTCGACGCGCAGCCTCGCCCAGCCCGAGCGGACGCTGTCGGCGGAGCAGCAGGCCGACATCGTGAACGGCGGCTACTGGTACGTTGAACCCGAAGCCGGCTCGGACGTGGCGATCGTCGCCATGGGCGCGGTGACACCCGAGGCGATCGCGGCGCACGAGAGCGTGGCACGTGACTTCGCCGGCGCGGGCCTGCTGGTGCTGACCTCGCCCGACAAGCTGCACGCCGACTGGCTCGCCGCGCAGCGGAACCGCGGCCGCACGACCGGACTCGTCGACCGTTCGGCGGCCCCGGTCGAGCGCCTGCTGTTGCCGCTTTCGCGCGATGCGCGCATCGTGACAGTGATGGACGGCCATCCGCTGGCGCTGTCGTGGCTGGGTTCGGTGCGCGGACAGCGAGTCGTGCCGCTCGGCATCGAGGCGTTCGGCCAGTCCGGCGACATTCCCGACCTCTACCGGACCTACAGGCTCGATGCGGCGGCGATCGTCGACGCGGTGGCGCGCGCCCTCTAAAATGGCGGCGTGAAAGTAGACGGCAAACCCTACCGCACCATCTGGCTCGGCTCCGACGGCGCCACCGTCCAGGTCATCGACCAGACCCTGCTGCCCCACCGTTTCGTAGTGCGCGACCTCAGGACCATGGAGGACGCGGAAATCGCGATCCGCACCATGATCGTGCGCGGCGCGCCGCTGATCGGCGCCGCGGCAGCCTACGGCATGGCGCTGGCCATGGCGGCCGATCCGTCGGATGCGATGCTGGCCCGCGCCTATACGTTCCTGATGGAGTCGCGGCCGACGGCCGTGAACCTGCGCTGGGCGCTCGACGATGTGCGCGCGCTGCTGGCGCCGCTGCCGGCCGCAAGGCGCCGCGAAGCCGCCTACAAGCGCGCCGCCGAGATCTGCGACGAGGATGCCGAGATTTGCCGGCGGATCGGCGAGAACGGGCTCGGTCTCATCAAGAAGCTCGAGCCGCGCGACAAGAGCGGCCGCCTCAACGCGCTGACCCATTGCAACGCGGGATGGCTCGCCACCGTCGACTGGGGCACGGCGCTGGCGCCCATCTACCAGGCGCACAACGCCGGCATCCCGATCCATGTCTGGGTCGAGGAGACGCGACCCAGGAACCAGGGTGCCAGCCTGACGGCCTGGGAACTCGGCAAGCACGGCGTGCCGCATACCGTGATCGCCGACAATGCCGGCGGCCACCTGATGCAGCACGACCAGGTCGACTTCGTCATCACCGGCACCGACCGCACGACGCGGCGCGGCGACGTCTGCAACAAGATCGGCACATACCTCAAGGCGCTGGCGGCGCACGACAACGGCGTGCCGTTCTATGTCGGCCTGCCCTATCCGACGATCGACTGGACGATCGAGGACGGTGTCGCCGAAATCCCAATCGAGGAGCGCAACGCGCGCGAGGTCACGCACATGACCGGCCGCACGGAAGCCGGCGAGATGACGACGGTGCAGATCGTGCCCGACGGCAGCCCCGCCGCGAACCCGGCGTTCGACGTTACGCCGGCGCGGCTGGTGACGGCGCTGGTCACCGAGCGCGGCACCTGCGAGGCCAGCGAAGCGGGTCTCCTCTCCCTCTATCCCGAGCGGGCAAAAGCGGCGTGAAGGTCACGCCGGCCGCGAAAGCCACTCTCGGACTGGGGCTCACGCAGATCGTGGGCTGGGGCACGACCTTTCTGATGCCCTCGGTGCTCGGCCGCCACATCGAGCGCGATCTCTCGTTGCCGAGCGAAGTCGTCTATGGCGGCATCACGGTCATGTTCGGCGTGAGCGCGCTCTGCTCCCCGCGCGTCGGTCGGCTGATCGACGCGCGCGGGGCGCGCGGTATCATGGCCGTGGGCTCCGTCGCCTATGCCGCCTCGCTCGCGGCGTTGGCCTTCAGCCAGGGCCTGGTCAGTTACCTCCTCTGCTGGGCCGCGATGGGGCTGGCCTCCGCGCTGGCGCTCAACACGCCGGCCAGCATCGCACTGGCCCAGGTCGCCGGCGCCCGCGCGCGGCAGGCGATCGCCCTGCTGGCCATCATCGGCGGCTTCGCCTCGACGGTGTTCTGGCCGGTCGCTGAAGCGCTGGAGACGCTACTCGGCTGGCGCGGCGTGCTGTTCGCCTATGCCGCCCTCCACCTCGCGATCTGCGCGCCGGTCCACCTGCTGGTGCTGCCCGGCCGGCCGCCGGCATCGACGCAGAGCGGCGCGGTCGCCGGGCCGCCGCCCGCCGCCTCGGCAGAGACGCGGCGGGTGTTCCTGCTGCTGGCGCTCGCCTTCTCCTGCGGCGCCTTCATCTTCACCGGCTTTATCGTCCACGCGATCGGCGTGCTGCGCGGGCTGGGCCACGATCCGGCGACCGCGCTGCTGCTCGCCTCGCTTATCGGGCCGGCGCAGGTGGCGGTGCGGCTGGTCGAGCTGGCCTTCGGCCACCGCTACTCGATCATGAGCTCCGCCCTGTTCGCGGCCGCCGTGCTGCCTCTCGGCCTCGGGCTCGCGTGGGCAGCCGGCGGCAACTTCGCGATCGCGCTGCTCTGCCTGCTGGCCTACGGCATCGCCAACGGGCTGAAGGCGGTGCTGCGCGCCACCCTGCCGCTGGCCCTGTTCGGGCGCGCGCAGTTCGGCACCTGGCTCGGCCGCCTCGCGCTGCCGCAGGGCATCGTGTCGGCCGCCGCGCCGCCGGTGCTGGCCGCGGTCATGGCCAACTGGGGCGCCGAGGGCATGCTTGCTCTCTGCTTCGCGGTCGCGACGGTGGCTTTCGCGGCCACCGTGATGCTCGCCCGCCTGAGCGGCCCGACGCGTTGAACGCGTCGCGACGGCCCGGCCCGCACGGCCGAGTGAATCTCGACCGTCGCCGCGCTACGACTGCACCGCCGTCCCGACGCCGTCGCGACAGGCCTCCGATGCAGCATTTGCGCGGTCTTCGTGATTTTCGGGTGCTACACCGCGACGTACCGCTTTGTAGCAGTTGTCGCATGTCGCACGTCGAGCCGACGTTGAGTCGCCGGTCGTTTCGTCTTTCATTCAACGAGGGAGCGCAGCGCGCTCCGGGGACATCTCCAGCCTCGGAAGATTAGGAGACTCGTGCGGTCGGTTGGGTCCGCCGTCGGGGTGTTTCGGGCAGATCGGAATCGGCCCAAGATAGTATTTTTCCTAACATAAACCTGCTGAACCTGCAAGTCGTCCCGAAAGATTTCGCGTGCTGGCAATGCTGGCACCGCTCTTGCTTGCTCGACCAGCAACCGAGGGCGCGAGCTGAGTGATGGGATCTCGCCACCTGCCCACCGAGACCGCGCATTCGCTCGGCGAACTGATGCTGCTGCGCCTGCGCGCCGACATCCTCAGCACCGACCTCGCGCCCGGCGCCAAGCTCGCACTCCATCATCTGGCCAGGCAGTACGGTATCGGCATCACGCCGCTGCGCGATGCCTTGGGCCAGCTCGCGGGCGACGGCCTCGTCGTCATGGAGAGCCAGAAGGGCTTCCGCGTGGCTCCTGTCTCCATGGAAGACCTGCGCGACGTCTGCGACGTCCGGCTCAGGGTCGAGCTGATGGCGCTCGACCTCGCCTTCGACCGCGCCGACGCCGCGTGGGACCAGCGCATGGCGACAGCGCACGCCGCATTCATCCATGTCAAGGCGCGGGTCGGCGAGGATACGCCGATCACGGCCGAATGGGAGGAGGCGCATCGCGAGCTGCACATGACTCTGCTTTCGGCCTGCGCCTCGCCGACATTGATGCGCATCTGCCGGCAGATTCACGACCGCATCCATCGCTACCGCCGCATCGCGCTGCCCACCAAATCCTACATGGGCGGCATCAGCGACGATCACTTCGAGATCAGCCAGGCCGCATATCGGCGTAATCGCGCAGGCTGCAAGGCACTGCTCGAACGCCACATCGTCGAATCGAATCGGCTGATCGAAGAGAACATCAGCCTCTACGGCAATGCATAGATTGTTCTGATCCTGCGCCACTCTGCCCGCACGCCGCAGAATCTATAGATTTTCCCGCCGGTCCCACGGCGTTGATCGCCTCGGATCTCGCGGAATCAGCACTCTCTCGCGCTGGCATACCTCATGCACCAACGACGCCGAGACGTCGTTACGACGCGCCATCGAGGTTGCAGATGCGTTATTCGGAACTCTCCCCGACGATCCGCAAGATACTTGAAGCTCTGCCCGATCCGGGCGTGCACGAAGCCGCCGCGCCGATGCTGCCGCGCGAGTGCTACACCTCGTCCGAGTTCTTCGAGTTCGAGCGCCTCGCCGTCTTCCCCCGCTCCTGGATCTGCGTCGGCCGCGAGGAGCAGATCGCCAACCCCGGCGACTTCCTGGCACCGACCATCGGCATCGAACCGCTGCTGGTGGTGCGCCGCGCCGACGGAACGATCGGCGCCATGAGCGCGATCTGCCGGCATCGCGGCCTCGTCATCGCGACGGAGGCCGGCTCGACCGGCCGCGCCTTCCGCTGCCCGTTGCACTACTGGACCTACGACCTGCGCGGCAACTTCATGGGCGCCCCCTACCTCGAGAGCCGCGAAGACCACGAATGCCTGCGCAAGAACGCAAAGCTCCCCGAGGTACGGCTGGAGAACTGGCACGGCTTCCTGTTCGTCAATCTCGATCCGGATGCTGCGCCGCTGGCGCCGAGCCTCGCCAAGGTCGAGCCCTTCTGGGCGAACTACGAAGAGGCCGATCTCGTCGCCGTGCCCCCGACGATCGGCGACACGCCGCTGCCGTGGAACTGGAAGGTCCACGCCGAGAACTTCACCGACGCCTATCACCCCGAGTTCGTCCATCGCGGCACGCACGACTTTGCGCCCAGCGTACACGACGAGGGCGGCGTGCAGTTCACGCCCATGACCGGTGCCGACAATGCGATCGTCCGCACGGTTCCTCTACTGCAGTCCGACGGCGGCATGACGAACGCCGGCTGGGGACCGGAGGCTGCCTTTCCCGCGATCGAGACGCTGTCGCCGGAGCAGCGCAAGCGGCTCACCTTCGTTCTGATCCCGCCCAGCATGACTCTGATTTTCGCGCCGGGCGCCATCGCCTACCAGCTCATCACGCCAGTGGGCGCCGAAGCGACGCTCGCCTCCAACGACCGCGTGACCGCCGGCGGCTGGCTGCTGCCACGCTCGACGCGCGAGCGCAACGACTTCGCCGACCGCGCCGCAACGGTACGCGAAGGCGCAAAGAAAATCTGGCTCCAGGACATTCCGGTCAATCTCGGGATGCAGGCCGGAAAGAAGTCGCGCTTCACGCCCGACGCGCACTACGTGACCTTAGAGACGACGTTGATCCAGTTCAACGCTTGGCTGCTGCGCGCCTACCGCGCCGCCATCCCGACCTGAGTCGGCGGCCTTCATTGGCTATGTCCGTCCGCTGTCCGATGTCGACCGCCGCGACGGCTCCAAGCTTCCCTGCCACGGCCAACCAGCCTGGCGCCTCGAGAAAGGCCTCGGTTCTGACTTCACGCCCGAGGTGAAGGCGGCGTGGACGGAATCCTACGAAGCGCTGGCTGACGCGATGACGTCGGCTTAGGCGCGATCCCACCGGTCCGACGGTCTAGGCCGCCTCACGCCGGCAGAGGCACGAGGCGCGGATCGGCACTTCGGCGCGCGCGAGCGCCAGGTCGAGCCGGGCCTTGATCAGCGGTGCCTCGACCTTCTCGCCGCGGCGCACCAGACATTCGTGCAGGCCGTGCAGGCTCCACACGTTCTCGGGATGCCAGCAGGCGCGGTTGGTCTTGCCGTCGAAGCCGAGATCGGCGCGGTAGACCGCCTCGGCCTCCTCGAGATGCCCCTGCTCCAGCAGCAGAGCGCCCAGCGCGTGGCGCGTCGGCTGCATCCAGCCCCACGGCTCGTCGTAGGGCAGCGCGTCGTCGAGCTCGACGGCGCGGCGCAGATGGGCGAAGGCGAGGTCGAAGTTGCCGCGGCGATATTCCAGCTCGCCGGTCAGCATCTCCTCGGCGATCGCCAGCATGTCGACCATGGTGTTGTTGTGCAGCCGTCGCGACTCCGGCACCCGCGCCTTGGCGGCGCGGAAGGCCTCGCGCATGCGCTCCGCCGCCTCGATCTCGCCCAGCACCGAGTGCGCCACGCCCTTGGCGTAGAGCGTCATCGCCGTCGTCCCGCAGTAGAGCGCCTGATCCTTCGGCAGCTCCTGGGCGATGATCTCGCGCCACTTGCCGAAGCGCACCAGCACGTGCTGCTTCACCGCGAGGTAGCTCTCGATGAAGTCGGCCATCGGCGGCGAGGGAATGCGCAGCAGCTCCTCGGGCGTGGTGTCGATCAGCTCCTGCGCCGCCTTGATCGCTGGCGTGTACTGGCCGAGGAACATGGCGCCGTAGACCACGAAATGGTGGTCGTGGCTGCGGTAGAGCGCATAGACGTTCATGGCGCCTTCGCGCGCCAGGAATTTGCGATCCACCGCGACGGCCTTCTGGTTGTAGACAACGACGTCTCGGTAGTTGCCGCAGAGCACGTCGATATGGGTCGGCATGTGGATAAGGTGGCCGGAGTCGGGCACGAGGTCGCGCAGCCGGTCACCGGCGCGCAGCGCGCGCTGCGGGAACGGCGACATCTCCATCAGGTGGACATAGAGGTGCAGCAGGCCGGGATGATCCCAGCTCGCGGGGATGTCGCGGAAGGCCTGCTCCAGCACCTCGACGGCCTCGTCGGTGCCGGCGCCGGGCGTCGCCTTGCCGGTCTTGAGATCCCACATCAGCCAGGGCGTCTCGTTCATGATCGCCTCGACGAAGACCGAGCGCAGATCGAGGTCGTCGGGATGGGCCTTGAAGAGCTTGCGCATTTCGACGGTGAAGGCCTTGTCCCAGTGCTTCTGGTCGTCGATCGCCTCGCGCTGTGGATAGCGCGCCGGCAGGGCGCGGATCAGCGCCTGCTCGACCGGCGATGCCTTGTCGATGATGGCGAGCGCAGCCTTCATGGCGTCGTAGGACGCCGCAAGTGCGGCCTGCTTGCCGGCCGGGTCGTAGCGATGCCAGGGGAGGTTGTAGTTGGGGCCGGCGGCATAGGCGATGCCCCAGTGCGCCATGGCGCAGCCGGGGTCATGCTCCACCGCCTTGCCGAAGCACTTGATCGCCTCGGCATGGTTGAAACCGTAGAGCCAGTTGAGGCCGCGGTCGAACCAGACCTGCGCCTGCGCCGAGGAGGTGGTCACCTTCCGGCTCCAGGTTCCGAGATCGTAGTAGTCCATTAGGGCTCCCTTCGTGCCGCCGCCTGCCGCAACCATCGTGGCGTGTTACAGTTTGCCACCGGTCATGCTCGATCTCCACTCTCTCACCCTCGGCTTCCTTGTGGCGCTCGGCATCGGCCTGCTGATCGGCATCGACCGCGAGCGCAAGAAGGGCGAGGGGCCGACGCGCGGCGCCGCGGGCTTGCGGACCTTCACGTTGACCTCACTCGCCGGCGCCTTGGGGGCGGCCGCGGGTGGACCGACCTTGCTGGCCGTCGTCGTGCTGGCGGTCACCGTCCATGCCGGCCTCGCGTACTGGCATGCGCGCGAAGCCGACCCCGGCCTCACGACCGAGATCGCGCTGGTGGCGACGGCGTTGCTGGGCGGCCTCGCCGTCGGCGAACCGACCTTTGCCGCCGGCATCGGCGTGGTGGTCGCAGTGCTGCTGAACGCGCGCGCCGAGCTGCATCGGTTCGCCCGTTCTGTGCTGTCGACCGAGGAACTGCGCGACCTCCTGATCTTCGCCGCCGCAACCCTGGTGGTGCTGCCGGTGCTGCCCGACGAGCCCGTCGGACCGTACGGCGCGCTGAACCTGCGCACGATCTGGCTGATCGTCATCCTGGTGATGGCGGTCGGCGCACTGGGCTACATCGCCGTGCGCATCGTGGGTCCGCGGTACGGACTGCCGCTGGCCGGTCTCGCCTCGGGCTTCATTTCGAGCTCCGCCACGATCGGGGCCATGGGCGCGCGGGTGGCGAGGGAACCGGAACTCATGAAGCCTGCCGTGGCGGGCGCCGTGCTGTCGTCCGTCGCCACCGTCGTGCAGCTCGCCCTCCTCCTTGCGGCCACCAGCGTGCCCACGCTCGAGGCCTTCCTGATGCCGATCCTGTTGGCGGGTGCAGCGGCCGTGCTCTACGGCGGCGGCTTCACCCTGTGGGCGCTCAAGGATCGCAGCAAGGCCGAGGAGACGCCGGGCAAGGCCTTCAGCGTCAAGACCGCGCTCCTCTTCGCCGCCATCCTGGCCGCCGTCCTTCTGGCGGCGGCGGCGCTGCAGGACCTGTTCGGGGAAGCGGGCGTCATCGTGGCCGCTGCGGCGGCAGGCTTCGCCGATACCCACGCACCGTCGGTTTCGATCGGCTCGCTGGTCGCCGACGGACGGCTGACGCCCGCGGCAGCCATGATCCCGATCCTGGCGGCCTTCACCACCAACACCGTCACCAAGATGGCCTTCGCCTTCACCGCCGGCGGCGCGCGCTTCGCGCTCTTTGTCGTGCCGGGGCAGATCCTGATCCTGCTTGCGGCCTGGGCCGGCGTGCTGCTCGCGCCGGTCCGCGGGTGAGGATGCGCGCGCTCGTCCTGCTCCCCGGCTTCATGTGCGACGAGGATCTGTGGTCCGGCATGATCCCGGATCTCGGCGCGCTGGGAACGCTCCATTTCGGCAACGTCTACGCCGACGACTCGCTGGAAGGCATGGCCCGTCGCGTCCTCGGCGAGGCGCCGGAGCGCTTCGTGCTCGTGGGCTTCTCGATGGGCGGCTTCGTGGCGCGGGTGCTGACCCTGATGGCGCCCGGGCGCGTGGCCGGCGTCGCATTCGTCGCTTCATCGGCGCGCGGCTATTCCGACGAGGAGCGCGCCCGGCGCCTCGCCGGCTTCCGGCCGGGCGACCGGCCGCCGCGCGAGGCCGGTGCCATCTCGACGGCGATGGGCCTGCACCCCGATCGCGAAACCGATCCCGTGCTGCTCGACCGGCTGCGCGGCATGCAGCGGCGCCTCGGGCCCGAGGTGCGCAAGCGGCAGGCCGCCCTTGTGCGCCGCGACGGCTACGCCGACCTCGGGCGCATCGCCTGCCCATCGCTGGTCGTCGCCTGCCGGCAGGACCGGCTGCGCAGCTTCGCCGAGACCGAGCGCATGGCCCAGTGCCTGCCGAACTCCACCTTCTCGATCATGGAGGACTGTGGCCACATGGCGCCGCTCGAGAAGCCGAAAGAACTGGCCGCCCTGCTGACGGGCTGGATCGAGCGCAGCGGCCTCTGAAATACGGCACCGTGTGGGGACTCCGGTGGCCGGACGGGTGTAGCCTCGTTCCATGAGTGACGAGCAGGCCCTGTTCGCAGTCCTGCGACAGTCGGCGGACGCCGATGTCGTGACTGCGCTCGAACGACTGGTCGGCTCGGCTCCCGACCGCGAGCTTTGCCGCGTCAACGTGTTCGACTTCGCCCGCCGCCACAATCTCGGCGAAGACTCCACGATCGCCACCTTCCTGCATGCCGCGCGGATCGGCCTGTTCGAGATGTCGTGGAACGTGCTGTGCCCGGGCTGCGGCGGCGTCCTCGACACCAACGCCTCCCTGAAGAGCGTCCGATCGGAGGAGTATGTCTGCGCGCTGTGCGCCGCAGGATACGAAGCCACGCTCGACGAGATGGTCGAGGTGACCTTCACGGTGAGCCCGCGCGTTCGTCGCATCGCCGCGCACGATCCCGATACGCTGCCCATCTGGGATTACATGCAGCAGATCTTCTGGGGCTCCGGCGTGGATCTGCCGGCCGAGGGCTTCGATGATCTGATCGACGAGATCACGCTTGACGCCGTCGAGCTGCCACCGGATGGCAAGGCGATCCTCTCCCTGCAGCTTCCGCCGGAGTTCGTGATCGTTCTCGAGCCGGTGACGCACGCCGCGCGCTTCATCGACGTCAAGGGCGAACCTACGAAGGAACGGCAGAACCTCTCGCTGGTCTTCAACGACCTGAGGGCGCCGACCGGCACCATGGAGATGAGGCCGGGACCGCTCCGGCTGCAGCTCGAAAACCGCACGTCGCGCCGTGCCCTGCCGGGGGTGTGGATCGCCGGCGACAAGATGCACGAGCTGCTGGGCCGGCGTAAGCGCTTCCTGACGGCCAAGCGCCTGCTCTCGAACCAGACGTTCCGCGACATTTACCGCACCGACACGCTCGACATAGACCAGCGGCTGAAGATCACCAGCCTCACCTTCCTGTTCACCGACCTGAAAGGCTCGACCGAGCTGTACGAACGGGTCGGCGATCTCGTGGCCTTCGACCTGGTGCGCGAGCACTTCCGGATGCTGCACGAGATCGTGGCGGCGGAAGGCGGCGCGGTGGTGAAGACCATCGGAGACGCTGTCATGGCGACATTCCCGACGCCTGATCGCGCCCTGGCGGCGGCCCTGCGCATGCGGCAGGCCATGCGCGCCCTGAACGAGGCCCACGACCGCGAGGACCTGCTGCTCAAGATCGGCATCCACGAAGGGCCCTGCCTTGCCGTCACGCTGAACGAGCGACAGGACTATTTCGGCCAGACGGTGAACATCGCCTCACGCGTACAGGGCCTCGCGGACTCCCAGTCTATCCTCGCCACGGCGCCAGTCGTCGATCATCCGCAATGCGCCGGGTTGGTGGATACGGATCTCGGCAAGCCGGTGCTGCGCCATCACGCGCTCCGCGGCACGACATCGGAAATGGCGATCTACGAAATCCCCTGACGGACGGCGCGGCGCCGGCTCCAACGCGACAGTTTCACCGCGCCGCCGAAGATCACGGCGACCGCGAAGGCGACCGCTGCCGGCAGCCAGAGATCGACGAAGGACACGATCCGCGCGCGGCTCGGGTTGGCGCGGTCGTAGACCACGTTCACGACCTCGCCTGGAACGAACGACCTGCCGCTGCCGCCACGGCCATGGAACTCGATCTCGCGGCCTTCCTGCGTGACGAAGCGGACGACCGGCGCATGGGAGGTGCGTTCGACGTCGCGCCGCACCTCGCGGCCGCTGGCCAGCCTCACCTCCTCCGTCACGATCGAGCGACTTTCGCGAATCTCCATCACCCGGCCCTCAGCGCGCCCGCCGCCGGCATAGAGGTCGGCCGCGCTCCACAGGACGAAGACCCCGATCAGCAGCCCCGACAGCGCGATGACCGAGAAGGCGCGCTCTCCGACCAGTGCCATGTCGGCATCGTTCGACAACGCCCAGGCGACGGCACCGAACATCAGCCAGAAGCCGCCGAAGACCAGCAGGATGATGGGTACCAGCCAAAGCCGTTCGAACGTGTCGAGGCGGAAGTCGCCGGGGTTCTCCGGCATAAAGAGGACGGTCACGAGGTCGCCCGCCGAAAAGTCGGGTGCGCCGCTGCCGAGGTCCTTGACCTCCTGCAGCTCGCCATCGGGCAACCGGAAGCGCACGACGGGGGAATACATGTCGCCTTCGCGCACCATGTCGATCACGACGCCCTCGACGCGCTCGCCGTAAAGGACGTGGCGCAGGTTGCCCAGACCCATCACGACGCCGCCCAGGACGATCAGACCGCCGATGCCCAGGATCGCCCAGGCGATCCAGCGCCAGCTCCTGTCGACGGCGGCCATCGCCTCAGCCCGCCTGCCGCTTGCGCAGCCGGTCGATCAGCTCGACCAGGCGCGCGCCCTGCGGCGTCGTGGGGTCGAGCAGGCGCTCGCGCGGCGTATCCTCGGCCAGGCGGCTGATCTCGGTGAGGGCTCTTACATGCTGGCGCCGGGTCAACCCGTACTCCGAGGAGCGGTGGCGGAAGAACAGCCGGGCGAGCCGCCCGTCGCCGACCAGCGCATTGAGCTCGCTCGCGGTGACGTAGATCAGGAAACAAGTGAAAATCCAGATCTGCACGGCCACGAAGCGATGCCATGTGAAGTCGTGGATGGTGGCCTGCGCGGCGGCCTCGAAGCCACGGGAGTCGAACATGAAATGTGCCAGCCTCTCGAGGAAGCGAACGACCGTGACGACGGCGGTGTAGAAGACCGTCTTGTAGAGGATCGGCTGGATCAGCGGGGCGCCGCGGAACTTGTCGATGATGCGGACCTTGTCGACCACCAGGACGACCTTGCCGACGACAAGTGCGGTCGTGCTGGCGAGAAGGAAGCTCGTCAGGTTGAACCAGTAATTGTGCGCCAGCAGGTTGGTCGTGAAGGCGACCAGGTTGAAGGCGACGAAGAAGTAGGCGGTCGGCGGCAGCAGGTGGCGGAAGAGATGCAGCCAGCCGTGGAAGAAACGTCGCGGCAGCGACGAAGCGGCAGCCGTCACGAACGGCCTCCGTCGACGGTGAAGTTCTGCGCCGTCACCAGCCGGCTGTCGTCGGCCGCCAGCCACAGCGCCATGCGGGCGATGTCCGGCGGATAGACCTTTTCCTTGAGGCACTGCGCCGCCATCAGCGCCGCCTCGGACTCCGGCGTCAGCCAGAGATCGATCTGCCGCTGGGTCATGATCCAGCCGGGGGTGATCGAGTTCAGGCGGATGTTGTCCGGCCCGAGGTCGCGCGCGAGCCCGCGCGTCATGCCGATCACAGCCGCCTTGGCCGCCTGGTAGACGGAGAGGTTGGGCGTCATGACGTGGTAGCTCACCGAGCTGAAGTTCACGATCGAGCCGCCGCCCGCCTTCCTCATGCCGGGCACGACCGACTGGATGGCGAAGTACTGGTGGCGGAGGTTGACGGCCATGCGCTCGTCCCAGAAGTCCGGCGTCACCCGGTCGATCGTGTGCCGGTCGTCGCGCGCGGCATTGTTGACCAGCACCGTGAAGTCGCCGAGTTTCCCAGCCATTCCCGCGATGGCCTTCTGGTAGTCCTCGATCCGGCGCACGTCGCATCCGACGAAGAGCGGTACGGGATGGCCCGCCGAACCGACCCTGTCGACCAGCGCCAGCGATGCCGCCTCGTCGATGTCGACGAAGCCCACCCTGGCGCCCTGCGCCGCGAAGTGCTCGACGATCGAGGCACCGATGCCCGAACCGCCGCCCGAGACGAAGACGGCGCGGCCGGAGAGGCTGGGATAGGAGGCGAAACGTGACATGAGCCCTCACGACGATGACAGGGTGAACGCGATCTCGCCCGCGAGCATGGCGCCGGCCTCGAGCGGATGCCGTCCGACCTGGCCGTTGGCATGGCTCACCGGCTCGACGCAAAAGAACGGGCGGCGGTCGGGACTGTAGATCACGAGATGGCGGAACGCCTCCGTGGCGGAAAGCGCCAGATGCATGCCACGGTCGGGCCACCTCACGACGGCGTTGCCGTCCCAGCCGTCGAAGCAATGATCGAGCCGCAGCCCGTCGACCCTGCGCGAGCAGGAGAAGTCCCACTGGGGCGGCACCGGCATGTGGTCGAGCGGCAGGACCTCGGGGTCGGTGCGCCAGACGCCGGTCACGCGACACTGGAGCTCGGCATCGCCGTCCCGCACGAAGAAAGGATGCAGGCCGAGACCGGCCGGCACGCGGCGGCTTTCGAGGTTCTCGACCGACAAGCGGACGACCAGCCGGTCGGCGTCGAGGCGGTAGCACTGCCGGGCACGGTAGCGGAATGGCCAGCCCTCGCGGCCGTCGTGCTCGTAGACGAGACCGGCCGACCAGGCGTCGGCGGACTCGACGCGCCAGGCGCGCGCCCAACCGTCGCCATGCATGGGATGGCGCACGCCGGGCCAATTCGGCGGCAGGTGGACCTCCTCGTCCTCGAATGCGAGCCGGCCGTCCGCGATGCGGTTGGAAAACGGCACCAGCGGATAGCAGGCGGTGTCGCGGCCGGTGCCCGAGGCCAGCGCCTCTTCCGTCGCCGGGCGCAGCACATCGCCTGCGCCGTCGACGGCGAAGCGGGCGATCGATCCGCCGGCCTGCGGCGCGAGGTCGACGGCGAGGCGACCCGCCCGCAGCGACAAAAGCGTCACGCAATCCTCCGTCGCCCGTGTAAACTCCCGCGTCTTCAAACCCGCGAGGAAACGAAACCGATGTCGACGAACATGCTGAAGAAGCGGCTGCAGGCGGGCAAGGCCTGCGTCAACGGGTGGCTCGCCATCCCCGACGGCTTCTCGGCCGAGACAATGGCGCAGTGCGGCTGGGACAGCGTCACCGTCGACATGCAGCACGGCGTGCAGGATTACCATTCGATGATCCGCTGCTTCCAGGCGATGGACAGGCATCCGGTGACGCCGCTGGTGCGCGTGCCCTGGAACGAGCCCGGCATCGTCGGCAAGGTGCTCGACGGCGGCGCCTGGGGCGTGATCTGCCCGATGGTGAACAACGTCGCCGAAGCCAAGGCTCTGGTCTCGTATTGCCTTTATCCGCCGAAGGGCAAACGCTCGAACGGCCCGATCCGCGCCGGCGCCTACGGCGAGGCGACGCCCTATCAGGCGACGGCGAACGACGAGGTCCTCGTCATCCCCATGATCGAGACGCAGGAGGCGATCGACAATATCGACGCCATCCTCGACGTGCCGGGCATCAGCGGCATCTACGTCGGCCCGTCCGATCTCGGCCTGTCGCTCGGCCTGAAGCCGATGCTCGACCGCGAGGAGCCGCAGATCCTGGCTATCTACGACAAGCTGCTGGCGGCCACCAAGAAGCGCGGCCTGTTCGCCGGCCTGCACAACGGCACGGCATCCTATGCCGCGAAGATGATCGGCAAGGGCTTCCGTCTCGTCACGATCGCCAACGACTCGGGCCTGATGGCCCAGGCCGCGCGCGCCGCCGTCAATCAGACACGCAAGGAGGCCGGCGACGTCGCCGCGAAGTAGCGGGAGGACGCCTCCTCCTGGCCTCGCCGAGGCGGTCGCGACTCGCCTGCCCCGGCGGCTGGTGGTAAAGGCCGGGCGCGTGATCGCGAGGAGCGGCACGCTCCTCTCATGAGCGCCGATTTTCGATGGCTTCCCGTCAGGCCGTGCTCGGCATGGAGCAGGCTTCCTTCTTCTACGGCTCGGGCCGTGTGTTCGAGAACGTGTCGTTCCTGCTGGACGACGCGCGCACGGCGCTGGTCGGCGAGAACGGTGCCGGCAAGTCGACGCTGCTGAAGTGCCTGACCGGCGCGCTCGAGCTCAATGCCGGCCAGGTGATCCGCTCGCGCGGGCTGCGCATCGGCCAAGTGCCGCAGGACGTGCCGGCCGGATTGGCGAAGCGTCCGGTGCGCGACGTGCTGGGCGACGCGCTCGCCCGCGTCGGCCAGGACGGCGACTGGTGGCGCATTGACGTGCTGATGGACGAGATCGGCGTGGCGCCGGAGACCCTCGACAAGCCGTTCGGCACGCTGTCGGGCGGCTGGCAGCGGCTGCTGCTGATCGCGGCGGCGGCGCGGCTCGAGGAACCCGATATCCTCGTCCTCGATGAGCCGACCAACCATCTCGACCTCGCCAACATCAACACGCTGGAGCGCTGGCTGACGGCCGACTTCGCGGTGCCCATGCTGATCGTGAGCCACGACCGCGAGTTCCTCGATCGGGTGACCGAGCGCACGCTGTTCCTGCGCAGCGACGGCGTCCATGCCTTCCGGACCCGCTTCTCGATCGCCCGCGAGGAGTTGCTGCGCCGCGACGCCACGGCCGCCGCCCGCGCGCGTCAGGAAGACAGGGAGATCAAGCGGCTGGAGCAGGCCGCGGCGCGTTACAAGGTCTGGGCAGTCAAGAACCCCGACCTCAACAAGCGCAAGAACGCCGTCGAGAGCCGCATCGCCCGCATCGAAAAGGAGCGCACGCAGACCTATGTCGCGCGCGAACGCCGACTGGAGCTGGCCGACGGCGACATCGATGCGCGCGTGGCGCTGCGGCTGGCGGGGCTGGATGTCGTGGCGCCCGGATCAGGACGAAAGCTGATCACCATCGACCGGCTGGCCATCGCGGCCGGCGAGCGCGTCGCCCTGCTTGGCACCAACGGCGCCGGCAAGTCGACCATGCTGGCGGTACTGGCGGCAGCCTTCGTTCCAGAGCGCGAGCACTACGACGGCCAGGCGGCGATCCGCTTCAACCCATCCTGCCGTCTAGTCTACTTCGACCAGACCATGGGCGACCTGCCGACCGGCCGGGCCATCCTCGACTATGTGGTGGAAGCAGAGGGCGTGACCGAGAAGGACGCGATCCGCCAGCTCGCCAGCGCCGGCTTTGCCTTCCAGCGCATCCGCGAGCCGATCGGCGTGCTGAGCCACGGCGAGCGCGCGCGGCTGATGTTCCTGAAGATGAAGCTGCTGCGGCCCAACTTCTACCTGCTCGACGAGCCGACCAACCATCTCGACATCGAGGGCCAGGAAGACCTCGAGGAACAGCTCGAGAAGAGTGACGTGTCGTGCGTGTTCGTGAGCCACGACCGCTTCTTCACGCGGACGGTCGCGACGCGCTTCCTGGAGATCCGCAAGGGCCGGCTGGTCGAGGTCGACGACGCCGACGCCTTCTTCGACTCCCAGGCCGAGCTGACTCCCTAGGCGACGATCTCGCCGCGGAAGGCCCAGCGGGTCATGCGCTTCTCGATCAGGGCGCAGACCGCGTACATCGCCACGCCCATGATGGCGATGGCGAAGAGGCCGGCGAAGGTGGTCGGCGCGTCGTTGCGCGCGCCGGCGGACAGCATCAGGAAGCCGATGCCGTTGTTGCCGCCCACCGTTTCGGAGATCACCGAGCCGATGAAGGCCAGTGTGATCGCGACCTTGAGGCTCGCGAACAGGTAGGGCATGGCGCGCGGGATGCCGACCTTGGTCAGGATCTCCAGCCGCGTGGCGCCGAGGCTGCGCAGCACGTCGCGCATCTCGGGCTCGATGGTGGCGAGCCCGGTGGCGACGTTCACGACGATCGGGAAGAAGCTGATGACGAAGGCGGTGATGACGGCCGGCAGCGAGCCGACGCCGACCCAGATCATGAGGATCGGCACGATCGCGACCTTCGGTATCGCGTTGAAGGCGATCAGCAGCGGGTAGAGGCCGGAATAGACGAAGGGCGAGGCGCCGATCGCCAGGCCGAGCAGCAGGCCGCCGGCGATCGCCAGCAGGAAGCCGACCGTCGTCGTCCAGAGCGTGTCCCAGCAATAGGCCATCAGCACGTCGAAGCGCTGGACGAACACAGCGAAGATCTTGGTCGGCTTCGGCAGGATGATCTCGGGCACGTTGAAGACGATGCAGCAGATCTCCCAGACGATCAGGAGTGCCGCCATGACCAGCCACGGCATGGCGAGCTTGAGCGCCTCGCGCTGCACGGCCGTCATGAATGCTCCTGGTGGATGCGGTCGCGCAGCTCGTGGACGATGTCGACGAAATGCGGCTCGAAGGTCGTGGCCAGCGTGCGCGGCCGCGGCAGGTCTATCTTCTTGGCCATCACGATGCGGCCGGGGCGGCGGCTCATGACGTAGACGGTGTCGGCGAGAAAAACCGCCTCACGCAGGTCGTGGGTCACCAGCACGCCGGTGAACCGCTTCTCCATCCACAGCGCCTGCATGACGCCCCACAGCTCCTCGCGCGTGAAGGCGTCCAGTGCGCCGAACGGCTCGTCGAGCATCAGCAGCTCGGGCTCGTGGATCAGCGCACGGCAGAGGTTGGAGCGCTGCTGCATGCCGCCGGAAAGCTGCCAGGGAAACTTGTCGGCGAAGTCGGCCAGTCCGACGGTGCGCAGGAGCCTCATGCCGCGCTCGACATACTCGGCGCGATGGCTGCGGAAGCGGCGCTTGTGCGGCTCCACCACCTCCATGGGCAACAGGATGTTGTCCATGGTCGAGCGCCACGGCATCAGGGTCGGGTTCTGGAACGCCATCCCGACGCCCTTGATCGGGCCCACGACCTTCGCGCCGTTCACGAAGACCTCGCCGCCCGAGGGCGGCAGCAGGCCGGTGACCAGCTTCATGATCGTGGACTTGCCGCAGCCCGAGGGGCCGACGACGGCGATGAACTCGCCCTTCTCGATGCCGAAGGTGGCGTCGGCAAGGGCTAAGGTACTCTCCTTGCCGAGCCTGTAGGTGAGACTGACGCCCCTGAGGTCGACGAACGCCATCCCTATTTGGAGATCATCCGGTCGGCCTTGGGCGGCAGGTAGGCGTTGGAGAACACCTTGTCCGGAGCCGGCGCGTTCGGCAGGCCGAACGCCTCCGAGACGTCCTTGACGGCGCGGGCGAAGCGCACGGGATCCACGTCGCCCATGCCGTGGGTCTTGACCCAGGGCGTCATGATGTTGGTCTGCAGGGAGATCTGCAGGCGCTCCATCTCGAGCTTCTCGTCGATCAGCGGATCGCGCTTCTTGGCTGCCGCGATGCCGAGCTGCGGGTTGGCGATCACGTCCTTCCATCCCTTGACAGTGGCGGCGATGAAGCCCTTCACAGCCTTCTCGTTCCTCGCCATGTCGGGCGAGATCACGATGCCGTTGCCATAGACGTCCATTCCGAAGTCGACATAGCGCATGGCCACGATCTCCTCGAACGCAACGCCGCGCGCCTTGAGGTCGAGCATCGACGAGAAATAGTGGCCGGAGATGAAGTCGACCGAGCCCTGCACCAGGCTCTGCTCGCGAAGCTGCGGCGTCAGGTTGACATGCTCCCACTTGGAGATGCCGTTCTTCTTGGCGAAGGCAGGGAACAGGCGGAACGAGGCGTCGAACACCGGTGCGCCGAGCTTCTTGCCCTCGAGGTCCTTCGGCGTCTTGATACCGCTCTTCTTCAGGGCATAGACGCCGAAAGGCGCGAAGTCGTAGGCCATGAACACGCAGAGCACTTCCTTGCCCGGGTTCTTGGCGTTGTACTCGATGGTGGCGTTCACGTCGGCGAAGCCGATCTGGTAGGCGCCGGTGGCGACGCGCTGCACGGCACCGGCCGAGCCCTGCCCGGGATCCATCGTCACGTCGAGGCCCTCGGCCTTGTAGTAGCCCTTCTCCAGCGCCACCAGGAACGGCGACGTCGGTCCCTGGAAAACCCAGTCCAACGTGAACTTGATGGCCGTCTGCGCTTGGGCGGGCAGAGTGCCCATCGCGAGCGCAATCGCGGCCGCACCGCCCATCAGTTTGGCGAACTTGCTCATTTCTGACCCCCGTGAAGTCCCTGCCCGACTCTTAGGCGGACAATTCACGCCCGCCAAGGGGATATCAGGCAGATTCTATGCCAGCCTGCTGGGTCGCCACGAGGCGGCTGAAGGCGCCCCCCTGCGCGACCAGCTCCCGGTAGCCGCCCTGTTCGACCACCCGTCCGTGCTCGAACACGACGACCATGTCGGCCTCGCGGATGGTCGAGAGCCGGTGGGCGATGACGAAAGTGGTGCGGCCTTGCATCAGGGTCTTGAGCGCCTTCTGAATTCGCGCCTCGGTGACGGAGTCGAGTGCGCTGGTCGCCTCATCGAGGATCAGAATCGGCGGGTCCTTGAGCAGCGCGCGGGCGATCGCCAGGCGCTGGCGTTCGCCGCCCGAAAGGGTGGCGCCACGCTCACCGACCATCGTGTCGTAGCCGTTGGGCTGGCGCACGATGAAGTCGTGCGCCTCGGCGAGCGTCGCCGCCTCCTCCAGCTCGGCCTGCGTGGCATTGGGCTTGCCGATGCGCAGATTGTCGGCGATCGAGCGGTAGAACATCGTCGAGTCCTGGAACACCACGCCGATGTTGCGGCGAAGCGACTCGAGCCTGATGTCGCGATGGTCGATCCCGTCGATGCGGATCACACCGGACTGCGCGTCCCACATGCGGTGCAGCAGCGACAGCGCCGTGCTCTTGCCCGCCCCGGTCGGGCCGACGAAGGCCACCGTGGTCCCGGCCGGCACCTTCAGCGAGAAATGCACCAGCGCAGGCCGGCGGCCGTCGTAGGAGAAGTTGATGTCGTCGAACTCGACGTCGCCTTTGGCGCGACCGACGTCCTTGCCGTTGGGATTGTCCGGCACCGTCGACTGCGAATCGAGCACACGGAAGAAGTCGGCCAGTGCCGGCATCTGGAAGAAGACCTGGCTGACGAAGCCCGACGCCTGTTGCATCCGGCCGATCAGCATGGTGGCGAAGCCCATGAAGCTCACGATCTCGCCTACGGTCGCCTCGCCCCTGGTATAGAGCCAGGTACCGAGCACGAAGATCAGGATGACGGTGACTGTCGAGGCGGCGCGCGTCATGACCGACAGCAGCGCCCACCAGTTCAGCACAGGAAACTGCGCCGCCAGCGTCTCGCGCATGATGCGGTGCATCTCGCCCGCCTCGGCGCCCAACCGCACGAAACTCTGGATGAGATGGATGTTGCCCAGCGCGTCGCCGGCGCGGCTCGCGAGCTCGCTGTGGCGGTCTTCGACCCGCTGCTGCAGCCGGTCGGTCTTGCTCACGACCCAGGCGTTGGAGATCGCGAAGAAGACAATCAGAACGATCAGCAGGAGGCCCAGCCGCCAGTTCATGAACAGGCTGAGCGGCAACATGACGAACAGCGCGACGAAGGTCGCGAGGTTCTCGCGGAAGAACGACAGCCAGATGCCGAACAGGTGATCGACGCCCGTCAGCATGACCTTGAGCAGGCGGCCCGAATGCTGCCCGTGATGGAAGGCGAAGGGCAGAACCAGCACGTGCTCGAAGAAGGTCGCCATGGCGCCGAGCCGCCGGCGATGTGCCATGCGGTCGGCCTGCAGGGAAACCACGATGTTGGCCGCGAGGCCGCCCAGGCCGACGGCCGCCCAGAGGAGCAGCAGGTCGACCGCCTCGCTCCACAGCTCGCTTTCCGGCTTGTTGCGCGCATTGCTCAGCAGGTCGACGACCTTGCCGAACAGCACGGGCTCGTAGAACTGCAGCGCCGCAACGGCGATGTTGGCGAGCGCAAGCCCGATCGCGAGCCCGCGCTCGGCGCGCAGCAAGCCGATGACCCGGCCGTAGACTCTGAAGAACTCCATCTGCGGCCGGCCGTTTCCGCCTATCAGGCCTTCTGGTCGCCGAGGAAGCGCTCGACGGTACGCACGAAGAAGCTCGCGCCGAAGGGGATCGCCATGTCGTTGAAGTCGTAACGCGAGTTGTGGAGGCTGACGGCGCCGCGGCCGCTGGCGTCACCGCCACCGTTGCCCAGCCACACCATCGCGCCTGGAACCTTCTCCAGCATGTAGGAGAAGTCCTCGGCGCCCATGCTGGGGCGCGCGTTGTCCTTGACCGCATGCTCGCCGCAGACGCCGGACGCAACCTCGATGGCGAAGCGCGCCTGATCGACATCGTTCACGGTCGGCGGATAGCCCGGCATGTGCGTGACCTCGATCTGGACGCCGTGCATCCTGGCCGCGCCTTCGCAGATCTCGTCGATGCGCCGCTTCACCATCGCGCGGTTCTCGGGCGTCGTCGTGCGCGTCGTGCCGCCGATGTGTACGTCTCCCGGAATCACGTTGTAAGCCGAGCCCGCCTTGAAGAAGCCGACCGTCACGACTCCCGAGTCGATCGGATCGACGTTGCGGCTGACGATGGTCTGCAGGGCCAGCACGACGTTGGCGCCGACCACCATCGGGTCCAGCGTGAGATGCGGATGCGCGGCATGGCCGCCCCGGCCGGTGATGCGGATGTCCCAGCGATCGGCTGCGGCAAGCAAGGGGCCGCCTCTGGTGACGATGTGGCCGACTGGAATGCCCGGCTTGTTGTGGATGGCGAACACCGCGTCGCAAGGGAATTTCTCGAACAGACCTTCCTCGATCATCACCCTGGCGCCGCCACCGCCCTCTTCGGCGGGCTGGAAGATAAAGTGGACGGCCCCCTCGAAGTTCCGCGTCTCGCTGAGGATTTTGGCGGCACCCAACAGCATCGCGGTATGGCCGTCGTGACCGCAGGCATGCATGCGGCCTGGGCTCTGCGAGCGGTGCCCGAAGTCGTTGGCCTCGTCCATCGGCAGGCAGTCCATGTCGGCCCGCAACCCGATCGAGCGCACCGAGTTGCCCTTGCGCAGAGTACCCACCACGCCGGTCTTGCCGAGGCCCCGGGTCACCTCGATGCCCCACTCCTGCAGTTTCGCCGCGACGATGTCGGAAGTCCTCGTTTCCTCGAAGGCGAGCTCGGGATGGGCATGGATATCGCGGCGGATGGCGGCGATCTCACCCTGGATCTCGAGCGCACGCGGCAGAACAGGCATCAACTCCCCCGGTTGGAATGGCCGGCATCTTAGCCCAAAGTCCCGACATGTTGTCTCTACAGGACGTCGAGGAAGCCGCCGCCATCGTCGAGGCGGCGATGCCGCCCACGGCGCAATACGCATGGCCGCTGCTCGCGCGACGCACGGGATGCGAAACCTGGGTGAAGCACGAGAACCACACGCCGACCGGCGCCTTCAAGGTGCGCGGCGGCCTGGTCTACATGGACCGGCTGAAGCGCGAGCAGCCGGGCGTCAAAGGTGTCATCTCGGCGACGCGCGGCAACCATGGTCAGAGCATCGCGGTGGCGGCTGGCAGGGTCGGCATCGCCGCCACCATCGTCGTACCGCGCGGTAACTCGGTCGAGAAGAACGCGGCCATGCGCGCTTTCGGCGCCGAGCTGGTCGAAGCCGGCCACGATTTCGATGCCGCGAAGGAGACGGCGATGCGGTTGGCCGGCGAGCGCGGCCTCGCCATGGTGCCGTCGTTCCACCACGACTTGGTGCGCGGCGTGGCGACCTACGCGCTCGAGCTCTTTCGCGCCGTACCCACACTCGACACGGTCTATGTGCCGATCGGCCTCGGCTCCGGCATCTGCGGGACCATCGCCGTGCGGGATGCCCTCGGCCTGAAGACCAAGGTAGTTGGCGTCGTATCGAACGAGGCGCCGGCCTACGCGCTCTCGTTTGCAGCCGGCAAGGTCGTAGCCACCAACAGCGCCAACACGATGGCCGACGGCATGGCGGTCCGTGGACCCGACGCCGAGGCGCTGGAGATCATCCTGAAGGGCGCGGACCGCATCGTGCAGGTGAGCGACGCCGAGATCGCCTTTGCCATGCGCGCCTACTACGAGGATACGCACCAGCTCACTGAGGGTGCCGGTGCGGCCTCTCTCGCCGCACTCCTGCAGGAGCGCGACCGCATGAGGGGAAAGAAGGTCGGACTGGTGCTGAGCGGCGGCAACATCGACCGCGAGGTCTATCTGCGCGCGCTTGGCGGTTGAGGCGCTCCCCGCGGAGCCCAGGCCAGGTCGCTCTTCACCGCCTGCATGATGAAGGACGAGCGCGTGCCGCGAACACCAGGCATGCGCAGCAGCGCCTTCATGGCGAACTCGCTGAAGCTCGCCAGATCGGGCGCAAGCACATGCAGCAGGAAGTCCATGTCGCCGGTGACCGCGTAGCAGGCGACCACCTCGGGTCGCGCGCGGATCGCCGACTCGAAGGCCGTGACGGTCTTCTCCGAATGATCGTCGAGCGTCACCTGGACCAGCGCCTGCAACGCGAGGCCGACCGAAGGCGGCGAGACCAGCGCGGCATAGCGGTCGATCACGCCCTCTTCCTCCAGGCGCTTCACCCTGCGCTGACAGGGCGTGGCCGACAGGCCGACGCGGTCGGCGAGGTCGACCATGGACAGGCGGCCCTCGGCCTGAAGAACGGCGACGATGCGTTTGTCGATGTCGTCGAGGTCGATCATGGTGAATTCACCTAATTTCTCTCTATTTGACAGATAGTATCCCTAATTTCCCGCTATCCAAAGGGCCACTTTGCAGGGATTCACCAGCCGTCCGCGGCCATATTCGGAGCATGAACATCGCCCCTCTCGAGAACCTGCGCGGCGACTATGCCGGCATGGCCCCGGACTGGACGGTGCCGCAGCACGCCGACCTCTACAGCGACGAGGACCAAGCCGTGTGGCGTCTATTGGTACAGCGTCAGCGCGCGCTCGCCGAGGACTTCGCCTGCCGCGAGTTTCTCGACGGCCTCGACGTTATCGGGCTCGGCGACACGATCCCCGACTTCGAGGCGGTGAACGCGCGGCTGGAGCCGCTGACCGGCTGGCGCATCGTGGGCGTGCCGGGCCTCATCCCCGACGCCGCCTTCTACGACCATCTCGCCCATCGCCGCTTCCCGGTGACCGTGTGGATCCGCAAGCGCGAGGAGCTCGACTATCTGGTCGAGCCCGACCTGTTCCACGATTTCTTCGGACACGTGCCCCTGCTCTCGAACCCGGTCTTCGCCGACTATATGCAGGAGTACGGCCGGCGCGGCGTCGAGGCCGGTCCGAACGTGCATCTGCTGGCGCGGCTCTACTGGTTCACCGTCGAGTTCGGCCTGATCCGCACCGAAGAGGGCCTGAAGGCGTACGGCGCGGGCATCCTCTCTTCGGCCGCCGAGGTGAAGCACGCGATCGAGGGCGAAAACGTCGAGCGTCTGCCGTTCGAGGCGGCGAAGGTAATGCATCGCCCCTACGAGATCGACAAGCTGCAGAACACCTACTTCGTGCTCGACGACTTCCGGCAGCTCTTCGAGGCGGCTAAGACGCGCGTCGCCTGATGCTCAGCGCAACACGACGAGGCCGTCGACCGCGACGACACCCTCGCCGTCACGCTTCACCAGCAACGGATTGATCTCGGCTTCGGCCACGTCGGCGAAGGCCTTGTGCGCGAGGTTCGAGAAGGCAGCGATGGTCCGCGTGAGGGCCGCGACGTCGCCTTTCGGCATATTGCGATAGCCGCGCACCGTCGCGAGCCCCTTCACCTCCAGGATCATTTCGCGCGCCTCGGCTTCGTCGACCGGCGCGAGCCGCGTCGAGGCGTCCTTGTAGATCTCGGCCAGCACGCCGCCGAGACCGACCGTGACGGTCGGCCCGGCCAGCGGGTCGCGGCGGAAACCAAGGATCACCTCGGCGAGCCCGCGCTCCATCTTCTGCACCAGGAAGCCGTCGAGCTTCGCCCCCGGCGCATAGGCCTTCACCTTGCGCTCCATGTCGCGTGCCACCACGGCGGCGGTCTGGCCGTCCGGCAGGCCCAGCGCGACGCCACCCGCCTCGGTCTTGTGGGCGATGTCGGCCGAGAGGATCTTGAGTGCCACGGGCGCGCCGACTTCGCCGACCGCCGCCGCGATGCGCTTGGCATCGGGCACGGCCATCGACTTGGCCATGGACACACCCAACGCGGCGAAGAGATCGGCGGCGCGGCGCTCGTCGAAGCCCGACACCTTGCCGGCCTCGAGCGCGCCCAGCGCATCGGTCGACGGTTCGGCCGAGCGCGGCAACGACCGCGGCGGCTGGCGCAGAAGGCAGAGCGCCATCGCCTCGGCGCACGACTCGGGGTGGCGGAAGGCCGGGATGCCGGCCGCCGTCAGCAGCGCCAGCGACTTTTCCGCCGATGGCGTCAGCGCGACAGCGAAGGGCTTGGCGGACTTCGCGAAGCGCAGCAGCGGCTCGACCGCCAGCTCGGGATTGAACTGCGCCGAGGAGCCCACGACGAAGATCGCGGCATCGTTGCCGTCGTCGGCCAGCAGCCGCTCGATGGTACCGGTCACGATCTCGGGCTTGGCGCCGGCCAGCGTGAGATCGACCAGCTTGCCTTCGCCCGCCGCGATGCCGAGCGGCTTCAGCCAGTCGACCAGGGCCTGCGGCGGGTCGGCGATGTCGAGGCCGGCCATCGCCATGTTGTCGACGACCATCGCGGCGCCGCCGCCCGTCGTGGTGGCGACGGCGACACGCTTGCCGCGCCCTCCTGGTCGAACGGACGGCGGACGGTTGGTCAGCAGCATCGGCACGTCGATCAGCGATTCGAACATCGAGACGCGGGCGATGCCGTGGCGGCGGCAGAAGGCGTCGAAGGTCGCATCGGAGCCCGCGATGGCGCCGGTGTGCGACTTCGCCAGCTCCTGGCCGATGTCGGAGCGGCCGAGCTTGTAGGCGATGACGGGCTTGCCGGCGGCATGGGCGCGCCGCGCCGCGCGTGCGAGCCGTTCGCTGTCGCGTAGCGTCTCCATGAACAGCAGGATCGCGTCCGTCTTCGGATCGTCGACCAGCAGGTCGGCGATCTCGCCCACCGCGAGGTCGACTTCGTTGCCGACCGAGATCAGGCGCGAGAAACCGATGCCGCGCGCATCGGCGCGCGAGAGCAGCGCCCCGATGAGACTGCCGCTCTGGCTGACGACGGCCCACCTGCCGCCGCGCAGCTTCTCGACGGCGAAGGCGGCATTGGCGGTCAGGGCGACCGGCGGATCGGTGCTCACCGTGCCGATGCTGTTGGGCCCGACGAGGCGGATGCCCATCTCGCGCACCACCTTCGAAAGCTCGTCCTGCAGCGACGCGCCCGCCGCCCCCGCATCGGCGAAGCCGCCGGCCAGGATCGAGGCGACCCCGACGCCGCGGCGTCCACAGGCGGCGAGCGCCGACACCGCCGCCGCATCGTTCAGCAGGATGTAGGCGTGGTCGATGTCGCCCGCGATCGCGTCGAGGTCCACGTAGGCTTTCTCGCCCAGGATCTCGCGGCGCGAGGGATTCACCGGCAGGATCTCGCCCGTGTAGCCGTGCTGGCGCAGGAAGCGCTGCGGCCGCGACGTCGTCTTCGTGACATCGGCGGAGGCGCCGATCAGGGCGATGCGTTTCGGCTCGAACAGCGACGCGAACAGGAGCTTGGGATCGTTCATGGCGCGAGTATACTCCGCGCATGCTCCCTCGCCGCTCCCTCCTCGCAACGGCACTCGCAGGTGTCGCCCTGCCCGCTCACGCACAGAACGCCGCTCCGTGGCCTTCCAAGCCGATCAAGCTCGTCGTGCCCTATGCGCCGGGCGGCACGACCGACGTGGTGGCGCGCGTCGTCGCCGAGTATCTCGGCCAGCGGCTCGGCCAGAACATCGTCGTCGACAACAAGCCCGGCAAGGGCGCGATGGTGGGCACCGCGCTGGTCGCCAAGGCACCGCCCGACGGCTACACGCTCCTGATGTCGGTGATCTCCGGCCTCTCGATCTCGCCCACGCTCTACGGCGGTGGCGACTTCGACCCGATGGCCGACTTCATCCACGTCGCGATCGCCTCGACCAATCCCAGCGTGCTGGTCGTCAACCCGGGCTTCGGCCCCAGGACGTTCAAGGAATACGTCGAGTACGCCAGGGCCAATCCCGGCAAGGTGAGCTTCGCCACGTCGGGCGCGGGTTCGAGCAACCACCTGCTGGGCGTGCGGCTCGAGCAGGTGATCGGCGCCGGCCTGGTCCACATCCCCTATCGCGGCGCCGGCCCCGCCATGGTCGACACGATCGCCGGCAACGTGCCCTCGATGTTCGACTCGCTGCCCTCGGCCGCCCCGCACATCAAGGCCGGCAAGGTCCGCGCGCTGGCCGTCAGCGGCGAGCAGCGCAACCCCGCCTTCCCCGACGTGCCGACCATGAAGGAGCAGGGCTATCCCGACCTGATCTCCTACTCCTGGTTCGGCATCTCGGTCCCGGCGAAGACGCCGCAGCCGATCGTCGACCGCCTCGCCAGGGAGATGCAGGCGGTGCTGAAGGAGCCGGCCGTGGTCAGGCGCTGGGAGGAGATCGGCGCCGAGGCGAGCGCGATGACGCCGGCCGAGGTGACGAAGTTCGTCCAGTCCGAGATCGACAAATGGGTGCCGGTCGTGAAGGCATCCGGCGCCAAGGCCGACTGACCGAGGAGACACCGCCATGACCATCCGCCGCGCCCTTTCGCCCGACGTTCCCGAGCCGCCGCCCGAGCGCTGGTCGAACTGCCTGGTGGTCGACGGCATCGCCTACGTCTCCGGCATGACCGCGCGCGCCGGCGACAAGGTGGTGGGCACCGACGAGTACGAGCAGTCGAAGGTGATCTTCGGCAAGATCAAGGGCATGGTCGAAGCCGCCGGCGGCGCCATGGCCGACGTGGTCAAGATCACGGTCTACGTCACGAACATCAAGAACAACACCAGGGTCTGGGCGGCCCGCCGGGAGTTCTTCACCGGCGACTTCCCGGCCTCGACGCTGGTCGAGGTGAGCGCGCTCGCCGCGCCCGAGATCCTGGTCGAGATCGAGGCCATCGCCCATATCGGCAAAGGCCGACGATAGGCCGGCATTTCTGGACGCCTGCGCTGTCCAGAAATAGGTGTCCAGAAATAGGGCCGTTGGAATCATTGGCCTTTCCGGGCATTTCTGGACAGCGACTGTCCAGAAATGCCGACCTGTCCAGAAATGGTGTCCAGAAATCGGCGGCCGTCAGCGGTCGCAGGGGAACGGCGTTCGCGTCCAGTACCTGTGGAGCTTGAAGGCATTCACGGTGAACTCTTCCCAGTCGTGCAGCAGCGCCGGGATGCGCGACCTGTCGGTCCGCAGCAACTTGCCCAGATAGACCATGCGCCACTTGTCGCTGTCGTGGAACCTGTGCTCCTCCGTCGCCAGATCGATCGAGATTCTCTCGTCGCCTTCGCGATAACCTTCTTCCAGCCAGTCCACGTACGAATCCACAGCGGTCGTCGCGGCCTCGTAGTCGCCGTTGAAGCACGCGCCCAACACGGGATCGATCAGAGAGCTCGAGTACTGCGGTCGTTCGGCATGAGCCTCCGGGGTGGTCACGTCGGCGACCGGCGGAAGGGCCCGGTTTTCGATGACGTCGCAGACCTCTGCGATCGCCTTTTCGGGATCGTCGACCCAGCTTTCCTTGATGTCGTGCTCGAACCGCGGATGCCCGGGATGCGATACGCCGCGGAAATAGTGATATCGGCGTGCCTCGAAAAGCGGCAGCACGAACGACTCCAGCGTGAAATATTTGCCGTACCATCCGCTCTTGAAGAACACCCCCCGCAGATAGTGCCCGAGCGGCCGCACGAACACATACTGACGATGATAAGCGAGGTCCGGCCGCCGCCTGAGCAGCGGCCGGATGAGCATGCGACGTTCCTTGTCGGTGGGCATGGCGGAGTCCGTCGTTTCGGCACACATCCTACCGGGTGGCTGCTCTCGTGAAACCAACCTATGGTTGTCTCGGAATCCCGTCCCGTCCGGGGATGAAGATCGGGAAGACATAGACACCGGGAATCGGACGCCCGCGGTATTCGCTCCGGCTGAATGCCTTCCCTTCTTCCAGGTAGCGTTCCATGTCCATGTCCTTGAAGCGGGCACCGCCGGTCTTGAAGTCGTAGATGCAGATCGTGCCGTCCTCGAGGAACTCGATGACGTCCACCTTCGCCGTGCCCTTCTGGATGAAGCCGATCTTCTCGCCGCCGCGCATGGCGAACTCCGCGTAGATCTCGCGGACGCCGTTCGCCTTCAGCAGGTCCGTCACGCGCCGAACCTCGTCGCGCGCCGCCTTGTGCGTCTCCGAGCCGAAGTCCAGGGCGCGCACGAGGCCGCGTTGCCGGACGAGATCGCCCGCCGCGATGCCGATCCGCTGCATCAACGGATAGTTGGGGCAGTACTTCCCGATGTCTTTCTTCTCGATCTCGCCGAAGCGCGGCGGCGCACCCGCCTCCTCGGCGAGATAGCGCATTTCGAGGACGGGCGACCTGCTGCTGGCCGGTCCCAGGGCATCGAGCGCGCCGATGTCCCCGGGGTTCTTCCAGGTGATGGCCCTGCGCAAGGCATCGCCGTTCGGCGACGGCATGGGTCTTTCTCCGACAATGCCCCGGCTGATCAGCCCACTCGCCACCTGGGCGCCGACGGCGGCGGCGAAACCCTTCGCATCGTCGAGCAGGAACTTCGGCCCGGCACCGCCATTGATCTCGGCCGACGCGACCCTGTGCCATCGATCGCCGACCCGCCGCTCGATCTCGCCCTGGAGCGAGCCGGGCGGCACGCGGAACCGGAGATCGTCGCCGAGAACGTAGTCGCCCTCGTCGGGCGATCTGGGCCACAAGGCGACCGCCGCCGCGGCTGCCGGTGCGGCGACACCCGCCGGTACCGCCGTGGCGACGGGCGCCAGGCGTGCCGCCGCGCCCTTCAGCAGCGAGCCGGACGGACGCGGCGCCGCCGCCGTTGCGGCGGCGATCCGCGCCGCCCGCCGCTTCTCCAGCTCGTCGTAAGCGGCGTCGGTGGCGCGCTCGCGTTTGAAGATGGGGATCATGTAGTCGGTGGTGCGTTTGACGATGTCGTCGAGGTCGGCCCGGTTGGGCTGGCGCCCCTCGATGGCGGCGAAGTCCTGCAGCAGACGACGCAGGAACGCGGCCGCCCGGCCCGACGCATCGAGCGCGCGGTTCATCCATGGCGCGGTGCGGATGTGGGCGAAAGGATCGTGCCGCACGATGGGAGGTTCTTCGGGCGGCGGTTCCTCGGCGGGCGGTTGTTCCGCCGGCGGTTCTTCCGCGGGCGGTTCGGCGTCGGTCTCGGGCTCTTCCGGGACGAAGCCTTCGGGGATGGAAATCCCGAATTGGCCTTCGGCCGGCTCGTTCGGTTCGTTCGGCACGTTCATGGCGGTCTCCCAATGAAAAAGGCCGCCCGGGAAGGGGCGGCCTGATGGTGGTCGGACAAGAAAAAGCCCCGCTCGGGCTTGGCCGGCGGGGCTCTCGGAGCGGCGGACGCTCGGGGCGCCAGCCTATAGGAACTATAGGCATAATCCTGCTGAACCTGCAAGTCCCCTCCGATCACATATTCGGGAGCGGGTGCTGGCAGTGCATGCAGCGGAGGTTCACCCCGCGCGAGTCGAGACGACGGGATCTTCACGCCGTCGTCTCGACCGAGGAGCGCAGCGACGAGTGGAGAGACCTCGCTTCAGGAGTCGATGGTCTTCATCGAGGAGACAAGGTCTCTCCACTTCGCGCCTTCGGCGCTTAAGCGCGGAGGTTACTCCGCGCGAGTCGAGACGACGACTGTTCGTCAATTGATTCCCGTCGTCTCGACCGAGGAGCGTAGCGACGAGTGGAGAGACCTGCGCTCGACAAATTGCCGGCAGTTCGTCGAGAGCTAAGTCTCACCACTCCGCGCGAGTCGAGACGACGGCCATGAGCCTCACACCGCCGCCTCGGCCA
>CAYQAY010000054.1:0-30102 GCA_964415585.1 uncultured Reyranella sp.
CGGGCTTCGCCTGGGTGATGGACGCGTACAGCTTGGCCTTCACCGCCACCCTGCTTGCCTGCGGCGCGCTGGCCGACCGCTACGGCCGGCGACGTATCCTGCTGATCGGCAATGCGCTGTTCGCGGCGGCTTCGCTCGGTTGCGCTCTCGCCTGGGACGGACCCTCGCTCTGGACAGCCCGTGCGGCGCAGGGCTTCGCCTCGGCCTTCGTCGTCACCGGCTCGATCGCTCTGATCGCCAGCGCGTACCCTGCGCCCGCGGATCGCGCGCGCGCGTTCGGCCTCGCGGGCATCGTGTCGGGCGTCGCCATGGCTGTCGGACCCACATTGGGCGGCGCGGTAGCCGCATGTTTCGGCTGGCGCTGGATCTTCCTCGCCAACCTGCCTTTCTGCGTGTTGGCCGCCTGGATCGTGCCGCGCCTGGTCGCCGAGGAGCGCGCCGCCGAAGCCCGGCCGCTCGATCCCGTCGGCGTGGCGCTGCTCACGCTCGCCCTCGGTGCCGCCGTCGAGACGCTACTGGCCGGACGCACGGTGACTCATGCCGCGTTCGGCACTGCCGTGTGCCTCGGCTGCGCGGCGCTGTTCGCGGTGCAGCAGCGCCGCCGGCTGCAGCCGCTTCTCGATCCGGCGCTGCTCGCGCAGCCCGCGATGATCGCGGTCTCGACCTTGCTGATCACCGTGTCGATCGCCTACTGGGCGGTGCTGGTCTATCTGCCGCTGTTTCTCACCGCGACGTTCGGTATCACCACCGAGGAGTCGGGCGTCGCGCTTCTCGCGGCGACCCTGCCTATGGTGTTCTTGCCGCCGCTCGCTGGCCGGCTGGCGACGCATTGGGGCTGGCGCGCCCTGTTTACGACCGGGCTCGTGCTGATCGCCCTTGGCGACATCGCGCTCGCGCTGGGACCGTCGGGCGCGGCGTTCGCCGGCATGGCGGTGATCGCCACTGGCGCCGCACTCGTGCAGTCACAGCTCTCCGGCGCCGTGGTGACGCTCGCCCCGCCGGCGCAGGCCGGCATGGCGTCGGCACTCACCATCGTGATGCGCCAAGGCGGCTTCGCGGTCGGGATCGCGCTGCTGGGCGGTGCGCTCGGGGCGCAGCGCGACGCGGCGGCCTTCGCGCTTCTGTTCGCGCTCGCCGCAGCGACGGCAACCGTCGGCGCGGCAGCAGCGGCAGTGCTGCTCAGAGATAGCCGTGATGCTTCGGCGGGTTCATCCAGTTGTCGTGCAAGCCGTCCGAGTAGCGGACCGGCAGGCGCTCCAGCTCCGCAGGCGCGAGGTCGTCGATAGCGGCGACGCTGATCGACACGAAGGCGCCGCCCAACTCCTTCACATCGCCGTCGCCGAAGGTGGTGACGCCGCAGTTCCTGCAGAAGCGATGGTGGCCCTGCCTGGTGGCGAACTAGTAGTCGCCGAGATCGTCCTTGCCGGAGAGCAGGCGAAACGCGTCGGGCTTCACCGAGACGTTCCACGCCCGCTTCTTGGAGCAAATGGTGCAGTTGCACCGGCCGGTGCCCTGATCGAAGTCGATGTCCGCCTCGAAGCGGACGCCGCCGCAATGACACGAGCCGTGATAGGTTTTCTTCATCGCAACCCTCCTAGGCTACATCTCCGGACAACTGTTGCGTGCCGTGATTGGTTGCGAAGCCTAACTAGGCATCAGGAAATTCTTGGCCCCTCCATGTCCCAGATGCAATTACCGTTCCCAAGCCCATTTCTGCTTTCTCTCGCTTAGCGTGTTCCAGTTGCTCAATTGTCAGCATACTGCGCACCGCAAACACCATTTCCTCCGAAACTCTCTTGTCCTTGAATAGTCGAGGCGGCTCGGTCGCGATGCCTACAATTTGCATGACTCCTGGGTAGTCATGCAGGAGGGCCATTGCGTAGATTTGCAGAAGATGAGCTCGCACTTGGCGATACTCTTCATAGGGTCGATCGACTCGGGGGCGCATTTGCAAGAAGAGGTAAGCAGTAGCTTTATGTCCCTCTCCCGGCATTATTGTGCGGGCCATGATGTCCTTGTCAGTACGAAATCCAGCAATTGCATGCAGCAATTGCTCCGAATGGGAGCGGCGAGCCAAGCGCGACTCAAGCGCCATCAGCCGAATTCCGCCTTCGTGGCCCTCGAAGCCGCGTGGGCGAGCTTGTCGCTGGGTACCCTGAATTTGGTGTCCAGCGAACCGCTCTATGAGCGCGTCCCATAGGTAACTGACTTTGTTTCGCTCACGCCTTGCAATGTATTCAGGGCGTTGAAGCATATCTTCATAGAAGCCGCCGTCGATCCATACGTGATCTGGCCGCTCGCCCTTTACTTCAATCGCGCGCGCCATGTCATAGTCCTTCGAACTATCGCTGTAGCCGCGGAAATACAGAGGAATTAGTTCCTCCTCGCCGCGCACGGAGACACCAGTATCTCCCCGAAGGAAGCGAGCCCGATTGCGAAGGTAACCGACAAGATCAGTAATGGTGTCAAACTCATGGAGCACCATCCGTAGCGAAAGGTCGGTGAAGACATGCACAAACACATCTCCGTGACCCACGTCGCCAACCACAAACGGAGACGTCTCGCCGAAATCACTCGTCAGCATGAGTGTGCCACGCGGTTCATTCAGCAGCTTCGAGCATGCGTCCGTGGCGCCATTGGCCACAGCGATCAGATGAATATCGCGATCCGCGACCGACGCCAGTTCACATCGCAGTCGCGATTTTTCCTTAGCGTCGGAGAAGATCAGCGGATCTTGAGATTGAAGGTAGCGATAGGCACCGTGAAGTTGTCGCACGGAATTTTTAACCGAGCGCTTCTTCCACCTTCCCCAGGCAACTTCGAGGTCGCCGTCTGGAAAAGCAGTGCTCTTGTCTGAAAAAACTAGGATGTGTTTGTCGCAGACAACCAGAACATCACACAATTCCTTTGTTGTGCGGGCGTCTGGGCGATGCGGACTCAGGAAGCTCCAATAGCTTAGAAAGCTACGCCGACACAGGTCATAGAGCTGACGCTCGGTCTTCGTGCCTTCTGTCATCGAAAATCCAGCCGCGAGAAGAGGTACGACAAGATTGCTTTGCTCGGCCGCACAGAGTCTGATCCGACAAGCACATGAGCGCTGACGTCGCTAGCGACGCCTTCGACGTCTAGTTGGCCTGTCGAGCAACTTGGATCGCAGCATATCATCGATGCCGCGCTGAATCAGATATGTTGCGACCGCTGTCGGTGTATTCCCGTAATTCCCGATATCAACAAGCTGCGTCAGATATTCGAACGCCTGCTTTGAAATGGTTGGTTGTACCTTCACAACCTCGTTGCGATTCTTGCCGCGCGGCATAGGTATCTAACTATCCTCTAATTAGATACTTGACGAATCGGTATTCCGGCGCGCAATATGTAGTTGTTAAGGATTACATTCGACACAATTAGGCGGCAGACCCGCAAAGGTAGTTGCCGTAGTGTGAAAAAGAAAAAGGGCGGTCCCCTTTCGGGAACCGCCCAAGTCGAGAGCAGAGCAACTAGTGGCTTAGTCAGCTCTGGGGCCGTAGTTCGGCCTACCAGTCTGCAACGTCACTATGAACGAACGGCGGCTAACCTTGGCGGGGGCCGCCGTTTCCACTTACAGACAATCCCACCGAAGCGGGACCTCAGTTGCGCGCTAGTGCGCAATTACGAGAATGCTTCCTCCCAGCTACCGCGCGTCGAGGCCTTGGAGTATTCGGTGGCGCGGTTCTCGAAGAAGTTGGTGTGCTCGATGGCGTTGAGCATCTGGTCCATCCACGGCAGCGGGTTCTTCGCGTCCTTACGGTAGATGGGCTGCAGGCCGAGCTGCGTCAGGCGGCGGTCGGCGATGAAGCGGATGTAGCGCTTCACGTCGGTCGCCGTCATGCCCTCGATGCCGTCGAGCCCGAAGGCGAGGTCGATGAAGGCGTCCTCGTGGTCGACGATGGTCGAGCAGGCGACGTAGATCTCGCGCTGCAGCTCCTCCGTCCACACGTCCGGGTTCTCCTGGATGAAGGTGCGGAAGAGCTTGACGATCGAATTGCAGTGCAGCGTCTCGTCGCGCACCGACCAGGTGACGATCTGGCCCATGCCCTTCATCTTGTTGAAGCGCGGGAAGTTCATCAGCATCGCGAAGCTGGCGAAGAGCTGCAGGCCCTCGGTGAAGGCGCCGAACACGGCCAGCGTCTTGGCGATGTCGGCCTTCGAGTCGACGTTGAAGCCCTGCATGTAGTCGTACTTGTCCTTCATCTCCTTCACGGTGAGGAAGGCCGAGTACTCGGTCTCGGGCATGCCGATCGTGTCGAGCAGGTGCGAATAGGCGGCGACGTGCACCGTCTCCATGGCCGAGAAGGCGGCCAGCATCATCTGCACTTCGGTGGGTTTGAAGACCCGCGAATAGTGCCGCATGTAGCAGTTGTTCACCTCGACGTCGGCCTGGGTGAAGAAGCGGAAGATCTGCGTCAGCAGGTGGCGCTCGCTGTCGCTGAGCTTGTTGCGCCAGTCCTTCACGTCGTCCGCCAGCGGCACCTCCTCGGGCAGCCAGTGGATGCGCTGCTGCGTCAGCCAGGCGTCGTAGGCCCAGGGATAGTGGAACGGCTTGTAGATCGGCTTGGCGTCGAGAAGGGACATGGGATGGACCTTGAAAGAAAATCCTCATCCTGAGGAACGAGCGAAGCGAGTGTCTCGAAGGATGGGCAACGCACCGCGTCTGGGGCCCATCCTTCGAGACGGCCGCTACGCGGCCTCCTCAGGATGAGGATAAATTTACTGGCAGCTAAGGCACTCTTCGTAGTCGTTGCCCTGCGCCGGAGGGGTTCCGAGCGGCAGGGGAGAGGGAGCGTCGTTTCTGGGGGCCGAGAGAGACGAGAGAGACTGGTCGCCGATCTTCTCGGCGACGGCATCGTTCGACACGACGTCGGCGCGCTGGATCGACATCGAGCGGCAGTAGTAGAGGCTCTTCACGCCGCGCTTCCAGGCCATCATGTGGATCTGGTGGAGGTCGCGCTTGTGCACGTCCGCCGGCAGGAAGATGTTGAGCGACTGGCTCTGGCAGATGTAGGGCGTGCGGTCGGCGGCATGCTCGACCAGCCAGCGCTGATCGATCTCGAAGGCGGTCTTGAAGACGGCCTTCTCGTGGTCGTCCAGGCAGTCGACGTCGCGCACCGAGCCCTGGTTGGTCATGATCGAGGTCCAGGTGTCCTCGTCGTTCCTGCCCTTCTGCTCCAGCACCTTCTCGAGATACGGGTTGCGCACCACGAAGGACCCCGAGAGCGTCTTGTGGTTGTAGACATTGGCCGCCGACGGCTCGATGCCGGGCGAGGCGCCGCCGCAGATGATCGAGATCGACGCCGTCGGCGCGATCGCGAGCTTGTTGGAGAAGCGCTCCTTGATGCCGAAGTCGGCCGCGTCCGGGCAGGCGCCGCGCTCCTCGGCAAGCGTCTTGGAGGCCTCGTCGCACTGGCCACGGATGTGCTTGAACATCTTCTTGTTCCACACCTTGGCCATCACGGATTCGAGCGGAATGCCATTGGCCTGCAGGAAGGAGTGGAAGCCCATGACGCCGAGCCCGACCGAGCGCTCGCGCATCGCGGCATAGGTCGCGCGCGCGAAGTCGGTGCCGGCGTTGTCGATGAAGCCCTGCAGCACGTTGTCGAGGAAGCGCATGACGTCCTCGATGAACTGCGGGTGCTCGTGCCACTCGAGATAAGTCTCGAGATTCAAAGAGCTCAGGCAGCACACGGCGGTGCGTTGCTTGCCGTGATGGTCGACGCCGGTCGGCAGTGTGATCTCCGAACACAGGTTCGAGGTCTTGACCTCGAGGCCGGCCATCTTGTGGTGCTCGGGGCGGGCGTTGTTCACGTGGTCGACGAACACGAGGTACGGCTCGCCGGTCTCGATACGCGCGGTCAGAATGCGGATCCAGAGATGGCGGGCCGAGACGGTGCGCTGCACGGCGCCGTCCTTCGGGCTGACCAGCGCCCACTCCTCGTCGTTCTCGACGGCGCGCATGAAGGCGTCGGAGATCAGGAGGCCGTGATGGAGGTTCAGCGCCTTGCGGTTGGGATCGCCGCCGGTCGGGCGGCGGATCTCGATGAACTCCTCGATCTCGGGATGGTTGACCGGAAGATAGACGGCGGCCGAGCCGCGGCGCAGCGAGCCCTGGCTGATCGCGAGGGTGAGCGAGTCCATGACGCGGATGAAGGGCACGACGCCGGACGTCTTGCCGTTCATGCCGACCTTCTCGCCGATCGAGCGCAGGTTGCCCCAGTAGGAGCCGATGCCGCCGCCGCGCGCCGCCAGCCACACGTTCTCGTTCCAGAGGCCCACGATCCCCTCGAGGCTGTCGTTCGCCTCGTTGAGGAAGCAGGAGATCGGCAGGCCGCGGCTGGTACCGCCGTTGGAGAGCACGGGCGTGGCGGGCATGAACCAGAGATTGCTGATGTAGTCGTAGAGACGCTGGGCATGCGCGTCGTCGTCGGCATAGGCCGAGGCCACGCGCGCGAACATCTCCTGGTAGCTTTCGCCCGGCAGCAGGTACCGGTCGGACAGCGTGGCCTTGCCGAAGGCCGTCAGGCGGGAATCCCGAGAGGAGTCGGTAACAACCCGTGCACCGCTTCGAACTTGAACGACATCAAACACTTGCGGTCCCCTTTTTCTTATTTGTCCACAGCTGTGGATGAAACAATCTGTGGAAGACGCCTACATCTTGGGAGCCGTTGGGCCAGCCCCACTATCCATTGATAGTACGTGACCCACGAACCCTGTCATCGCGAAATTTTTTCCTGAACTGTGAATCTCAAGAATCTATCCCTAATGGTTTGATACTATTTGTGAATTCGACTTTTGAAATTCTGTTTCCTTGCGCGTTTACGAACCTTCGCAGATGCAGCATCCGAGGAGAACAAAACGCGCTTTGCCGCGGAATCCGTGGCCCTGAAACAGAAACCGCAGCCAATCGGCTGAAGGGCGCGAGGCCACCCCGCAAAACGCGAGATGCGATGGGCCTTCCCGGGTTCGCCAAGAGTTCGTCGTCAGATCGTCACCATGCGGCGTAACATCCGCCACACACTCGGAGGACGGAAAAGCAATGGCCACCGCCCTGGCGCCGCGCATGTACGGCTTGGATGCCATCTCGGCCGAAGCTCTCCAGGTCGGCGGCGAGGAAGCCGCCCGGTTCGCTCGCCGCCTGTTCGGCCGCGTCGCCGACAAGGACCTGGCCGCCGCGTCCTCCGACCAGCGGGCCGGCGCGGCCGTCGCGCTGCTGGCCTTCGCCCGTCGCCGCCTGCCGGGGGTGGCCAAGGTTCGCGTCTTCAATCCGGCCCGGGCCGACCACGGCTTCGAGAGCCGTCACACGGTCGTGCAGGTCGTGAACGACGACATGCCGTTCCTGGTCGATTCGATCGCCAACGAGTTCAACCGCCGCGAGATCGCCGTCCACCTGCTGGCTCATCCGGTGATGGCGGCGCGTCGCGATCTCGACGGCGACCTGGTGGGCATCGCGGTCGAGACCGGAGAGCGGGCGCGGGCGGAATCGCTCATGCACATCGAGATCGACCGGCAGGCCGAGCCGGCGCTGCTCGACGAGGTTGCCGCCGCCCTGTCGCGCGTGCTGGCCGAGGTGCGGCTGGCCGTCGACGACTGGAAGGCCATGCGCCGCGCTTGTCTCGATGCCATCGCCGACCTCGCACACGGCCGTTCGCCTTCGCTCGCGGAGTACGAGGACTTCCTGCGCTGGCTCGAGGCCGATCACTTCACCTTCCTCGGTCATCGCCGCTACCGCTACGTCGACGATCCGAGCCAGCCGGGCGGCCTCCGTTACGAGCTGGTGCCTGGGTCCGCGCTCGGCATCCTGCGCCGCGACGAGGTCCGGCTGTTCGACGCAGGCCTCGGCGGCGGGGAGGCGATGGCCCGCTTCGCGCGCGGGCCGCACAACATCATGATCGTGAAGACGGACCGGCAATCGCTGGTCCATCGCAGCGGCGCCATGGACTGTGTCATCGTGAAGACCTGCGACGCCGACGGCCGGGTCACCGGCGAGCGGCGGCTGGTCGGCCTGTTCACCTCGGCGGCCTACCATGCCTCGGTGCGCGATGTCCCGCTGCTGCGCGGGCGCGTGGAGACGCTGCTGCGCCGTTCAAACCTCGACCGCCACGGCCACGACGGCAAGGCGCTGCTGGCGATCCTCGACACCTATCCGCGCGACGAGCTGTTCCAGATCGACGAGGATACGCTCTACGATCATGCACTCGGCATCCTGCAGCTCCAGGAGCGCCGCCGTGTGGCACTCTTCGCGCGCCGCGATTCGGTCGGGCGCTTCGCGGCCAACCTGGTCTTCGCGCCGCGCGAACGTTTCGATGCGGCGCTGAGCGACCGGTTCGCCTCCCTCCTGGAGCAGGCGTGGAACGGCAAGGTCACCCAGGTCACCTCGTCGGCAGGCAGCGACTCGGCACTGGCGCAGTCCCTCTACACGCTGAAGCTGAACGCGCCCGATCACCCCACGCCCGACCTCGCCGAGCTCGAGAAGGCGCTGGCCGACGCGGCGACCTCATGGACCGACCGGCTGCGCGCCGGTCTGCAGTCCCGGCTGGGCGAGGCCGAGGGCCGCGCCGCCGCGCGCCTGTGGCGCGACTGGTTCCCGGCGGTCTATCGCGAGACGTTCGACGCGGCGCAGGCGACCGGCGACATCGAGCAGCTCCAGCGGCTGCTGGCCGGCGCGACGTTCGGCGTCCATGTCGGGCGGCGCGCGGGCATGCCGGCCCACCGCTTCGCCATCCGCCTGTTCCATCCGCGCAAGCCGATCGCGCTTTCCGACATCCTGCCGCTCGCCGAGAATCTCGGCCTGCGCGTGTTGAGCGAGGCGCCGTTCCTGCTGCGCGCGGCGGGTCATGAAGGCGTGGCGCTTCAGGTCCTGCGGGTCGAGACTGCCGACGGCTCCGCCGTGGACCTCGCGGCTTCAGGCCCGCGGTTCATCGAAGCGATGGAGAGGCTGCGCTCGGGTGCGCTGGAGAATGACGGGCTGAACCGGCTGGTACTGGGCGCCGGCCTGGCCTGGCGCGAGGTCGCGATCGTCCGCGCCTACGCCAAGTATCTGCGCCAGGCCGGCATTCCGTTCAGCCAGGACTACATGGAGCGCGCGCTCGGCGCCTACCCGAAGGTGGCGCGCGGGCTGGTCGACCTCTTCATGGCGCGCTTCGACCCGGCGCTGGGCGGCGCCACGTCAGCCGAGCGTGCGCGCCGTATCGAGGCGGTCGAGGCCGACCTGAAGGCAGCGCTGGAAGCAGTCTCCACGCTCGACGAGGACCGCATCCTGCGGCGCTTCCACAACGCCGTGCGCTGCACCTTGCGCACCAACTACTGGCAGAGGAGCGGTGACGACGCACCGAAGGAGTGGATCTCCCTCAAGATCGACAGCCGCGCCATCGAAGAACTGCCGGCGCCGCGGCCGCTGGTCGAGATCTTCGTCTACAGCCCGCGCATGGAAGGCATCCATCTGCGCGGCGGCCGCGTGGCGCGCGGCGGCATCCGCTGGTCCGACCGGCGCGAGGACTTTCGCACCGAGATCCTCGGTCTGATGAAGACCCAGATGGTGAAGAACGCCGTCATCGTGCCGGTCGGCTCGAAGGGCGGCTTCTATGTCAAGCAGCCTACCGTCGGCGGGACGCGCGAACAGATCCAGGCCGAAGGCATTGCCTGCTACCAGACGCTGATCCGCGGCCTGCTCGACATCACGGACAACTATGCCGGAGGCGGCATCGCAGCCCCGGCCGACGTCGTGCGGCACGACGGCGACGATCCCTATCTCGTGGTTGCGGCCGACAAGGGCACCGCCACCTTCTCCGACATCGCAAACAAGCTGGCGCGGGAGTACGGCTTCTGGCTCGACGACGCCTTCGCCTCGGGCGGCTCGGCGGGCTACGACCACAAGAAGATGGGCATCACCGCACGCGGCGCATGGGAGTCGGTGAAGCGCCACTTCCGCGAGCTCGGGCAGGATATCCAGGCGACGCCCTTCACGGTGGCCGGCGTCGGCGACATGTCGGGCGACGTGTTCGGCAACGGCATGCTGTTGTCGCCGCAGATCAGGCTGGTGGCAGCGTTCGACCACCGCCACATCTTCGTCGATCCCGCGCCCGACGCGGCGGCGAGCTTCGCCGAGCGGCAGCGACTCTTCGATCTGCCGCGCTCGTCCTGGATGGACTACGACAAGCGCCTGCTGTCGGCGGGCGGCGCCATCTTCGACCGGTCGGCCAAGTCGATCCCGCTGTCGCCCGAGGCGCGCGCGGTGCTGGGCATCGAGACGCCGAGCCTGACGCCGGTCGACCTTATGCGCGCCATCCTGGTCGCGCCGGTCGACCTGCTCTACTTCGGCGGCATCGGCACCTATGTGAAGGCGACGAGCGAAAGCAACGCCGATGCCGGCGACCGCGCCAACGACGCGCTGCGCGTCGATGCCGGCCAGGTCCGCGCGCGCGTGGTGGGCGAGGGCGCCAACCTCGCCTTCACCCAGCGCGGCCGCGTCGAGGCGGCACTGGCGGGACGCAAGATCAACACCGACGCCCTCGACAATTCGGCGGGCGTCGACACGTCCGATCACGAGGTCAACATCAAGATCGCAACCGGCGGCGCCATCGCAGCGGGGGCTTTGGCCCGCGAGGACCGCGACGCGCTCCTTTTCTCCATGACCGACGAGGTGAGCGCGCTGGTGTTGCGCGACAACTACCAGCAGAGCCAGGCGATCAGCGTAGCCGCCGAGCGCGCGGCCGAGCATCACGACCGTCTGGAGCGATTCATGCGCGCGTTGGAGCGCAGGGGGCGTCTCGACCGCGCCGTCGAGTTCCTTCCCGATTCCGCCGCGATGCGCACCCGCGCCGCCAGTCGCCAGCCGCTGACACGACCCGAACTCTCGGTGCTGCTCGCCTACGCCAAGATCGACCTCAACGAGGAGATTCTGGCCTCCGACCTGCCCGACGATCCGCTGCTCGGCGCGGAGCTCCTGCGCTATTTCCCGACGCCCCTGCAACAGGCCCATGAGCCGGCACTGCGCGGCCATCGACTGCGGCGCGAGATCGTGACGTTGCAGGTCGTGAATTCGCTCCTGAACCGTTGCGGGCCGGGCTTCGTCTACAACGTGGCACAGCGCACCGGCGCGCATGGCGCCGCCATCGCGCGCGCCTTCACCGTGGTGCGAGACGCCTGGAAGCTGCGCGACCTTTGGGCCGAGATCGAAGCGCTCGACGCGAGCCTGAAGGCCGAAGCGCAGATCCGCATGCTGGTCGCCTCGCAGCGCTTCCTGGGCCGCGTCGTGCAATGGGTGCTGCGCCGCCTGCCACAGCCGCTCGACACGACCGAAGCTACCGTCAAACTCGGCGCCGCCGTCGCAGCTCTCGGCAACCTGCCCACGGACCTGATCGGCCAGGACGAGAGCGCCGCACTTGCCGAACGTGCTGCCGCGCTCGAGGCGATCGGCGCACCGGCAGGCATCGCCCGCCGCGCGGCTTCGCTCGAGACTCTCGCGGCAGCCGGCGACCTCGCCCTCTCCGCCGAAGCCAACGGCTGCAGCATCGAGGCTGCGGCGCGGCTCTACTTCCGGCTCGGCGAGCGCCTCTCGCTCGCGTTGCTGGCCAATGCAGCGCACAAGCTGCCGCGCGAAGGCCTGTGGCCGTCACAGGCTGCGCTCGCCATGCAGGACGAACTCGCCGCTCTTCACGCCGATTTGCTGAACTCGGCCTTGCGGGCCCGCGGGGGTGACCCCAAGTGCGGATCCGACGAGACCCTGGCGCGATGGGGCGAACCGCGCAAGCTCGCGCTCGACCGCGTCGACCGGCTGGTCAAGGAAGACCTGTCGGCCGCCGGCGTGATCGACCTCGCCATGCTGTCGGTCGCGGCCGCCGAGTTGCGGACCCTGGTCTAGCGCGCGATCATGGCGCGAGGAGTGATGTCATGAGCGGCAAAGTCGAAAAGAGCGACAGCGAGTGGCGGAAGGAACTCGATCCGCTGCAGTACAACGTGCTGCGCAAGCACGGCACGGAACGCGCCTTCACCAGCCCACTGAACGACGAGAAGCGCACCGGCACGTTCCGCTGTGCCGGCTGTGGTGAACCATTGTTCGATTCCAGCACCAAGTACGAGAGCGGATCGGGCTGGCCATCCTTTTGGGCGCCCAAGGACGGCGCTGTCGAGACGTCGATCGACCGAAGCTTCTTCATGACGCGCACGGAAGTGCATTGCGCCAGGTGCGGCGGCCATCTCGGTCACGTCTTCCCCGACGGCCCGCAGCCGACCGGCGAGCGCTATTGCATGAACGGCGCGGCGCTGAAGTTCGAGGAAAAGAAGTAGAGCGTTAGCGGCGCGGCAGCGCTGACAGCTCCTCGATCAGACGGCGCAGGTTGGCGCGGATCGCGCGTTCGTTGGCGATGCGCAGTCGCGCGAGCCCGTCGAGGGCATCGTCCATGGTCGCCGTTGCAGGCGTGGTGATCGTGTTCTGGTAAACGATCGCGCCGCTCGTCGTGTCGGTGAGCCTGTAGGCGATCGTCGCCTCGACCGTCATGGCGAAGCCCGCGAACGGCTCCTCGAGCTTCTGCAGGTCGGCGTCGAGCCGGTAGCGACCGCCCTGCGCCGCCGCGAGGCCGGAGTCGGCCAGCGCCCGGGCGAGCGCCTCCTGGAATTCGGCATTGCCGACGCGCGCCGTCCAGAGCCTTGCGCTACCGCGGCCGCCGCTCACGGCGCCGACGCCGATGGCGTTGCGGTAGGGCGAAGCGGCGGAAGGGAGGCCCGCCACATCGGGCACCATCGCCGGTACGGTGGCGGGCTTGGCGCATGCGCTGACGGCCGTCGCGGCAGCTATCGCCAGGACAAGCCCGGTCAGAACGCGAAAGAAGCGGAACTCAGGTCGAGGGCTTGTCGCCCTGCGGCGGAGGCGGAGGAACATCATCGTTACAGACCTGCGCCAGACTGGGCGCTGCGGCGGCGAGCAGGAAAGCGAGTGCCAGGCTGAGAAGACGGATCATGGACGCCTCCGAGACGCTCGATTGGATCACAAGCCTTTCAGGAAGTCGATCAGCAGTTTGTTGACCTCTCCGGCCCGCTCTTGCTGCACCCAGTGGCCAGCGCCCTCCAGGATATGGCTGCCACGCAGGCCGGGCAGCGTATTGGGGTAGGCCTCGAGCTGGCTCTTGGCGGCAGGAAACCGCAGCACGCCGTCGCGGCCGCCGGCGACGAACAGCGAGGGCTGACGGATCGGCTGGCCGCGCCAGGGGCCGCCCAGCTCCCAGTTGCGCCGGAGGTTGCGATACCAGTTCAGGCCGCCACGGAAGCCCGCTCGAGCGAACTCGCCCGCGTAGTAGTCGAGGTCGGCCTCGCTCAGCCAGGCCGGCAGGGTCTCGGTGTCGGCAGTATTGCCCAGCAGCGTGCCGCCGGGCAGGCGGCCGAAGCCCTTGCTCGTGTCGGTCATGTCTCCCGACGCCGTGAAGTAGAGACGCCGCAGCGCGCCCTTGATATCCTGCTGTAACTCGGCCTCGGCGACGCCGGGCTTCTGGAAGTACTGCAGGTAGAAGTCGTTGATGCCCAGCTTCTCCAGCGCCGACAGGATGTCGACATAGCCCGGCGGTGAATAGGGCACGCTCATCGCGCAGACTGCAGTGAAAAGATCGGGCCGCCACAATGCCGCGTGCCATGCGACCGGCGCGCCCCAGTCGTGACCGACGATGACGGCCTTCGTCTCGCCGAGCGCCTTCACCAGCTCTGCCATGTCGCCCACGAGATGGAAGAGCGTGTACTGGTCGATCGCCTCGGGCGCCTGCGTGCCGCCGTAGCCGCGCATGTCGGGCGCAACGGCGCGGAAGCCCGCGGCGCTCACCGCCTGCAACTGATGCCGCCACGAGTACCAGCTTTCGGGCCAGCCATGACAGAACAGGACCAGCGGCGCCCCGGACTTTCCCGGGCCCGTTTCGGCGTAGCGCACATGGATGGTGTTGGCGGTCGTCGATTTGAGCTCGACGCCGGGAACGGGTGAGGCTGTCATGCCGCCTTTATCCGCGGAGATGAACCGGCCGCGCAAGCCTCGCCCGTACCGAAGCCCGAGATCCCAAGAGAAGTGAGCCCAAGAAGAACAGGCTGGCGAACAGCACGATCACCGGGCCCGAGGGCAAGCCGGCATGGAACGAGACGAGCAGGCCGACCGCGGCCGAGGCGAAGGCCATCGGTGCGGCGATCAGGGTCATCGACCAGACTTCGCGCGCCCAGAAGGAGGATGCGACCGCCGGCAACAGGATGAGACCCAGCGCCATCAAGGTGCCGAGCGCCTGGAAGCCCGCGACCATGTTCAGCACGGCGAGCGACAGGAAGAGATAGTGGTAGACCGAGCCGCGCACGCCCATGGCGGCGAGGAAGCCGGGATTGAAGCACTCAACGACCAGCGGCCGGTAGATCGCAGCGAGGCCGACCAGCGTGACCGTGGTGGTCGAGAGCACGAGTAGCAGCGCGGTGTCGTCGACGGCCAGGATCGCGCCGAACAGGATGTTCATCAGGTCGACGGCCGAGCCACGCAAGGAGACGATCAGCACGCCGAGCGCCATCGCCGTGAGGTAGGCCGCAGCGAAGCTCGCATCCTCGCGCATGCTCGAGAAGCGCGCGATGACACCCGAGAGCAGCGCCGTCGCCACGCCTGCGAGGAAACCGCCGAGGCTCATGGCGGGCAACGACAGGCCGCCGATCAGGAAGCCCATCGCCGCGCCCGGCAGCAGCGCATGCGCCAGCGCATCCCCCATCAGGCTCATGCGACGCAGGATCAGGAAGACGCCGATCGACGAGCCGCCGACGGCGAGCGCCAGGCTCGCGACGAGCGCACGGCGCATGAAGCCGAAGTCGGCGAAGGGCGCGATCAGGATGTCGTAGAGCATGATGACGAAAGCGCTCAGGCGCTCAGACGCATCGGGGCTTCGCAGGCGTCGGCGTGCTCGTCCCAAGCTTCTGCCATGGCGCGGGCACGCAGCAGGTTTTCCGACGAGAGCACACGCGCTGTCGGGCCGACATCGACAAGCTCGCGTGCCAACAGCAGCGCGTTGGGGAAGTCTCGGCGCACCTGGTCGAGGTCGTGCAGCACCGCAACGACCGTGCGCTTCTCCTGCTGCCAGCGGCGGATCACCAGCATGAGATCGGCCACGGTCTTGCTGTCGATGGCGGCGAACGGCTCGTCCAGGAGCACGAGATCGGCGTCCTGCAGGAGCAGGCGCGCGAACAGCACACGCTGGAACTGGCCGACCGAGAGCGTGTCGATCGGGCGGCGCTCGAAGCCCGAGAGCCCCACGGCCTCGATGGCATGCTGGGCGTCGTGCAGGTCGGCTGACTTGGCGGCGCCGAAGCCGCCGAAGCGCGACCAGCGGCCGAGCAGCACGGTGTCGAGCACCGAGATCGGGAAGGAGCGGTCGATCTCGGCCTGCTGGGGCAGGTAGGCGATGCGCTTGGCAGCGCATTCGATGCGGCCCTCGATGCGCGGCGCGAGGCCAAGCAGGGCCTTGAGCAGCGTGCTCTTGCCGGCGCCGTTCGGGCCGACGATCGCCGTCATCTCGGCGGCCGGGATCTCGGCCGACACATGATGGACCGCCGGGTGACGATCGTAGCTCACCGTCAAGTCGGTGAGACGGAGAGCGGCATTCATCGCGGGACCTAGAGCGCCCACCAGGCGCAGAGCCACAGCATCGCCGAGACGCCCAGCGCCGCGGCGACACGGGCCGGCGCGCTCATGGCGAGCAAGGTCGTGCCGGGTGAAACGGGTCCATGCATCGCGGCGGATTGTTATAATATTACCCGACAAGAGTCTAGCGAACTGCCGTCGCCGACTTCCGTCACCGGTCGGTGAGCGGCCAGTGACCGATTGTTGATTGGCACGGACCCGTCGGCACGCGCATCTTGGGCCATGGCTATGATTGCTCCTTCCGGGCGCCGGGCCCTGCTGATCGGCGGTGCCGTCGCCGCGGCCGGTCTCGCCAGATCGGTCATCGCAAAGCCCGCCGGCGACGGCCCCTGGTCCGTCGAGCTTTTCACATCGCAGGGCTGCAATTCCTGCCCGCCGGCCGATGCTTATCTCGGGCGCCTCGCCGTTCGGCCCGATATCGTCGCGCTCTCGTTCCACGTCGACTACTGGGACTATATCGGTTGGAAGGATCCCTACGCCTCGCGCGAAACGACCGAGCGCCAGCGCGCCTATGCCCGCGTCCTGAAGCAGCGCTACGTCTACACGCCGGAGATGGTGGTCGACGGGATCGGTCACGATACAGGCCGTGAGCGCGGCCCCATCGAGGCTCTGCTGGCAAAGGCGCAGGCATTGTCGCCCACGCGAGCGACCCCGCTACTGGCGCGCAACGTCAAAGGCCCGCTCAGCATCAAGCTCGACTCCTTCCCGATGAACGGCCGCAAGGCGGACGTGACGCTCGCGATCTACGATCGCCGCCATTCCACGCCCGTGCGGAGCGGCGAGAACCAGGGTCGCATGCTCGAGAACTTCAACGTGGTGCGCCACTTCGAGCTGGTGAGCCGCTGGAACGGCACAGCCACGAGCTGGACGATCGCCGGCGATCGCATCGGGCCGACGCAGGGCGTCGCCGTCCTGGTCCAGCATGCCGATCACGGGCCGATGATCGGCTGCAACAAGCTGGAGCCCGCCTACTCGGGCTAGATCTTCGGGACCGCCGGGTTGCCTTGCTTCCGCCGCGGCCGCGAGCGAAGGTGGCCCTATGTCGCTCTCCGGCGCCTCCGGCCGCCTGACCGCTGTTCTGGGCCCCACCAACACCGGCAAGACCTACCTCGCGATCGAGCGCATGCTCGGCCACGACTCGGGCATGATCGGCTTCCCGCTGCGCCTGCTGGCGCGCGAGAACTACGACCGCATCGTGAAGATCAAGGGCGCCAGCCAGGTGGCCCTGATCACCGGCGAGGAGCGGATCGCCCCTTCGAGCGCGCGCTATTTCGTTTGCACCGTCGAATCGATGCCGCTTGATCGACCGGTCTCCTTCCTCGCGGTCGACGAGGTGCAGATGGCCGCCGATCCGGAGCGCGGCCACTTCTTCACCGACCGGGCGCTGCATGCGCGCGGCATCAACGAGACGATGCTGCTGGGCGCCGACACGATCCGTCCGGTACTGAACCGGCTGCTGCCCGACATCGACATCGTGGCGCGACCCCGCTTCTCCAAGCTCTCCTATGTGGGGCCGAAGAAGGCGACGCGCCTGCCGCGCCGCTCGGCGGTCGTCGGTTTCTCGGCGAACGAAGTCTACGCCATCGCCGAACTGATCCGCCGGCAGCGCGGCGGTACGGCGATCGTCATGGGTGCACTCAGCCCGCGCACGCGCAACGCGCAGGTCGATATGTTCCAGTCGGGCGAGGTCGACTACCTCGTCGCGACGGACGCCATCGGCATGGGCCTCAACATGGACGTGAACCATGTGTGGTTCGCGTCGTTGCACAAATACGACGGTCGCTCGCTCCGCGCGTTGCGCAACGTCGAGATGGCGCAGATCGCCGGCCGCGCCGGCCGCCACATGAACGACGGCACCTTCGGCACCACGGCCGAGGTCGGCGGACTCGAGCCGGAAGTCGTCGAGGCGATCGAAAATCACCGCTTCGATCCATTGCGCGATTTGCAATGGCGCAACACGGAGCTCGACTTCCGCTCGGTGCAGACGCTGACCGCGTCGCTGAACGCTCTGCCGCCGCATGCCGCGCTGCAGCGGGTTCGCGAACAGGACGACCAGCTCGCGCTGCAATCCCTCGCCGGGCATTCGGAATTCCTGCCGCGCCTGCATTCCCCCAGGCGCGTCAAGCTTCTCTGGGAGGTCTGCCAGGTCCCCGATTTTCGCAAGACGATGACGGAAGAGCACACGCGGCTGCTCGGCCAGCTTTTCTCTCATCTGACACAGGGCGGCGAACGCCTGCCCGAGGACTGGATCGACGGCCATGTGAAACGCCTGGAGCGCTACGACGGCGACATCGACACGCTGATGGCACGCATCGCACACGTTCGGACGTGGACCTACATTTCGCACAGGCCCGACTGGATCCAGCGCGCGGCCCACTGGCAGGAACGCGCGCGGGCCATCGAGGACAAGCTTTCCGATGTCCTTCACCAGCGCCTGACGCAACGGTTTGTCGATAGACGCGCGGCTTTGCTTGTACGAAGATTGCGCGATGAGGGTGAAATGAGCTCGTCGGTCGCTGCAGCGGGCGAAGTGACGGTCGAGGGGGAGCATCTCGGCCGTATCGAGGGATTCCGCTTCGTACCCGATGCGACGGAAGGACAGACCGACCAGAAGGCGGTGCTGAGTGCGGCGTTGCGCGCGCTGCGCCAGGACCTGCCGGCGCGCCTGCAGGCCTTTGCGACCAGCACCGACGGTGAGATCGTGTTCGATGGCCAGCTGCGTGTCTGCTGGGGAGGCGGTCCGGTCGCGCGCCTGCTGCCGTCGGGTGACGTGCTGGCGCCCAAGGTCGAGGCGATCGCGTCGGATCTGCTCGACGGTCCGGCCCGCGAGGAAGTGCGCAAGCGCGCCGCGACCTGGGTCGAGACGCGCATTCGGCTGGGCCTCAGCGAATTGATGGATGCCCGCGCGACGGCAGAACTGCCTGCCGGCGCGCGCGGCATCGTGTTTCAGCTCTGCGAGAATCTGGGCGTGCTGCCGCGACGACCCGTCGAAGAGCAGCTCGCGCAGCTCGGCGAAGACGATCGCAAGGCGCTGGCGCGGCTCGGCGTGCGCGTGGGCGTATTCTCGCTCTACTTCCCCAGCATGCTGAAGCCGGTGCCGATCCGCCTGCGCGCCGGCCTCTGGATGATCGCCAGGAATCGCGAAACGATCCCGCCTCTGCCGGCCGAGGGCCGCACGTCGATGGACCTGCCACGCGAGGCCGAACGCGATTTCTATAGCGCCATCGGCTATCTGCCGCTGGGCGATCACGCGATCCGAGCCGACATGGTCGAGCGGCTGGCCGCCATGGCACGGCATGCCGTACGCGACAGTCGCGAAGCCGCGCGGCGCCAGCAGCAGGAGAAGAAGCCTGCGGCCCCGAAAGCCGCTGATGACGCGCTGGCCGCGCCGCCGGCCGACGAGATCAGCGAATGGGCGATCGTGGCCGCCGCTTTCGGCGAAAGCGAGCCGGTGGCGGAACCGGCACCCGAGCCCGCCCCCGGGCCCGTGCCCGTCGTCGAAGCAGCAGTCGAACCCGCTCCCGCCGCCGAGGAAGCGCGGGCCGAAGCGGTGGCGGCGACGACCGGGGACGCAAAGCCCGCTGAAGACTCGATGCCGGAAGATGCAAAGCCCGAAGACGCGAACAAGGCGCCGCGTCCGTTGCCTCCCGGTTGGTTCCGCGCCACGCCGCAGATGATGTCGCTGGTCGGTTGTTCCGAGCCCGAAATGGCCAATGTACTGCGCGCCCTGGGCTATCGCGTGCATCCACCATCGGAAGAGAACGGGCCACTGCACGCCTTCTCGATCAAGCCGCGGTTCGTGCGCGAGCGTGAGGAGCAGCGCGAGCGTCAGCGCCAGCAGGAGCGCGAGCGGCGCGACCAGCGCCGTCGCGAACGGCCCGAGCGTCCGAACGAGCGCCAGTTCTTCGCCGACACGCCGCGCCCGGCGCGCGGCAAGGACGACCGGCCGCGCAGCAATGGCCCCCGCAGCGACGAGCCGCGGCCCGATCGCGGAGCCGACCGCTCCAAGGATGGACGGCCGCCGCGCGACGAACGGCGCGGTCCGCGCCCGCCGAGACGCGACAGCGGCGGTCCCGCGCTCCGCCTCTACGCGACGACCGAAACGAAGGGCGATGCGGCAGCCGACTCGCCATTCGCGAAGCTGCTCGAGCTGAAGCTCGGCGGAAAGAAGTAGCAACGGCCACCGACGCGCATGCGCCTCGACAAGTGGCTCTGGCACGCGCGCTTCTTCAAGACCCGCTCCTTGGCCGCGCGCTACGTCGAGAAGTCGCGCTGCCGCATCGACGGCCGCCCCGTCGACAAGCCGCATGCCACGGTGACGCCGGGCATGGTTCTGGCCTTTGCCTTGGGCCCGAATGTCCGTGTGGTGCGTGTGGTCGCTCTGGGCGAGCGACGCGGCCCCGCCGCGGAAGCGCGCACGTTGTACGAGGTGGTCGAGTCGCGCTGATTCGCCAGTCTTGCGCCCGCAGGATTCGCGCGTTAAGCACGCGGCCGCCCGAGTGCCGGAGCCCGTATGACCTATGTCGTGACCGAGGCTTGCATCAAGTGCAAGTACATGGACTGCGTTGAAGTCTGCCCCGTGGATTGCTTCTACGAGGGCGAGAACATGCTGGTCATCAATCCGGACGAGTGCATCGATTGCGGCGTGTGCGAGCCGGAGTGTCCGCCCAACGCGATCCTGCCCGATACGGAGAAAGGTCTCGAGAAGTGGCTGGAGCTGAATCGCAGCCTATCGGTGACCTGGCCCAACATCACCCGCAAGGGCGACGCCCCGGCTGACGCCGAGCAGTTCAAGGACGAAAAAGACAAGTTCGCGAAATATTTCAGCGACAAGCCGGCGGCGCGTTGAGAAGCACCTTTTTCAAGTCCTTAATTGCACCTTTTGCAATAGCCATGCGTGTGTTGCATAGGCAGACCGTTGCCGAAATGCAACATGACCCGCGACTCGGGGCCAAAACTCTGCTATAAGGCTCAGGCTGAAGGCGGTCCGGGGTCCGGTCTGTCGCCAGCTCGGTGTCCGGCTCGGTATCCGAAAGAAACCTACCGATACGGTCATCGAGCGAGCACACAGGGGAGTGTGCGCGGCGGGTCGCGGTATCGCTGAAAGCGGGGCTAGTTGTGAAGGGACTTTATATGGCCAAGCCGAAGAAGGCAGCACCGCCTGCCAAGTCGAAGGAATTTGCCTTCGAGAAGGGCGACTTCGTGGTCTATCCGACGCACGGAGTAGGCCGCGTGATCGACATCGAAGCGAAGGAGATCGCGGGTCACAAGCTCGATCTGTTCGTTATCTCGTTCGAGCAGGAGCGCATGATGCTCCGCGTGCCGGTTGCCAAGGCCAAGATTTCTGGTCTGCGCAAGCTCTCTTCGCGCAAGATCATGGAGAACGCGCTCGTTACCCTGAAGGGCCGCAGCCGCATCAGCCGCGCCATGTGGAACCGTCGGGCCCAGGAGTATGAAGCCAAGATCAACTCCGGCGATCCGGTGTCGATCGCCGAAGTCGTGCGTGATCTGCATCGCAATGCCGGCCAACCCGACCAGTCCTACAGCGAGCGCCAGATCTACGAGGCGGCGCTGGACCGCCTCGCCCGTGAGCTCGCAGCCGTCGAGCGCATCGACAAGGATCTCGCCACCCAGAAGCTGAACAGCGTCCTCCAGAAGGTCGCCTGATCCGATCTGGCACGAAATGCGCTGAAAGGCGGCCGACACCAGAATGTCGTGCCGCCTTTTTTGATGTCCTACGTTCTCCCTCACCATGACATCCGCTTCGATCGCCCGCCTGCGTGACGGCAACTCCACGGGCGGCCGGACGTGGGCGATGGGCAGGCTCGCGGGCGACGATGCGACGCTGGAGCGCTTCAGCGACATCCTGATGGATCGCTGGCGGGGCGGCGACCGGTTGGTCGTGCTCGGCAACATGCTGGGCGAGGCAGGCAGCCCGACGCGCACGCTCGACCGGCTTCTTTGGCTGCGTCGCAAGCTCCTGGCGAAACCCGGTGCCGAGGCCGAGGACTTCGTCTTCCTGCGCGGAGCGCTCGAGGAGATGTGGCACAGGGTGCTGCAACTGCAGTTCGCCATGAGTCCGCTCGACGTGCTCGACTGGATGCTCGCGCGCGGCCTGGCAGCGACCATCGAAGCCTACGGACACTCGGTCGCCGAGGGGCGCGCGGCCAGCCGCAACGGCCCGCTCGCCATTGCGCGATGGACGGCCGGCTTGCGCGAGCGTCAGGCCTTGCAGCCGGGTCACGGCGAACTGATGAACTCCCTCGCCCGCGCCGCCCTCAGCGCCGACGGAGCCGTCGTCTTCGCGGCCGCCGGGGTCGATCCGACGCGGCCGCTCGCCGAGCAGGCCGATGCCTTCTGGTGGAGCAACCAGTCGGACGAAACCTTGGATGCAAGTATTGGAAAGGCGGTCGACGGCGGCTGGCCCGCCGTCCGGCGGGTGGTCCGCGGCAGCGGGCCGCCGGGCAATGCGGCACTGCCCGATGGCCGGATCCTCACGGTCTCTGCGGGAAATCCCGGCCTCGTCCTTCTCGGCGACGACGGCGGTCTCCTCGAGCGCATCGACGCCTACTGCGGCTTCGACCACGGGCATAGTCCGCTCGGCTGATTCCAGCTGAGCGGACTATGCTTCAGGGTACGACCGTCTTGATCTTCTGCCGGCGGGTGAGGTCGGCCGGCACCTGTGCGGCGTTCATGACGAGCAACCGCTCCATCCTGAGATCCGCATAAGGAAGGCGCGCCGCGAGCTGCTCCGGCGTGGACCCCGCCGGTGAGACGATCTTGAGCCGATATGGCCGCAGCGCCGCAGCTTCCGCCACGGAGAGCGATCGAAAGGTGCGCGCCGCCGCGATCATCGTGTCGATGAGGCGATCGCGGTCGGGTCCTTCAGCGACCAGAGAGAAGCTGCACACGCGATCGCCGTGCCGGATGATCACGTAGCGCGCCTGGGTGAGCCCGGTATCGGCACCGCGCGGCTTGGCGCCGATCGCGGCTTCGGCACCGTTGATCTCCGTCGCCTGGATGTCGGTAGGCGTGGGCTTCAGCCTGTTGCGCATCCAGTCGTCGAGCCGTCCCGTCGCGGGCTGGGCCGTGCAAGTGAACAGCAACAGCGAGCGGTCGCGCCCCACGCCCAGCACACCGTCGCTGTCGTTGAACAGCCGGAAGCCCGCGGGCGCCGTGAAGGCGAGCCTGAGTACGGGATGAACGAACGTGTTGCCGCGGACGAAGCCCTCGCTCGGCGGATCGTCGACCGACACGCCGTCGATGGCGGCGAAGTAGTCCCCCTGGTTCGATTCGCCCGCTGCCCCGGCGACCCCGAGGGCGGCGAGCGCCGCCGTCCGCTCGACGGGCGCGGGATGGGTCGAGGAGGCGCTCGGGCGATCCCCGATATCGGGCGCCTCGCCCATGATCTGCGCCTCGAGCGCCGCCTGACGGCGGAGCCGATCGATCAGCGACAGCATGGCGTCGGTGCGATAGCCCGCTTTGGCGAGGTAGCCGATGGCGATGCGATCAGCCTCGAGCTCCTGGTCGCGCGAATAGCGCCGGAGCGCCAACAGGCCGTCCTGCGCCACGGAGCGACCGACCGTCACCGATCCGCTGGTGGCGGCGGCAGCGATCGCCGCATCGAGGACACTCTGCCGGACGCGCGCGCGCTGGACGGCATGGCGCTGCACGAGATGACCGAGCTCGTGGCCGATCGCGGCGGCCAGCTCGGCTTCGTCCTCGAGCAGCGCCAGCAGGCCGCGCGTCACGAAGACGTAGTTCTGCAGGGCGTGTGCGTTCGGCACCGGCGAATCGAGGACACCGAAGCGGAAGGAGCCGCCGATGGACGAAGCGGCGACCAGCCGCCGCCCGACGCCATCCACATAAGCCTGCAGGGCGGCATCCTGATAGACGGGCCCGACGATCTTCTCGATGTTGGCGGGCAGGACGATGGTGCCGCCGCCGCGCGTCGCCCCAGTCGAGCTCTGCAGCGCCCCGTCCTGCGAGGCGCAGGCTGCGAGACCGGCAAGGAGCGCGACGAGCGCCAAAATGCGGCGAAAAACCACTGAACCTCCTGGGCGGCTGCGACCTTAGACGCTCGCGCGACACTGCCGCAACGCGTGCAAGGCTGGCACGGCGGCCGCCTCTATGGCAGTGATGGCATCAGGATACTGGCATGCCGCGTTCAGAAACCCCGCTCCGTTCCGACCTCTTTCCCGAAATCTCGCCGTACGCCAGCGGCATGCTGGCGGTCGACGGCCGGCACACGATCTATTGGGAGCAGAGCGGCAATCCCGAGGGCGTGCCGGTGGTGTTCCTGCACGGCGGGCCGGGCGCCGGCTCGGCACCAGTGCATCGCCGCTTCTTCGACCCTCAGTTCTACCGCATCGTCGTGTTCGACCAGCGTGGCTGCGGTCGCTCCATGCCGCTCGGCGAGTTGCACGACAATACGACGAGCGACCTTGTGGCCGACATGGAGAAGCTCCGCGTCCATCTCGGCATCCCGCGCTGGCTGCTGTTCGGCGGCTCGTGGGGAAGCACCCTGGCGCTGGCCTACGGCCTCGCTCACCCCGACCGCGTGAGCGGCTTCATCCTGCGCGGCATCTTCCTCGGTGCGCGCTCGGAGATCGACTGGTTCCTGCATGGCATGCGGACGATTTTCCCCGAAGCGTGGCGGGATTTCTCCGAGCATCTGCCGCAGGCTGAGCGCGCCGATCTGCTGGGCAACTACTATCGCCGCCTGATCGATCGCAATCCCGATACCCACCGGCCGGCGGCACGGGCCTGGAGCCGCTACGAGGCAGCCTGCTCGACCCTCTATCCGACCGTGCGCGCGCCGTTCGAGACCGACCATGGCGGGTTCGCATTGGCGCTGTCGCGCATCGAGGCGCACTACTTCGCGCACGGCACATTCGTCCCCGAGGGCTGGCCGTGGGCCGATCTCAGTCGCATCCGTCACCTGCCGAGCACGATCGTGCAGGGACGCTACGACATCGTCTGTCCGCCGGTGACCGCCGACGCGCTGGCGCGGGCCTGGCCCGAGGCGCGCTACGTCGTGGTGCCCGACGCCGGACACAGCGCGTTGGAGCCCGGCATCCGGGCCGCACTCGTCAACGCCACCGAGAGCCACCGGCTGTCGAACGGCGACGACGACCTGTTCGCCCCGAGATTCCCCTGGGAAGCGTGAAATTGGAAACCTGAAAGCCGGAAACCTGATCATGTCGTTCGAATTGCCGCCAGAACAGGTCGGCGCCGCCGCCTGGTATGGGCCGGAGATCTCCAAGCGCAGCGACTGGATGGTGCCGCTCGCGGCAGCCGATGTCGCCGAGGTCGAGAAGGCGACGCGCGCTCTGGTCGAGCGCAACGTCGACATCGCGGCGATAACGGCGCGCGACTTTCCGCTGCCGACGCTTGGGGCGAAGCTCACGGCGCGGGTCGACGAAGAGGTGCTGAACGGCCGCGGCTTCCTGCTGCTGCGTGGCCTCCCCGTCGAGCGCTGGTCGATGCGGGAATCTGCGACGGCCTTTTTCGGACTCGGTGCGCATCTCGGCAGCGCGCGCTCGCAGAACGGGAAGGGCCATGTGCTGGGCCACGTCCAGGATCTCGGCCTCGACGTCAAGGATCCCAACGTACGCATCTACCAAACGCACGAACGGCAGACCTATCACACCGATTCCTGCGACATCGTCGGTCTGCTCTGCCTGAAGACGGCGAAGTCGGGCGGGCTATCGGCCCTGGTGAGTTCGACGACGATCTTCAACGAGATGCGACGGCGTCGGCCCGACCTCCTGAAGCTGCTGTTCCAGCCGCTCGCCACCGACCGGCGTGGCGAGGTGCCGGAAGGACAGAAGCCCTATTTCGAGATTCCGGTGTTCAACTGGCACAAGGGCTACCTGACGGCGATCTACCAGCGTCAGTATATCGACTCCGCTCAGCGCTTCCCCGACGCGCCACGGCTCACGCCGCAGCAGGTCGAGGCGCTCGACATGTTCGACCAGCTCGCCAACGACCCCGCGCTCAACATGTTCATGGAGTTCAAGCCGGGCGACGTGCAGCTCGTTCACAATCACACGATGCTGCACGACCGCACGGACTTCGAGGACTGGCCGGAGCCGGAGCGGCGTCGCCACCTGCTGCGCCTGTGGCTCGCGGCCTCAGGAGCCCGGCCGCTGCCGGAGGTCTTCGCCCAACGCTATGGATCGATCGCGATCGGCGACCGCGGCGGCATCATCGTCCACGGTACCAAGCTCCACGCCCCGCTGGAGGCCGTTTGAGTGCAGTTGACCCGAGCCGGGCCCGTCCCTAAGTGAAACCCGCCTGAATCAACCAGCCCAGATCAACCAGCAACCAAGGGACAACGTATGGCCAGCGATCCAACCGCGGGCAGCGCCCCGGCGGATACGCCGGTCGAGCCCGAGACCGACCTCGACATTCCGCCCAAGCCCGAGAGCGCGGCCGAGCTCCAGCGCCTCGTGGAGCAGCTTCAGGCCGAAAAAGCCGACCTGCAGGACAAGCAGCTGCGAGCTCTCGCCGAAGCGCAGAACGTACGCCGCCGCGCCCAGCAGGATATCGAGAAGGAGCGCAAGTTCGGGGTCGAGCGTTTCGCGCGCGACGTCCTTTCGGTTGCGGACAACATCGGCCGCGCGCTCTCGGCCCTGCCGCCCGATCTCGAGGCCATGGACCCGGCCTTGCGCAACGTGGTTTTGGGCGTCCAGGCGACGGAGCGCGAACTCCAGTCCGTTCTGGAGCGCCACGGCGTCACCCGGATCGAGACGCTGGGCAAGCCGTTCAATGCCGATTTCCATCAAGCGATGATGGAGATCGAGGACTCCACCGTGCCCGCCGGCACTGTGGTCCAGGAGCTGATCCCGGGCTACTTGATCGCCGGCCGCCTGCTCCGGGCAGCCATGGTCGGGGTGGCCAAAGGCGGCCCCGCCGCTTCCGTCGCAAGCAACGAGAATTAAGCCTGCCGGGCGGTTCCGGTAGCGTCGCCGTTGCCTGTTTCGCTAGCGATTTTCGTGCCCAAGTCCATTGCAGGCTGGGCTGGAGGACCTATATAGCCCCTGTCCTGACCCGGTTTTTCCGGCAGGTAACATCGTTTGAGGGGGGTCGGTCGGGCGCCTTTGGGGCCCAAGCGACCTGCCGAGGGAAGAGAGTAGAAATCATGGCGAAAGTCATTGGCATCGACCTGGGTACGACCAATTCGTGCGTCGCGGTCATGGAAGGCGGCGACACCAAGGTCATCGAGAATTCGGAGGGCGCACGGACGACTCCGTCCATGGTCGCCTTCACCGACGGCGGCGAGCGGCTGGTCGGTCAGTCCGCCAAGCGCCAGGCCGTCACCAATCCGCTGAAAACGCTCTATTCGGTGAAGCGCCTGATCGGGCGCCGCTTCGACGACCCGATGGTCGCGAAGGAAATGTCGCTGGTGCCCTTCAAGATCGTGAAGCACTCGAGCGGCGACGCCTGGGTCGAGGCGAACGGCCAGCAGTACAGCCCGAGTCAGGTTTCGGCGTTCATCCTGGGCAAGATGAAGGAGACCGCCGAGGCCTATCTCGGCGAGAAGGTCGAGCAGGCGGTCATCACCGTCCCGGCCTATTTCAACGACGCCCAGCGCCAGGCCACCAAGGATGCCGGCCGCATCGCCGGCCTCGAGGTCCTTCGCATCATCAACGAGCCGACCGCGGCTGCCCTCGCCTACGGCATGGACAAGCGCAAGAGCGGCACCATCGCGGTCTACGACCTGGGTGGCGGTACGTTCGACGTCTCGATCCTCGAGATCGGCGACGGCGTGTTCGAGGTGAAGGCGACCAACGGCGACACGTTCCTCGGTGGCGAGGACTTCGACCAGCGCGTCATCAGCTACCTGGCGGACGAGTTCAAGAAGGAGCAGGGCATCGACCTGCGCAACGACAAGCTCGCCCTGCAGCGCCTCAAGGAAGCGGCCGAGAAGGCCAAGATCGAGCTCTCCAACTCCAAGGAGACCGAAGTCAACCTGCCGTTCATCACGGCCGACGCGTCGGGCCCGAAGCATCTCGTCATCAAGCTTTCGCGCGCGAAGCTCGAGTCGCTGGTCGACGAGCTGGTGCAGCGTACCCTCGAGCCCTGCAAGGCGGCACTCAAGGATGCCGGCCTGCAGGCCGGACAGATCGACGAGGTGATCTTGGTCGGCGGTATGACCCGCATGCCGAAGGTCATCGAGGTCGTGAAGCAGTTCTTCGGCAAGGAGCCGGCCCGCAACGTCAATCCTGACGAGGTCGTCGCGGTCGGCGCCGCGGTACAGGCGGCCGTGCTGAAGGGCGAAGTCAAGGACGTGCTGTTGCTCGACGTGACGCCGCTGTCCCTCGGCATCGAGACACTGGGTGGCGTGTTCACGCGCCTCATCGAGCGCAACACGACGATCCCGACCAAGAAGAGCCAGACCTTCTCGACGGCCGACGACAACCAGACTGCCGTGACCATCCGCGTGTTCCAGGGCGAGCGCGAAATCGCCTCCCAGAACAAGATGCTCGGCCAGTTCGATCTGGTCGGCATCCCACCGGCACCGCGCGGCGTGCCGCAGGTGGAGGTGACGTTCGACATCGACGCGAACGGCATCGTGCAGGTCTCGGCCAAGGACAAGGCCACCGGCAAGGAGCAGCAGATCCGCATCCAGGCTTCGGGCGGTCTGAGCGAGGCCGACATCCAGAAGATGGTGAAGGACGCCGAGGAGCATGCCGAGGAGGACAAGAAGAAGCGCGAGCTGATCGACGCCCGCAACCAAGGCGAGGCGCTGGTCCACTCGACGACCAAGCATCTCGGCGAGTACGGCGACAAGGTCAGCCCGACCGAGAAGGCCGAGATCGAAGGCGCCCTCGAAGCGCTGAAGACCGCGCTCGGCACCGAGGATGTCGAGGCGATCAAGGGGAAGACCAACGATCTGGCCCAGGCCGCGATGAAGCTCGGCGAGGCGATGTACAAGGCCCAGCAGGCCGAGGCCCAGGCAGCGGGGGCTGCCGCGGGCGGAACGGCTGGCGGGGCGGCAGGCGGCGGCGCGAACGAAGCGAAGGGCGACAAGGTCGTCGACGCCGAGTTCGAGGACGTCACCGACAAGAACAAGAAGACGGGCTCCGGCTGAGCCGGTTGGAAGAATGAGACAAAGCGGCCTCCCGCGCGAGCGGGAGGCCGACATGTAAGGGCTGTTGGGGGCTGCGTAGAGCGTTATGTCGCAAGACTATTACGAGCTGCTCGGGGTCGCGCGCACGGCGAACGCCGATGACATAAAGAAGGCGTTCCGCAAGCTCGCCATGCAGCACCACCCGGATCGCAACGAGGGTAACAAGGAAGCGGAAAAGAAGTTCAAGGACATCAACCACGCCTACGACGTCCTCAAGGACCCCGAAAAGCGAGCGGCCTACGATCGCTACGGTCCCGCCGCCTTCGAGGGCGGACACGGCCCCGGTGGTCCGGGCGGACCTTTCCAGGGTGGCCAGGGCTTCGATTTCGGCTCGGTGTTCGGCGACATCTTCGAGGAGATGTTCGGTGGACAGCGCGGGCGCGGCGGACGCGCCGACACACGCGGCCAAGACCTGCGCTTCAACCTCGAGATCACGCTGGAACAGGCCTATGGTGGCACCGAGGCGACGGTGCGCGTGCCGAGCTCGGTTTCCTGCGAGGCCTGTCACGGTAGCGGCGCCGAGCCCGGCTCCAAGCCACAGCAATGCCCGACCTGCCAGGGCCGCGGCCGGATCCGGGCCCAGCAGGGCTTCTTCACGGTCGAGCGGACCTGCCATACCTGCCACGGTGCTGGCCAGGTGATCGACAAACCCTGCCGCGCCTGCGCGGGCCAGGGCCGCGTGCGGCGCGAGAAGACGCTCAAGGTCAACATTCCGGCAGGTGTCGAGGACGGCACGCGCATCCGGCTCTCGGGCGAGGGCGAGGCGGGCGCGCGCGGCGGGCCGGCCGGCGACCTCTACGTGTTCCTGTCGGTGCGCCGCCACCAGTTCTTCGAGCGCGAAGGCTCGGACGTGCATTGCCGCGTGCCGATCTCGATGGTGCAGGCGACACTCGGCGGCAACATCGAGGTGCCGACGCTGGACGGCAAGACGGCGCGCATCAACATCCCGGCCGGTACCCAGGGCGGCCACCAGTTCCGCCTGCGCGGCAAGGGCATGCCGATCGTGCGCTCCGCCCAGCGCGGCGACATGTACATCGAGATCAATGTCGAGACGCCCACCAACCTGACCGCCAAACAGAAGGAGCTGCTCAAGGAGTTCGAGAAGGCCGGCAAGACCAGCCCCGAATCCGAAGGCTTCTTCAGCAAGGTCAAGGAGATGTTCGGCGGCTAGGACGGCAGCCCTAGCACCCCAGCTTCTTCGCCACCTCGATCATCGACCTGCCGACGACGTCCCATTCGCCCGTCGGTTCGAGATCGATCTTCTGTCCCGGCCCGTGCTCGGCGGGGCGGG
>CAYQAY010000054.1:30202-32972 GCA_964415585.1 uncultured Reyranella sp.
TCGCCCGTCGGTTCGAGATCGATCTTCTGTCCCGGCCCGTGCTCGGCGGGGCGGGTCACGAAGGCAGTCATCAGGCCGCACTTCTGGGCGGCCGCCAGGTCGTTGTTGTGGGCGGCCACCAGCATCACCTGCCCGGGCTCGAGGTACATGCTGTCGACCACGCCGAGATAGGACTCGGGGTCGGGCTTGTAGTGCTTGAAGGTCTCGCCCGAGAAGCAGTGATCCCAGGGGATGCCGCCCGCCTTGGCCATGTTGATCAGCAGCGCGACGTTGCCGTTGCTCATGGTGGCCACGACGTACTTCTTCTTCATCATGCCGATGCCCTCGACCGAGTCGGGCCACGGCCGGAGCTTGTGCCAGAGACGCGTGAACTCCCACGCGCCCGCCTCGCCGGGATGCTTCAGGCCGCGCTTCTTCAAGAGCATCTCGAAGGCCTCCTTGTGGAGGTCGTCGATGCGCGTCCACGGCAGCTCGCCCTTGCGCACGCGGTGCATCTGCGGCTGGTAGAGGCCGCGCCAGTCGTCGGCGAAGCTCGTCCAGTCGGTCTCCAGCCCGTACTTCCTGCCGAGCCCGGGCAGGTCCTCGATCAGGCTGCCGCGCCAATCGACGACGGTGCCGAACACGTCGAAGATGCAGACCTTGAGATTGGCGAGATCGTTGGGCATGGGTAGTTTCCTCGAATGGTTTGGCAGCACGATAGGGTGAGCGGCGCCGACGGCAAGCCGAGATGCGGCTGGGTTTCGGAAGACCCGCTCTACCAGAAATACCACGACACGGAATGGGGCCGACCGCTCCGCGACGACCGCGCGCTGTTCGAGCTGCTTACGCTCGAAGGCTGCCAGGCGGGCCTGTCGTGGATCACCGTGCTGCGGAAGCGCGAGCACTACCGCAAGGTCTATGACGGGTTCGACCCGAAGAAGATCGCGCGCTACACGCCCGCGAAACTGGCCAAGCTCCTGGCCGATCCCGGCATCATCCGCCACAGGGGCAAGATCGAGGCGAGCGTCACGAACGCCCGCGCCTATCTCGCCCTGGTCGAGGAAAAAGGCTCGTTCGCCAGGTTCCTGTGGAGCTTCGTCGGCGGCAAGCCGAAGAAGAACCGCCCGAAGAGCCTCAAGGACGTGCCGGCGAGGACGGCCGAGAGCGACGCCCTGTCGAAGGCGCTCCAGAAGGCCGGCTTCAAGTTCGTCGGCTCCACCATCTGCTACGCCTTCATGCAGGCCTCGGGCATGGTCGACGACCATGTCGCGGGCTGCCACTGCGCCAGGGAGCGGTCGTGACCAAGCGTGTGTTCATCGCGGCCCTCGGGACCGAGACCAACCAGTTCGTGCCCTTCCCGACCGGCCTGCGCGGCTACCGGGAGCACGGCATCTGGCGCGGCGACGCGACGAGGCACGCGCCCACCAACTTCACCGCGCCGTTGCACGTCTGGCGCAGGAAGGCCGAGGAGCGCGGCTGGACGGTGATCGAGGGGCTGGCCACCTTCGCCGCGCCGTCGGGCACCACCGTGCGCAAGGTCTACGAGGATTTCCGCGACGAGGTGCTGGCCGGCGTCGAGGCCGCGCTGCCGCTCGATGCCGTGCTGATCAACGTGCACGGCGCCATGGTGGCCGACGGCTACGACGACTGCGAGGGCGATCTCCTCTCGAGGATCCGCGCCATCGTGGGACCCAAGGTCGCGATCGGCGCCGAGTTCGACCTGCACTGCCATCTCAGCGCCCTGATGCTCGACAGCGCCGACGTGCTGGTGGGCTACAAGGAATACCCGCACACCGACACGATGGAGCGCGCGGCCGAGCTGTTCGACATCGTCGCCGACACCGCCCTCGGCAAGGTCAAGCCCGTCATGGCGCGCTGGGACTGCCGCATGATCGCGCAGTACCGGACCTCGGTGCCGCCGATCAGCGAATTCGTCACCCGCATGAAGTCGCTCGAGGGCAAGGACGGCATCCTCTCGGTGTCGCTCAGCCACGGCTTCTCCTTCGCCGACGTGGAAGACGTCGGCACGCGCACCCTGGTCGTGGCCGACGGCGACCTGGCGAAGGCCGAGAAGCTCGCGGAACAACTCGGCCGCGAGCTGTGGGACAACCGCGAGCGCTACGCCACCAAGTACCTCACCGTCGAGGAGGCGATGGACCGCGCGGCTTCGCACAACCAGGGACCCCTCGTCCTGGCCGACCGCGCCGACAATCCCGGCTCCGGCGCGCCGGGCGACTCGACCTTCGTGCTGAAGGCGCTGGTCGAGCGCCGGATCGGCCCGGCCCTGTTCGGCGTCATGTGGGACCCGATGGCCTTCCAGATCGCCGAGGAGGCGGGCGAGGGCGCGCGGCTGCGCATGCGGCTCGGCGGCAAGTCGGGCACGGTGAGCGGCGAGCCGGTCGACCTCGACGTCACGGTCAGGAAGATCGCCCGCGACGTCTTCCAGCCCTACGGACCCGTCATGTCGCCGCTGGGCGACATGGCGCTGCTCTCGTCGGAGCATGTCGACGTGGCGATCTGCACCCGCCGCAACCAGACCTTCCACGCCGACGCCTTCCGCGCGGTCGGCGCCGAGCCCGCCGACTACCGCGTCGTGGTCGTGAAGAGCGCGCAGCACTTCTACAACGGCTTCGTGGGCCTGGCGAAGGAGATCCTCTACGTCGCCTCCCCCGGCGCCGCCGACCCCGACGTCACGCGCTGGCCCTACACCAAGCGCAGGACGCCGTTCTGGCCCAAGGTCGCCGACCCCTGGAAGTAGCCATTTCTGGACGCCTGCGCTGTCCAGAAATCG
>CAYQAY010000055.1:0-32848 GCA_964415585.1 uncultured Reyranella sp.
CGTCCGATCCCGCTCTTCGCGCTCGCGGCGCTGGCGAGCGTGATCGCCGGTCTCTGCATCGGTGCCTTTCCCGTGGGCTTCGGCCAGCTCCTCGCGGCGATCGGCCTGTCGGACGCGCCGCTCGACGAAACGACCGCCGCGGTGCTCTACGCGATCCGCGCGCCGCGCGTGTTCGCGGCCTTCGCCGTGGGCGCCGCGCTGGCAGCAGGAGGTGCGGCCATGCAGAGCCTGTTCCGCAATCCGCTGGCCGATCCCGGCCTGCTCGGCGTGTCGAGCGGCGCCGCGCTGGCCGCGGTGACGGTGATCGTGCTGGGCGAGAGGGTGATGCATATCATGCCGCCTCGCTTCGGGCCGTGGTGCCTGCCGATCGCGGCGTTCCTCGGCGGCCTCGTCGCCACCATCGCCGTCTACAGGATCGCCGCGCGCGAGGGCGTCACGCTGGTCGGCACGCTGCTGCTGGCCGGCATCGCGGTGAACGCGCTCGCCTCGGCAGGCATCGGTCTGCTGGTGTTCGTCGCCGACGACCAGCAGCTCCGCACCCTGATCTTCTGGACCATGGGCGGCTTCGGCTCCGTGACCTGGGTCTCCATCCTGCCGGCGCTGCTGGTGCTGGCCGTCAGCGTGCCGACCCTGCTGCCGACCGCGCACCTGCTCGATGCGCTGGCGCTCGGCGAGCGCGAGGCGGGCCATGTCGGCGTCGATGTCGAGCGCCTGAAGAAGCGCCTCGTCGCGCAGGTGGCGCTGGCGGTCGGCGCGGGCGTGGCGATCTCGGGCATCGTGGGCTTCGTGGGCCTGATCGCGCCGCACATCGTGCGGCTGATGCTGGGGCCGGCACATCGCACCCTGCTGCCCGCCGCCGCCCTCTTCGGCGGCGCCTTCCTCGTGCTGGCCGACGCGCTGGCGCGCACCATGGTGTCGCCGGCCGAGCTGCCGATCGGTGTGCTGACCGCGCTGGTCGGCGGGCCGTTCTTTCTCTGGCTGCTGGCCGGCCGCGCCGCGCGAGGTGGATTGTGAAGCTCCTGCAGGCGATCGGCGTCGAGGTGCGCGCGCGCAGCAAGGCGCTCGTCCAGGATGTGTCGCTCGAAGTCGCGCCGGGCGAGTTCCTGGCCATCATCGGACCCAACGGCGCAGGCAAGAGCACGCTGCTCGGCGCGCTGAGCGGCGACCGGCTGCTCGCCGCCGGCGAAGTGCTGCTCGACGGCCGTCCACTGCAGCATTGGGGCAAGGCCGATCTCGCGCGACGGCGCGCGGTGCTGCCGCAGCATTCGACGGTGGCGTTCGATTTCACCGGCCTGCAGATCGCCTCGCTCGGCCTGCTCGCCCATCGCGGCAGCCTGTCGGAGCGAGCGATGCGGGCGCTGGCCGAGAAGGCCCTGGCCGAGACCGAGGCGCTCTCCTTCGCCGAGCGGCCCTACACGGTCCTGTCCGGAGGCGAGCGCCAGCGCATCCAGCTCGCCCGCGTCCTCGCACAATGCGACGCCGAGGCCGACGCCCGGCCGTTCCTGCTGCTCGACGAGCCGATCTCGGGTCTCGACCTCTCCCACCAGCATGCCGCCCTGGCCAGCGCCCGGCGGCGAGCCGAGCGGGGATTCGGCGTGCTGGCCGTGCTGCACGACCTCAACATGGCGGCGCGCTATGCCGACCGCGTGGGAATCGTCGAAAACGGCCGGCTGACCGATCTCGGGCCGGCCCGGCAGACGCTCGATCCGGATCGATTGTCGGCGGTTTTCGCTACACCCATTGTGCGAGTCGAAGCGGCGGGCGGAACGGCGTTCTTCAGTCCAGGATGATTCACCGCGAATCGGTGTTCAATCGGACATAAACCCGCCGGATTCGGACGATGATATGATGGTTCAGCCATCTTCACCGCCATCGCAGTCCGGGCTCCATGGGCGACCGCCCTACTTTGTTGATGACGACACGGCTCGGCGTACGCCCCTTGGGGGTGCGCGGCGATCCGTTGCATTCGGTGGCGAGCCAGCTTCTCGCCGTGATCCGTCGCCGCCTGGGCGACGGCCCGGCCGACCTGCTGGCCGAGCCGCAGCTCCGCGAGGGCGGCGACGGCATCGACTGGTACGCCGCCCGCAGCGGCGAGGTCCGCCGGCTGGGCGAGCTGGGCGAGGCCGAGCGCGCCGCGGTTCTCGACACGATCGAAACCCGATTGGCGTCGATCCGGACCCTGGGCGGCCTGCTGGCCGAATCGAGCAGCGAAGAAGCGCGGCTGATCGGTCGCTCGCTGGAACTCTCGACCACGCGCCCGTCCGACGATTTCGTCTTCGTGGTCGACGGCCAGCCGGTCATCGTCGCCTGGGGCTACGAGGCCGACGCCCTGGCGAGCCTGCAGCCCTTCGCACTGGCGCCCGTTCCCAGGCCCGCGGCGCCCGCCGCCGTGTTCGCCAGCGCGCCAGCGGTGTTGCCGGCGACGCGGATCGTCGGCTGGGCGCCGTGGTTCAGCGCGTTGCTGTTCGGCCTGTTGCTCCTTCTTCTCCTGCTGTTGACCTCCTGGCTGCTGCGCGCCTGCGTGCCCGTCGATGCCAGCGTGAACGTCGCCACCCTGGAAACGCCCGCGCCGCCGGCACCGGAGCCGCCGCCCGATCCGACGCCGCTCTTGAAGGCCGCCTACGATTCCTCGGTCGACGAGGAGCAGAAGCTCAAGGCCGAGCTGGCCTCCCTGCAGGCCGACCTCAAGACCAGGCTCGAGCAGTGCAAGCCGATCGAGCCGCCCAAGCCACCGCCCCCCCCACCGGCGGCCAAGGCGCCACCGCAGGCCCCGCCGCCGCAACAGCAGGCGTCGGCGCCGCCCGTCAACCGGCCGCCGCCGGGCCAGCTCCCCTGCGACTGGTCGGGCGATTCCGGTGGCGAAGGCGTGACGCGCAACAAGCACTATCTCGGCGACAAGCCCGGCTTCGTGGCGCTGAACTACCAGCTCTTCGTGCGGCCGGACGACATCAAGGTCTTCTATCGCGGCCAGCAGCTCGCCGGCACCGGCGGCCCGCGCAGCGGCCGCGGCGGCTTCGGCTTCGACTGGAATCCGGTCGCCGGCGACTACTCGGTCGATGTCGTCGTGACGGGCGAGCAGTGGGGCACGCGCTGGAACTATGCGATTTCCTGCCCACGCGGCAGTAGGCGTTGAGGGGAAACATGGCTGCAGGTCCGCTTCTGATCAGTGAACCGATCCAGCGTTATCGCGCGTTGGGCCTGGCCGGCGATCCGGTGTGGCGCGCCGCCGGGCAGTTACGCGCGGCCATCGCCCAGCGCCTCTCGCGCGAGCATGCCGACCTGCTCGCCGTCCCCGAGGCCGAGCCGAGCGGCCGCAGCATCGATTGGTACGCGCCGTTCGACGGCGAGGTCCGCCGGCTGAGCGATCTCGGCGAGGCCGAGCGCCGCGCGGTCATGGACAAGGTACAGCGGCTGCACGGCGAGATCGCGGGGCTGGCCACGCAGATGGAAGCGCCCGAGCGCTCGGGCGCGGAGCGCAACTTCGCGCGCCTGCTGCGCCATGCGCTGACCGCGCCCGGCGAGGAGACGCTCTACGTCGTCGACGGCCGGCCGGTGATGGCGTTCTGGGGCTTCACCGCCGACGCCGCCCTGCCGGGCGTGTTCCTGGCAAGCCCGCCGCCCGCCGCGCCGGTCCGCGCGACGCCGCGCCCCGAGGCCGTCATGGCGTCGGCGCCGGCGATCGCCGCCGTCGCCGAGCCGCGCACGGTGTGGTGGCAGTGGCTGCTGCTCGGCCTGCTCCTTCTTCTGCTGCTCGCGCTGCTCGCCTGGCTGGTGCGACCCTACCTGCCGCGCATCGAGCCGGTCATCGAAGCCGAGGCGCGCGAACGTGCCCTGGGCTTCGCGGTGCGCCAGCCGCTCGAGCTGCAGCAGACGCGCGTCGCCACGCTGGCGAGCGACAATGAGGCGCTGCGGCTCGAACTGGCGCGTCTCACCGACGAGCTGACGCGGCGCGGGACGGACTGCACCGCGGGCGTCATCGGCCCGGGCGGCGTGATCGTGGGCACCGCCGGCGGTCCGCCGATCGAGCGCGGCGCCGGCCCCGACGCCGCCGTGGCGGGGCTCGACCCGACCAAGCCCGACGGTAAGGGACCGGACGCCAAGGGTGCCGACATGAAGGGCGACCAGAACAAGGAAAAGACTCCGGCTGCTCAGAACGCGACCGACAAGAAGGACGAACCCAAGCCGATGGTCGTGCCGCCGGAGGCCAAGCAGAAGCAGGATCTCGCCTTCCTGAAGGGCGACTGGCGCTCGCGCACCGGTCTCGCCACCGCGACCGGCGAGAAGGACATCCGCCCCAACTACACGCTCGACGACAAGGGCAAGGGCAAGGTCACCTTCGTGCAGAAGAACGGCGCGCAGTGCGAGGCGCCGGCCGAGGCGCGCTGGGACGGTTCGAAGCTCGTGATCGAGGAGAAGGCCAACCCGCGCTGCAGCGACGGCAGGACCTACGCGCGCAACACGGTGAACTGCGAGGTCGGCGCCGACGGCGTCGCCCAGTGCAGCGGCAGCCAGCCCGGCGACAAGCGCAGCTACAACGTGCAGATCGGCCGTTGAAGCCCTAGATTTGACGGATTGCCGCAAACGAACGTGACATGAGCGACCTTGCCCGCCTGCCGAGCTACCCCAGCCCGACGACGCTGATTGCCCGTTCCGGCATCCAGTTCCTCGATTTCGGCTTCGACCCGGTGCGCCTCAAGGTGCGCGAATGGGGCTTCCACGATGCCGCGTCGGCCAAGGCCGTCGACGATCTCGTGCAGCTCGATTTCGACGAGGGCCGCGGCCAGTACGAGGTGGTCGAGAACGGCCGCCGCCGCGCCGCCGAGCCCAACCTCGTGATCACCGCCAAGGACGCGCTCGCCCCCTTTCTCGACAAGTGGGTGCCGGTGCCGTTCCTGCAGGTCAGGCCCAACAACCAGTTCCGCGAGGGACCGGCCGACTGGGCGCGCGTTCGTGTGGTCGATCTCGAGGCGCGCTACGGCGCGGGCTACCGCGACGAGCAGGGCAACCGCTACCGCGCGGTGCTGGCCTTCGACACCGGCCTGATCGCCGAGGCCGAAGGCCGCGCCTATCTGGCGCCCTCGCCGAAGGACGTGACGTCCGGCGCGCTGTTCGCGCTGGCGCCGCAGCAGCGCGCCAACCACTGGCTGCTGCGCCAGGGCTGGATGACGCAGTGGCTCGAGGAGTTGTTCCGCGAGATCCATCCGCGCGCGACGCCCGAGGAGATCGACAACGACATCAAGCAGAAGCCGCAGGAAGCGACCGCGCGCTATCTGGCCTTTCTCGGCCTGCTGGCTGCCGCCGCGCAGTTCCCGCCGGTCAAGCTGGTGGGCGACGCCGAGCGGCCCGGCCGCGGCGCCATCGAGGTCGATCTCGTGCTCGACGTCGGCAACTCGCGGACATGCGGGCTGCTGATCGAGGCAGCGGGCGAGCTGGGCGTCAACCTGAACGACTCCTACGAGCTGGCGCTGCGAGACCTCTCGCACCCCGAGGTCGTGCACACGCGGCCCTTCGAATCGCGCGTCGAGTTCGCCCAGGCCTGGTTCGGCAAGAACCACCTGTCGCGCCTCGGCGGCCGCGCCGACGCCTTCGTGTGGCCGACCATGACGCGCGTCGGCCCCGAGGCGACCAGGCTCGCCGCGCGCCGCCGCGGCACCGAGGGCAACACCGGCATGTCGAGCCCCAAGCGCTACCTCTGGGACGAGGAGCCGCAGACCCGCGAGTGGCGCTTCAACGTGGCCTACGCGCAGGACCAGACGGCGATGCCGGCCGCGGCCGGGCCGATGGCGCAGCTCGTCAACCAGAAGGGCGAACCGCTGCACCTGGTCGATGCCGACGCCGATTCGGCCGACCACCTGCCGGTGTTCGAGCCGCTCTATTCCCGATCCTCGGTCATGACCTTCGTGCTGTCGGAGATCCTGCTGCAGGCGCTGACGCTGATGAACTCGCCGCAGCAGCGCGGCCGGCGGGCCCATGCCGAAACGCCGCGGCGGCTGCGCCGCATCGTGCTGACGCTGCCGACCGGCATGCCACTCGCCGAGCGCCTGATCTTCAGGAAGCGTGCCGAGGCCGCGCGCGACCTGGTCTGGATGATGATGGGCTGGAAGCTCGACGATCCCGCCGCGCCGGCGCCGCGCGTGCTGACCGACTGGGACGAGGCCTCCTGCACCCAGCTCGTCTACCTCTACACCGAGGTCGCACGGAACTTCGGCGGCGACGCGCGCCGCTTCTTCCAGCTCACGCGCAAGCCGCGCGGCAAGCCGGTCGACGGCGGGCCCGAGACGCTGAGCATCGCCAGCATCGACGTGGGCGGCGGCACCACCGACCTGATCATCAACGCCTACCGCCTGGAGGGCGCCGGTACCTCCGTCACGCTCTTCCCCGAGCAGAAGTTCCGCGAGGGCTTCAACGTGGCGGGCGACGACATCCTGCTGCGCGTCGTGCAGGCTCATGTCCTGCCGCCGATCGAGGCGGCGCTGCGCACGGCCGGCATCGGCAACCCGGCCGACCTGATGGCCGAGCTGGTGGGCGGCGACCGCGGCGGCGAGGACGTGATCCAGCGCAACCTCCGCCAGCAGTTCGCGCTGCAGATCGCCCACCCGATCGCGCTCGAGTTCCTGCGTGCCGCCGAGACCTTCGACCCGACCTCGGGCGTGGTGGCGGCCGAGTCGCGCCCCTACGAGACCTTCTTCCCCGGCGGCGCCAAGCCGTCGGACGAGGTCGTGATCTTCGTGAACGAGGCCGCCCGCAAGCGCGGCGCGCAGAACTTCGACCTGCGCACCGTGGTGTTCCCGGTCGACCTGCCCGGCCTCGACAAGACGGTGCGCGCCGAGATGGGCCGCGTGCTGGCGCCGCTCGCCGAGATCGTCCACGCCTACGACTGCGACGTGCTGCTGCTGTCGGGCCGGCCCTCGCGCCTGCCGGGTATCCGCTCGCTGGTGATGGAGCTGCTGCCGCTGCCGCCGGAGCGCGTGATCTCGTTGCACGAGTACCGCGTCGGTGCCTGGTACCCGTTCCGCGACGCGCGCCTGCGCGTCGAGGATCCCAAGACCACGGTGGCGGTCGGCGCGATGATCGCCGCCCTCGCCCAGTCGCAGCTTCCGGACTTCTCCTTCCGATCCGACCTGCTGCGCTCCAGGAGCATCGCCCGATTCATCGGCAAGCTCGACGGCGGCGGCCGGCTTCAGAAGGAAGATCTTGTCTATCGCGACGTCGATCTCGACAACCGCGAATACGAGCTGCCCGAGATCGCCTTCGAGTTCCGCGGCCCCATGTGGCTGGGCGCCCGCCAGCTCGACCTGGTGCGCTGGCCAGCGGCACGGCTCTACGCGCTCGAATTTGCCAAGCCCGAGTATGCCGAGCGGCACGCGCGCGAGACGCCGTTCCGGATCGCGCTCGCCCGCGTCAAGCCCAAGGACAAGGAGTCGGGCGACGTCGAGCGCTTCCGCCTGCGGCAGGTGACCAACCGCGACGGCCGCGCCGTCGCGCTCGACCGCCTGACGCTGCGACTCCAGACACTGCCGCGCCGCGAGGGCTACTGGCTCGACACGGGCATGCTCAAGACAGGTTAGGGACCTTCGGGAAGATCATGGATACAGTCGATCTCAAGCTTGCCCAGGACTGCGAGGCATTGGCCGTCGCGGCGAGCGAAGGCGTCTCCTGGCTGAAAAGCGCGGCGGCGCAGTCGCCGACCGTGGCGCAGCAGGCGCCGTCGCTGGTGAGCGAGCTGCAGAAGGTCCGCAACCAGAGCCGCAAGCTGGCGCGGGCCGCCCGGCGCCGCATGTGCGTGGGCGTGTTCGGCCCCAGCCAGGCCGGCAAGTCCTACCTCGTCTCCATTCTGGCGAGCCGCGACGGCCGTCCGCTGCAGGCGCGTTTCGCCGACAAGAGCTACGACTTCCTGCGCGAGATCAACCCGCCGGGCAATCGCGAGTCGACCGGTCTCGTCACGCGCTTCGGCCTCGGCCTCAGCGACACCTCGGCCGATTTCCCGGTGCGCGTGCGGCTGCTGACGCAGACCGACATCGTGAAGATCCTGGGCAACTCCTTCCTGCTCGACTTCGACCACCAGAAGGCCGAGTTCGAGGGGCCGGACGGCGCCGCCATCCGCAAGCGCCTGGCCGAGCTGCGCGCCAGGGCGCAGCCGACGCCGGTCGGCGACCTCGACTCCGACGATGTGCTCGATCTGATCGAGTATTTCGACACCTTCTTCGCAGGCGTCACCGCCGAGCTGCGCACCGACTACTGGCGCGAGGCGATCGACCTTGCGCCGCGCCTCTCGGGTCACGACCGCGCGCGGCTCTGGTCGATCCTCTGGTACGACTTCCAACCCTTCACCGATCTATACGTCACGCTCTACGAGGGCCTGCAGAAGCTCGCCCACGCACCGGAAGCCCTGCTGGGCATGGACGCGCTGATCCCGCGCGAGAAGAGCATCGTCGACGTGCTGACGCTCGATCGCCTCGGCGCCGACGCCGACGACACGCTGCTGGTACGGCCCAGGCAGGCCGACGGCCGTTCTCCGGCTGACGCCCGCCTGCCGCGCTCGCTGGTCTGCGCGCTCACCGCCGAGCTCAACGTTGCGATCGCCGAGAAGCCGTGGGACTTCTTCGACCACACCGACCTGCTCGACTTCCCCGGCGCGCGCTCGCGGCTGAAGCTCGCGAGCCTCGAGGATGCGGCCAAGACCAAGGGCGTCGCCGAGGGCGCCAATCCGCTGCGCGAACTGCTGCTGCGCGGCAAGGTTGCCTATCTCTTCCAGCGCTATTCCGCCGAGCGCGAGCTTTCGGCCATCCTGCTCTGCATTCCTGACGGCAACCAGGAAGTCCGCGATCTCTCGGACATGATGACGGCATGGATCGATCAGACGATCGGCGCCACGCCGGCCGACCGGGCCAAGCAGAAGAACGCGCTGTTCCTGGTGCTGACCAAGATGGACCGCGAGTTCGAGCAGAAGGCCGGCGAGACCGACGAGTCGCGCCACCTGCGCTGGAGCGCCCGTCTCGGCAACTCGCTGGTCAACAACTTCCGCGGCGAGTGGCCGCTCAACTGGAACGGCAAGCCGTTCGACAACACCTTCTGGCTGCGCAATCCGACCGTCATCGACGAACGGCTGATGGATTACGAGGCGGGACGCGAGAAGGGCATCGCCGACGCCTTCGCCCAGCGCGCCACGGAGTTGCGCCGCCACTTCGTCGAGAACGAGGACGTGCGCCGCCACTTCGCCGATCCGGCGCGGGCCTGGGACGAGGCCTTCCGCGCCAACGACGGCGGCGTCTCCTGGCTGGTGAAGAGCCTGATCCCGGTCTGCGATCCGGCGATCAAGCGCGCGCAGGTGCGGGGCCAGCTCGAAGTGCAGGTCCGCCGCCTCGTCGACCGGCTGGCCGGCTTCCACAGCGCTTCCGACGGCGATGCCCGCGCCAAGAAGCGCGAGCTGGTCCATACGGTGCTGCGCGGCTTGGCCAACGTCATCCAACAGCAGCTCTTCGGCGAACTGGTGGCGGCGCTGCAAGTTGCCGACTCCGCCCTGCGGGAGATCTACTTCCGCATCGCTACGGCGCGGCCTTCCGACGAGCCCGCCGGCCGCAACGGCAGGGCCCAGCCCGCCGCCCAGTCGACCGGCGCCGCCGTCGATCTCGGCGCGATCTTCGCCGACGTGTTCGGCGAGGAGACGAACGGCAAGGCGCCGCCGCCGTCGGGCGTGCTCGAGGACCGCGCCGAGCGCTTCGCGCGCGAGGCCGCCGACTACTGGCTCGAGAACATGCGGCGCGTCGGTGCCGACGAGAAGGCGCTGTCGCACTACGGAGTCGACCGCCAGCATCTCGGCTGGCTGATCGACGAGCTGATCGTGGGCGCGCACCGACTGAAGCTTATCGACCAGCTCAGCCACGAGGTGCGGGCGCTCGAGAACGCGGCCAACGCCAAATGGGAGGAGATCGCAGAGCGCCAGGTGCGCACCGCCTCCTCCGCGCTGAACGGCTATGTGAGCACCCTGGGCTTCGACAAGCTGCCGCTCGACCAGCGGCCGGGCCTGCCACCCAACGCCCCGACCCGCCGCGTGTTCGAGAACCCGACAACCATGGTCGACGGCGTGCCCGTGTTGAGCGAGAACCCGGCGCCGATCTACGCCGACTACTGCAAGGACTGGATGCGCGCCTTCCTGCAGCTCGCGATGGACAATGTCGGCTACGAGGGCGGCCGCGAGATCACGCCCGAGCAGAACGACCGCCTCGGCGCCATCCTGCGCGCCGTCCCGGCCTGAGCACACCCATGCCCGTCCGCGCTTCCGTCACCCCGCTGCCGGAACCCGGCCACGCACTGCTGCGCGTGAGCGAGCTCGATGCAGCGCCGGAAGGCCTCACCCTTTCGATCCAGCGCCAGCAGGGACCGGACGTCCATCTCGCCGACGATGGCTGGCGGCGCACCGAGACGTGGCTGAAGCCCGACAGGGTGGCGCGCAGCGGCGAGGTGCTGGAGTTCCATCTCGGCCCCGAAATTTGCGACCGGCTGGCCGGCATCGCGACCGTTCGGTTGCGCGTGCGCGAACCCGACATCGGCGTGGTCGGCACGACCGTCGTCGCCTGGCCTGCCATGCTGACCTCCGGCGCGGTGGGCGCCAACCCGTTCGCCGACGACATCGTACGCCTGAAGCGCCGGCATGCCGCGATGCGCGAGCCCGCTCCGGAACCCGCGCCAGAACTGCCGCCGGCCTTCGACCCGCCCCCTCCCGCCCCCAGGCCGGAGCTGCGGGCGGCGCGCGATCCGATGGGGGAGATCGCGCCGCGGCGCGGCGGCACGGGCTGGATGATCGTGGCGCTGGTGCTGCTGGCCGTCGCTGGCGGCGGCTACTACGCCTGGACCAACCATATCAATCCACCGCCGGTAGAGACCGTCGCCGCTGCCCCCGCGCCGGTCGCCTCGCCGACGCCGCTCGCGCCCAAGAAATCGGTGCGCGAGACTGTGGCCGAGTATCTCGCCACCAAGCCACCGCCCGACGCCATGCTCGCCAAGGCGCGCGACTTCGCGAAGGACGGCAATGCCGCAGCCGCCTTCCTGGTGTTCCGCCAGGCCGCGGAGCAGGGCAACGTCCTGGCCCAGGTCGAACTCGGCGGATACTTCGATCCGCTGACGCCCAGGAACGGCTTCACGCCAGACGGCACGCAGGCCGCCGACTGGTACGAGCGTGCAGCACTTGCCGGCTCGGCCGAGGCACAACGCCGTCTAGGCCTGCTGTTCGCCAAGGGTGGCGCGGGCATAGCCGTCGATCCGGCCAAGGCCCGCACCTGGCTGCAGCAGGCAGCCGCGCAGAACGACGCCGACGCCAGGAAGGCGCTGGACGCGCTGCCCAAGTAGGCGCGGGCCGTGCGCCTTCGGCTTCTTCCGATGATCGCGCTGGTGGCCCTCGCCGCGCCAGTCCCGGCGTCAGCGCAGAAGCCGATCCGGAGCTTCGTCTGCTCGACCCTGCGCGCCGATCTCTGGCACGTGCCGTCGACGCCGCCCGTCCTGCCGCTCTACCGTTGGACGATCAGCTCGACGGCCAGCAAGCCGCCGGAAGAGATCGACGCGAAGCAGGTGCAGGCCTACCAGCCGACCTTCGACTGCCTCGACGACACGATGATGCTGGTGCGCTCCGACACGATCAGCGGCCATGTCTTCCTCGACATCGCCTTCCCGACCGGCGACGTCGTCACCGTCGACGAAGCCTACGCCCTTCGCTCGGGTGACCGTTTCGTCCTGCCGATCCAGATGAAGCCCGATATCCCCGAGGAGCATCGGGGGCGCTTCCTCTACCACTGCCTGGTTTCGTGGGAGCCACTGCCCGCCGGCACCTCGGCGGCGGACTGCATCAAGCCCTGATGATGTTCTCTATCGGGGCTACAGCGCCATGCGCTGGTGCAGGTCGAACATGATCCAGAAGCTGCCGCCCACCATGATGAAGATCAGCACGCAGGTGAAGGCCAGCGCCAGGACATTCTCCTTGGGCGTGGTCGTGAAGTTGATGTGCAGGAAGAAGCGCAGGTGGACCAGCACCTGCAGGACGGCGGCGATGCCGATGACCAGCAGCGTGCGCTGCGGCGGCAGGGCGTGGGTGGCGACCAGCCAGAACGGCACGGCGGTCAGCACGACGGCGAGCACGAAGCCGATGAGGTAGTTCCTGAGACTCGCGTGTTCCATCACAGCAGCCCCGGCAGATAGACGATGGAGAAGATCCCGACCCAGGCGATGTCGAGGAAGTGCCAGAAGAGCCCCAGCCGGTAGAGTCGCGAGGCGACCGGCAGGGTCAGACCCTTGGACATGACCTGTCCGGACAGGATCACGATCCAGAGCAGGCCCATCGTGACATGGACGCCGTGCGTGCCGACCAGGGTGAAGAAGGCCGAGAGGAAGCCGCTGCGGTCGGGACCGGCGCCCTGCGCGATCAGCCCCGCGAACTCGCGGACTTCGAGGAACACGAAGCCGGCGCCCAGCAGGAAGGTGACGGCGAGCCAGGCCAGCACGGCACTCCGGTTGCCGGCCTTCACCGACAGGCTCGCGAAGCCGAAGGTCATGCTCGAGACCAGCAGCAACGCCGTCTCGATCGCGGCGTTGTCGAGGTCGAAGAGCTGCTTGCCGGTCGGCCCGCCCGCCGTGCCCGGGATCATGATGGCGTAGGTGGCGAACAGCAGAGCGAAGATCACGGCATCGCCCATAAGGTAGAGCCAGAAACCCAGGGCGCGCTGCGCGTGGGTCTCGGCCTCCTCGCCCTCGTGGGCGTCGGCGGGCCCGCTCATGTGGGCGACGCTCATGGCGTGCTCCCCATGGCACGGAAGCGTTCATCCTCGATGCGCTTCACCTCGGCGGCGGAGATCGTGAACTCGCCGTCGTCGTCGGACGAGCGCACGATGACGGCGGCGAACATGATCAGCGCCGACACGATCACCAGCCACCAGATGTGCCAGACGATCGCAAAGCCCAGCACGAAGGCGAAGGCGCCGAGGATCGCGCCGATCGGCGTGTTGGACGGCATGCGAATCGCCTCGTAGGCAGCGGGACGCGCGTAGGCCGTGCCCTTCTCCTTCATCTCCAGGAACGGCTCGCGGTCGGCGACGGTCGGAATGACCGCGAAGTTGTAGGCCGGCGGCGGCGAGGAGGTCGACCACTCGAGCGTGCGGCCGTTGAACGGATCGCCGGTGCGGTCGACCGTGAGCTTGCGGTCGCGGATCGAGACGTAGAGCTGCATGACCATGCAGCCGATCCCGCACATCACGACGAAGGCGCCGAAGGCCGCCACCATCAGGTAGGGCTGCCAGCTCGGGTCGTTGTAAGTCTCCATGCGCCGCGGCATGCCCTTCAGGCCCAGGATGTAGAGCGGCATGAAAGCCAGATAGAAGCCGACCAGCCAGCACCAGAAAGAACGCAATCCCCACTTGCGGTCGAGAGCGAAGCCGAACGCCTTGGGGAACCAGAACATATAGCCGGCCAGATAGCCGAACAGCACGCCCGGTATGATCATGTTGTGGAAGTGCGCGACCAGGAAGGTCGTGTTGTGCATCAGGAAGTCGGCCGGCGGCAGCGCCAGCAGCACACCGGTCATGCCGCCGATCACGAAGGTGGCGATGAAACCGATGCTCCACATCATCGACGGATGAAAGTCGATGCGGCCGCGATACATGGTGAGCAACCAGTTGAACACCTTAACGCCAGTCGGCACGGCGATGATCATGGTCGTCACGCCGAAGAAGGCGTTGACGTTGGCGCTGGAGCCCATGGTGAAGAAATGGTGCAGCCAGACCGTGAACGAAAGGATGGCGATCGCGGCCGTCGCGTAGACCAGCGACTCGTAGCCGAACAGACGCTTCCGGCAGAACGTCGCCACGACTTCGGAGAAGATGCCGAAGGCCGGCAGGATCAGGATGTAGACCTCGGGATGACCCCAGATCCAGAAGAGGTTGGCGTAGTTCATCATGTTGCCGCCATGCGCGTTCGTGAAGAAGTGCATGCCGGCGAGGCGGTCGAGGGCGAGCAGGCCGCAGGCGACGGTGATCGCGGGGAAGGCGAAGGCCATCAGGACCGAAGCGCAGAGCGCGGTCCACACGAACGGCGTCATGCGCATCAGCGTCATGCCCGGCGCGCGCCGCTTCAGGATGGTGACGATGAAGTTGATGCCCGACATGGTCGAGCCGACGCCCGATATCAGGATCGCCCAGATCCAGTAGTCGACGCCGACGCCCGGATTGTACTCGATGCCCGAATAGGGTGGATAGCCGGTCCAGCCGGCGGTCGAGAACTTGCCGATCACCAGCGAAACCATGACGAGGCCGGCGCCCGCCGCGCTCAGCCACAGGCTGACGGCGTTCAGCCACGGGAAGGCCACGTCGCGCGTACCGATCTGCAGCGGCACGATGATGTTGATGAGGCCGGTCATGAACGGCATGGCCATGAAGAAGATCATGATCGTGCCGTGGGAGGAGAAGATCTGGTCGAAATGCTCGGGCGGCAGGTAACCGCCGGAGTTGAGCGCCATCGCCTGCTGGGCGCGCATCATGATGGCGTCGACGAAGCCGCGCAGCAGCATGATCAGCGCCAGCACGATGTACATTATGCCGATCTGCTTGTGGTCGACGCTGGTCAGCCACTCGGTCCAGAGATACTTCCAGGCTTTCAGCCAGGTCAGTACGATGGCGACCAGCAACGCGCCGCCCACCGTGACGGCGGCGCCGCCGGCGGCGATGGCGCTGTAGAGAGGCAGGGCGTCGAGCGTCAGTTTGCCGAACATCTACTGTCTCCGCGCCGGCGCCGAATGATGCGCATGGCTGCCGCTGTACTTCATGATGATCGACTCGTAGAGGCCGGGCTCGACCGCCGAATAGAAGGTGATCGGGTTGGCGCGGCTCTTCGCCGCCAACGCCGGATAGGTCTGCGCATCGAGGCGGCTGTTGCCGGTCTTGGCGCGCGCGACCCAGGCATCGAAGTCGGCCGGCGTCATGGCCACGACTTCGAAATGCTGCTGCGAGAAGCCGCCGCCCGAATACTGGCTGTTGCGGCCGACGAATTTGCCGGGCTGGTCGGCCAGCATCTGCAGGCGCGTCTGCATGCCGGCCATGGCGTAGATCTGCCCGGCGAGCTGCGGCACATAGAACGAGTTCATCACCGTGTCGGAGGTGATGCGCAGGCTGACGGGGCGGCCGGCCGGAAAGGCGAGCTGGTTCACCACCGCGATACCCTGCTCGGGATAGATGAACAGCCACTTCCAGTCCTGCGCTACGACCTGGACCTCGGTGGTCGGCTCCTTTGACTCGATGGGCCGGTAAGGGTCGAGCCGGTGGGTGTCCCGCCACAGCAGCAGCGCGACGGCGATCACGATCGCGGCCGGCACCAGCCAGACGAAGGCGTCGATCCTGACCGAGTTGGACCAGGTCGGCGCGTACTCGGCATCGGTGTTGGAGGCGCGGTACTTCCAGGCGAACCAGATGGTGAGCGCGATGATCGGAACGATCACCACCATCATCACGTAGAAGGCATCGAGCAGCAGGTTGCGCTCGGCGAGCGCGATCGGCCCCTTGGGATCCAGTACGGCGGCATGCCTGAGATCGCAGGCGCCTGCCAGGAGAGTCATGCCGGCCGCCAGCGCCGCTCCCCGCATTCGACTCGCCAGCTTCACGCTCTTCCGCCCCGACTTATTGAACTGTCAGGGCAGATTGAAGCCAGCTCTAGTGTTGAGCAACGATTTCTTTTGTCGACCTCGCCTCAGGTTTTCTGGCCGGGCGGCGGCGTTGCGTTCGGCGTCCTGCCCTGCGGGTCCTTCGCGGTGCAGACGTCGGCCTTCAGACGCTCCTTGAGGGTGGCGATCTGGTCCTCGATCAGCTTGTTGGCCGCTTTCTGCTTCTCGATCTGCTCCTCGAGTGCCTTCACCTGTGAAGCATCGGGGCCGGCCGGCATGGGCGGCGCCGGCGGTGCAGGTAGCTGGACCGCAACATTCACGATCGGACGGTAGAAGAGATACCAGCCGAGACCCAGCCCTGCGGCCAGCAGGAAGAAGCCGCCGAGCAGGCCACCCATGATCCAGGGCCAGCGAGCGGCAGGACGTTCCGGCGGAGGCGTCGGTGACGATTGCGTGTCGGCCATATGCCAAATGGGCTCCCGATGAAGGAGGCAGTCAACACCCGCTACGCGGCGGAATTTGGGCGGGTTGGATTACGAAATCTCCTGCGGCTGCACTTGCCGGCGACGGGTGCCCATATAAGTGTATATGCACTTATCTATTTCGGGAGACCAGAATGACCGATGCTTTGCTTCCCCCCTCGCTGCAAGTCGAGCGGCGCATCGCCACGACCTTGCTGATCTGGCTCGCGGCCATTGTCGCGGCGGCGAGCCTCGGCCTCCTCACCGAGATTCCGGTGCCGCTGTTCGGCGGGCTGGTGGCCATCAGCATCGCCCTGCCGACGGCTACCTACTTCTTCCTGCCCGCATTGCGAGCATGGGCCGAACGCGTGGGGGTCCGATCGCTCACTCTCCTACATGTCTGGCGCATTCCCGCCGCCCTGGTCTTCTTCGAATACGGTGCGGCGGGCCTCCTGCCGGCCGAGTTCGTACGTAACGCGGCCTGGGGCGATCTCGCCGCCGGCATGCTTGCTGCGATCGCTTTCACGCTTCCGGAATGGCGGGCCAAATACTGGGCAGTGCATCTCTTCGGCTTCGCCGATTTCGTTGTCGCCGTAGGGACTGGCCTCCTGCTATCGCTGATGGCGGTGCCGCTGATGGAGAACATCGCCACTTTCCCGCTCGTGCTGATCCCGCTGTTCGGCGTCAGCCTCTCCGGCGCGGCGCACATCATCACTCTCGACCTGCTGCGTCGCGGCGTCTAGGTTGCCGCTCGATGAAGAAAGGAGAAGTCCGATGACCGCGTGCATCGTCGGTTGGTCCCACGGCAAGTTCGGAAAACTCGACGGCGAGACCAGCGAATCGCTGGTCGTCAAGGCCGCCACCGAGGCCATCGCCCACGCCGGCATCGAACCGAGGGACGTCGACGTGATCTACGTCGGCAACATGAACGGTGGCTTCGTGCGCCAGGAGTTCCACTCCTCGCTGGCGCTGCAGACCCACCCCGATCTGCGCTTCAAGCCGTCGACCCGCGTGGAGAACGCCTGCGCCACGGGCTCGGCCGCGATCCACATGGGTCTCAACACGCTGGCCGCCGGCAAGGCGCGCTTCGTGCTCGTGGTCGGCGTCGAGAAGATGACCGAGCTCAACTCCGCACAGGCGGGCGAGGTCCTCATCAAGGCGTCGTACGTGGCCGAGGAAGCCAACATCGAGGCGGGCTTCGCCGGCATCTTCGGCAAGATCACCTCGGCTTACTTCCAGCGCTACGGCGACAAGTCCGACGCGCTTGCCAAGATCGCCGTCAAGGCGCACCGGAACGGCGCCAGGAACCCCTACGCGCATTTCCAGAAGGAGTTCGCCTACGAGTTCTGCCGCACGCCGTCGGACAAGAACCCGTTCGTCGCCGGACCGCTGAAGCGGACCGACTGCTCACCCGTCACCGACGGCGCCGCGGCGGTCGTGCTGACCGACGTCGGCACTGCACTCGGCATGAAGCAGGCGATCGCCTTCCGCGCCGCCGAGCATGTCAACGACTTCCTGCCCATGTCCAAGCGCGACATCATCAAGTTCGAGGGACCGCAGCGCGCCTGGCAGCAGGCGCTGAAGTCGGCGCGCCTCGACCTGCTCGATCTGTCGTTCGTGGAGAGCCACGACTGCTTCACCTCGGCCGAGCTGATCGAGTACGAGGCGATGGGCCTCACCCGGCCGGGCGAGGGCGAGCGTGCCATCCACGAAGGCTGGGTCGAACGCGACGGCAAGCTGCCGGTCAATGTCTCGGGCGGTCTCAAGGCAAAGGGCCATCCGGTCGGTGCCACCGGCGTCTCCATGCACGTGATGTCGGCCATGCAGCTCGCGGGCACGGCGCCCGAGGCCCTGCAACTGCCCAAAGCGAAGCTCGGCGGCGTGTTCAACATGGGTGGCGCCGCGGTCGCCAATTATGTGAGCATCCTCGAACCGCTGCGCTGAACGATGCGCCAGGTCGGCCGCCGCGAAAGCGATGCCATCCTGGGCGCGATGCGCCAAGTGGCGCTGGCGGGTGGCCACGCGATCAGCCACGCCGACACGGCGAGCATCCTGGCGGCAGGCCACTATCTCCTGCGTCGGCCGGATCTCCGGGACATCAGCACCCTGCCGGCGGCGGAGCCCACCGACCTCTTGGCGGTTCTCGAGGACCGTGCAGTCGCCGAGGATGCGCTGAAGTACATCGCAATCATGGCGATGGTCGACGGCTTCCTCGACCACGACAAGCTGAGGCGCGTACTGGAATATGCGCGCGTCCTCGACATCGAGGCCGACTACCTGACCGACCTCGTCGAGGCAGCCTCGGGCCATCTGGCCTGGGCCACCGCCGACATGTGGCGCAAGAACTTCGACAGCGTACTCAGCCACTCCTCGGAGGGCCTCGATCCCGGCGCGTGGATCCGGCCCTATGAAGGCGCCAATGCCGACCCCGCCCTCGTCGCCCGCTACGAAGCGCTGGGCACGCTGCCGCAGAACACTTTCGGCAAGGCGCTTTGGGACTTCGACAAGAAGAACGGCTATCCCTTCCCTGGCGATCCGGCGGCGCTCAATGCCGCCTTCGGCACGCCGCACGATTCGACGCATGTCATCTCGGGATACGACACCAGCGCGCGGGGCGAGCTGCTGGTCTCGACCTTCACCGCCGGCATGCATCCGATCAATCCGATGAGCGGACACATTCTGCCGGTGATCTTCTTCTTCCACTTCGGCGAGCAGCTCAACGACGTCGGCCATGCCGGTAAGGGCGGGCTCGATCCCGACGAATTCTGGCATGCCTGGGCGCGCGGCGAAGAGATGACGGTCGACATCTTCGATCCCGAGTGGACCGTCTGGGACTGGGTCGAACGCGATCTCGAAGAGCTGCGGTGCGACTGGAACGTCGCGCCGCCGGGCCATCGGCTCTAGGTCAGACGACCGGGCTGGCACCGCCGTCGACGTTGATGGCGACACCAGTGATGAACGAGCTGGCGTCCGAGCACAGGAAGCAGGCCATGCGGGCGAACTCCTCGGCCTTGCCCATGCGGCCGAGCGGGATGCGGCCCTTGGCCATGCCGGCGAGGAACTCCTCGTAGGTCTTGCCTTCGCCTGCAGCGGTCTTGTGGCGGCGCTGCCACTGGTCGCTCTCGATCAGGCCGACCAGCATGGCGTTCACCAGGATGTTGTCCTTGGCGTTCTCCTGGGAGAGCGCCTTGGTGAGAGCGAGGCCGGCGGCGCGGCTGACGCTGGTCGGCGTCGAGTTGGCACCGGGCGCCTTGGCGCCGATGTTCAGCACATTGACGATGCGGCCCCACTTGCGCTGGCGCATGCCGGGCAGAGCGTGGCGCACCAGGCGAATGGCGGCGAACAGCTTGAGGTCGAGATCGCCCTGCCAATCCTCGTCGGTCACCGTGTCGAACGGCTTGGCGTGGCTGATGCCGGCGTTGTTCACGACGATGTCGACTTTGCCGAAGTCCGCCTCGACCTTCTTCCAGGTCTCGGCGATCGGCGCCGCCTTCGAGACGTCGCAGGAATAGGCCTCGATCTTGGTGTTGGCCTTGCCGGCCGCCTTCCCCACTTCGGCCTTGGCCGAGGCGAGCACGTCGGCCTTGCGCGCCAGCAATGCCACCGACGCGCCCGAGGCCGCGAACTCCTTGGCCATCGCCAGCCCCAGGCCGGTGCTCGCGCCGGTGATCACGGCCACGCGGCCGTCCATGCGTACGTCCATCTCGTCCTCCCGACATCGAAATCGGGCGGCACCTTATCTTTCGATCACTGCGGCAGCGAGTCCGGCGCGTACTGCTTGGCGAACTCGGGGCTCGGCGGGATCGGCTTGATGACGTCGATGGCGATCCCGTTGGGGTCCTCAGTAATGAAGTGCCGCTGGCCGAAAGGCTCGTCCCGCAACGCCAGGTGGATCTTGAGTCCCTCGGCCTGCGCCTTGGCGTAGAGCGTGTCGACGTCCTCGACCTCGAAGTTCACGATCATGCCGGCCGCCTTCTTGCGGAACGGCGCAGGGACCGTTTCGTGGCGGTAATCGAGGATCGCCAGATTCGCCTGGTCCGACGCCTTGTTCGTCAGGTGGATGTACCAGTCGCTTTCGAAGGCGCGGCGGAACCCGAAATGGCGCTCCCAGAAGGCGGCGGTACCGGCGACGTCGTCGGTGCAAAGCACGGTGTAAAGGCTCTTGAGCTGCATTGTCCTCTCCTCCTTGCGATGTTACATACAATATGTATGTCGAAGACATTTAGATACAGGTTGTATGTATGTCAAGGGGCCCGACTTCATCCCGCACACAGGCGGAACGACTGGCCGCCACACGCGCCGCCCTTCTCAGGGAAGCGAGGGCGGTGTTCGCGACCGAGGGTTACGAGGCGGCCGGCACCGAGGAGATCGTGAAGCGCGCGAAGGTGACGCGCGGCGCGCTCTATCACCACTTCAGGGACAAGCGCGATCTCTTCGAGGCGGTGTTCACCGAAGTGGCCGGCGGCATCGCGGCCAGCATCGACCAGACGTCGGCACCCGCGGCCAATCCGATCGACGCCCTGATCGACGGCACGCGCGGCTTCCTCGACGCCTGTCTCGATCCTGCGGTGCGCCGCATCTACCTGATCGATGCCCCCTCGGTGCTAGGCTGGCATCGCTGGCGCGAGCTCGATGCGCCGCACAATGTGCGCAGCCTGCGCGAGGGCGTGGCGGCCGTGCTGGCGGCACGCCCAGATCCGGCGCTGCATGTCGAGCCGGTCACCTTCCTCCTCTCGGGCGCCTTCAACGAGGCGGCCCTCTGGATCGCGGAGGCGAAGGACGAGAAGGCGGCGCGGCGCGAGATGGACCGCGTGCTGCGTCAGCTCATGGAACGGCTGTTCGGGCCTGCAGAAGCGCCGCGAGGACGCGCTCCGGCGTAGCCGGTGCGTCGAGCCTGACCGGCGCTTTGCGACCCGTCGCTGCGCTGATCGCGTCCTTGAGCGCGGTCCAGACTGCGGTCGCCAGCAGCAGGGGCGGTTCACCGACCGCCTTGGAGCGGAAGATGGTCGCCTCGCGCGAGGGCGCGTTGGGCAGCATCTTCACGTTGAACACTGGCGGCACGTCGCGGCTGCCCGGGATCTTGTAGGTCGAGGGACCGGCAGTGCGCAGGCGGCCCTTGGCGTCCCACCACAGCTCCTCGCAGGTGAGCCAGCCTTGGCCCTGCACGAAGGCGCCCTCGATCTGGCCGAGGTCGATCGCCGGGTTCAGCGACTCGCCGCAGTCCTGGACGAGGTCGGCGCGAAGCACGCGGCTCTCGCCGGTCAGCGTGTCGATCACCACCTCGGCCATCGCGGCGCCGAAGGAGAAGTAGAAGAACGGGCGGCCCTGCATCTTGGCCGGGTCCCAATGGATCTTCGGCGTCTTGTAGAAGCCGGTCGAGGACAGCGACACACGCCCCATCCAGCAGAGCTTCGACAGGTCGCCGAAGCTCAGCACCTGGTTGCTGCCGGGTTTCGCGATGCGCACGTTGCCGTCGGCGAACTCGATGTCGGCTGGCGCCACGCCGAAATGCTCGGCGGCATAGGCCACCATGCGCTGGCGGATCGTGTTGGCCGCCTCCCAGGCCGCCCAGCCGTTGAGATCGGATCCGGTCGAGGCCGCGGTCGGCGAGGTGTTGGGCACTTCGGCGGTCGACGTCGCGGAGGGCCGGATGCGGTCGATATCGACCTTGAATACCTCGGCCACGACCTGCGCCACCTTGATGAACAGGCCCTGTCCCATCTCGGTGCCACCGTGGTTCAGGCGGATCGAGCCGTCGATGTAGACGTGCACCAGCGCGCCGGCCTGGTTCATGTGCGGCATGTTGAAGGAGATGCCGAACTTCAGCGGGAACAGGCCGAGGCCGCGCTTGAGCACCGGGTTGGCGGCGTTGAAGGCGTCGATCTCGGCGCGGCGTCGCCCGAGTTCGCCGCCCCGCTTCACCTCTGCCCAGCAGCGCGCGAGATGGTTCTCGTCGACCGTCTGCCCATAGGGCGTCTCGTCCCGGCCCGCGGCATAGAAGTTGAGGGCGCGCAGCTCGACCGGGTCGCGCCCGAGATGGTGGGCGATGCGATCGAGCGCATCTTCCATTACCACGACGCCCTGCGGTCCGCCGAAGCCGCGGAAGGCGGTGTTCGACTGCCTGTTCGTCTTGGCGGCGTAGCCGACAGCGCGGAAATGCGGGATCCAGTAGGCGTTGTCGGTGTGCGTCAGCGCGCGCGCCACGACGCCGGGCGTCAGGTCGAGGCTCCAGCCCGCGTCCGCCGCCAGCACCGCGTCGAGCGCCAGCACGCGGCCCTCGTCGTCGAAGCCCACCGTGTAGCGGTACTCGAAACCATGGCGCTTGCCGGTCGCGATCATGTCGACCTCGCGCGGCAGGCGCAGCTTCACGGGCTTGCCCGTGTGGTTCGCCGCCAGCGCCGCCGCGCCGGCGACCCACGACGCGTTGCTCTCCTTGCCCCCGAATCCGCCGCCCAGGCGGCGCACCACCGCGGTCACCCGGTTGAAGTCGCAGCCCAGCAGGTGCGCGCAGATGTGCTGGACCTCGGTCGGATGCTGGGTCGAGGAATGGACCACGATGTCGCCATCCTCGCCCGGCAGGGCGAAGGCGATCTGACCTTCCAGATAGAAGTGCTCCTGGCCGCCGACACTGAATGCGGCACTCAACCTGTGCGGTGCGCCCTTCAACGCCGCATCGGGATCGCCGCGCAGGATCGTGGCCGGCGGCTGTACCCAGACACGCTTCCTGACCGCGGTCGCGATGTCGAGAATCGGCTCTTCCTCGTCGATCTCGACCGTCACCGTCGCCGCGGCGGCGCGGGCCGCATCGAGGCTGGTCGCCACGACCATCGCCAGAGGCTGACCCGCGAACTCCACGCGGTCGACTGCGAACAAGGGCTCGCCGCCCCTGCCGCTCGCCGACACGTCGTTGCGGCCGGGAATGTCCCGCGGTCCCAGCACGGCGACCACGCCCGGCATCGCGGCGGCGGCCGCGCGATCCAGTGACTTCAGGCGGCCGCACGCAACCGCGCTCAGGATCAGCGCGGCATGCAGCGTGCCGGGCGGCTCGGGCATGTCGTCGACATAGAGCGCCTGCCCGGTGACATGCTTCAGCGCACTGTCGTGACGCCGTGCGGTATGGACGCCGCCGCTCACAGCGCCTCGACCTCGAGCACGCCGGCCGGATCGGCAAGCCGCAACTCCAGCCGGCGCAGCAGGTTGCCCGCGACCTGCAGTCGGTAGGCTCCCGTGCCGCGCCAGTCGTCGATCGGCTGGAAATCCTCCGGAATCGCGGCGGCCGCCGCCGCAAAGCCATCCTTCAACAGCGCGGCCTCGACATGCGTCGCACGCCGCGGCGTTGCCGCCATGCCGCCGAAGGCGATACGTGCGTCCATGACCTTGCCACCCTTCATGCGCAACCGATAGGCCGCAGCGACGGTCGAGATGTCCTGGTCACGCCGCTTGCTCACCTTGTCACAATGGAAGACCTCACCTGCCGACAGGCTCCGCATCGAGAGGCCGAGGATCACCTCGTCGGGCGCGAGGGCCGTCTTGCGGTAGCCTTCGAAGACCTTCTCCAGCGGCAGGACACGCGTGCCGCGCACCGAGGCAAGCGTGACAGTCGCCGCGAGCGCAATCAGCACCGGAGGCATGTCACCGATCGGCGAGGCGGTGCCGACATTGCCGCCGATCGTCCCGAGGTTGCGGATCTGCCGCGACCCCAGTCGCGAGAGGTAGGGCCGCAGGGCCGGAAAGGCCTTGGTCAGGACCGGCGTCGCCCGGGTGTAGGTGACGGCGGCGCCAAGCGTGATCTCTTCCTTGCCTTCAGTGACGACCAGTAGTTCCGGGACATGCGCCAGATGTATGATCGTTTTCGGCGGCTTGCGCTGCTGCCCGGCGAGCAGGCCGAGGTCCGTGCCGCCGGCCAGCAGCGTCGCTTCGGGATGCGCTGCCCGCAGTTTCAGCAGCTCCTGCAACGAGCGCGGCGCGAAGAACGTGCGGTCGAAGGACGCCGAAGCGCTCCGCCGCTCCATCGCCGGTGCCGGTTCGACGAGGACGCCCGCCACACGGGTCATGGCATCGACGATCGGCCGGTAGCCGGTGCAGCGGCAGAGATTGCCGGCAAGCGCCTCGTGGATCGCGTCGGAGTCGGCCTTCTCTCCACCCGCGGCGAAAGCGAAGGCCGACATGACGAAGCCCGGCGTGCAGAAGCCGCACTGCGTGGCGTCAGCCTCGGCCATCGCCGTCTGCACGGGATGCGGCGCGCCGCCCGGGCCGCGGAGCCCTTCGACCGTGCGCACCGACAGGCCGTCGAGTTGCCCCAGCAAGGCGATGCAGGAGTTCACCGCCTCACGCCGCCCGTCACGCTCCAGCACGACCGTGCAGGCGCCGCAGTCGCCCTCGGCACAACCTTCCTTGGTGCCGCGCAACCCGCGATGCTCGCGCAACCAGTCGAGCACGGTCGTCATGGCCGAGAGCCCCACGATCTCGACGGGTTGGTCGTTGAGTGTGAAACGAATACGATCCGCCATGCGAACAGGATGGGGGCCGTTGAAGTGACGCGCAACCCGTGTTGCACTCGCCATGCCAATCAAGGAAACGAGTGCCCCGGATGGACCCCTACCGTTTCGGCTATTCCCCCGTCGTCGAACGACCGAAGCTTTCCTGGCCGAACAATGCGCGGGTTGCCGTCTGGGTCTGCCCCAACATCGAACATTACGAGTACCTTCCGGCCGAGGTGCGCGTGCGAAACCCCTGGCCACGCATGCCGCATCCCGACGTACTGGGCTATGGCGGCCGCGACTACGGCAACCGGGTCGGCCTGTGGCGCATGTTCGAGGTGCTCGACAAACACAATGTTCGCTGCACCGTCTCGCTCTCGATGTCGGTGATCGAGATGTATCCCGAGATACTGGAGGCGATGGAGGCGCGCCGTTGGGAGTACATGAGCCACGGCTATTTCAACACGCGCTACCATTGGGGGTACAGTGAGCAGGAGGAGCGCGAGGTCATCGAGCACAGCAAGGCCACGCACCTGCGCCTAACCGGCCGCAGGCTTCGCGGCTGGTTTTCGCCCGCGATCTCCAACACTTTTGCCACGCCCGACCTCGTGAAGGAGGCGGGCCTCGACTACTTCTGCGACTTCTATCACGACGATCAGCCGACGCCGCTCGCCACCAAGCACGGCACGCTGATCCACGTGCCCTACACGATGGATCTCAACGATGCGCTGATCTACCGCCAGCCGGTCGAGGCCGAGGAATTCGCGCAGATGATCGTCGACCATTTCGACACGGTCTATCGCGAGGGCCCGGAGAACGGCCGCGTCATGTGCATCGCGCTCCATCCCTACATGATGGGCGCACCGCATCGGCTGAAGCACCTCGACCGGGCGCTCTCCTATATCCGCAAGCACAAGGACGCCTGGGTCTGCACCGCCGAGGAGATCTTCGACTGGTACACGGCCAATGGGCTGAAGCAGTACCAGCAGCATCTCGGGAAGGAGGCGTGAGATGAGCGCTCCCGTTCCCAAGAACCCGCCGCCGCTGCCCGCCGGGATGGACAATCCCTGGTACGACTACTCCCCGTTCCCCAAGCGGCCCAAGCTCAACTGGCCGCGGAACGCGCGCGTCGGCTGGTTCGTGTTGCTGCATCTCGAATACTGGGAGCTGATCGCCGACGAGAAATCTTACAAGGACCCGCGCTATGTCGGCGAATACGGCAGCTTCAACCCCGACTACCGCATCTGGACACAGCGCGAGTATGGCAACCGGGTCGGCATCTTCCGCGTTCTGGACGTGCTCGACCGCTACCAGATCCGCGCCGGCGTCGCCGTCAACGCGCTGGCCTGCGAGCGCTACCCCTACCTGATCGAGCAGTTCAAACGACGGAACTACGAGTTCATCGCGCACGGCCATTCGGCCAACCGCATGATCACCTCGAAGATGAGCGAGTCCGAGGAGAAGGCCGAGATCGCCGCGTCCATCGCCGCGATCGAGAAGGCGACGGGCACACGGCCCACCGGCTGGCTGGGCCAGGATTACGGCGAGAGTGCACGCACGCCGGGCCTGCTGGCCGATGCCGATCTCGACTATGTGCTCGACTGGCCGAACGACGACCAGCCCTATCCGATGAAGGTCGGCCGCAAGTTCGTCTCGCTGCCCAACCAGCCGGAATGGGACGACGTGCAGCAGCTCTGGCTGCGCCGGATTCCGACGACGCGCTATCCCGACATCGTGGGCGAAGCCTTCGAGCTGCTGCACCACGAAGGCGGCCAGGTCTTCAACCTGTCGATCCATCCCTGGTTGATGGGCATGGCGCATCGCATCAAGTATCTCGACGAGGCGCTGCGCCGTATCGAGCGCTTCGGCAATGTCTGGCAGGTGACGCCGGGCGAAATCGCGCGGCACTACATCGACACCATGATGCGCTGACACCATGGCCGCCTTCTGGCTCGACACGCTTTCCGAATTCATCGCCGACTTCCGCTTCGACTCGCTGAAACCCTCGACGGTCGAGCAGACCTCCTACGTGATGCTCGACACGATCGGCGCCATCGTCGGCGGCGCAGCCGAGCCCGAGATGCAGGCGCTGACCGAGAAGCTCGCGATCGCCCCGGCCGGCGAGGCCACGGTGATCGGCACTGACAAGAAGGCCGTGTCGGCGGCGGCCGCCTTCCTGAACGGCACCGCCGGAACCTTCCTCGAGATGGACGAGGGCAACCGCTTCGCCAAGGGACACCCGGCGATCCATGCGCTGCCGGCACTCTGGGCGCTGGGCGAGATCAAGGGCCTTTCCGGCAAGGCAGTGATGGAAGCCCTGGTCCTGGGCTACGAGGTCGGCGCCCGCATCGGCATCGCCGCCGCGCTGCGGCCCGACATGCATCCGCACGGCACCTGGGGCACCGTAGGTGCTGCGGCATCCGTCGCGAAGCTGCTGGGCTGGGACGCCGCCCGCATCCGCGAAACCATCAACGTCGCCTCCTCGCTGACGCTCGCTTCCTCCAAGCGCACCATGCTGGAAGGCGGCACGGTGCGGAACGCCTATGCCGGCATCTCCAACCGCGTGGCGCTGATGGCGATCGACCTCGTCGAGGCGGGCTTCGTCGGCGAGCGCGACGGCCTTTCCAGCGTGTTCGGCAAGGTCGTGTCGGAGCGCTTCGACACCGTGAAGATGATCGATGGGCTGGGCGCCGGCTGGCAGATCGACAGGAACTATTTCAAGCTCCATTCCTGCTGCCGCTACAACCACGGCGCGCTCGACGCGCTCGACGATCTCCTGGCGAAGGAGGCGGTCGCGGCCGATGCCGTCGACCGGGTCGACGTAGCGAGCTACCTCTACGCCGCCGAGCTCGACGACCAGGCCCCACGCAACACACTGGCAGGCAAATTCTCGGTGCCCTTCGCCGTGGCGACGCGGCTGGTGCGCGGCTCCTCGGCGGTCGAGAACTTCACCTGGGACGCGGTCCGCGACGACAGGGTCCGCGCCCTCGCCCGGCGCGTATTCGTGACCGAGGACAAGGCGATGACGGCCAGGCTGCCGCAGTTCCGTCCGGCCCGGGTCGACCTCAGGCTGCGCGACGGCCGCACGCTGACGGCCGCCGTCGAGACCAACCGCGGCGACGACCAGGCCCCCTACTCGCGGAACGAGCTGACGGCCAAGTACTTCTCGTTGACGGCACGGATGTTGACCTTTGAAATGGCCGAGGCGGCCCGCCGGAAGATCCTGGCGCTCGCTGACGTGGCAGACATTCGCTCGGTATTCGCCCATGACTGACACTCGCTAACGGCTGGGAGGCCAACATGACCAAGCAACGGACGTTCCCTGTTTCGCGTCGTACCTTCCTGGCCGGCGGCGCGGCCGCCGCCACGATCGGCGCACCGGCGATCGCCGGTGCGCAGGCGGCCGCCGTCAAGGTCGGCATGATCCATCCGGTAACCGGCTTCGTGGCCTACAACGGCCAGCAGAGCCGGCTGGGTGGCACCATGGCAATCGAGGACGTGAACAAGGCGGGCGGCATCAAGTCGATGGGCGGTGCCAGGCTCGAGGCGTTGCTGGGCGACAGCCAGTCCAAGGTCGAGGTCGGGGTCAGCGAAGTCGAGAAGATGAACGAACAGGGCGTCGCCGCCTATATCGGCTGCTTCCAGAGCCCCGTCGGCATCGCCGCCAGCCAGGCCGCCGCCAAGTACAATACGCCGTTCCTGATCGACGTCGGCGCCTCCGACCTGATCGTGAACCGCGGTCTCAAGAACGTGTTTCGCCTCAAGCCCGGCTTCGGGGTCTGCGTCGACGACGGCATCGCGGCGCTGGGCGCGATCAACAAGGCGGCCAACGGCGTCGCCAAGACCGCCGTGCTGGTCCACGAATCGGGCGAGTTCGGCACCGGCACGGCCAAGCTGCTGGCCGGCAAGCTTCCCTCGATCGGCATCGAGCCCAAGGAGCTGATCGCGCACGACAACCCGACGCGCAACTTCGACAACATTGCGCTCCGCATCCGGTCGATGGCGCCGGACATCGTCATGATGTCGAACTACGGCAACGAGTACATGCTGCTGGCGCGCACGCTCTACCAGCAGAAGGTCAATGTCGCCGGCTTCTATTCGATCCTGGGCGGCGGCTTTAACTACAAGTTCGTCAAGGAGATGCCGGACGTCTCGCAGTACATGATGGACGTGAATCACTGGTTCAACCCGAAGAGCCAGAAGGCGCAGGACCTCAAGAAGCGCGTCGAGGCGGGCGGTGCGCTCTTCACCTTCGAGGTCTACCTCACCTACTCCAACGTCATGCTGCTGGCCGACGCGCTCGAGAAGGCGGGCTCGGCCGACAAGGAGAAGCTCACGGCCGCACTCGCCGCCTCGACCTACAAGGCCGACCTGCTGCCCTATGGCCCGACCAAGTTCGTGAACGGCCAGAACCAGGGCGGCAAGCCCGGCGTCATGCAGGCGCTCAAGGGCGAGATCGAGGTGATCGCACCCGAGGAGTTCGCGTCGGCCAGGGCGGTGTTCCCCAAGCCGAAGCTCTAGGAGCGTGCTCGACCCCGCCTTTCTCTTCGCCGGCCTCCTGAACGGGCTGCTGGCGGGCGGCGTCTACGTCCTGGTGGCGGTGGGCCTCACGCTGATCTACGGCGTGCTGCACATCATCAACTTCGCGCATGGCAGCCTCCTGATGCTGGCCATGTACGCCGTGTTCTGGCTGTGGCGGCTGCTGGGCGTCGATCCCTACGCCGCGCTTCCCGTCGTGACGGCCGGCGCCTTCGGCTTCGGCTACGTGCTCTACCGGCTGCTGATCGGCCGCTACAATCACGGCCGCGACGAGAACATCCTGCTGATCACCCTCGGCCTGTCGATCGTGTTCGACAATGCCGCGCTGCTGTTCTTCGGCGGCGACACCCAGACGATCGACGTGCCCTATGCCGGCCGCTTCGTGGAGGTCGGCGCGGCCTTCCTGCCGCTGCCCAAGATCATCTCCTTCGTGGCCTCGCTGCTGATCTGCGGCGCGCTCGGCCTCTACATGGCCCGGAGCGACACCGGCAAGGCGATCCGTGCGGTAGCGAAGGAACGCCAGGGCGCGCGACTGGTCGGCATCGACGTCGAGAACATCTTCGCCATCTCCTACGGCATCGGCATCGCCTGCCTCGGCGCCGCGGCCTGCCTGCTGATGCCGACCTTCTACGTCGCGCCGACGTCCGGGCACGCTTTCGTGCTGGTCGCCTTCACCATCGTGGTGCTGGGCGGCATGGGCAGCTTCGTGGGCGCCGCGATCGGCGGCTTCCTGATCGGCATCACCGAGTCGCTGGGCGGGCTGTTCCTCGGCGAGCAGCTCGGCCAGATCGGCATCTCGCTGATCTTCATCCTGATCCTGCTGTTCCGCCCGACCGGCCTGTTCGGGAGCAAGGCGTGAGCCCCTCATGAACCGAATGGCCCTGCTCTGCGCGCTCGGCCTCGCGGCCGCGGTGATCTATCCGCTGCTGGTGCCGAACTACCTCGTGAACGTCGGCATGCTGATCTTCTTCACGGCCTTCATCGGCCAGTCGTGGAACATCGCCGGCGGCTTCGCGGGCCAGACCTCGTTCGGCCACGTCGTGTTCTTCGGCACCGGCGCCTACACCTCGACGATCCTGCAGGTGACCTACGGCTGGAACCCCTGGCTCGCCTGGCCGGTCGCCACGGCGATGGGCGGCGCGGTCGGCTGGATGATCGCTGTGCTGTCGTTCCGGGCGGGCCTGCGCGGCTCCTACTTCGCGCTGATCACGCTCGCCTTCGCCGAGGTCTTCCGCATCCTCGCCAACTCCGTGCCCTTCACCAGGGGCGGGCTCGGCATGCTGATCAAGGCCGACCAGCGGCCGATCAACTTCCAGTTCAAGGACCCGATCTGGATCTACTACCTCGCGCTGCTGCTCTGCATCGTCTCCCTGCTGGTCGCCTGGCACCTGACGCGGAGCCGCTTCGGCGCCCGCCTGATCGCCATCCGCGAGAACGAGGACGCCGCGCGGGCGCTTGGCATCGACGTCTTCGCCGAGAAGGTAAAGGTGCTGACGCTCTCCGGCGCGATGTGCGCGGCGGGCGGCACCTTCTATGCCCAGAAGTACCTCTACATCGACCCGTGGATCGCCTTCGGCGTCGACAAGTCGGTCGAGATGCTGCTGGTCAGCATGGTGGGCGGCGCCGGCACGATCTTCGGGCCGCTGATCGGCTCGTTCACGCTGATGGGCATCAACGAGGTGACGCGGGCGCTGGCGAGCGTCGTGCCCGCCCTGAAGAACGTCCAGCCGCTCAGCCTCGTGGTTTACGGCATCATGCTGATCCTGATCGTGGCCCGCCTGCCCAACGGGCTGATGGGCCTGTTCGGACGGAAACGCCGCCATGCTTGAGGCGCCCCATGCTTGAAGTAAGGGAGCTCTCCAAGAGCTTCGGCGGCCTCAAGGCCGTGGATCGCGCCTCGCTCGACGTCCGACAGGGCGAGATCGTCGGCCTGATCGGCCCCAACGGCGCCGGCAAGACGACGCTGTTCGCGGCCATCGCGGGCTTCCACAGACCGGACGCCGGCACGGTCGCCTTCGAGGGCAAGGCGATCACCGGCCTGGCGCCGCACCGCATCTGCGCCGCCGGCATGGTGCGCACCTTCCAGATCACGCAGCCTTTCGCGGGCATCAGCGTGCGCGAGAACATCATGGTGGGCGCCTACCGCCAGACCGCCGACCGCCGTCGCGCCATGCGCGACGCCGAGCAGGTGGCCAACATGGTCGGCATGGCGGACCAACTCGACCAGCGCGGCGCCGACCTCACGGTGGCCGGCCGCAAGCGGCTCGAGCTCGCCCGCGCGCTGGCGACCGGCCCGCGGCTCCTGCTGCTCGACGAGGTGATGGCGGGCCTCAACCCGACCGAGATCGTCGAGATCGTCCAGGTCATCAAGGACATAAGGCAGGCCGGCGTCACCATCCTGCTGATCGAGCACGTCATGCAGGCCGTGACGTCGCTGGCCGAGCGCGTCTATGTGATCAACCAGGGCCGCATGATCGCCGAGGGCACGCCCGCCGCCATCGCCGACGATCCGCAGGTCGTCGAAGCATACCTGGGACACGGTGCTGCGAAGGTCCTTCGTGCTTGAGATCCAGTCCCTGCGCGCGGGCTACGGCGCCATCGAGGTGCTGCGCGGCGTCGACCTCGCCGTCGGCGCCGGCGAGATCGTGGCGCTGCTGGGCAGCAACGGCGCGGGCAAGTCGACGCTCAACAACAACGTCTCCGGACTCTACCGGCCGTTCGGCGGCACGATCCGCTTCGACGGGCACGACATCACCGGTGCGCCCTCGACCCGTATCGTCGAGGCGGGGCTGGTGCAGGTCCCCGAGGGACGCCGCGTCTTCCCCACACTCGCCGTGCGCGACAACCTCGAGCTCGGCAGCTACTGCCGCGGCAAGGCCGCCCGGGCGCAGAACCTCGAACGCGTGCTGGCGATCTTCCCGCGCCTCAAGGAGCGCCTCACGCAATCCGCCGGCACGCTGTCGGGCGGCGAGCAGCAGATGCTGGCGATCGGCCGCGGCCTGATGGCCGAGCCCAGACTGCTGATCCTCGACGAGCCCTCGCTCGGCCTCTCGCCCCTGCTGGTCGAGGAGATGTTCGCCCTGATCGGCCGGCTGAACGAGCAGGGCCTCGCCATCCTGCTGGTCGAGCAGAACGTCGTGCAGTCGCTCGGCCTCGCCCACCGCGCCTATGTGCTGGAGAACGGCCGCATCGCCCTCTCGGGACCCGCCGCCGAACTCGCCCAGCATCCTGATCTGAGGAAAAGCTACCTCGGTCACTGACGCAAAACCCCGGCCGAAGTCCCCGACCAGGTCCCCGGCCCGATTTCGGCTTCCCGCACGCCGGAAAGCCAACAACGACGGGCTTTTCGCCCGTTATTTCTGGACACCTGAATGTAACGCGTGTTGTCCGGAACGGTGTCCGCACATCGGAGATGAGCCTTGTACGACGGGCTTTTACGCATCTCTCGCTTCTTCGTTGCTTGGTGCCCCCGCTGCGCCGTGTTGCTCAGGCGTCGTCAAGTGTCTGATCCGGCGTCGTTTTTCGGCGTCGGTCGAGACGGGGGTCGTTCGTGGGACTGTCCGCGGCTCAGGAGCCGCGGCGGCTGCACCCCGCGCCTTGCGCTGGCTCGCGGGCGTGCCGCGAGGGGTCGTGCCAGGGATGGAAAAGGCCGGCGCGGTCCGAGCGCCAGCCTAGGCTATTTCCTACCACAATCCTGCTGAACCTGCAACTCCATCGGCGCATGGCTCGGCCGA
>CAYQAY010000056.1:0-14785 GCA_964415585.1 uncultured Reyranella sp.
AGCACGGCCAGCACCTCCTCGGCGCGCGCCACGACGGCGGCCGGCAGACCGGCGAGCTGGGCCACGTGGATGCCGTAGGACCGGTCGGCGGCGCCGGGAGCGACCTCGTGCAGGAACACGACCTCGTTCTGCCATTCCTTGACGCGCATCGTGTAGGGCGCGAGCGCGGCCAGCCGCTCCTTGAGCGCGCCCAGCTCGTGATAGTGCGTGGCGAACAGCGCGCGGCACTTGTTGACGTCGTGGAGATGCTCGAGGGTCGCCCAGGCGATCGACAGACCGTCGAACGTCGCCGTGCCGCGCCCGATCTCGTCGAGGATGACGAGGCTCTGCGGCGTCGCCTGGTTCAGGATCGCCGCCGTCTCGACCATCTCGACCATGAAGGTCGAGCGGCCCCGCGCCAGGTCGTCGGCGGCGCCGACGCGGCTGAACAGGCGGTCGACGATGCCGATGGTGGCGGCTTTCGCGGGCACGAACGATCCGGCCTGTGCCAGCACGGCGATCAGCGCGTTCTGGCGCAGGAAGGTCGACTTGCCGGCCATGTTCGGACCCGTCAGCAGCCACAGGCGGCGCTCGGTGCCCAGATCGCAGTCGTTGGGAACGAAGCCCGAGCCACCCTGCCGTGACAGCGCCGCCTCGACGACCGGATGGCGGCCGCCCTCGATCGCGAAGGAGGGATCGTCGGCCAGTACGGGCCGCACGTAGTTGCTGCTGGCGGCGAGCTCGGCCAGCGCGGAGGCGACGTCGAGCGCCGCCAGCGCGCGGCCTGCCGCTGCAATGGCGGCCGACACGGCCATCACCCCGGCCACCAGCTCGTCGAAGATCGAGAGCTCGATCGCCAACGCCTGGTCGGCGGCGCGGCCGATGCGCGTCTCGAGATCGGCGAGCTCCGCCGTGCTGTAGCGCGTGGCGTTCGACATCGACTGGCGCCGCGTGAAGCCCAGCGCGGCCACATCGAGCTTGTCGGCGTGCGTCGCCGTCACCTCGATGTGGTAACCGATCATGTTGTTGTGCCGGATCTTGAGCGTCGCGATGCCGGCGGCCGCCCGGTACTTGGCCTCGAGAGCCGCCACGGTCTTGCGGCTGTCGTCGCGCAAAGTCCGCTGCTCGTCGAGCTCGGCGCGATAGCCCTGCCGCACGAAGCCGCCGTCGCGCACCAGGAGCGGCGGCTCGTCGGCCAGCGCTTCGGCGAGCGCGGCGACGATCGCACCGTGGTTCGAGCAGGCCGCGACGATCTCGGCCAATGGCCCCTCTGCTCCCCTGATTGGCGGCGGCGCCAGCGCTTCCGGTTCGGCCGCGAGCGACCCCGCCAGCGCCTCGCCCGCCTCCAGCCCGTCGCGCAGGGCCGCAAGGTCGCGCGGGCCGCCGCGGCCCACACTCAGCCGCTGCAGGGCGCGCTCGATGTCGGGTGTCCGGCGCAGCGTCTCGCGCACGCGCTCGCGCACGGCCGGGCGCTCGACGAAGAGCTGCACCAGGTCGAGGCGGCGGTCGATCTCGGCGCGCCCGGTCAGCGGGGCGGCGATGCGCTCGGCCAGCAGGCGTGCGCCGGGACCGGTCAAGGTGCGGTCGATGGTGGCGAGCAGGCTGCCGTCGCGCCTTCCGTCGAGGCTCTTCACCAACTCGAGGTTGCGCCGCGTCGCCGGGTCGATCTCCATCGTGCCGTCGGCACGCTCGCGGCGCGGCGGCGCCAGCGCCGGACGCTTGCCCGCCTGCGTCAGCTCCACGTAGTCGAGCAGTGCGCCGCAGGCCGCGACCTCGGCACGCGAGAACGACCCGAAGCTTTCGAGGGCCGCGACGTTGAACGCCGCCTGCAGGCGCTTGCGCGCGTTGTCGCTGTCGAACCGCGCCGAGGGCAGCGGCGTCAGGACGGCGTTCCATTCCTCAAGGATCGTCTTGAGCGGCTCGCGCGCCAGCAGCCGGTCGGGCACCAGCAGCTCGCCGGGTGCGAGGCGCGCCAGCGCGGCCGCGAGCTGGGCCGCCTGCAGCGGCTGGGCCGCGAAGTCCGCAGTCGAGAGATCGAGCCAACCCAGCGCCAGCTCGCCCTGCGCCTCGGCAAGCGCGGCGAGATAGTTGTGGCTGCGCGCGTCGAGCAGCGCATCCTCGGTCAGCGTGCCCGGCGTGATGACGCGCACGACGCCGCGCTCGACGACCGACTTGGCGCCGCGCTTCCTGGCCTCGGCCGGATCCTCGATCTGCTCGCAAACTGCGACTTTGAAGCCCCGGCGGATCAGCCGCGAGAGATAGGCCTCGTGGCTGTGCACCGGCACGCCGCACATCTTGATGTCTTCGCCGAGATGCTGGCCGCGCTTGGTCAGCGCGATGTCGAGCGCCGCCGAGGCCTTCACCGCGTCGTCGAAGAACAGCTCGTAGAAATCCCCCATCCGGTAGAACACGAGATGGTCCGGATGCGCGGCCTTGATCGCCAGATACTGGCGCATCATCGGCGTCGCGTCGGCGGGGATGGCGGAGCTGTCCGGCACTGGACTCCTCGGGGCTTCGCCCGGTCTAGCACACGGCGCAGAGCGATCCATGTGGACGACAGGTGGACGATATCTATCTGGGCAGCGAGAGTTGCGTTGCAGCGCGGGATGGCTGGCATGCGCCCTGGATTGCCGTCAATATGCCGTCCCAACCGGGAGAGAAGCGAATGGCGAGCAGTGGCTCGGAAGCAATGGTCAATGAAATGGGCGATCTCGACGCCGATTCGCTGGTGATGCATCGCAGCGGCCGGCCCGGAAAGATCGAGATCATCGCCACCAAGCCACTGGTCACGCAGCGCGACCTGGCGCTGGCCTATTCCCCCGGTGTCGCGGCCCCCTGCCTGGAGATCGCGAAGAACCCGGACACGGCATACGACTACACTGCCAAGGGAAATCTGGTCGCCGTCATTTCCAACGGCACCGCGGTGCTGGGCCTGGGCGATCTCGGCGCGCTCGGCGGCAAGCCGGTGATGGAGGGCAAAGCTGTCCTCTTCAAGCGCTTCGCCGACGTCGATTGCATCGACCTCGAGGTCGACACCAGGGACGTCGACCAGTTCGTGAACTGCGTGCGCTACCTAGGCCCGACCTTCGGCGGCATCAACCTCGAGGACATCAAGGCACCGGAGTGCTTCATCATCGAGCAGCGCTTGCGCGAGCTGATGGACATCCCGATCTTCCACGACGACCAGCACGGCACCGCGATCGTCTCGGCCGCCGGCCTGATCAACGCGCTGCACCTCACCGGCCGCAGCATCAAGGACATCAAGATGGTGGTGAACGGCGCGGGTGCCGCGTCCATCGCCTGCATCGAGCTGGTCAAGGCCATGGGCCTGCCGCACGACAACGCCATCCTCTGCGACACCAAAGGCGTCATCTACCAGGGCCGCACCGAAGGCATGAACCAATGGAAGAGCGCCCATGCGGTCCGCACCAAGGCGCGCGCCCTGGAAGAGGCGATGAAGGGCGCCGACGTGTTCTTCGGCCTGTCGGTCAAGGGCGCGGTCACCAAGGAGATGGTCCAGTCGATGGCGGCCAAGCCGATCATCTTCGCCATGGCCAATCCCGATCCCGAGATCACACCCGAGGACGTGAAGTCGGTCCGCGCCGACGCGATCATCGCCACCGGCCGCAGCGACTACGCCAACCAGATCAACAACGTCCTTGGCTTCCCCTACATCTTCCGCGGCGCGCTCGACGTACGGGCGACGACCATCAACGAAGAGATGAAGATCGCCGCCGCAGAGGCGCTGGCCAAGCTCGCGCGCGAGGACGTGCCTGACGAGGTCGACCGTGCCTATTCCGGCCGCCGCCTGCGCTACGGTCCGGACTATGTCGTGCCGGTGCCGTTCGACCCGCGCCTGATCGTCGAGGTCTCGGCCGCGGTCGCCAGGGCCGCCATGGAGTCAGGCGTCGCAAAGAAAAAGATCGCCGACATGGCAGAGTACAAGCGCAGCCTGTCGGGACGCCTCGATCCGACCAGCCACTGGCTGCAGAGCCTGTTCGAACAGGTCAAGGCCAACCCGCAACGCATCGTCTTCGCCGAGGGCGAAGAGGAGCGCACGATCCGCGCCGCCGTCGTGTTCCGCGACAACGGGTACGGCACGCCGATCCTGATCGGCCGCGAGGAACAGGTGCGCGAGACCATGAAGTCGCTCGGCATCAACAACACCGACGGCATGGAAATCCACAATGCCCGGCTCTCGACCAGGAATGCACCCTACACCGACCTCGTTTACAAACGCCTGCAGCGCGACGGCTTCCTGCGCCGCGACGTGCAGCGCATGGTGAACCAGGGCCGCAACGTGTTCGGCGCCTGCATGGTGGCGATGGGCGATGCCGACGGCATGGTCACGGGCATCACACGCCGCTTCCCCGAGTGCTACGCCGACGTGAAGCGGGTAATCAACGTGGAGGCCAACAAGGTACCCATCGGTTACTCCATCGTGGTGTCGCGGCACGGCACGGTGTTCTTGGCCGACACCTCGATCAACGAGACGCCGACGCCGGAGCAGCTTGCGACCATCGCCAAGCAGATGGCCAAGAACGCGCGCACCATGGGCCACGACCCGAGGGTGGCGTTCCTCTCCTTCTCGAACTTCGGCAGCCGCGAGATCGAGCGCATCGACCGCATCCGCAAGGCGATCCGGCTGCTGGACGCCGAGGAGGTCGACTTCGAGTACGACGGCGAGATGCAGGCAGACATGGCGCTCGACTACGAACTGCTGAAGTCGACCTATCCGTTCACTCGCCTCACCGGCCCGGCCAACGTTCTGGTGATGCCGGGCCTGCATTCCGCCCACATCTCCTCGCGCCTCATGCAATCGCTGGGCGGAGTCACCGTCATCGGTCCGGTGATCGACGGCCTGCAGAAGCCCGTGCAGATCGTGCAGATGGGCGCGACGGTCAGCGATCTCGTCAATCACGCGGCGCTGGCCGCATACGGAGCACTGAGCACCGGTCGCTAGACACCGACGGAACGGGCGTTATTGCTTGACCTTGACGACCGTGAGCTCATGCTTGCGGCCGTCGCGGGCCGTCCACAAGATCGACTGACCCTCAGCGAGTCCGATCAAGGCCGCGCCGACCGGCGTCATTACCGAGATCCTGTGCGCGTCGCTGTCCTCGTCCATGGGATAGACGAGCTGCTCGGTGAGTTCACGACCGTCGTCCGAGCGGAAGGTCACGGTCGAGCCCATACGCACGACGTTGGGCGGGAAGCTGTCGTCTGCGACGATCTTGGCGCGATCCATTTCCGCCAGCAGCTCTTCTGCGACCTCGGGCAGGCGCCCGAGGGAGGCGGTGGCGAGATCGGTCAGGCGCTCGTAATCGGCGTTGCTGACGACGATGTTGGGAACCGAACGGTTACGCACGAGAGCGGGCATCGCGGATGCTCCTGAAGTCAAAAGACGAAATGTTGGTATCGGTCGATCGCACATGCGATCTGGTGCCCCGATGCCGGGACACACTTCCGGCTCGGGGACTACGCTTCCGCGATCGGATGGTTCCGTCGCGGCACCAGCGAAAGGGCAACCGAGAACTTCATGCGCAAGACGTAGGCCCGGGCGGCCGGGCTTTCAAGCCTGTTTGCCGACCTTGCGCGCCCGCTGCGCCATGTAGACCTGCAAGTGGGCATAGGCCAGCCTAAGGTTCGGCGTGGCGATGCCGTCCTTATTCGCACGCGCGATCATATCGCCCACGATGTGGTCGGCCTCGACCATTGCTCCCTTCTCGAGGTCGTGCAGCATGGAGGCCGCGAACTTCGAGCCCTTCACAGTCAGGAAGGAGCGGATGGTGGTAATGCCCTTCTCGCCCGGATCGTGGCCGGCTGCGGCCGCGACCTTGCGACCCTCGTCGACCGTCTCGAGCACGATCGCGCGACCTTCCTCGGCTTCGAGGATATCGCCCGAGGTGCCACGCATCAGGCAGCAGGTTGCCGCCAGCGTGCAGAGCATGATCCATTTGTCCCAGAGATCCTGAACGATGTTGGCGTTGAGCCCGCCGTCGACGCCCGAACTCTTGATCGCCGCGTCGAGCGCTGTGAGCGCTGCACGCGGTGGCTTGCCGTCGCGCTCGCCGAAGGAGATTGCGGCGAACGGGCTGGTGTGCAGGATGTGGCCCTGCTCGTTCATGGCGACGCCAACACGGGCCAAGCCACCCACGACTTTCGCCGCGCCGAAACGGGTATCGAGCGTATCGAGATGGCGCATGCCGTTGAGCAGCGGCACGATCGTGGTGCCGGCACCGACTGCGGGCGCGATGGCATCCATCGCCGAGTCGAGGTCGTAGGCCTTGCAGGTCAGCAGCACGACGTCGTAGGGGCCGCCTTCGCTGCCCTTAGTGACAGTCTTTACCTTCTGCGTGATGTCGCCCCTGGTGCTCCTGATGACGAGGCCGTCGCGGTGCAACGCCTCCAGCCGCTTCTCGCGCACGAGAAACGTCACGTCGGCGCCGGTCTGGTGCAGGCGTCCGCCGACATAGCCGCCGATCGCGCCGGCGCCCAGGATCAGGATCTTCATGGCAACTCCTACTTGAGGCCGCCGCGTGCGCGGCGGGCCTCGTATGTCTGCAGATGGGCGTAGGCGAAGCGCAGGTTGGGCGTGGCGATGCCGTGCTTGCGTGCACGCAACAGCATGTCTCCCACGATCTGCTTGCCCTCGGCCGCGCTGCCCTTCTCAATATCGCCGAGGATCGACGCCACCGCCTTCGAACCCTTGGTCGTCAGCGACGATTGCAGGCCCGCGTATACCTTGTCGCTCGGCGGGTAGCCTTCGGCCGCGGCGACCTTGCGGCTTTCCTCCAGGGTCTCGAGCACGATGGCCGCGCCGTCTTCGGCCTCCATGATGTCGCCGATATTGCCGCGCATCGAGGAGCACATGCCGGCGATCGTCGCCAGCATGATCCACTTGTCCCAGAGATCCTGGTTGATGTTGGCGTTGAGGCCGCCATCGATGCCGGCCTTCTTGCAGGCGGCGTCTAGCTCGACCAGCGATGGCCGGGCGGGCTTGCCGTCGCGCTCGCCGAAGGAGACGCCGGACGGGCCGGTGTGCAGGATCTCGCCTTCGGGACCCAGCATGCCGGAGATGCGGGCGAGGCCGCCGGCGACTCGCGCCGCGCCGAACCTGGCGTCGAGCGTCGCGAAATGCGCATGCCCGTTCAGCATCGGCACGATCGTGCTGTTCGGCCCCATGGCGGGCGCGATAGACTCGATCGCCGAAGCGAGGTCGTAAGCCTTGCAGGCCAGCACGACAACGTCGTAGGGGCCGCCCTCGCCGCCCCTGGTCACTACCTTGGGCGTCACGGTCGCATCGCCCTTCGGGCTCTTCACGACCAGACCAATCTTGCGGATCTTCTCGGCGCGCTGCTCGCGCAACAGGAAAGTGGTGTCGATGCCGGCCTGCGTCAGGCGCGCGCCCCAATAGCCGCCGACCGCGCCGGCGCCCAGGATCAGGATCTTCACTTCTCGGAATTCCTTTCGGCCACCCTCTCCGCGACCCACTCGGCGAGCCAGGTGGCGAGGTCGTCGGTCTGATGGTGGATGTGGCTGAGATCGGTGTCGGCTGCGCGTTTCACACTTTCATCGGTGCGGATCCACACCGTGCGCATGCCCATGTCGGCGGCGGGTTTGAGGTTTACCGAGATGTCGTCGGCGAAGGCGGCGCGAGTCGGGTCGACATCGTGCTGCCTCACGAGCTTCTCGTAGATCTGCTTATGCGGCTTCGGCCAGTAGTCGCCGGCGGCGATGTCGAAGATCGCCTCGAAATGATGCGCAACGCCCAGCCGCTCCATGACGCGCTCGGCGTGCGGCACGTCGCCCGCGGTGAAGATCAGCTTGCGGCCCGGCAGCGCCTTCAACGACGCCTCAAGCGCCGGATTGGCCTCGACCGGCGAGTAGTCGATGTCGTGGACGTAGTCGAGATAGTGGGTCGGATCGACGCCGTGCAGGCTCATCATGCCCCGCATCGACGTCCCGTGGTCCCGCCAGTACTGCTTTTGGACGACCCGGGCCTCCTCGACGGTGACCTTCAGCCAGTCGGCGATGTAGCGGCCAATGCGCACGTCGATCTGGGCGAACAGGTTGCAGCGCGCCGGGTAGAGCGTGTTGTCGAGATCGAACAGCCAGACGTCGGGATCGTGTTTCGGAGACATGTAGACCGTTGGATTACCGGCCGGCCGTGCGCTTGTCGAGGCGGCGGATTATAAGGGCGGCAATGGATGCTCTGACCCTTGTCCTCCTCGCCGCCACCGCATTGCTGGCCGTGATTCTGGTCGTCGTGTTGTTGCGCCAGGGCGGAAACAGCCGCGAGGCCGAGCAGATGCGCCAGCAGCTCGCCCTGGCACTCAGCCAGCAGGCCGAGACCGTGCAGCGGGTCGAGCGTTCGCTGCGCGAGCAGGAGCAGGCCCTCTCCAAGGTCGTCGACGAGCGGCTGGACCGCACCGAGAAGGCCACGGGGCAGATCGTCACCGACCTGCGCGAGCGGCTGGCCCGCATCGACGAGGCGCAGAAGAAGATCGGCGAGCTTTCCACTCAGGTCGTGAGCCTGCAGGAGGTGCTCTCCAACAAACAGGCGCGCGGCGCCTTCGGCGAGGTCCAGCTCAATGACCTGGTGTCGAGCGCGCTGCCGCCACAGGCCTACGAATTCCAGTCGACGCTGTCGTCGGGCGTACGGGTGGACTGCCTCCTGCATCTGCCCAACCCGCCCGGATCGATCGCCATCGACGCCAAGTTCCCGCTGGAGAGCTACAGCGCGTTGCGCGCGGTAGCGGCGGGCGACACACCAGCCCTAGCCGCCGCGCAGCGCGGCTTCCAGCAGGCCATCCGCAAGCATATCGCCGACATCCGCGACAAGTACATCGTGTCCGGCGAGACGGCCGAGTCCGCCCTGATGTTCCTGCCGTCGGAAGCGGTCTATGCCGAGCTGCACGCCAACTTCACCTCGCTCGTCGAGGAGTCCTATAAAGCGCGCGTCTGGATCGTGTCTCCCACCACGATGATGGCGACGTTGAACACCGTGCGTGCGGTGCTGAAGGACGTGCGCATGCGCGAGCAGGCTGGCGCGATTCAGAAGACTGTCGGTCTGCTGCTCGACGACGTGAAGCGGCTCGACGAGCGGGTCGAGAAGCTCAAGTCGCACTTCGCCATGACCGAGAAGGACCTGCGCGAGGTCGACATCTCGGCCGATCGCATCACCAAGCGCGGCGAACGAATCCTCGAAGTCGATCTCGGCGACGAACCGACGGCGCTGCCGAAACCTTAGCCCCAGGGGCCGCGGCGCCACTGCCGCGAGGTGGTGCCCCACGGGCTGGGCCTGGACTGCGGTACGCGGGAGCGGGCGGGTCGCGCGGAGGAGGCCGCGCGATAGTCATCCGCGCTCGACGGCGCCATCGCCTGCAGGCGTGCGATGCGCTCCTCCATAGGCGGATGAGTCGAGAACAGGCTCGACATGCCGCCGGCCGCGGCCAGCGGGTTGGCGATATACATGTGCGCCGTCGCCGGGTTGCGCTCCGCCGCCTCGTTGTGGATCTGCTGCGTGCCGGCATGCAACTTGGCGAGCGCCGAGGCGAGCCATTGCGGCTGGCCGCAGATCTCCGCACCGATGCGGTCGGCCTCGTACTCGCGGCTGCGGCTGATCGCCATCTGCACCAGCATGGCGGCCATCGGCGCCAGGATCATCATGGCGATGGCCACGATCGGGTTCACCAGCGGCCGGCCGTCGGAATCGCGGCCGCCGCCCATCAGGCCGCCGAAGCTCGCCAGCATGCCGATGGCGCCCGACAGGGTCGCGGCTACGGTCATGATCAGCGTGTCGCGGTGACGGACATGGCCCAGCTCGTGCGCCATCACGCCCGCGATCTCCTCGCGGCTGAGATGGCGCAGCAGGCCCGTCGTCGCGGCCACCGCGGCATGCTCGGGATCGCGGCCGGTCGCGAAGGCGTTCGGCTGGTCCTCGTCGATCAGGTAGACGCGCGGCATCGGCAGCCCGGCGCGCTCTGCCAGCTGCTGGACGATGCCGTAGAATTCCGGCGCGTTCTCCGGCCCGACCTCCTGCGCGTTCGCCATGCGCAGGACCATCTTGTCGCTGTTCCAGTAAGCAAAGAGGTTCATGCCCAGCGCCGCGACGAGCGCGATGACGAGGCCGGTCTGGCCACCCAGCAGGTAGCCCGCCACGAGCACGAAGCCGGTGAGAGCAGCCAGAAGAAGGGCAGTCTTGAAGTAGTTCATGGCCGGAAAGATGGTTTCCAACTGTGGCGAATCAAGGCGCCAGAGCGCATCATGCCGCCATGACCCAACCGAAGGTACCCACGCCGCCGGAGCCCCCGAAAACCGAACCGGCGGCGCCCCTCCCGGCCGAGAAGCCGAAGAAGGCCGAGAAGAAGGTCGTCGAGATTGGGGGGCCGCCCGGACCCGAACCGACGCGCTATGGCGACTGGCAGTTCAACGGCAAGGTGACGGACTTCTAGGTCATATGTCCTCTTCCCTGCCTGTCACACTTGACGACGTTCGTGTCGCCGCCAAGCGCATCGCGGGCGCGGTCGTGCACACACCCTGCCTGCGCAGCGAAACCCTGTCGCGCATCGCCAAGGCAGATGTCTGGGTGAAGTTCGAGAACCTGCAGTTCACCGCCTCGTTCAAGGAGCGCGGTGCGCTGAACACGCTGCTGCAATTGAACGCGGAGGAGCGCAAGCGCGGCGTCATCGCCATGTCGGCCGGCAACCATGCGCAGGGCGTCGCCTATCATGCCGGCCGGCTCGGCATCCCCACGACCATTGTGATGCCGTCCTTCACGCCCAACACCAAGGTGAAACACACGCGCGACCATGGCGCGCGCGTCGTGCTGAAGGGCGACACGCTCTCGGAAGCGGCGGCCGAGGCGCATCGGCTGGCCGACGCCGAGAAGCTGGTCTTCGTCCATCCCTACGACGATCCGCGCATCATCGCGGGCCAGGGGACGATCGCGCTGGAAATGATCGAGGACGCCCCGGAGATCGACACGCTGGTCGTTCCGGTTGGCGGCGGCGGCATGATCGCGGGCTGCGCCGTGGCCGCGCGCGGGCTGAAGCCCGACGCGAAGGTGATCGGGGTGGAATCGGCGGGCTACTCCGCCATGCGCCAGCTCCTCGCCGGCGAGCAGGTCACGGTCGGCGGCGACACGATCGCCGAGGGCATCGCGGTGCGCGACATCGGCGCGGCTCCGCTTGCCATCGCGCGCGCCCTGGTCGACAGGGTCGTGGCGGTCGACGAGGTTGCCATCGAGCGGGCGATCGCGCTGTTCCTCGAGGTCGAGAAGACCGTCGCCGAGGGCGCCGGCGCGGCCGGTCTCGCCGCCCTGCTCGCCCACCCGCAGGACTTCACCGGCCGCAAGGTCGGGCTGGTCCTGTGCGGTGGCAACATAGACACCCGCCTGCTGGCCTCCGTCCTGCTGCGTGGCCTGGTCCGCGACGGCCGGATCGTGCGGCTCCGGCTGATGATCGGCGACCTGCCCGGCCAGCTCGCCCGGGTCGCCGGATTGATCGGCGAGGCCGGCGGCAACATCGTGGAAGTACAGCACCAAAGGCTTTTCGGCAGCGTCGTCGCCAAGGCCACGGAGCTCGACGTCACGGTCGAGACCCGAGACCGCGACCATGCGCGGGAGCTGGTTCGGGCTCTTCAGGCGGCGGGTTTCAGGGTGCGCGTCCTGGAGGGGGCGGACGCGTAAATCCGCCGCTTTCTACCCACCGGGGCGCGGGCTACAAACCCGCCATGTCTGCCGCCACCCAATACGTCCCCTCGCCAACCCCCGACCTCGCCCGCGTCGAACGTGCCCTGATCTCCGTTTCCGACAAGGAGGGCCTGGTCGAGCTGGGCAAGGCGCTGGCAGCTCACGGAGTTGAGATCCTCTCGACCGGCGGCTCGGCCAAGGCGCTGCGCGACGCCGGCCTCGAGGTCGTCGAGGTGAGCGACCACACCGGCTTTCCCGAGATCATGGACGGCCGCGTTAAGACGCTACAGCCCACGATCCACGGCGGCATCCTGGCGCGTCGCACCGACACCAGCCACAGGAAGGCGATGAGCGACCACAAGATCGCGGGCATCGATCTCGTCGTGGTGAACCTCTACCCGTTCGAGGCGACCGTGGCGCGCGGTGCGGACTTTCCGACCTGCGTCGAGAACATCGACATCGGCGGCCCGGCGCTGATCCGCGCCTCGGCCAAGAACCACGACTTCGTGACCATCGTCGTCGATCCCAAGGACTATGCGTCGGTGCTCGACGAACTGAAGGCCAACAACGGCGCCACGACCCTGGCGCTGCGCCGCAAGCTCGCGGCCAAGGCCTATGCCCGCACCGCCTCCTACGATTCGGCGATCGCCAACTGGTTCGCAGGCCAGGCGGGCGAGACCTTCCCCGAGCGGCTGACCATGTCGGCCGAGCTGGTGCAGACGCTCCGCTACGGCGAGAACCCGCATCAGAAGGCTGCCTTCTATTCCGACGGCAGCAGACGGCCGGGCGTCGCCACGGCGAAGATCGTCCAGGGCAAGGAGCTCTCCTACAACAACATCGGCGACACCGAAGCAGCCTACGAGTGCGTGGCCGAGTTCAAGGAGCCGGCGGTCGTCGTCATCAAGCACGCCAACCCCTGCGGCGTCGCGGTGGCGAAGAACCAGTTCGATGCCTACCGCAAGGCCTACGAATGCGATCCCGTGTCGATCTTCGGCGGCATCGTCGCGGTCAACACCACGCTCGAGGCCAAGACCGCCGAGGAACTCTCCAAGCTCTTCCTCGAGGTCGTGATCGCCCCCGACGCGACGCCGAAGGCGCTGGAGATCTTCGCCAAGAGGAAGAACGTGCGCGTGCTGCTGGCCGGCACACTACCCGACCCGTCGACGGCCGGCATGACGCTGAAGAGCGTGGCCGGCGGCTATCTCTTCCAGACGCGCGACAACGGCCGCGTCACCAAGGCGGACCTCAAGGTCGTGACCAAGCGCTCGCCCTCTCCGAAGGAACTCGACGATCTCCTGTTCGCCTTCACCGTCTGCAAGCACGTGAAGTCGAACGCCATCGTCTATGCCAAGGATGGCGCTACCGTGGGCGTCGGCGCGGGCCAGATGAACCGCCGCGACTCCTCACGCATCGCCGCCATCCGCGCCGCTGAATCCGGCGAGACGGCCGGCCTCAAGGTGAGCCCGGCCGTGGGCAGCGTCGTGGCTTCGGATGCCTTCTTTCCCTTCGCCGACGGACTTCTGGCTGCCGCCGAAGCGGGCGCGACGGCGATCATCCAGCCGGGCGGTTCGATGCGCGACAAGGAAGTGATCGACGCGGCCGACGAGAAGGGACTCGCCATGGTCTTCACCGGGATGCGCCACTTCCGCCATTGAGGCAGACGTTCAGCTCACCTTGAGCTGCTTCGCCGAAGCCTTGGCCTTGCGGCGAGCCTCCGCGACGGTGCGGCCGGTCGCCAATACGACCGCCATGCGGCGATGGCCCTTGACCTCGGGCTTGCCGAAGATGCGCACCGAGGTGCCGGGCTGAGTCAAGGCCTTCTCCAGCCCCGCATAGGTCGGGTCCGAGATTTTGCCCTCGGCCAGCACCGGCACGGAGGCCGCGGCGCGGCAGGTGATCTCGGGAATCGGCAGGCCGAGGATGGCGCGCACGTGCAGCTCCATCTCGCTCATGTTCTGCGAGACCATGGTCACCATGCCGGTGTCGTGGGGGCGCGGCGACAGCTCGGAGAACCAGACCTTGTCGCCCTTCACGAACAGCTCGACGCCGAACAGGCCACGACCCTTGCGACCGCAGAGGTCGTTCACGACCTTCTTCGCGATGTCGCGCGCCTTGCGGAGCGCCGTTGCCGTCATACCGTGCGGCTGCCAGCTCTCGCGATAGTCGCCGTCGACCTGGATGTGGCCGACCGGCTCGCAGAAGGCGAAGCCGCCGTCGTGCCGGACGGTCAGCAGGGTGATCTCGTAGTCGAAGTCGATGGCGCCCTCGACGATCACCAGGCCGGTGCTGGCGCGCGTGCCGTCCATCGCATGCTTCCAGCTTCGCGCGATGTCCGCAGGCTTGCGCGCCACACTCTGGCCGTGGCCCGACGACGACATGGTGGGCTTGATAAAGCAGGGAAAGCCGACCGCCATTGCGCTGCTCTGTAGTTCTTCCAGGCTCGCGGCGAAACGATAGGGCGACGTGGGCAGCTTGAGTTTCTCCGCGGCGAGTTCGCGGATGCCGCGACGGTCCATCGTGAGGCGCGTCGCACGCGCCGTGGGGATGACGGTCCATCCCTCCTTCTCCAGCTCGACCAGCGTGTCGGTGGCGATCGCCTCGATCTCGGGGACAATGAAGTCGGGCTTCACCTTCTCGATCACGCGGCGCAGCGCCTTGCCGTCGCGCATGTTGAAGACATGCGAACTGTTGGCCACAAGCATGGCCGGCGCATCAGCGTAGCGGTCGCAGGCGATGACCTCGACGCCGAGCCGCATCGCCTCGATCACCACCTCTTTGCCCAGCTCGCCCGAGCCCAGCATCATGATCTTGACGGCCGAGCGCTTGAGCGGCGTTCCGAATGTCTTCTTCTTCATGCCGGCATGATAGCGACGCCGACATTGAACGCTCTGGGTAAAACCGAGACCTCGAGCGGCAGCTTGCCCACGGTCTCGCCGTCGAGATCGACCAGCGTGTCGACGTCGCTGTCGAAGCGAAAGTGGCAGCCGGACCCGACGCGCACCTTGGGATGGCGGACATAGGCGCCGCTATAGGTCTTGGGCAGAATGTTGAAGAGGATGCCGAGCTTCGACGTGTCCCCGACCTCGACGAGGTCGAGGATGCCGTCGTCGA
>CAYQAY010000056.1:14885-32756 GCA_964415585.1 uncultured Reyranella sp.
ATGCCGAGCTTCGACGTGTCCCCGACCTCGACGAGGTCGAGGATGCCGTCGTCGAACCGCGCACCCGGCGCCAGCTTCATGCCGCCGCCTCCGTTCTCGGTGTTGGCCACCATGGCCGTGAAGATCCTGCGGGGAACGGCGGGCGTGCCGTCGATCGACAGAGTGATGCTCCGCGGGGGGTATCCCAAGGTCACGATGGGCGTCATCAGTAGGTAGGCGATTTCACCGAACTTCTTCAGCCAGCGCGAGCGCGACGTCCGATGGCTGATCTCGGCCGCTCCTCCTACCGAGACGACAAGATAGCCGAAGCGATCGACCGGTCGGCCGTCGAGGCCCGCACAGCGCACGCGAAGCAAATCGACCGCGCGCGACCCGGTGCCGGCAGCCGCATCGTAAGCCTGCGCCGTATCGCCGAGGTAACCAAGTGCGCGGCAGAGTTCATTGGCGGTGCCGGCCGGTATCGGACAAAGCGCGGCGTCGGGCGCAAGGAGAGCACCATCCGGACCGATCAGGCCGTTCAGTGTTTCGTTCGCCGTGCCATCGCCGCCTACGGCAATGAATCGCCGCGCGCCGTTGGCGAGCGCTTTGCGCGCAATGGTCGTCGCATGCCCGGGGGCTTCGGTAATCAGCGGCTCGAATGGTCCCAAGCGCCTCTCGAGCTCGCTCCTGATCGCGGGCCATCGGCGGCCCGCGCCGCCTTTGTGGGCCATGCGATTGACGATCACCGCAAATCGGGCCGAGCTATGCGCGCACATACACAATTCTGGCCCGATGATTGCCGGATCACCAGCGATCGGCGCAACAAACCGCCATGTGCTTGCAACTTGCCAGCAAGATCGGAGGCGCATGAGCAGACGTATACCTGCCGCATAATTGACACGGTGCGCTGGCGCAACCACATGTCAAGGCGCAACGCGCGCGCCGTCGCGAGGAGTTCCGTTTGTCCATCAGCCGCCGTCTCATCGCCATCGTCGCCCTTCTGCTCGCGCCGACTGCAGCGCTCGCGCAGAGCGGTCCGCCGGCCATGCCGGTCGGCGTCGCCGAGCCGCTCGCCAAGCGTGTCACGCAATGGGACGAGTATTCCGGTCGCTTCGAGGCGGTCGCGTCCGTCGAGGTGCGCGCGCGCGTCTCAGGCTTCATCGAGAAGATCGACTTTCGCGACGGCCAGATCGTCAATGTCGGTGATCCGCTGTTCACCATCGACCAGCGGCCGTACGAGATCGCCGTCGAATCGGCGGAAGCCGACGTCGCCCGCAACAAGGCCCAGGTCGAGCTCGCCGAGCTGCAGGTCAGCCGCGGCGCATCCCTGATCGCCTCTCGCACCATCACCGAAGCCGAGCATGATTCGCGCAAGTCAGCCCTGGCGGTCGCCCGCGCACAGCTCAAGTCGGCCGAGGCCGCGCTGAGGAACGCCAAGCTCAACCTCGAATGGACCAACGTCACAGCGCCGATCGCCGGCCGCATCTCCGACCGCAAGGTCGATGCCGGCAACTTGATCTCAGGCGGCCAGACGGGCGCCACATTGCTCGCCACGATCGTGACCCTCGATCCGATCCGCTTCGTCTTCGACGTCTCCGAAGCCGATCACCTGCGCTACAACCGCCTCATACTGTCCGGGGCGCTCGCGTCGTCGCGCGACGGCGCCAACCCCGTGCGCATCCGGCTTTCCGACGAGACCGACTGGACCCGTACCGGCAAGGTCGACTTCGTCGACAACGCCATGACCGCGCGGTCCGGCACGATCCGTGTGCGCGCCCTGGTCGACAACAAGGACCAACTCCTGACGCCCGGCGTGTTCGGCCGCCTGCAACTGTTCGGTGGCGAGTACGACGCACTGCTGATTCCCGATTCGGCGGTGATCTCCGATCAGGCCCGCAAGATCGTCTTCATCGTCAACAAGGACAACGTGGTGCAGGCCAAGCCGGTCACGCTCGGCCAGATCGTCGACGGGCTCCGGGTCGTCCGCTCAGGTCTGGAGCCGACAGACCGCGTCGTGCTCGATGGCCTCGCCAATCCGCTTGTCCGGCCCGGCGCCAAGGTCGTGCCGCAGAAGGGCGAAATCGTCGCCAAGGCCAGGTAGAGGCCCTGCATGCGCTTTTCGCACTTTTTCATCGACCGCCCGATCTTCGCGTCGGTCCTGTCGGTCATCATCCTGATCGTGGGGTTCATTGCCCAGCGCGGCCTTCCCGTCGCCGAGTATCCGGAAATCGCCCCGCCGACGGTGAACATCACCGCCATCTATCCAGGCGCCTCGGCCGAGGTCATCGCCGAGACCGTCGCCACGCCGATCGAGCTCGAGGTCAACGGCGTCGACGACATGCTCTACATCAATTCGCAGTCGACCGGCGACGGCAGGCTGTCGATCAACGTGGTCTTCAAGCCGGGCGTGAACATCGACCAGGCCCAGGTGCTGGTACAGAACCGCGTCGCGGTCGCACAGCCCCGCCTGCCCGAGGACGTGCAGCGGCTCGGCATTGTCGTGCGCAAGGCCTCGCCCGATCTGATGATGGTCGTGCACATGATCTCGCCCGACGGCACGCGCGATCAGCAGTACATCTCCAACTACGCCACGCTCTACGTCAAGGACGTGCTGAGCCGCGTCGACGGTGTCGGCAACGTGTTGGTGTTCGGCGGCCGCGACTACTCGATGCGCATCTGGCTAGATCCGGCCCGCGTCGCCGCCCGCAACCTGACGGCCGGCGAGGTCATCCTGGCGCTGCGCGCCGCCAACCTGCAGGTGGCGGCCGGCGCGGTGAACCAGGCGCCGGCCGTGTCGCCCGGCGCCTTTACCCTTTCCGTCCGCACTCTGGGGCGTCTCAGTGCGCCAGAGGAATTCGAGAACATCGTAGTGCGCGCGGAACCCGACGGGTCGGTCACCCGCCTGCGCGACATCGCCCGGGTCGAGTTGGGTGCGCAGGACTATACGCTGAACGCCTACCTCAACAACAAGACCGCCACGGCGCTCGGCGTATTTCAGCGCCCGGGCTCCAACGCGCTCGCCACTTCGGACGCGATCATCGCTGAGATGGAGCGCCTCAAGAAAAATTTCCCTGCCGGCCTCGACTACTCGATCGTCTATAACCCCACGACCTTCATCCAGGCCTCGGTCGACGCCGTCATCACGACGCTGTTCGAGGCAGTGCTCCTGGTCGTCTTCGTCGTAATCCTGTTCCTGCAGACATGGCGAGCGGCGATCATCCCCATCCTGGCCATCCCGGTGTCGCTGATCGGGTCTTTCGCGGTCATGGCGGCGGTCGGGATCTCGTTCAACACGCTCTCCCTGTTCGGCCTGGTGCTTGCGATCGGCATCGTGGTCGACGACGCAATCGTCGTGGTTGAGAACGTCGAGCGCTATCTGACTCAGGGCATGTCGCCCAAGGAAGCCGCGCACAAGACCATGGACGAGGTGGGCGGCGCGTTGATCGCCATTTCTCTCGTGCTGATTGCTGTGTTCCTGCCCACCGCCTTCATCACCGGCCTGCAAGGCACGTTCTACAAGCAGTTCGCCATCACCATCGCCGCCTCGACGGCGATCTCGGCGTTCGTATCGCTCACCCTGTCGCCTGCCATGGCGGCGGTGTTGCTGAAGACCCACGCGCTGAGCCACGTCGAGAAGGCAAGGCCCACCCTCGTCGACCGCGTCGCCGCCCCGATGCACTGGTTCTTCCGCCAGTTCAATCGTGGCTTCGAATGGTTGTCGAACTTCTACGGCCGCACGACGGCGCGGCTGATCCGCATGGGCTTCATCATGCTGGTGATCTATGCCGGCCTGGTCGGTCTCACCTGGAACAGGCTGGTGTCCACGCCGACCGGCCTCGTGCCGCAGCTCGACCGCTCCTATCTGATTGCCGCCATGCAGCTTCCCGCCGGTGCCACTCTGGAGCGTGCCGATGCGCTGGTGCGCCAGGCGAGCGACATCATTACGTCGCGGCCCGGCGTCAAGGACGCAGTGGCCTTCGTCGGCTTCGACGGCGCGACCTTCACCAACGCGCCCAACACCGGTGTTATCTTCGTCACCTTGAAGCCGTTCGAGGAACGGCCGGGTATCACCAAGGACATGATCCTGGCCGACCTCCGCGGCCAGATGTTCGCTCTGCGTGAGGCCTTCGTGTTCGTGCTCGAGCCTCCCTCCGTGCCGGGCATCGGCACCGGCGGCGGCCTCAAGGGCTACGTGCAGGACCGCGCCTCGCGCGGTCTGACGGCGCTCGAGGGGGCGACTTGGGCACTGGCCGGCGCGGCCGGCCAGGCCCCGGGCCTCACCCAGGCCTTCACGCTCTACAACACCCGCACGCCGCAGATCTTCGCCGACATCGACCGCACCAAGGCCGAGCAGCTCGGCGTGCCGATCGCACGCGTGTTCGAGACGCTGTCGGCCTACATGGGCTCGGCCTACATCAACGACTTCAACATCCTCGGCCGTACCTATCGGGTGACCGCCCAGGCCGACAATCCCTACCGCCTCACTTTGCGCGACGTCGCCAACCTCAAGACTCGCAGCGTCTCGGGCGAGATGGTGCCGATCGGCGCAGTAGCCACGTTCCAGGACATTACCGGTCCCTATCGCGTTGCCCGCTACAACCTCTATCCCGCGGCCGAAGTCCAGGTGGCGCTGCAGCGCGGCTACTCCTCCGGCCAAGGCATCGCGACGATGGAAGGGCTTGCCGAGAAGGTGCTGCCCTCTGGCTTCGGCTTCGAATGGACCGAGATCGCCCTGCAGGAGAAGCTTGCCGGCAACACCGCGGCGCTGGCCTTCGGCCTGGCCGTACTGTTCGTGTTCCTTCTGCTGGCGGCGCTCTACGAGAGCTGGCTGCTGCCGCTGGCCGTCATCCTGATCGTTCCGATGTGCATTCTGGCCGCCATGATCGGCGTAAACATCCGCGGCCTGGACCGCAACATCCTGGTCGAGATCGGCCTCGTCGTGCTGGTCGGCCTCGCGGCCAAGAACGCCATCCTGATCGTCGAGTTCGCCAAGCAGGCGCACGAGCAGGGCATGAACCGCTTCGACGCCGCTGTCACCGCCGCTAAGACCCGCCTGCGACCCATCCTGATGACCTCACTCGCCTTCATCTTGGGCGTCGTTCCGCTGGTGATCAGCGAGGGCGCCGGAGCCGAGATGCGACAGTCGCTGGGCACCGCGGTGTTCTCCGGCATGCTGGGCGTCACGATCTTCGGTCTGATCTTCACGCCGATCTTCTACGTGCTGAGCGTCGGCCTGGCCGAGCTGCGCTTCAAGTGGCGCAAGCAGGAGATCAAGGAGTTCAAGCCCGAATAGGCCGCATCGCGGCGGGTGGCGGGCCAAGTCGCGGCCCCAGCAGCGCGAACGCCACCTGCCCGATGCCTGCCGCCAGCCCCATGGCGACGCCCAGCCGCCAGGCGAGGTCGTAGGAGCCCAGCGCGTCGAACAGGACGCCGCCGCCGAAGGCACCAAGGAAGCTGCCGAGCTGGTGGCTCATAAAGGCGACACCCTGGATCATAGCCTGCCAGCGCAGGCCGAACATCTCGACCACCGCGCCCGCCACCAGCGGGCCGACACCCAGCCACAGAAAGCCCATCGCCGAGGCAAAGACCAGGGTGCCGGCAAGTGTGGGGGGAACGAAGAAGTAGGCTGCCAGCACGATCGAGCGGGCGACATAGATGCTGCCCAGCAGCGCGAGCTTGTTCCAGCGGCCGCCGGCCCAGCCGAAGAACAGCGAACCGAACACGTTGAACACCCCGATGGCCCCCAGTGCTTGCGCGCCCAGCGTGGGGTCCATGCCGCAGATCGCCAGGTACGACGGCAGGTGCGTCGTGATGAACAGGAGCTGCATTCCGCAAACGAAGTAGGCGGCGGTCATGACGAGGAACGGCAGGCTGCGCGCCGCAGCGGCGAGGGCCCGGCGCGCCGGAACCTCGCCGATCTGGCCGGCCGCTGCCACGGGCAGCGAGAGTCGGTCGACGCGGCCGGCGATCCAGGCCGCCGGCAGCATGCCGAGGGTAAGGACGAGGAAGCCCAGCAGGCCGGCGCGCCAGCCCATATCGGTCGTCAGCATCTGCCCGAGCGGCGCGGAGACTACCGCGCCCAGTGAACCCGTGGCCGTGATGGCGCCCAGCACGAAGCTCCGCAGGTGGGCCGGCGCGGCGCGCGAACCGACGGCGAGCGAGATCGCCGACGCGGTGCAGGCGAGCGCAACACCGACCAGTACGCCGCCGCCCAGCAGGACCAATGCCATGCCGTCGGCCAGCGCGAACAGCAGAAGGCCGGCGACATAGAAGGCCGAGCCCGCAACCATCACCGAGCGGAAGCCGACCCGCACGGCCAGCGCCCCGGCGACCGGCTGCAGGAAGCCCCAGGCCAGGTTCTGCAGCGACATGGCGAAGGCAAAGTCGGAAACGGTCAGCGCAATGTCGCGGGTCAGGGACGGCATCACGAGACCGAAGCTCTGTCGCACCCCCATGCCAATGCTCAGCATGATCGACGCCCCGACCAGGATCGGCATGACCGGCCGCAATTCCTTGAGCATGATGCTGCGCCGCCCTAAATTACACAGGTCTGTGTAGAGACTAACGAAGGGTGGTGGGAGATCAAACGGCGATGACACGAGCGGCCGGCAGGGCAGCTATGCAGGAGAGGATTCTCGACACCGCGGACCGGCTTTTCTACGGCCAGGGTATCCGCGCTGTCGGTGTCGACACGATCGCGGCCGAGATCGGCATCAGCAAGCGCACGCTCTACAACTACTTCCCGTCGAAGGACGAGCTGATCGTGGCCTACCTGTCGCGGCGGCTGAAGCCGGCGCCGCCGTCGGAACGGCCGCCGGTCGAACAGATCCTGGGGAACTTCGAGAGGCTGGAGCGGACCATCGGAACCGGCGCGTTCCGCGGCTGTCCGTTCGTGAACGCCGTGGCCGAACTCAAGGAGCCGGCGCACGCGGCAAACAAGGTCGCGCTCGCCTTCAAGGAACAGCGGCGCAAGGGACTGCGCGATTTGCTCGTGCAGCTGGAGGCCGACAACCCGGAGAGACTGTCGCTGCAGCTCCTGATCCTGATCGACGGCGCGATCGCCGCCGCCGTCGTCCGTGGCGATCCGAAGGTCGCTACGGCCGCCCGGGAGGCTGCTGCTGAGCTGCTCAGAGCAGCGGGAGTCAAGGTGCCGACGAAATCGGTCAAGCGCCGATCCGGTTAGCGGGCGGCAGTCGAAACCCAGCGTGCGAAATCACGGACGAGGCCGGCAACGGCCGCGCCACGCAGGCGTCGAGCACGGTCTTCGTAGGCACGGCGTTCGTCGACAGTGGGATAACGGATCGAAAACATGTTGAGACCTCCAAAAGGGTTGGAGGAACCTAATTATGTTCTTCGAAGAGTTTAATATGCATATACTGACTATAACTGATGAAACTTCTTCATTAATCGCGCAATGATCGATCATGCGAGCGAAATGGCCGCCTTCGTGCGGGTCGTTGATTCCAAAGGCTTTTCGGCCGCCGCGCCAGCGCTCGGCCTGACGCCCTCGGCGGTCAGCAAGCTGATCACGCGGCTCGAAACCCGGCTCGGCGTCCGGCTCCTCCAGCGCACCACCCGGGCCCTCCACCTCACCGAGGAGGGCGAGGCGTTCTACGCCACGGCGCGACGGATCGTCGGCGAGATCGAAGCGCTCGAGAGCCAGATCAGTGGCCAGAGCAAGACGCCGCACGGCTTGCTGCGCGTGACCACGTCGCTCGCCTTCTCGACCCACCAGCTCGCACCGGTGATCGCCGAGTTCCTCGAGCGCTTCCCGAAGCTCCAGCTCGAGCTCATGCCGACCGACCGCGTCGTCGACATGATCGAGGAGGGCGTTGACGTTGCCATCCGCATCGGTCGTCTCGCCGACACCAGCTTCATGGCGCGCAAGATCGGCGAGGACATAAGGCTGGTCTGCGCCTCGCCGTCCTATCTGGCCCTCCGCCGCGCGCCGCAGCGACCCGAAGACCTCACGCGGCACAACTGCATAATCTCGCGCGACCGCTCCTATCTGAACCGCTGGCCGTTCCGCATCGATGGCCAGATTCGCGAGATCGAGGTTGGCGGCAGGGTCGCCGTCACCGAAGGGGAGGCGCAGATGCGCATGGCGCTGCAGGGGCTGGGCATCGTCCGCCTGACCCGTCTCACGGTGGCGAGCGCGGTGAAGAGCGGCGAACTGATCTCGCTCCTCGAGAACTTCCGCGCCGAGGATCCCATCCCGATCCACGCCGTTTACCCGCACCGCCGCCACCTTGCGCCGAAAGTGACGGCCTTCATCGAGTTCATCCTCGAGAAGTTTTCGCCGCCACCCTGGGACATTTAGGTGCTAGGCTTCTCCGGACAATCGATCGGAGGGGAAGTGGACGCCGAGACCGACCTTTTCGTGCAGGCCTTCTGGGTCAAGTGTCGCGAGATCATCCGTCCGGCGCTCGACGACGCCCAAGGCAAGCTGCGCGATGCGGGCCATGACGCCAACATCTCGACTCTCGAATTCTCACCGGACCGTGAGACATCGCCGGACGGCGCGCCGGCGCTCGTGCTCACGGTCCATCCCTCGGGCAAACCTGCGGCTTCCGTGCTCCGCTATCGCGGCGACGTGCCGGCGCGCGAGGTCGAGATTTCCTTGCCGGGCGAGCGGCCGATGCGCGCAGATATGTCCACGATCGACGACGCCATGGTAAGGAACCACATCACCCGGGCGTTCGGCGGATTGCTCAAGAGCTGATCGCTAGGAGGATTCAATGCCTGACGCCATCGACGACCTGTTCCGCCGTTTCGGCAAAGCCTTCAACAAGGCCGATGTCGAGGAGATCGCCGCCTGCGTTACCGACGACTTCGAATGGCGCCAGAATGCCGGCGGCTCGCCGGCGGGCCGTGTCCTCAAGGGCAAGGCCGATCTGCGCGCCTACTTCGGCGACAAGAGCCGGGCCCATCGCGAGGCGCGCTACTCGGAGGCCAGCATCCATCGCTCGGGAAGCAAGATCTTCGGGCTGTTCCGTGCGACCGGCATCGACCATGCCGGCAAGCCCTTCGACCGCTACGGCATCGATCTCTACGAGGTGCGCGACGGTAAGATCGCGCTCAAGGACAGTTACCTGAAGGCCGACTGAACAAGATGAACGACCCCGTGCTCTGGGCGATCGACAGGCGCGGCGTAGGGACGGTCACGCTGAACCGTCCCCATGTGAACAACGCCTACAATGGTGATCTTCTCCAGGGCCTGCACGATGCGATGGACGCGCTGGGGCGCGAACAACGGCTGCGCGCGGTCGTGCTGCGCGGCAACGGACGACATTTCCAGGCCGGCGCCGACCTTGCCTGGATCCTGGGCGTCGCCGCCCGGTCACCCGCCGAAAACGAGCGGGCTAGCCGGATGACCGCCGAGGCGGTCCGACGCCTCGACACCTGCCCTGTGCCGACCCTCGCGCTCATCCAGGGTGGCTGCTTCGGCGGCGGCACCGGCATCGCCGCGGCCTGCGATATGGTCGTGGCCTCCGAAGATGCGATCTTCTCGATCAGCGAGACCCGCTGGGGCCTGATGGCCGGCATCATCCTGCCCCATCTCTGTCACGCCATCGGGCTGCGCCAGGTGCGCCGCTACGCCCTGACCGGCGAGCGCTTCGGGCCTGAGGAAGCGCGCCGCATCGGGCTCGTCCACGTAATGTGCCCGACCGGGGGTCTCGACACCGCGGGTGAGAGGATCATCGACTCGATCCTGATGAACGCCCCGCGCGCCACGACCGCCACCAAGCTCCGTGCCCTCGCGTCGGCCCGCGCGTCGATCGACGACGCCGAGCTCCGCATCCTGATCGACGAGCACGCCCAGGCTCGACAGACCGACGAGGCGCGCGAAGGCCTCGCGAGCTTCAGAGAGAAGCGCAACGCCGCCTGGTATCCGGGATAGTCATTCCGCCGCCTGCTTCTGCGCCGTGCGATCGGGTGTCAGCGTGTAGGTCGTGAAGGCACGGTTGAGTGCCGGCATCGGGCAGGCTTCGAGATGGCCCTCGCCCGGCCGCATCAGGATCATCGCCGTGGTCGCTGTCACGACACCGCGGTTGTTCGGGCGCGGCGGCCGGCAGACGGAGTGCGGCGTGCCCCAGTCGTCGAAGAAGGCCTGCCGGAAATCCTCGAGCGTGAGCTTGCTGCACCCAGAAACCAATTTTTGCGAAAGCTGGTCGCGCACGCGCTTGTCGCGATAGATCGAGTCCGGCGTCTCGGCGAGGCCGGTGTCCTTCACCCGGGCGCGCGCGGGCTCGGCGATCCAGTGGTTGGCGTGGACATAGAGGCCGCGATCGGGCGCGATCCAGAACGTGTCGTCGGGCGCGCATTCGAAGCCGAAGGCTTCGGCCACCGTGCCGCCGGCGGTCGCGTGGCTCACGGCCATGTGGTTGGAGCCGGGCTTGGGCGTCGACACGATGGTCTGTACGGCGAGCGCCAGATGCGAGGCTTCCAGCACCTTGCGCCGGATGAAGGGCAGCGGCACGCCGGGACCGCGCTGGTAGTCGCGGTCGCACTCCAGTGCGTTTGCGGTGAGGCCGATGCCGGCGGAGTTGAGGCCGGAGCGCGCGAGGCCGCCCGCCTCGGTGAAGGTCAGGATGTCGGGCCCGTCGTCGCGGCGGATGCGCAGCACCACGCCGGTCTCGGCGCACTCGGCGCGCCAGTCCCAGTTCTGGCCGTGCAGCAGCACGCCGTCGGCGCTGGCCTCGGGCAGGGCGAGCGCCGCCGTGCAGCCGTCCGGGAAATGCTTGGCCGCCTGCTGCTTGCGCGCGGCCACCACCATCTCGGTGCGGGCGTTCATCAGCACGACGGCGGCGAAAGGCTCGCCCGCGCCCTCGGCGATGCCGCGCATCTCCTCGACGTAGGTCGGATCGAACTTTTCGATCGTCGGCACCATCGCCTCGGCGCGCCGTTCGAGCTCCTTCCACTCGACGCCGCTCTTCAGAAGCGACTCGGCGTACATCCTGGCGCCGCGGCGCAGGCGATCCGCGGCGGCCTTGCCATGTTGCCGACCCCGCTCCCGCGGTCCGCCCGAGAGATCGATCAGCGGGAAGGGAGCGTAGGCGGTCATCGTGGCCTCCTAAGGATGGCCCAGCAGAGCCTGACGGAAACGGTCCTTGAGATGCGCGCCGTCCTGCGGCGGCATCACGAACTCGAGCTTTTCTACCATGACCTTCACGAGGCGGAACACCGGCCCCTTCTTGGTGCGCAGGTCCTTCACGAGCTGCGCCACCTCGGCTGCGTCACGCACGATCGCGGCGTCGGGGATGCCGCATCCCCTGGCGATCATGGCGAGATCGGTGCCGGCGCCGGAGTCGGTCGGCCCATTGTTGCGCGGGCTGGTGTGGGTCGACTGGTTGCCGGTCTCGCCGAACTTCTCGTTGTCGAGGACGGCAATGGCCAAGTTCTCCGGCATCTGCGTCGCCACGGTGGCGAGCGAGCCCAGGCTCATCAGCATGTCGCCGTCACCCGTGATCACCAGCACCCGCTTCTTCGGCTGCGCTATGGCGAGGCCGAGTCCCATGCCGACCGGCGCGCCCATCGAGCCCCAGAGCGGCATGTTGAGCGGACGGTCGCCCGCCTCGGTGACGTCCCAGTTCGACGAGCCGAGGCCTGCGATCACCAGCAGGTTGTCGTCGGCGCCTTCCAGGATCTTCTTCACCAGCGGGCGGCGCTGAAGTGTTGCCCGTTGCGCTTGCGTGCTCATGGTCACTTCTTCCCGAAATTCTTGATGCCGATCAGCTTCTGGCGCAGCAGCACGGCGACGGCCTGGCCACCGTTGAAGGCCGAGCGCGCCGCGGCATCGACCGTGGCCTTCACCTCGCTCGGAGTGTCGACCGAGTAGACCAGCACGCCCATCGCCTCGAGCACCTTGGGCGTCGCCTGGCCCATCGGGTACTGCCAGGAATTGAACTCGCCCCAGTCGCCGCGCATCGTGATCAGGGTCAGGAAGGGAAAGCGCAGCGTCTTGGGCATTCCCATCAGGTTGATGGTGTTGCCGACGCCCGAGCTCTGCATCAGCAGCACCGAGCGCTGGCCGCCCAGCCAGGCGCCGCAGGCGAGGGGAATGCCCTCTTCTTCGGTCGTGAGCGCCAGGGTGCGGATCGAGTTCGACCTCTGGCAGGCCTCGATCAGCCGGCCATGGCCGGCATCGGGCACGTGATAGACCTGCTTAACGTCATGGTCCTGAAGGACCTCGAAAATCTGGTCGCGCCAATCGACCGTCGTGGTGGCGTTCATGTCTCTCCCGTCAGAAGGGCTTGAGGACGACGACGAAGACGATACCGATCATCAGCACCGTCGGCACCTCGTTCCAGATGCGATAGAACCGCGCCGGTCTCGTGTTCTTATCCGCCTCGAACGTCTTGCGCCAGCGGCCGAAGACGTGATGGACGCCGGTCAGCGCCAGGACCAGCGTGACCTTCACGATGAACCAGCCTGAAGTCCACCAGTCGCCGCGCCAGGCGAGCAGCAGGCCGAGGATCCAGACGGCGCCCTGCGCCGGTTCCATGATCGCGTAGACCAGCCGCCGCTCCATGGTCTTGAAGGTCTCGCTCTGCGGCGAACCGACCGGCGCATCGGCATGATAGACGAAGAGCCGCGGCAGGTAGAGCAGTCCCGCCATCCAGGCGATGACGGCGATGATGTGCAGCGCCTTCAGCACCTCGTAGAGCATCATACGGCTCCGTCGACCAACGGACAGCCGACGTGCCGGCGCTCGCACGGCATGCTCGTTGCGCCGTGGCAGATCGCCGTCTGTGCAGAGGCCAGTACGGCGCGCACGCGGGCGGCGAGGCCGGCGATGAATGCCGGATGGGTGCCGACCGTCGGGACGCGAACGTAAGTCGCCGCGCCCGACTCCACAGCGAGACGGCGGTATTCGATGTCGAGTTCGACCAGGGTCTCGGAATGCTCGGACACGAAGGCCAGAGGATAGAGCACGATCGCCTTGCCGTCGCTCGCGGCGCGGCGAATCTCGGCCTCGGTCGAAGGACCGATCCATTTCAGCGGCCCGACCCGGCTCTGATAGCACACCGACCAGTCCAGCCCGTCGATCCGCCCAGCGATCGCCCGCGCCGTGCGTTCGACCTGAACCTGGTAGGGATCACCCGCCTGGACGACCCTCTCCGGCAGGCCGTGCGCCGAGAATAGCACGCGCCGCGGCAGGTCGCCGGCCTCGCGCAGGCCCTGGGTCAGAAGTTCGACGGACGCGGCGATGAAACCCTCGTCATCGGGATAGCAGCACACCGCCTGGGTCGGCGTCTGCAATCCCGCCGCCGCCGCTGCCGTTCTCCATGCGAACATAGAAGAGTCCGTCGTCGTCGTGGAGAACTGCGGATAGAGCGGCAGCAACACGATGCGGTCCGGCTCGAAGCGCTGGACCGACTTTACGACGGCGTCCGTCATCGGGTGCCAGTAGCGCATGCAGACGTAGCCGCGCCATTCGTGCCTCCGTCCCGCTTCATCGCTCCCCAGCGCTGCCTCGAGCGCGCGCGCCTGCGCCTCGGTCTGCCCGAGGATCGGCGATGCCCCGCCGATCTGGGCATAGATCCCCTGTGCCTTCGGCGCGCGACGCCGGGCAATGAAGCTCGCCAGCGGCTTCCGCAGAAGCGACGGCAGCCGGATGATGGCAGGATCGCTGAACAGATTGCGCAGGAACGGCTGCACGGCCTCGGGCGAATCCGGTCCGCCGAGGTTGAACAGGATGATCGCGACCTTCATGGCGCGCCGGGCTTCCAGTTGCGCACGATCTCGACAAGGCGCGCGACGTGATCGGGCGGCGTCTGCGGCACCACGCCGTGACCCAGGTTGAACACGAAAGAGCCGTGCCCGAGTTTGTCGAGGATGCGCGTGGCTTCGCGTTCCATCGCCTGGCCGCCCGCCACCAGCATGATCGGGTCGAGATTGCCCTGCACGCAGATGTGCGGCTGTAGTTCCCTGGCCGCCCAATGTGCTCCGATGCCGGTGTCGATCGACAGCGCCGAGAAAGTGTGCGGCTGGCGATACATCAGCGCCGCCGGACCGACCGCGCGCGGAAAAGCGATGATCGGAATACCCGGATGGTGCTCGCGCAGGCCCTTGGCAATCCGGACCATGGGATCGAGCGACCAATGGAAGAGCTGCTCTTCGGGCAGCACGCCCGCCCAAGAATCGAAGAGCTGCACGCCATCGACGCCAGCCTCGACCTGATAGCGGAGGTGGTCGATCACGGCCTCTACCAGAAGATCGATCAGGAGCCCGAAAGATTCGGGATGGGCATAGGCCCACTTCTTGACCTTCGCAAACTCCCGGCTGCCGCTGCCCTCGATCATGTAGCAGGCAAGCGTAAAGGGCGCGCCGGCGAAGCCCAGCAGAGCCGTCTCTTTCGGCAGCGCCGCGCGGGTCAGCCGGATCGCTTCGTAGACCGGTGCCAGGAACTCTGGCAGCCGCGCCCTCGAAAGACGGCCGAACTGCGATGGATCGGTCAGCGCTTCGAGCTTCGGGCCCTCGCCCTCCTCGAACCAGACCTTCTGACCGAGCGCGTCGGGCACGACGAGGATGTCGGAAAAGATGATCGCGGCATCGAGGGCGAATCGCCGGATGGGCTGAAGGGTTACTTCGACGGCTTTGTCAGGCGTATAGCAGAACTCCAGGAACGACTTCGTCGTCGCGCGAACGGCACGGTATTCCGGCAGATAGCGTCCCGCCTGGCGCATCAGCCACACTGGCGGTGTCGGGTGGCGCTTCCCGGCGAGCGTTTCCAGGAACTTCCCGCTGCTCAAACGCTTTTCCTCATGTCTTCCTCTTACTCCATTCATAATAGGTAGTAGCAGTAGTAGATGCTGTGGCATGTGGGGATGCGCCCTATTGGCCATCGTTCCCCAAGGCCCTGTGGACCTGCCGAGCGCGATTCCACGAGATTCGCTGGGCAGATTCCCGATTCGCAGGTCATTCTCGTTGGCTTGTCCGCGAGGGACGATCCCGGGGACCGGCCGGGCGAGTCGGGTTCCGATTCGGGCCTTTCGAAAGCGCGTGCCGAGCTGTCCCCGTCTTCCCGTCGACAATCCCGCGTTTCTCCTGGGCACGCTGTGGGGTAAAACCGGGCGTGGCGAACCGCAACTTTCATGTTCATCTGGTGTCCGACTCGACGGGTGAGACCGTGTCGAGCGTCGCTCGGGCCTGTCTCGTCCAGTATGAGGGCATCTTCGTGCAGGAACATGTCTGGTCGCTGGTGCGTACGGCCGGGCAGATGGAGAAAGTGATGCAGGCGGTCGAGCGCGACCGCGGTCCGGTCCTCTATACGCTGGTCGACCCGGATCTGCGCGACGTCGTCCGCGACCATTGCCGCCGCCTGCAGCTTCCCTGCGTCGGTGTGCTCGACCAGGCGATGAGTGTGCTCGCCGTTCACTTCCATTCCAAGAGCGAGCAGTGGCCGGGCCGCCAGCATCAGCTCGACGAGGGCTACTTCGACCGTATCGACGCCATGCACTATACGCTGGCGCACGACGACGGCCAGTCGACGCACGATCTCGAGGACGCCGACGTCATCCTGGTTGGTCCGTCACGCACCTCCAAGACACCCACCTGCGTCTATCTGGCCAACCGCGGCGTGCGCGCCGCCAACGTGCCGCTGGTGCCGGAAGTTCCGCCGCCGTCGGAACTGGAGGAGGCCAAGCGTCCGCTGGTCGTCGGCCTCATCACCGACCCCGAGCGGCTGGTGCAGATCCGTGTCAATCGCCTGCGGCTGCTGCAGCAGGACACGGAATCCGAATACACCGATATGGAACGTGTGCAGAGCGAGATCCAGAACGCCCGTCGCCTCTATGCACGTCGCAAGTGGGCGACCATCGACGTGACGCGCCGTTCGATCGAGGAGACGGCGGCGGCGATCCTTCAGATGCTGGCGACGCGCCGCGAGCAACGATTGCAAACCAGTCAGTAACCATGGAGGCGACCATGAAGGCAGTTCTTGTCGCGTTGGGTTTGACGGTCGTGGGGACCGCGGCGATTGCCGCAAACGGTATCGACGTGAAGCGTGGTAGCGACGCAAACGTCTTCGGCAACTGCGTGCCGAGCCTGCTGGTCGAGAACAAGTCGGGCGAGACGATCGGCTATCTGCAGGTCGACGTCGTGCTGGCGCTGCGCAACGGCAGCGAGCGCACCGTCGAGCTCAAGTCGGCCTATCGCGAGGGTGCGCCGGCACCGATCGCTCCCGGCGCGACCGCGACATTGAAGCAGCATCTCGACACGTCGCGGGCGCTCGGTGTGCCCTGTGGCGAGGTCAGGGAGCGCAAGGTCCTGCAGACGATTTGCGAGACTGCCCGTGGCACAACCTGTGCTTCTTCAGTTTCGGTTCAACCGTGAGACCATGAAATGAAGCTCCGTCGTAGAACAGTCCTCGCCGCCACCGGCGCGTCACTACTCGCCGCACCGGCGCTGGCGCAGGCGGATTATCCCAACAAGCCGCTGAAGATGATCGTTCCCTATCCGCCGGGCGGCGGCACCGATGGGCTCGGTCGCATTACCGCGCAGTTCCTGTCCGAGAAGCTCGGCCAGCAGATCGTGGTGCAGAATGTCGGCGGCGCCTCCGGTACGATCGGCTCGGACACGGTCCGTCGCGCCGATCCCGACGGCTACACGCTGCTGTTCAACGCCAGCCTCTTCGTGCTCGGCAAGACCGTCGTGCCGTCCTGCCCCTACGATCCTGTGACCGATTTCCGGCCGATCGCGCAGGCGGGCGAAGCGCCGCTGGTCCTGCTCGCCAACAACAACGTGCCGGGCGCCGACTACGCGGCGACCATGGCCGCGGTCGCCAGAGAACCGAAGAAATTCTTCGTCGCAATCTCCTCCGGCGGTTCCGCCGGCCATATCGCGACGCTCGCCTGGATCAAGCGCATCGGCCTGCCGCTCGACACCATCCTCTACAAGGGCACGGCGCCGGCCAACACCGACCTGATGGCAGGCACCGTGCAATTCTTCATGGACCCCTGGACGGCGCTTCTGCCGCTGGCCACCTCGGGCCGGGCCAAGGGCATGTTCGTCACTTCCAAAGAGCGCACGCCGCTCGCGCCCAATGTGCCGACCAGCGCCGAGGTCGGGCTGAAGGACTTCAACCTCAGCTCCTGGTACGGCGCCTGGGCACCGAAGGACACGCCGGACGCCGTAATCGACAAGCTTGCCGCCGGCATGGCCGAGGTGTCGAAGGACAAAGCCTTCCTCGAGAGAACCACATCGCTCGGCATCGTCCCGACGGCGCGCGGGCCCAAGGAGTTCGCGGCGTTCATCAAGGAAGAGGTCGCGACCAACACTGCGCTCCTGAAGGAAGCGGGCTTCAAGCCGGAATAGCTATTCCGCTGCCTTCGGCACGGGATCGAAGCGGGCGTCGAAGTCGCGAATCGATGTCTCGACAGCGGCGGCGATCTGCCTGAGCTTGTCCTGGTTCAGCACCTTCAGGCCGAACAGGTCCTTGACGTAGAAGACGTCGACGGCACGCTCGCCGTAGGTGGTGATGTGCGCGGTCGCGATCTGCAGGTTGAGCCGGGTCAGGGCGCGCGTGACGACGTGCAGGAAGCCCGGCCGGTCGCGGCCGTTGACCTCGATCACGGTGAATGTGTCCGAGGCGTTGTTGTCGACCAGCACGCGCGGCTCGACCGTGAACACGCGGTCGCGCTTGGGCCACGAGGCGCGCTGACTGTCGAGCTCGCGCTGGATGTCGAGCCGGTTGGAGAGCGCCAGCTCGACACGCGCGGCGAGGCGCGCCAGGCGCTGCGGGCCGTCGAACGGCTTGCCCTCGAGGTCCTGGATCCAGAACGTGTCGAGCGCCATGCCGTTGGCCAGGGTGAAGATCTTGGCGTCGACGATGTTGGCGCCGCTGATCGCCATGGCGCCGGCCAGCCGCGCGAACAGGCCGTGCGTGTC
>CAYQAY010000057.1:0-27960 GCA_964415585.1 uncultured Reyranella sp.
ATCGGCTCTCAGTAGTCCCACTCGGTCTTGATGCCGACGCGGCCGCGCGAGTCGGCGCCGATGTCGCCCTCGATCTTCACGTTGTCGACGATCTCGACCTGCACGACGCCGCGGCTGGAATTGCCCGTCGCCCCCTGCCGGGCGCCGACATAGACGCCGGGCGCCACGTAGCGGCCGGCCTCAAGCGAGAGGTTGTCGGCGCCGCCGCCACCGGGCTCCGTCTTCGAGCCGGGCGAATTCCTGCGCTGGCCCCCGCTCCCCTGGCCCACGCTCAACTGGTCGAGGCCCAAGCCCTTGCGCAGGCGCGCGAGCACGCCGTCGCCCGGCGACTTGCCGGTCAGCTCGCCGATTGCCGCCGCGACCTGGATCAGCTCGGAGGCGCCGAGCTGCGAGGCGGGCCGGCCGAAGATCAGCAGCGCCATCGCCTCGTCGGGCGGCATGGCCGGGCTCGAGGTGACGGCGAGCTTGGGCGCGCGCGCCGTGCCGGTGACGGCGACGCCGACCGTGGCCGAGCCCACGCTGGTGCTGGCGAGGAAGTCGAGGCGCGGGTCGATGTGGTCGAGATTGTCGAGGGTGACGATGCCCCTGGAGAAGGTGAGACGGCTGCCGCCCAGGCTGAAGGTGCCGCGCCGCACCGCGAGGCCGCCGATCGCCTGCGGCGCGGCCGGCGAGCCGGTCACCCTGATCTCGCCGCCCATCTCCGCGTCGAGGCCGCGGCCGCGCACGAACACCGCCTGCGGTGCGCGCACGTCGAGCGCGAGGCGGATCGGCGTCGCGTCCGGCGGCGGCGTGCGCGCGGGCTGCGGGGGTGGCACCTTTGCAGGCGCCACGCCCGGTTTGTTGATCTCGCGCACGTCCAGCGTCGGATAGTCCGCGCTCTGGCCGCCGCCGACGGCGATCTCGGCGCGGTCGATGGTGACCGGGCCGGCGATCTCGATCCCTGACGCCGTGGCGCCCGTCACCCTGAGCTGCGCCGAGACGGTCGCCGCGAGGTCGGGCCGGCTGACCAGCAGCGCGCGCTGCGCCGCCACGTCGAGCGCCGGCACGACCCCCTGCGTCGCATCGAGACGCAGCGAGCCGCCGACAGTCACGCTGCCGGCGCCGGCCTGGAAGGCGAGGCGCTGGATCTGCACGGTGTCGCCCTGCAGGGCGAAGCGGCCCCGGCCGTTCGACAGGCGCAGGCCCGACTCGGGCAGCGCGACGGAGCCGCCCTCGAAATCGATCGCGCCGCTGCCGGCGATGCGCGATCCGTCGACCGTCACGGTGATCGCCGGCCGCAGCCGGCCGGCGAGGCCGCGAATGTCGTTGCCCAGCAGCGGCGCGAAGGGCGCGACATCGACGACGCCGCCGATCGTGACGGTGGAGGCGAGCGGCGCGGTGCTCTGCGGCAGGCGCGCCGTGCCCTTCAGCGCGAGGGTGCCGCCGGCGCCGGCGGCCAGCCGCGCGTCGAAGCCCGCCTGCCGGCCCGCCAGCGTGCCGGTGCCCTGCAGCGACAGCGCCGGCAGCAGCGCGGCCTCGGGGCGGCCGAGGCGCAGGCCGGTCGCCGCGTAATTCGCGTCGAGGCGCGGCGCGGCCATCGGTCCGGTCGCGCGCAGCTTCGCCTGCAGCGTGCCCTCGAGGCCGCTGCCCGGCGCGACGGACTCGATCGTCGCCAGCGGCAGGCCCGCCAGCTCCAGCGTCATGTCGCTCGCCACCGGATCGAGCGCGCCGCGCAGCGCGATGCGGCCGGCGCCCACGCGCAGGCCGGTCGGCTCGACGACGATGCGCGAGCCGGCGATCGCGACCCTGGTGGGCGCCACGAGGCCGAGCGGGATGTCGCGCCAACGGCCGGTGAATTTCGTGAGCGCGATGCCGATATGCTCACCGGCCGGCTCCACCTGGGCCGCGAGATCGCCCGCGAGCCCGGCGCCCGAGGCCTGCACCGTGACGTCGAGGGCGGCGCGGTCGCCCTTCGCCGTGGCGCGCAAGGTCGAGACGCCGCCGGCGCCGGTGAGGCCGGTGGCGGCGAGGCGAAGGTCGGTGTTCGCCGAGCCGGCGGGATCGTCGATGTGCCCCGCGAGATCGACGGTGCGCGCGGCGAGCCCGCCGGCCGCGAGATCGCTGGCCGCGACCCCGATGTCGAGGCGGCCTGCCGGCGCGGCGGGATCGGCCGTCACTTCCGCGTGCAGCCTGCCGCGCAGGCCCGCCTCGGCCAGCGCCGCGATGTCCTTCAGCTCGGCGATGTCGAGACGCGCGCGGCCGGTGGTGCGCGCCGCGCCGACCGCGAGACCGGTGACCTCGAGCACGGCGTTCGACCAGCGCCCCTGCAGGCTCGGTACCGACAGCCCGCTCGTGGCGTCGTGCGCGAAGCGGCCGTTCAACGTCAGCGGCTGGCCCTGCACCACGCCGTCCGCCGCGAGCGTGCCGGAGAGCGCGCCGCTCGCGCCGGCCGTGACCGTCGTGTCGAGCGCCAGGCGCTCCGCGACGACCCCCCGGTAGCCGACGCCGCGCGCGTCGAGGCGCAGCTTCAGGTCCGTCTCGTCGCCGAAGGCGAGCGTGGCGGCGGCGGAGGCGCGGCCCTCCACGCCGGCGCGCAACGCGGCGAGCCGCGGCAGGTCGAGGCCGAGGTCGAGCGTGCCGCCCTGTCCGCGGCCACGGCCCGACAGGGTGAGCGTGCCGGTGTCGTTGGCGAGCCGCACGTCGCTCAAGGTCCAGGCGCCGTCGGACGCCAGTGCGGCGGTGCCGGCGAGGTTCACCGAGGCGATCAGATTCTCGGGCAGGTCGGGCGTGCCGAAATCGTCGATCGCGCCCTGCCAGCGCAGCCCGAGCGCGCCCCGGTCGAGCGTGGCCGCGACATCGACCCGCGCCCGTCCCTGCAACGCGCGCTGCGCCATCGCCGACAGCGGCGCGAGCGTCGGCACGTCGAGGGTGGCGCGCAGCCCGCCCCTGCCGTCGGCGATCACGTAGGTCCCCTCGCCCGTCGCGCGCACGAGCGGCGCCGCGACCTCGAACGACCGCACCGTCACCTCGCCGTCGCGCAGCGCGACCGTGGCGGCCAGAGCGACGTCGCCGGGCTGCGGCAGGCGCGGGTCGAGCGTCGCGAGGGAGAGCCCCTCGACCCTGCCCTGCAGCCGGACCGCGTCGGCCAGCATGCCGTCGGCCGTCAGCCGCAGCGCCTGCCAGCGCACGCCCGGTCGCTCAGCCACGAGCGGCCCGGCGTCGAGCGTCGCCTGCACATGCACGTCGGCCCCCTCGCCCCGCCAGCGCGCCGTGCCGCGGGCGGTCGCCCGATCGCCGGCCGCGAGGGAAAGCTCGGCATCGCCGTCGCGCCGGTCGCCGTGCGCGCGCAGCCGCAGCGACACCTCGGGCAGATCGGGTTGCCGCAGCAGCGCCGCGACCATGCCGCCCCGGTCCTCGTCGAGGGTCAGGTCCACCGCGATGCGGCGCGGCGACCGCTCGAGGCGGACGTCTGCGACCAGCCGGCCGGCCGGCCCCCCGAAACGATCCGCGCCGAGCCTGACCGCCATCTCGCCGAGATCGCGCGCCAGCGTGGCGTCGCCCGCGACCTTCCAGTGCGACTCCTGCCCGCCCGGCGCGGCGGCGAGATGCAGGTCGTCGATCCTGAGCGCCCGCAGCTCGATGTCGAACGGCAGGCGCAACGGGCCGTCGTCCGGGGATGCCGGGGCGGCCGGCTCCTCCGCCGGCAGGCGCAACAGCGCCACCCGCTCCGCCGCGAGCGTGTCGACGCGAAGACGACCGCCGAACAGCGAGGCGAACGACCAGGCGAGGCGCGCGCCGTCGATCCGCAGCCACGGCCCGTCGCGGTCCGACACTTCTATATGGGACGCGCGGAGGTCGGTCGGCACGAAGCCTTCGAGGGTGCCGATGCGGACCTGCCCGTCGGACAGGATCGACGCCAGCAGCCGCTTGCCGGGCGGCGTCTGCAGGCCGGCGAAGGCGAGACCCAGCAGCGCCACGAGCGCGACCGGCACCATGGCGAGGGCGCGGACCGCCCGCATCAGAACGACTGCCCCAGGCTGACATAGACGCCGAACGGCGGATCGCCCTCGCGGCGGTTGAGCGGGAAGCCGACGTCGAGGCGCACCGGGCCGAAGTCGGTGTAGTAGCGGATGCCCACCCCGGCCCCGACCCGCGGCGCAAAGAGCGAGAAGTCGGGCAGGAAGCCGGGATAGGCGCTGCCGGCATCGACGAAGGCCACGGCACCGAACGACTCGAAGAGGCGCTGGCGCAGCTCGACGCTCGCCTCGACCACGCTGGCGCCGCCCAGCGGGTTGTTGAAGGCGTCGCGCGGGCCCGCGCTCTGGTAGACGAAGCCGCGCACCGAGCCGCCGCCGCCGGCATAGAAGAGCTTGTCGGGCGGAATGCCGCCGATCGAGATCGCCGGCTCGCTGCCGATCGAGGCCCTGGTGGCGAGCACGGTGCGGCCGGGTTCGCCGAGATCGAAGTAGCTGCGGCCGGTGAGGCGCAGGACGGTGAAGAAGTTGCCGCCCAGGCCGGTGTCGGCCCAGGGCGTCGCGTCGAACTGCAGGCGCCAGCCGCGCGTCGGGTCGAGGTCGCTGTTGGCGTAGTTCCAGAGCAGCGACACCGGCACGCCCCACAGCACGTAGGTGGCGTCGACGCCGTTGCGCAGGATGTTGGCCCATTCGAAGGCCAGCCCGAAGCGCACCTGGAAGCGCGGAGAGACGGTGCGGTCGAAGCCGACGCCGAAGGTCAGCGCCTTGCGCGTGTAGGCGTCGAGCACCTCGCGCAGCGCGGCGGCCTGGACGCGCAGGTCCTGATTGGGCCGCCACCAGTCGGGCTTGCGGAACGCCGCGCGGAAGGCGAAGCCGGTGTCGAGGATCGCATACCCCTGGCCGAGGTGGTTGATCTCCGCCGACAGCCGCAGGCTCTCGGCCTGGCCGAACAGGTTGCGATGGACCCAGAACCCTTCGACCGCGAAGCCGAGCTGCGTCTCGTAGCTCGCGCCGAAGCCGATCGAGCGCTGCAGCCGGTCGGTGAGCTCGACATCGATCGGCAGCTCGCCGTTGGAGTCGAGCTCCGTCGCGGGCTTCACGCGCACGGCGTTGAAGGTACCGAGGGAAGTGAGCTTGCCGCGCAGATCCTCGACCTTGTCCGGCGTATAGGGCTCACCCTTCCCGAACGGCACGCGACGCTGCAGCCAGGCCGTATCGACCTTCTCCGTGCCGGAGAAGCGCACGGCGCCCATCTTCGCCACGGGCCCCGGTTGCACGACGAACGTCACGGCCATCTCGCGCGTGGCGTGATCGACCACCAGGTCGCGGTCGCGGATCGAGGCCAGCGCGTAGCCCTGCTTGCGCAGCTCGCCCAGAAGCCTGTCCTGCGCAGCGACGATCGACGTCGCCTCCGCCGGATCGCCCGGCGCGAGACCGATCCCGGCCCGATCGACACCCGGCAGCGAGGTCTCCGCCCGAGCGGGACGGATGGCGATCGTGCCGATGCGATAGCGCGGTCCCGTGTCGACGGTGATGTCGAAGGAAGCGGGCTGGCTGTCGCCACGCGCCTCGAGAGCGGCAAGTGCCGCGGCATCGTCGACCGGCTGCCCCTCGACGTTCACGGTCAGCGTGGCGTCGTAGAAGCCCCGCGAGCGCAGCGCCGCGCCAAGTCGTGCAGCGACGGCCTGCGCGCCCTGCAGCAGCGCCAGGGCGTCGCCTTCGAGCGGTTGACGCTTCTCGAAATCCTCGACGAGTTCGCGGAGATCGGCCGACATGCGCTCGTCTCCCGTTACGGTGAGCACGACCCTCCCCGTGCGCGCCTGCGCGACCGCACAGAGCATCGTGATTCCCGCCAGGACGAGCAGAGCAAGGCGTCTGACGCGCGCCGAACGGGCTGGAGTTGGACGACGAGATGCCATGGCACGCACGGAACCAACGCCTGCGTGATCATTAGGATGCGCGCCGCCGGCCATCGAGATTGTTTGGGGTGCCTTCGGGTCACGGTTCCGGATTCGTCCCCCGTTCGCCGGAAACCTTCGCGGCCGACGCAGCGTTGTTCCGGCATCACGAAAGGAGACCCTGCAATGCGCAAGCTCAGCCATGCCGTCATGATCGGCGGCCTCGCGATGATGCCTCTTTCGGTGATGGGCCAGACCATGGCGCTGGCACCCAACGTCGTTGCCACGGCGGCCCCCAAGGCGAGTTATTTGCTGTTCATGGAGAACGGCAACAGGATTCCTGCGTCCGCGATGAGCACGGTGCGCAGCGCTGCCGACGCGGCAAAGGCGCAGAAGACCGTACGCGTCGAGGGCCGCGCCGATCTCGCCGCTGCCGTGAAGCAGGAGCTGGTGCGGGCGGGTGCGCCGGCGGACAGGATCAGCGTGCGCCCCGTTGCCGCAAGGCCTCTGGTGAAGGTCGGCGACGGCGTCAGCGATCCCACCGAGCGCAAGGTCGAGATCAGGTTTTAGGCCGCTCAGTCGGCGGAGACGCGACCCTCGCGGTCGACGGTGACTATCACTTCCGTGCGGCCGCGCAAGGCGCGGCCGTGCCATGTGCCGTCGGGGCCGGGCACGATATCGCGCACGCTCTTGTAGCCGTCGGCCTCGATGGCGTCCCTGGCGAAATGCCGACCTTCCCCGCCGGCGCCGTGTTCGCTGGCAGGCAGCACCACTTGGCTGGGAGCGTTGAGGGGCGCCGGCGGGGCGACCCGGGCGGGTCGCTCGCGCGCCAGGAACGGAACAGGCGCCTGCCGCGCCTCCACCAGAGACTTGGGCTGCGTGGCAATCGGCGGGGCAGCCGACGTCGGCGCCGCTTCCGCCTTGGCGTCCGTTCCAAAAGAGGTTCCGTCCGGCAGTGGCACGAAGATATGGGCGGTAGCGACTGCAGCCGCCAGCGCCGCCGAGGCGACAAGAAAGAGGACGGTTGCCTGCCTCATGGAGGGTTTCCGGGGTGGATTTCGCCCTCATAACGCACATCGGCCACGGGCGTTGCCTCGCACTGCGGCTCACTCGCTTGCCCGTCGCCGACCGGATGCCCTACGCTCGGCAAAACGAGCTGCATCGGCAGCCTTCCGAGGGATGAAAGGGTCGCGAACCACATGACGGAAATCCAGTACCTGGCGCCGAAAACGCTCGACGAGGCGGTCCGCGCCTTCGCCGCCGCCGCGGGCAGCGGGCGAATCCTGGCCGGCGGCACAGACCTCCTGGTCCAGATGCGCGCCGGGATCCTGAACCCCGGCGTCATCGTCGACATCAAGAAGATCCCGGAGATGACCGCCATCGAGGAAAACAAGGACGGCGGTTTCCGCATCGGCGCGGCGGTGTCGGGCGCCGTCCTGCGCGAGCACCCCCGGCTGAAGAAGGTCTGGCCGGGCGTGGTCGAGGCCGCCAACCTGATCGGCTCGACCCAGATCCAGGGCCGAGCCTCGGCCGGCGGCAACCTGTGCAACGGCTCGCCGGCCGGCGACAGCGTGCCGGCGCTGGTGGCGGCCGGCGCGGTCGTGACCGTCCAGGGACCGAACGGCAGGCGCGAGCTGCCGGTCGAGAAGGTACCCAAGGGGCCGGGCCGGCTGAACCTCGAGCCCGGCGAGATCGTGGTGGCCTTCACGCTGCCGCCGCGTCCAAAGGGCTCGGGCGACGCCTACCTGCGCATGATCCCGCGCACCGAGATGGACATTGCCGTCGTGGGCTGCGGCGTCAGCCTCACCCTCGACAAGGGCGTCTGCACCGCCGCACGCGTCGGACTCGGCGCCGTGGCGCCGACGGTGCTGCTGGTCGAGGACGCGGCGAAGGCGCTGATCGGGTCCAAGCTGGACGAGGCCGCGCTCGCCAAAGCCGCCGCAGCCTGCAGCGCCGCCTGCCGTCCGATCGACGACAAGCGCGGGACCATCGCCTACCGCACCCAGGTCGCGGGCGTGCTGCTGAAGCGCACGACCGCCATTGCCGCCCAGCGGGCGGGAGGAAAGTAACCGTCATGGCCAAGATCCACGTCTCCACCACCGTCAACGGCGAGCCGCACGAGTTCCTGTGCGACGCCGACCAGAGCATGCTCGACGTGCTGCGCGGGCCTTTGGGCCTGACCGGCAGCAAGGAAGGCTGCGGGTCGGGCGACTGCGGTGCCTGCACCATCACGGTCAACGACCGCATCGTCTGCGCTTGCCTGATGCTGGCGGCCGAGGCCGAGGGCCAGCAGATCGGCACGATCGAGGGCATGGCGGGCGAGGAGCTGCACCCGCTGCAGCAGAAGTTCCTCGAGATGGCCGCGCTGCAGTGCGGCATCTGCACGCCCGGCGTACTGATGGCGGCGAAGTCGCTGCTCGAGCGCAACCCGGACCCGACCGAGCACGAAGTCCGCTTCTGGCTGGCCGGCAATCTCTGCCGCTGCACCGGCTACGACAAGATCGTCCGCGCTGTGATGGAAACCGCTGCCGACATGCGAGGAGCCGCCCGATGACGAACCCGGTCAACGACAACAAGTGGATCGGCCAGCGCACGATCCGTCCCGACGGCGCCGACAAGGTGACGGGCCGCGCCGCCTACTCCGCCGACACGACCATGCCCGGCATGATCTGGGGCAAGGTGCTGCGCAGCCCGCACGCGCATGCGCGCATCAAGTCGATCGACACGAAGAAGGCCGAAGCCCATCCCGGCGTGAAGGCCGTGGTTACGCACAAGGACATCGTCGACTTCCCGCTCGACAAGTCGGTGATGCTGGGCATCCAGGACATGCGCTGGATGTGCCGCAACGTCATGGCGCGCGAGAAGGCACTGTTCTACGGCCATCCCGTGGCCGCGGTCGCGGCGATCAATGAAAAGGTCGCGGCCGAGGCCTGCAAGCTCATCGAGGTCGAGTACGAGGTGCTGCCGCACGTCATCGATGTCGAGGCGGCGATGAAGCCCGATGCGCCGATCCTGCACGACTTCATCAGGTACAAGGACAAGCCCTCCAACATCGCCGGCACGCTCGAGCACAAGCTCGGCGACGTCGAGGCGGGCTTCGCCAAGGCCGATGTCGTGATCGAGCGGTCGTTCCGCACCGAGCCGGTGCACCAGGGCTACATCGAGCCGCATAGCTGCCTGGTCAGCGTCTCCGACGGCAAGGCCACGATCTGGAGCTCGAGCCAGGGCCAGTTCATGGTCCGCGCGATGTGCGCCTACCTGACGGGCATCCCGCAGAACGACATCCGCGCCATCCCTGCCGAGATCGGCGGCGGCTTCGGCGGCAAGACCATCATTTACCTCGAGCCGGTCGCGCTCATGCTGGCCAAGAAGTCCGGCCGTCCGGTCAAGATGGTAATGACCCGCACCGAGGTGTTCCATGCCTCGGGCCCGACTTCGGGCTCGGTCAGCAAGGTCAAGATAGGCGCCACCAAGGACGGCAAGCTCGTCGCCGCGCAGGGCACCTTCTGCCTGCAGGCGGGCGCCCTTCCCGGCTCGCCGATCCGCGGGGCGGCGGGTTGTGCCTTCGCGCCCTACAATATCCCGAACGTCCATTCGATGGGCTTCGATGTCGTCTCCAACCGCTCGAAAGTCGCGGCCTACCGCGCGCCGGGCGCGCCGATCGGCGCCTATGGTGTCGAGTGCGTGCTCGACGAGATCGCCGAGGCGCTGAAGATGGACCCGCTGGAGCTGCGTCTGAAGAACGCCGCCCGCGAGGGCACCAAGGCCGCGCACGGCCCGGTCTATCCGCGGATCGGTTTCGTCGACACGATCGAGCAGGCCCGCGCGCACGACCACTACAAGTCCAAGCTGCCCAAGGCCGGCAACGGCAAGGTCTACGGCCGCGGCGTCGCCTCGGGGTTCTGGTTCAACGCCGGCGGCGAGTCGAGCGCGCAGGTCAACATCAACGAGGACGGCACGGTGGTGGTCATCACCGGCCATCCCGACATCGGCGGCAGCCGTGCCTCGACGGCCAACATCACGGCCGAAATCCTGGGCATCGACTACAGGAAGGTATCGGTGTTGATCGGCGACACCAGCGTCATCGGCTTCAGCAACCTGACGGGCGGCAGCCGCGTGACCTACGCCTCGGCGATGGTGGTGACGCAGTCGACCGAGAACGTGATCGGCCAGCTCAAGGCACGTGCCGCCAAGATCTGGAAGATCGACCCCGACGCGGTGACCTGGGAGAACGGCGAGGCGAGGCCCGCCGGCGACAATGCCGGCAAGTTCGAGCCGCTCACCCTTGCCCAGATCGCGGCGCAGGCCAGCGCCACCGGCGGCCCGATCGGCGCCGGCACGCAGCTCAACACGACGGGCGCCGAGGGCGGCTTCGCCACCCACATCTGTGACGTCGAGGTCGACCAGGATCTCGGCATCGTGCGTGTGCTGCGCTACACGTCCTTCCAGGACGTCGGCCGCGCCATCCATCCGAGCTATGTCGAGGGCCAGATGCAGGGCGGCGCCGCCCAGGGCATCGGCTGGGCGCTCAGCGAGGAGTACATCTACGACAAGAACGGCAAGCTCGATAACCCGAGCTTCCTCGACTACCGCATGCCGGTCTGCTCCGACCTGCCGATGCTCGACTCGGTGATCATCGAGGTCCCGAACCCGAAGCACCCGCAGGGCGTGCGTGGCGTCGGCGAGGTGCCGCTGGTGCCGCCGCTCTCGGCGGTGTCGAACGCTGTCTACAACGCGCTCGGCACGCGGTTCTATGCGCTGCCGATGTCGCCGCCCCGGGTGCTGGCCGCGACGTCGGTACGCCAGGCGGCGGAGTAACGATCCATCAGGATCGCGGCGGCCTCATCCCTTCGAGGGCCGCCGCGGCGACGGTCGGGAAGGTGATACGCTCGCCCTCCGGCAGCGGCGGCAGGCCGCGTTCGATGTCCCTTTCGACACGAGTCTGCAGGTTGCCGAACAGCAGCCTGACGCCGCGTTCCCCGAGCTCCCGCTCCAGGTCGACCAGCATGTCGATCGCCGTCAACTCGACATCGTGGATCGCGCGACCGTCGATCACGACGGCGCGCACGCCCGCGGTCTTCTCGACCAGCGCCTCGATCCGCTCGCGAAAGACGTTGCAGTTGGCGAAGAACAGCGGCGCGGAGAAGCGGTAGACGATCAGGCCGGGCTGTACCTCGGCGTCGGCACGATGCGTCCTGTCGTGCCAACCTCCGTCCGGCGTGCGGCCGAGCAGCGCGTCGGGCGGAAAGGCCAGTGCACGGAGCAGCAGGAGCAGCGAGAAGACGACGCCCACCAGAATGCCCTCCATCACGCCCAGCACGACGACGCTCGCCAACGTGACGAGGGCGGCGGCGAGGCTGATCCCGCGGAAGCGCCACAGCCGGCCGAACTCGGCGAACTCGCAGAGCGTCCAGGCCGACGCGATCAGCACGCCGCCCAGCACCGCCGATGGCAGGTAGTAGAGAAGGCCTGCAAGCCACAGCATGACGCAAGCGACGACGGCAGCGGCGACCACGCAGGCCAGCTGCGTGCACCCGCCCGAGGCCTCGACGACGGCGGTGCGGGAGTCGCTGGCGCTGATCGGCAGGCCCTGGCTGACGCCCGCGGCCAGGTTGGCGGTGCCGATGGCGATCAGTTCCTGGTTGGCGTCGATGCGGTAGCCGTTGCGGGCGGCGAAGGCGCGTGCGGTGATCATGGTGTCGGAGAAGGAGAGCAGCGCCGTCATCAGCGCCACCGGCAGCAGCAGATCGAAATCGGCGAGCGAGGGGATCGGCATGGAGAGCGACGGGAGGCCGGTCGGGATGCGGCCGACGACCGCGACGCCCAACCGGTCGGCGCCGACCGCAGCGACGACCGCGCCCGAAACCACCAGCGCCACGACCGCGCCCGGCACGCGCTTCACAAAGCGGCGACAGAGCAAGATCGTCGCGAAGGTCGCCATGCCGAACGCCAGCGACACGAGGTTGGTCTCGCCCAGCTTCGGCAGCAAGGCCTCGATCTGGTCGAGCGTCGTCTCGCCGCCCGCCTTGACGCCCATCACCTTTGGGAGCTGCGCCACGGCGATGACCAGCGCGAGCCCGTGCATGAAGCCCACGATCACCGGTTTCGAGAGCAGGTCGGCGACGAAGCCCAGCCGCAGCATGCCAGCGGCGACGCAGAGGATGCCGACCATGACGCCCAGGATCGCGACCAGCACGGCGAGACGTGCCGGGTCTCCGACCGCCATGGGCAGCACGATCACCGCCACGATCGCCGACATGGCGGTGTCGGGGCCGACCACGAGCTGGCGCGAGCTGCCGAACAGGGCATAGGCCAGCAGCGGCAACATGCTGCCGTAGAGGCCGGCGAGCGGCATGCCCGCCATCTCGCCGTAGGCGAGGCCGACCGGGACGAGCACGGCGCCCAGCGTCAGGCCGGCCGCCAGGTCGTGCGGCAGGAACGAGACCCTGTAGTCTCTGAGCCTGGCGAGGCCCGGCACCCAGCGCGCGATGGTCATGTGAACGCTCTCCCCCGGCGACGGTATGACATCGGCCGGCCAGTTGGGCTACAGGAGGCCATGGCTCTCCCGTCCGGCATCTCCTTCTCGCCCGACCACAAGGTCCGCCTTCCCGGCCGCTTTAACGTCGCCCTGCCCTTCATCGACCGGCACTTGGCCGAGGGCCGTGGCACCAAGGCCGCCATCCGCACCTCGTCGGAGACCGTGACCTACGCCGAGCTCGCCGGGCGCGTGAACCGCGCCGGCAACGCGCTGCTCGCCGTGGGCCTGAAGCCGGGCGATCGCCTGCTCATGGTGGTGAAGGACTGCCCTGCGTTCTTCTATCTGTTCTGGGGGGCCATCAAGGCGGGCGTGGTGCCGGTGCCGCCCAACACGCTCCTGCGTAGCCCCGACTACGCCTACATGATCGGGGACTCCGGCTGCCGCCTGGTCGTCTATTCGTCCGAGTTCGCAGGCGAGATCGAGCCGGCGCTGAGACAGGTGGAAGCGCCGGCGATGACCGTCGACGCCTTCCTGCAGGCGATGACCAAGGCCTCCAACGAGCTCGAGCCGCGCCTTGCTGCGCCAACCGACGATTGCTTCTGGCTCTACTCCTCCGGCTCGACCGGGCGGCCCAAAGGTGCGGTCCATGCGCAGCGAGACATGGTGGTGACCAGCGCGCTCTACGGCGCGCGGGTACTGGGCGTCACCGATCACGATACCTGCTACTCCGCGGCGAAGCTTTTCTTTGCCTACGGCCTGGGCAACGCCATGACCTTCCCGTTGTGGGTCGGCGGCACGGCGATCCTCGACGATCGCCGGCCGACGCCGGACACGACATTCGCGAACATCGAGACGTTCCGGCCGACCATCTACTACGGCGTGCCGACACTCTACGCCGCGCAGCTCGCGGCTCTCGAGACCGGATCACGTGACTTCTCATCGGTACGTGCCTGCGTCTCGGCGGGCGAGGCGTTGCCGGCCGATCTCTTCCGGCGCTGGAAGGAGAAGACCGGCACCACGATCCTGGACGGCATCGGCTCGACCGAGGCGCTGCACATCTTCATCGGCAACAGCCTCGCCGCGCACAAGCCCGGCACCAGCGGCAAGCCGGTCCCGGGCTACGATTGCCGCATCCTCGACGAGAACGGCGACGCAGTGGCGCAAGGCGAGAGCGGCCGGCTCTGGATCAGGTCGGAGTCGAACGCGAAGTACTACTGGAACAAGCCCGAGAAGACCGCCGAGACGATGGTCGACGGCTGGCTCAACACCGGCGACACCTACCGCCAGGACGAAGACGGCTTCTTCATCTACGAAGGGCGCAGCGACGACATGCTGAAGGTCGGCGGCATCTGGTGCTCGCCGGTCGAGATCGAGAACTGTCTGGTCGCCCATCCCGCCGTCCTCGAGGCCGCCGTCGTGGGCCACGCCGACGAGCAGGAGCTGATCAAGCCCAAGGCGATCGTCGTCCTGAAGCAGCCGGGCGACGCGGGCGCGGCACTCACCGAGTCACTGATGGCTCATTGCAAGAAGACTCTGGCGCCCTACAAGTATCCGCGCTGGGTCGAGTTCGTGCCCGAGCTGCCCAAGACGGCGACCGGGAAGATCCAGCGATTCAAGCTGCGCGGCTGACCCGCCGCTCAAGTTTTCGTGTACGGCCGCGCCACTTTTCTGTCCCGGCCGCGTGGAAGCATGCTCCTTGCATGTCGGCCGAGATGAATTCCGCCAAGACCAAGACGCCCGGCTGGCCCATAGCGCGTCTGCTGCCTGCGCTGATGGTCGGGCTGGTCTTCGTCTCGATGGTGCCGGTGATCGGAGTCGCCTGGTTCGCCGCACAGAGCAATCTCGATTCATCATCGTTGCAGCGCGGCGAACTGATGGTCGACCTCATCGAGCGGAGGCTCGAAGCGCATCTGCAACCCGTGCACGCCCAACTGGTCTACATCGGTGAGGCCATCGCCCGCGGCGACATCGACTTCGACGATCGCGGACAATGGCAGATCTTCGCGCTGGGTACCCTGGCTGCTGCGCCACAGACCGTGGGCTTCGTCGTCCTGCCGACCGAAGGTGAGCCCACTCGCTTCGTGCGCGCTGATCGCACCATGCGGCCGGAGCGTCGCGAGAACATCCCGCTCGCCGACGCGCTGCTCGCCCGCGCAACCACGATGAATGGCCCGGGCTGGGGCGAACCCGTGTGGTCGTTCGTTGTCGGCGAGCCGATCCTGCCGATCATCGTGCCGGTACGCGTACGCGGCGAGTTCCGTGGTGTCATCGGCGCGGCCATCGGCACGACCGACCTGTCGCGGTTCCTGAAGGAGATCGAGCTTACGGGTGAACGCACACCGTTCATCCTGGCCGGACGCGACCATGTGCTGGCTCATCCCAAGCTCGCCAAAACGCTGAACGGCGAGGCACGAGCGCAGACGCGTCTGGTCACGTTGGCCGAGGTCGGCGACCCCGTTCTTGCCGCGATCTGGGCGCCGGATGCCAATCCATTGTCGTGGTTCCGCGACACCAGCAGCATCGGCGGCCACTGGAACTGGGTCGGCGAGCGCTCTTTCGCCTGGATCTGGCGCAACATCGACGCCTATGCACCGGCCGGACTGATCGTCGGATATCACGAAGCCGGCCGCGAATCGGCCTGGGCGCGCTGGATCGTGCGCGGCATCCTGATCGCGGGCGGCATGCTCATGGTGCTGACCGGGCTGGCGGCGATATTCCTCGGCCGCCGGCTCGCGCAGCCCATCCTGGCATTGGCCGGGGCGGCGCGCGCCGTCGAGCGTCTCGATCTCGAGAGTGTCCCGGTCCTGCCCGACAGCCGTGTGCGCGAAATCAGTCGCGCCAACCACGCGTTCGAGCGCATGGCGCGCGGCCTCAAGCTGTCGGCGACGTACCTGCCGCGCGCGCTGGTGGCAAGACTTACCGAGCAGGAGGGCAGCCTCCCGGTCAACGAGGATCGCGCCGTGACCATCCTGTTCAGCGACCTCGAAGGTTACACCGACTACTCGCGCGGCCGCCCGGCGGCGGAGACGGCCGCCTACCTGAACGATCTCCTGTCGCGCATCGGCCCGGCGATCGAGGCGAGCGGCGGCACCATCGACAAGTATATCGGTGACGGGCTGATGGCCTTCTGGGGGGCGCCCGACACCATCCTGGACCATGCTCGCACCGCCCGCTTCGGTGCCCTTGCGGTCGCGAAGGAAGTCGAGACCTTCAACATCGAGCGCCGCGCGCGCGGGCTGCAGGCCTGCCGGATGCGCATCGGCCTGCACACCGGCACGGTACTGGTCGGCAATATCGGCTTCGCCGGGCGCGTCGACTACACGGCGATCGGCGAGGCGGTGAACATCGCCTCGCGCCTCGAGCAGTTCGGCCGTCGCGCACCACGCGACGGCGAAGTCACCATCGTGGCCAGCGCGAGTTGCCGGGCGGCTGCGGGCGACGGCTTCACCTGGACGATTCTGGACGGCGCGCCGGCCGATGTGACCGCCGCCTCGACGCTGCCGCTGGCCGTGCTCAAAGGCAGGGGCTGCACTCAATAAGCCGTTGTTGCAGGGGGGATTTTCGGCTTCTATAGGGCCATAAACGTAGACAATAGGGACGCTTTCGGGAGGCACACCATGAAGATGAAATTGTTTGGCGCCACAACAATTCTGGCGGCGGCGCTCGGCCTGCCGGCCATGGCGCAGACGCCGATCAAGATCGGCTTCGTCAGCACTTTCTCAGGTCCGCAGGCGGCAATCGGCGAGGACATGCGCAGGTCGGTCGAGCTCGCGAAGGAGCATCTCGGCGGCAAGATCGCCGGACGCCCGATCGAGATCATCTACGAGGACGACCAGTTCAAGCCGGACGTCGGCAAGCAGAAGTCCGAGAAACTCGTCCAACAGGACAAGGTGAACTTCGTCGCCGGCTACATCTGGTCGAACGTGCTGCTCGCCTCGCTCAAGACCGTGACCGACGAGGGTGATACGATCCTGATCTCGTCCAATGCCGGCCCCTCGCAGATCGCGGGCGAGCTCTGCAACAAGAATTTCTTCTCGACCTCGTGGCAGAACGACCAGACGCCGATGGCGATGGGCGAGTACCTGAACACAAAGGGCGTGAAGAGCCTCTACCTGATGGCCGGCAACTACGCCGCCGGCAAGGACATGCTCGCGGGCGTCCGGCGCACCTTCAAGGGCGAGATCAAGGGCGAGGATCTCACCAAGTGGCCCGACCAGCTCGACTTCTCGGCCGAGCTCGCCAAGATCCGCGCCGCCAAACCGGACGGCATCTTCATCTTCTATCCCGGAGCGCACGGCGTCCAGTTCCTGACGCAGTATTCGCAGGCCGGCCTCAAAGGCCAGATCCCGCTCTACCAGGTCTTCTCGGTCGACGCGATCACACTGCCGCTGCAGAAAGAGTTGGCGCTGGGCGTGCTCGGCGCCCAGGAATGGGTCAACGATCTGCCGAACGAGCAGAACAAGCGTTACGTTGCGGACTTCAAGAAGAAGCACAACACCTACCCGTCCTACTACGGGGCGCAGAGCTACGATTCGATCATGCTGATCGCGTCGGCCGCCGAGGCGTTGAAGGGCGATCTCACGAACAAGGACAAGGTCCGCGCCGAGATGAAGAAGGCGAACTTCAAGTCGCTGCGCGGCGACTTCAAGTTCAACACCAACCAGTTCCCCATCCAGAACTTCTACATCCAGGAGGCGGTCAAGGATCCCGAAGGCATGATGACCGTCAAGACCATCGCCACGGCGGTGAAGGACGGCAAGGACCCGTACTACGAAAAGTGTCCGATGAAGTGAGGCAGGGCCAGCGATAGCGGACGGGAGCGCGGCGACGCGCTCCCGTTTCGTTTGTGGACTTGGGGACTCGATGGAATATCTGCTGCTTCAGATGCTGAATGGCGTGCAGCTCGGCCTGCTGATGTTCCTGCTCGCCGCCGGATTGACCTTGACCTTCGGCATCATGGATCTGGTCAACCTGGCGCACGGTTCGCTCTACATGATGGGCGCCTACATCGCCTGGACGCTGATCGGGTGGACCGACTCCTTCGTCATCGGCGCGATCCTGACGCTTCCCGCCACGTTTCTACTGGGCCTCGTCGTCGAGGCCGTCGTCGCTCGCCGGCTCTATGCCCGCGACCATCTCGATCAGGTTCTGGCGACCTTCGGCCTGATCCTGTTCTTCAACGAGCTGGTGCGCGTGATCTGGGGCCCGGCCGGCAAGAGCATCGCCGTCCCCACCTTCCTGAACCGCACGGTCGAGATCCTGCCCGGCGTGCCATACCCCGCCTACCGCTTCGCCATCATCGTGGTGGGCGCCGCGGTCGCGATCCTGCTCGCCTGGCTGGTGGCACGCACGCGAGTCGGCATGTTGATCCGCGCCGGCGCCTCCAACCGCCGCATGATCGGCGCGCTCGGCGTCAACATCGAGCTGCTGTTCAGCCTGGTGTTCGGCCTCGGAGCGGTGTTCGCCGGTCTCGCCGGCCTGATGGCCGCCCCCATCACCTCGGTCAAGATCGGCATGGGTGACGACATACTGATCCTCGCCTTCGTCATCATCGTCATCGGGGGCATCGGCTCCATCAAGGGCGCCTTCATCGCCGCCATGGTGGTGGGGCAGATCGACATCGTCGGTCGCGCCTTCCTGCCCGATCTGCTCAAGACCTTCATGAGCAACGCGGCCGCCTCGACCGCCGCACCGGCGATCTCGCAAGTCCTCGTTTACGTCCTGATGGCAGGCATCCTCGTCTGGCGTCCGACCGGTCTGTTCGGCCAACGAACATGAGGGGGGGATCGTGATGGCTGCGCTGCGGACGCCGCGCGGTCTGGCGACGGTGCTGATTCTGCTCCTGCTCGGGGTGCTGCCGCTGCTGACGCAGGCCTTCGACCAGCGTTACCTGCTCTCGATCGGCACCAAGATCGTGATCTGGTCGATCGCCGCCGTCAGCCTCAACATGATCCTCGGTTACGGCGGCATGGTGAGCTTCGGCCATGCCGTGTTCTTCGGTATAGGCGGCTACGGAGTCGGCATTCTCTCCGCGCACGGCGTGTCGAGCGGCTGGATCCAGTGGCCGGTGGCCCTGCTCGCCGCCACCCTGTGGGCAGCGCTGGTCGGTGCGCTGTCGCTCAGGACGCGCGGCCTCTATTTCATCATGATCACCTTGGCCTTCGCGCAGCTCGTCTACTATGTCGGCGGCGGGCTCGAGGCCTACGGCGCCGACGACGGGCTGAACATCAGCCGCAGCCGTTTCCCCGGCCTGATCGACCTGCGCGACAAGGCGAGCTTCTACTGGCTCTGCTTTGCACTCCTCTGCGGCACGTTGTGGTTCTGCAGCCGCTTCGCCAATTCGCGCTTCGGCTACGTGATCCGCGGCGCCAAGTCGAACGATCTGCGGATGACGGCGCTGGGCTTCCCGGTGTTCCGCTACCGGCTCGCCGCCTTCACCATCTCAGGCGCCTTCGGCGGCCTGGCCGGCATCCTGCTCGCCAACGAGGGCGCCTACATCTCGCCTGCCATGATGTCATGGGTGAAGTCGGGCGATCTCATCGTGATCGTCGTGCTGGGCGGCATGGGCACGCTGTTCGGCCCGCTCTACGGCACCATCGCGTTCTTCGTGCTGGAGGAGTCGCTGCCGCCGCTGCTCGACCTCGCGCGCAAAGGCTGGGGCGAGTACTGGCAGATCGTGTTCGGCCCGCTGCTCGTCCTGATCGCGCTTTATGCGAAGGGCGGTATCGACTCGCTGTTCGGGCGGCGCCCATGACCGCGCCACTGCTGAGCACGGACCGCCTCGTAAAGCGCTTCGGAGGCCTCGTCGCCTCCGACAGCGTCTCGATAGACGTCCTGTCGGGCGAGATTCACGCCCTGATCGGCCCCAACGGCGCCGGCAAGACCACGCTGGTCGGCCAGCTCACCGGCAACGTCACTCCCGACTCCGGCACCATCCGGTTCGCCGGCCGAGACGTCACGCGTCTCAAGACCCATGTCCGCGTGGCGCTGGGCCTCGCGCGCTCCTTCCAGATCACTTCGGTGCTGCGCGAATTCACCGCGCTCGAGAACGTGGCGCTCGCCGTCCAGGCGCATGCCGGCCACTCCTTCCGCTTCCTGCGCGACGTGCGTTCCGACGAAAGCCTGCGCGGCCCGGCTCGGGCGCGCCTCGAGGAGGTCGGGCTCGGTGGTCGCGCCGGAACGCTCGCCTCGGCCCTCAGCCATGGCGAGCAGCGCCAGCTCGAGATCGCCATGGCTCTGGCTGGAGATCCCAAGCTGCTGCTGCTCGACGAGCCCATGGCCGGCATGGGCGCCGAGGAAAGTCAGCGCATGATCGGCTTCCTGCGCGCGCTCAAGGGCCGGCGTGCCATGCTTCTGATCGAGCACGACATGGATGCGGTCTTCCAGCTCGCCGACCGTATCACCGTGCTGGTCTACGGCCGGGCCATCGCCAGCGGCACACCGGCCGAGATCCGCGCCAACGCGGACGTGCGCCAGGCCTATCTCGGCGAGGAGACGGCCTGATGCTCAGGGTTCGCGAGCTCGAGTCCTTCTACGGCACCAGCCAGGCGCTGTTCGGCATGGAGCTCGGTGTCGATGCCGGCGAGGTCGTGACCCTGATGGGCCGCAACGGCATGGGCAAGACCACGACCGTGCACACGATCATGGGCCTGCTGCCCGCGCGCCGCGGCGCCGTCGAGTTCGAGGGCAAGCGGGTCGACGGCCTGCCCTCCTTCCGCATCGCGCGCCTCGGACTCGGACTGGTGCCGGAGGGAAGGCAGATCTTCCCGAACCTTTCGGCGCGCGAGAACCTGATCGCCGCCGGGGCCAACCGCACCAACCGGCCGACCCCGTGGACGATCGAGCGCGTCTACGAGTTCTTTCCGCGGCTGGCCGAACGCCAGCGCAACATGGGCAACCAGCTCTCGGGCGGTGAGCAGCAGATGCTAGCCATCGGCCGCGCACTGATGACCAACCCGAAGCTGCTGATCCTCGACGAAGCGACCGAGGGGCTGGCGCCGCTGATCCGGCAGGAGATCTGGGGCTGCCTCGGCCGGCTGAAGCGCGAAGGCCAGGCGATCCTGGTTATCGACAAGAACGTCGCCCAGCTCATCCCGCTCGCCGACCGTCATCACATCGTGGAGAAGGGCCGCGTTGTCTGGACAGGTTCATCCACGGCCCTCGCGGGCGACAAGGACCTGCAGCACAGGTATCTTGGGGTCTGATCCCGCCCGGAGTTGCCGATGCGTCTGTACGCCCTGCTCACCTCGCTTGTTCTCGCGACCGGTCCGGCCTTCGCGCAGGGGCAGGTGAACGTCTACAACTGGTCCGACTACATCGCCGAGGACCAGCTCAAGGACTTCACCAAGGATACCGGCGTCAAGGTCAACTACACGACCTACGATTCCAACGAGATCCTCGACGCCAAGCTGCGCACTGGCCGGTCGGGCTACGACATCGTCGTGCCGACCGCCTCGCCGTTCTTCGTGCGCCAGCTCCAGGCCAACATCTTCCTCCCGCTCGACAAGTCGAAGCTCAGGAACTGGAAGAACCTCGATCCCGAGATCATGGCCGCGCTCGCCAAGTACGACCCGGAGAACAGGCACGGCGTGCCCTGGATGTGGGGCACCACGGGCATCGGCTACAACGTGGCCGAGATCAGGAAGCGCCTGCCGGACGCGCCGGTCGATTCGCTGCGCATGATCTTCGATCCGGCCGTCGTGTCGAAGTTCCAGGATTGCGGCGTGATGCTGCTCGACAGCGCCACCGACGTGCTACCGGCCGCGCTCAAGTATCTCGGCCTCGATCCCGACTCCAAGAACATGGCCGACCTCACCAAAGCCGCCGATGTCGTGAAGGCGATCCGCCCCTTCGTGCGCAAGTTCCACTCGTCGGAGTACATCAACGCGCTGGCCGGCGGGAACATCTGCCTGGCGTTCGGCTTCTCGGGCGACATCTTCCAGGCGCGCGACCGCGGCGCCAAGGCCGCGAGCAGGGTCGAGATCGCCTACGCGATCCCGAAGGAAGGCTCGTTGCTGTGGATCGACGTCGCTGGCATTCCCAAGGACGCGCCCAACGTCGGGAATGCCTACCGCTTCCTCGACTTCATGCTGGAGCCCAAGGTCGCCGCCGCCTCGAGCGAGCTCACTGGTTACGCCAACGCCAACAAGGCGGCGTTCGCGCTGCTGCCCAGGGACATCTCGGGCAATCCGCTGATCTACCCACCGGCCGACGTGCGCGCGAAGTTCTATACGATCACCGCCGGCAACGCCGAGCAGCTGCGCGAGCGCACGCGGCTCTGGACCACCGTGAAGACGGGTCGATGACCGAAATCACGCCTCAAAGGCGTGACCGCTGGTGGTATGCGCTGGGCATCGGCGTCCTGTCATTTGCCCTTCCAGGGTTCGGCCAAACACTGAAGGGCAGACCGCGACTCGGGCTGATGGCCTACGTCATCATCACGCTGACCGGGCTCGCGGTGATTTCGGCGACCTGGCTTATCGCCCTCACGCCATCGACAATGGTGCTGGTCATTGCAATGCTCGTGCTGTCGTCGCTCGCGAGGCTGGCCTTCGCGATCCACGCGGCGCTTCTGCGGAGCCGGCCAGCTACTGAGCCCCTCTTGAAGGGGAAACGTCTCGCGCAGTGGACGCTCGGACTGTGCCTCGTCCTTCCTCAGCTTCCGGTGCTTGCCGGCTACTTCTTCACGCCCCTCGTTTACGGTTGGCTGGCTTATGCAATGTACTCCGGCTCCATGGAACCCAGCCTTGTTCGCGGCGAGTATGTCTTCATTGATCGCCGTAGTGCAGGGGCGCTTCCGAAGCGGGGCGAGATTGTCTTGTTTCCCATGCGAACTGATCCACCGTATCAAGCCTTGGCGCGTGTCGTCGCCATAGAAGGTGACCGTGTTCAGCTGCAACGCTCAATCCTCCATCTCAACGGCATGCCGGTGCCACGGCGGTATGTCGGCGACATGCCGGGCAACTACCCTAGCCAGACATTCCGCTTGTTTGTAGAAGCACCACCGGGTGTTCGTCCTTACGGGATTATGCAGTTAAGCGACGATGGGATGGACAGCACGACTCCCGAATATCTCGTTCCCCCCGCGCACGTCTTCCTGCTTGGCGACAATCGTGACGATTCCATCGATAGCCGGTCCATGGATGACCGCGGCCGGAAGGGGGTGGGGTTTGTCCCTGTCCATTCTCTTCAGGGCGTCGCTCGCCTCATCTATTGGTCCGACGATTCATCACGCATCTTGAGCGATGTCCGATAGATGACTGCGCCCCAATCGATGCAAACACCGATCGTCAGGATCGAGGGCCTCACCAAGCGCTTCGGCTCCGTGGTCGCCGTCGACGGCGTCGATCTCGAGATCCGGCGCGGGGAGCTGTTTGCGCTGCTGGGCGGCTCGGGCTGCGGCAAGACCACGCTGCTCCGCATGCTGGCGGGCTTCGAGACGCCCGACGCCGGCCGCCTGTTCATCGACGGCCAGGACATGACCGGCGTGCCACCCTATGCGCGGCCGGTGAACATGATGTTCCAGTCCTACGCCCTCTTCCCGCACATGGACGTGGCGGCGAACGTGGCCTACGGGCTGCGCCGCGATGGCGTCGCGAAGCCCGAGATCGCGCACCGCGTCGCCCAGATCCTGAGCCAGGTCCATCTGTCCGACTTCGCCAGCCGCCGCCCCGCACAGCTCTCGGGCGGCCAGCGCCAGCGCGTGGCGCTCGCGCGCGCATTGGTGAAGCGGCCGAAGCTCCTGCTGCTCGACGAGCCGCTGGCCGCGCTCGACCGCAAGCTGCGCGAGGGCACGCGCTTCGAGCTGGTGCGGCTGCAGGAGGAGCTCGGCCTCACCTTCGTCATGGTGACGCACGACCAGGAAGAAGCCATGTCCATGGCGAGCCGCCTCGCGGTCATGAATGCCGGCCGCATCGTCCAGGTTGGCACGCCGCACGAGGTCTACGAGCGCCCGGCCACGCGCTTCGTCGCGGACTTCATCGGCATCGCCAACATCTTCGAGCGGGACGGGCGCTGGATCGTGCTGCGACCCGAGAAGATCGCCCTGTCGGCCGACCGCCCCGCCACCCGGCACGCCGTGCAGGCCAAGATCGCCGATATCGCCTACGAGGGCGACCGCTCGCTGCTGCGCGTCGTCACCGACGGGGCCGTCATGAAGGTCTCTGCGCTGCCCGACCGGTCGCATCGGCGGGGACAGCAGCTATGGCTCGGCTGGCCGGACGACGCCGAGCACATGCTGCCACCATGAGCGCACCATGAGAGCCGTCATCGGCCTGCCCTTCCTCTGGCTCGGCGTCTTCTTCGCCCTGCCGTTCCTGCTGGTGCTGGTCATCGCGCTCGGCACCAACAATCCCGACTTCGTGCCGCCGGTCGAGCTGGGCTTCAGCTTCAAGAACTTCACCCTGCTGTTCAGCGACGATCTCTACCTCGCGGCGTGGCTCTCCTCGATCCGCATCGCCGCGACCTCGACGCTGGTCGCGCTGCTGCTGGGCTACCCCATGGCCTATGCCATCGCGCGCGCCGCGCCCGACCGCCGCCCGCTGCTGCTGATGCTGGTCGTGCTGCCGTTCTGGACGTCGTTCCTGATCCGCATCTATGCCTGGATGGGCCTGCTGGCGAACAACGGCCTGATCGAGCAGTTCCTGCGCTGGAGCGGCCTCGCCAGCGATCCCGGCAGCATCCTCGGTACCGAATGGGCCGTCCATCTCGGCATCGTCTATGCCTACCTGCCGTTCATGGTGCTGCCGCTCTACGCCACGCTGGAGAAGCTCGACACGAGCCTGCTGGAGGCCGCCTCCGATCTGGGCGCGCGGCCCTGGCAGGCCTTCCTCACCGTCACGCTGCCCTTGTCGTTCCCCGGAATCGTCGCGGGTTGCCTGCTGGTGTTCATCCCCTCGGTCGGCGAGTTCGTGATCCCCGACCTGCTGGGCGGCACCGACACGCTGATGATCGGCAAGGTCCTGTGGGACGAGTTCTTCACCAACGCCGACTGGCCGCTCGCCTCGGCGGTCGCGGTCTGCCTGCTCGTCCTGCTGGTCGTGCCCATCGCCATCTTCCAGCGCCAGCAGGCGAAGAGCCTGGAACGCCAATGAGGCGCCGCGCCCACTTCGCTTTCGGCGTGCTGGCCTTCGGCTACGCCTTTCTCTACCTGCCGATCGCGCTGGTGATCGTCTACTCGTTCAACGAATCGCGCCTCGTCACGGTCTGGTCCGGCTTCTCCTTCAAATGGTGGCAGGCGCTGTTCGCCAACGAGGCCATGCTCCAGGCCGCCTGGCTGTCGCTGCGCATCGCCTTCGTGAGCGCCACTACGGCGGCGGCGATCGGCCTGGCGGCGGGCTATGCGCTGGTCCGCGCACGGCGCTTCCCCGGCCGCACCCTGTTAGGCAGCCTGGTGGTCGCGCCCATGGTGATGCCCGAGGTCGTCATGGGCATCTCCATGCTGCTGCTGTTCGTGGGCACGGAGCGCCTGCTGGGCGGGCCGGAGCGCGGCTTCCTCACCATCGCGATCGCCCACATCACCTTCTCCATCGCCTTCGTCGCCATCGTCGTGCAGGCGCGCCTCACCGACTTCGACCGCAGCCTCGAGGAGGCGGCGATGGATCTCGGCGCGACGCCTTGGGTGACGTTTCGCACCGTCACCCTGCCGCTCCTGCTGCCCGCCGTCGGCTCGGGATGGCTGCTCGCCTTCACGCTCTCGCTCGACGACCTGATCCTGACGCAGTTCGTGGCCGGCGCGCAGTCGCAGACGCTGCCGATGCGCGTCTATTCCAGCGTGCGGCTGGGCGTCGATCCGCAGATCAACGTGCTCGCGACCATCGTCGTGTGCGTCGCCGCCTGTGCACTGATGCTCTCGGGCTGGCTGACGCGACGGAGAGTTTGAGCTAAGAATCCCCGATCCGGGAGGAAAACATGCCGAAAAAAGGAACATTCAGGGCTTCACGGCGTAACGTGCTGAAGGGGGTCGGTATGGCCACGATCGGTGCTTCGCTTCCGCCGGTGGGTTCAGCGCTTGCGCAAGGCGCGCCGGCCGCCAAGGGCCCCAAGCTTCTCGAGATGGACGGCAAGGCCAAGCTCGCCGTGCTGGGCGACCGCCCGCTGGTCGCCGAGACACAGTCCGAGCTCCTCGACGACGCCGTCACGCCGACCAACAAGCTCTTCGTGCGCAACAATGGCGGCGTCCCCGACGTGACGGGCGACCCCAAGGCCTGGAAGATCAGGATCGACGGCGAGGTGAACACGCCGCTCGAGCTCACGGTCGGCGAGATGATGAGCCGCTTCCCGAGCGTCACCTACCAGCTCATGCTGGAGTGCGGCGGCAACGGCCGCTCCTTCTTTTCGCCGGAGGCGCGCGGCAACCAGTGGACCAACGGCGGCGCGGGCTGCCCGCAATGGACAGGCATCCGCCTGGCCGATGTGCTGAAGGCCGCCGGTCTCAAGCCCTCCGCCATCTACACCGGCCACTACGGTGCCGATCCGACGCTGGCCGGCGAGACCGACAAACCCACCATCTCGCGCGGCATGCCGATCGCCAAGGCGATGGAGGAGCACACGCTGATCGCCTTCAAGCTGAACGGCCAGGACATGCCGCTGATCCACGGCGCACCGGTGCGCCTGGTCGTGCCGGGCTGGGCGGGCTCGCTCTCGACCAAGTGGCTGACGCGCATCTGGGTGCGCGACAGGGAGCATGACGGCCCCGGCATGGGCGGCTTCTCCTACCGCGTGCCGAAGAAGCCGATCGTCCCGGGCAGCAAGGGCGACGACAAGGACACCGCGATCCTGGAGGCGATGCCGGTGCGCTCCGTCATCACCTTCCCCGCTGACGGCACCAAGCTTTCGAGCCGCAAGCTCGACCTGCGTGGGCACGCCTGGGCGGGCGATGCCGACATCAAGACCGTCGACATCTCGACCGACTACGGCGTCACCTGGAAGCCGGCGAAGGTCGATGCGCCGCCCAACAAGTTCGCCTGGCAGCGTTTCACCGCCTCGGTCGACCTGCCGAGCACCGGCTACTACGAGGTCTGGGCCAAGGCGACAGACACCAAGGGCGTGACCCAGCCCTTCACCGCGGCCAACTGGAACCCGCAGGGCTACGGCGCCAACCCGATCAACCGCATCCGGGTGCTCGTCGAGTCTTGAGCCTCAACATCACGCATGCCGTCGTCGTGACGCTCACGGCGACGTTCCTGCTGCTCGCCGCCGATCGCGCCGGCGAGCTGCGCAAGAACCAGCCCGCCTACGTGCCGCCCGCCAAGCCGGCCGTCGCGGTCGCGCCCGCGGTCGACCCGGACAAGGGCAAGCCGCCGCCGCACAACGACACGGTCGACGACCTGCCCGAGGGCAAGGGCCGCGAGGTCACCTTCTATGCCTGCACCGCCTGCCACGGCGTGGCGCTGATCAAAGCCCAGGGCCTGACGCGCGATCTCTGGGACTCGACCTTCGACCTCATGATCGAGAAGCATCGCATGCCGCCGGTGAAGGCCGGGGAGCGCGCCGAGATCCTGGACTATCTGGCCGAGCAGTTCCCGCCGCGCCGCAAGGGCCGCGGCGGCGACAATCCGTTCCTCAGGTAGCGGCCGCAGGCACTATCCCATCGAAAGGCGCGTCTCCAGGCGGACGATCGTACCGCCGCGCAGGGTGAAGATGTTCTCGCCGCTGCCCTTGCCGCCCGGCAAGGCGGGCGAATGACAAGTCCACTGCACGCGCACCGACTCGCCTGAGGCATGCACGCGGTCGATTTCGATCCGCATGTCGGGCAACGGCGTCTTCCATCCCTCCGCCATCGCCTGCCGGATGGCCGCCTTGCCGCGATGTTCGCGCTCCCGGCCGCTGAACGGCTCAAGATAGACCGCGTCGTCGGCGAACAGGGACATCATCTCGGCTTCGGCGGTAGCGCCTGCCTGCATAGCGGTGAAGAAGCGTTTGATCGTCGGGTGTTGCTCAGTCATCCTGTGTCCTCCGGCTTTCCAGTTTGTGGTCGATTTGAGATGCCACGGTCACTCTCTCCCTTCCGCCGCGCGCTCGAACGCCTCGCGGGCGAACGTCGCAGCCTGCCGGTGAGTGAACTGATGCGCCTGGCCCGCGATGCTGCGGGAAACGATTTCACCATCGACTTCGCCGCAGGTCGGACAATCGGTTTACCGGTGCTCGTGCTTCGCACGCCGGCCCCAACTCCGGGCGACCTGCTCCCGGCCTTGTCGCACCGGGAGCGCCAGATCGCGGCCCTGATCGCGCACGGCGCGCGGAACAAGGACATCGCCGCCAAACTCGGTATCTCCCTCGCGACCGTCAAGGACCACATCCACAATGCGCTGACGAAGACCGGCTTTGCCACGCGCGCGCAGCTGGCGGCGGCAGTCAGCCGGGGCGCAAGCTAGTCCAGACGGAGTGCAACACCAATCCATCGAAAGATGGGGTGTATCCGGCGCACCGCGGCTATTTCACGAGGCCGGCCCACTTCTCCGACCAGACGTGCAGCGGCAGGAACAGGCGCAGCAGCTCGTCGCCCAGCTCTGTGAGGCGGTAGCCGGTCGACTCGTCGAGCGTCACGAGTTTCGCCTCGCGCAGCTCGGCCAGCCGCGTGTTGATGATGGTCGGGCTGGCGCCGATCTCGTCCTGAAGCTCGCGGAAGCGC
>CAYQAY010000057.1:28060-32643 GCA_964415585.1 uncultured Reyranella sp.
ACGAGGCGCAGATCCTCGAGGTCATCGCGCTGGTGGGCTACTACCACACGATCAGCTTTCTATGCCGAACGCTCGAGCTGCCGCCCGAACCTTACGCCGCGCGTTTCCCTACCTCTTGAGAAATCGGTCGATCGCGAGGATCAGCAGGCCGATGACGAGGCCCCAGAAGGCCGAGCCGATGCCGAGCAGGCTGACGCCCGACACGGTGACGGCGAGCGTGCCAGCCGCGGCCAGCCGGTCCTGATCGCCCGACAGCGCCGCGCCCAGCGCGCCCGCGGTCGATCCCAGCAGCGCGGTGCCCGCGACGGTCGCCAGCAGCGCCGGCGGCAAGGCCTCGAACAGGCCGACCACCGACGCGCCGAACAGCGCGAACAGGCCCCAGAAGAAGGCGTAGAACGGGCCCGCCATCCAGCGCTTCGCGGGATCGGGATGCGCCTCGGGGCCGGTGCAGATCGCCGCCGAGATCGCCGCGAGGTTCGACGTGTGCGAGCCGAGAAGCGCGGTTCCCAGCGACGCCGCACCGGTGACCGCGAGCACGGGCGCGGCCGGCGGCTGGTAGCCCGAGGCCCGCAGCACTGCGAAGCCCGGCAGGTTCTGCGACGCCATGGTCACGAGATAGAGCGGCACGCCGAGCCCGACGAGCGTCGCCGCGTCCCACACGGGCATCGTGACCGCGAGCGTCGAGAGCCCGAGCGACGGCAGCGGCTTCACCAGCCCCAGCGACCAGGCGAGCAGCGCGCCCGCCACAAGCACGACCAGCGAGGCGAGCGTGGGCAGGAAGGCGCGCGCCACCAGGAACAGCAGCAGCAGCGACAGGACCAGCAGCGGAGAGGTCGGCACATGCTCGAACATCGCCATCACCAGCCTGAGCAGGATGCCCGCCAGCATGGCTGCCGCGATGCTGGCCGGGATCTTCTCGATCATCCGCCCCAGCGGCCGCACCGCCGCCGTCAACAGGATCAGCACCGCCGCCAGCACGAAGGCGCCGACCGCGGCGGCGAAGCTCGGCACGCCGGGCGTCGAGGCGATCAGCGCGGCGCCCGGTGTCGACCAGGCCGCGATGATCGGCATGCGGTAGCGGATGCTCAGCACCAGCGCGCTCACCGCCGTCGCGATGCCGAGGCCGGAGACCCACGACGCCGTCTGCTCGGGCGACGCGCCGACACCCTGGGTTGCCGCCAGGACGATCGGCAGCGATCCGCCGATGCCGGCGATGCTCGCGACCAACGCGGCGGTCGCGACCGACAACAGCGCTCTTCCCCTTTGCGGATTCCGCAAAGGGGAGGTGTCCGCGTCTGCGCGGACGGAGGGGTCAGGACCACTCGTCCGGCTCATGACCCCTCCGTCGTCGTAAGACGACGACACCTCCCCTGCGCGGCCTCCGCGCAGGGGAGGAAAGCTTGCTCAAGCATTCGCCCGCTCGACCATCGCCTGCAGGAGGATCTGCGCGCCGGCACCGATGTCGTCCCTGGTCGCATCTTCGATCTCGTTGTGGCTGACGCCATCCTTGCAGGGCACGAAGATCATGGCGGTCGGCGCCACGCGGTTCACGTAGCAGGCGTCGTGGCCGGCGCCGCTCACGATGTCCATGTGGGGGTAGCCCGCCTGCTCGGCGCCGCGGCGCACCGAGTCGACCAGCTCCTTCGCGAAGGGCGACGGCGGGAAGTACCAGATCTGCTCGATCTTCACCTCGAGCCGGTGGCGCTTCGCGATGTCGGCCGCGGCCGCGCGCATCTCGGCGTCCATCTTGGCAAGCTCGCCGTCGTCGGGATGGCGGAAGTCGACCGTCATGAAGACGCGGCCCGGAATCGTGTTGCGCGCCTGCGGCTGGCTCTCGATCACGCCGATGGTCGAGCGGCCGTTCGGGCGGTTGCCGATCCGGCGGCATTCGACGATCAGCTCGGCGGCGCCGACCAGCGCATCGCGGCGGCCTTCCATCGGCGTCGTGCCGGCATGGCTCTCCATGCCCGTCCAGTTGATCTCGTACCAGCGCTGGCCCTGCGCGCCCGTGACGACGCCGATCGTCTTCTTCTCGCGCTCCAGGATCGGCCCCTGCTCGATATGCGCTTCGAAGAAGGCGCCTATTTTGCGTCCGCCAACTTCTTCTTTGCCGTCATAGCCTATCTGCTTCAGCGCCTCGCCGAAGGTCACGCCGTCACGGTCCTTGATGCCGAGCGCATGCTCCAGCGTGAAGGCGCCGCCGAACACCCCCGACGCCACCATCGCCGGGGCGAAGCGGCAGCCCTCCTCGTTGGTCCACACCGCGACCTCGATCGGCGCCTCGGTCACGTAGTTCGAATCGTGCAGCACGCGCAGCACCTCCAGCCCCGCCATCACGCCATAGGCGCCGTCGAACTTGCCGCCGGTCGGCTGGGTGTCGAGATGCGAGCCGGTCATCACAGGCGGTTTCGCGGGATCGCGGCCCTCGCGGCGGGCGAAGATGTTGCCGAGCTGGTCGACCTTGATGGTGCAGCCCGCTTCCTTTGCCCATTTGACGAACAGGTCCCGTCCCTGACGGTCGAGGTCGGTCAGCGCGATGCGGCAGACGCCGCCCTTCTCCGTGCCGCCGATCCGGCCGAGCTCCATGAGGCTCGACCACAGGCGGTCGAAATCGACACGGAGGTTGGGGCGGTCAGAAGCTTTCATGCGGTTTCGACTCCGATTTGATCCTGGGCCTTTAGTGGACTAAATTCAGTCCCCCAGTGCAAGGAAGCCTAGCATGAAACTTGCCAACCGAATCAAGCCGATCAGCTATCTCAAGGCCAATGCCGCGAAAGTCGTACGAGGCTTGGCCGAGAGCGGCGAACCGATGATCATCACCCAGAACGGCGAAGCGACCGCTGTCATTCAGGACATTGCCTCCTACGAAAAGACCCAGGAAACGCTGGCGTTCCTGAAAATTCTGGCGCTTGGCGAGCAACAGATCAAGGAAGGCAAGACGGTTCCCTTGGCGAAGGCGATGCGACACTTCCGTGATCGAGTGAAGCGGGCACGGGCAGACGGATGAGGCGCTACGCGGTCTCCTTGACCGATCTGGCTCTTCTCGACCTCGACGACATTGCAGACTATATCGCGCAACACGATGCGCCCGAGAAGGCCGATGCTGTTGTGCGGCGGATCGAAGAGACGCTTTCATCCCTCGACACGTTGCCCAATCGAGGATCTCATCCACGTGAACTCTTGGCTCTCGGCGAGCGGGCGTTCAGGGAGATCTACTTCAAACCTTATCGAATCGTCTACCAAGTCCTCGAACGGGAAGTCGTCGTTGTCCTGATCGCCGATGGCCGCCGCGATATGCAGGCACTGCTGACCAGACGCCTGCTGGGCGCCTAGACGGGTGCTGGCAGGACAGGCGCACCATCGTTATTGGTCGTGCATCGACAAATGGGTGCCCACCTGATGCTTCCGCTCTCCGATACGCTCGTTCTCGACCTCACGCAGGTCATTGCCGGCCCCACCGCCGGCCAGATCCTGGGCGACATGGGCGCCGACGTGATCAAGGTCGAGCCGCTCGGCGGCGAGCACTTCCGTCCGCATTTCGGCGGTGCCTGGGTCCCCTCGATGAACCGCAACAAGCGCGGTCTCGCCCTCGACCTGCGCACCGACGGCGGCCGCGACGTTCTGATGCGCCTGGTGAAGAAAGCCGACGTGTTCATGGAAGCCTTCACGCCGGGCGTGATCGACAAGCTCGGCTTCGGCTGGGACACCGTGTCGAAGGCCAATCCGCGCCTCGTCTATGCGTCGGTCTCGGGCTACGGCCAGACCGGCCCCTACTCGCCGCGCGCCGGCTACGATCCCTGCATCCAGGCCGAGATCGGTCTGATGGACGCGACCGGCCCCTACCAGGGCGAGATGTGCCGCGTCGGCACCGCACCCATCGACTACGCGACAGGCCTCGCCTGTGCCGGCGGCATCGCCTTCGCGCTGCTCGGCCGCCACAAGACCGGCAGGGGCCAGCACCTCGATCTCTCCCTGTTCGATGTCGGCATGCACATGATGAGCCACTGGATCACCAACCACGGGCTGACCGGCGAGAATCCCGAGCGCATGGGCACGTCGAACACCATCCTCTGCCCGTTGCGTGTCTTCCCGACCAGGACGCAGCCCGTGTTCATCGCCGGCACCAACGATGCCTTCTGGCGCCTGTTCTGCAAGGCTCTGGGCAAGCAGGACTGGCTCGACGACGAGCGCTTCAAGACCAACGCCGGCCGCGTCGAGCATCGCGCCGTCCTCGAGCCGATGATCGAGGCCCATTTCCGGGAGCACACCGCCGACGAGTTGCTCGCCCGGCTGATTCCCGCCGGCATGCCCTGCTCCGCGGCCTACAAGGTGAGTGACGCGATGGCCAGCGAGCACGCCAGGGCGCGCGGCGCCGTGCTGGAGATCGACTATCCCGGCATCGGCACGGTGAAGTCGGCGGCCAACCCCATCAAGCTCTCCGACGCCCCCGTCGAGACGCGGCGCAAGTCGCCGATGGTCGGCGAGCATACGGTCGAGATCATGCGCGAAGTGGGCTACAGCGACTCCGACATCGCCGCCATGAAGGCCGCCAACGCCGTCGCCACGACCTGAAGCCGCCCTAG
>CAYQAY010000058.1:0-30913 GCA_964415585.1 uncultured Reyranella sp.
CGTGGCGCGCCCAGTCGGCGTCGTCGCGACGCGCCACGGCCTCGTCGAGGAGAAGGGGTTCGCGCACCGGCTGTCAGCCGCCGATCAGCTTCTTCTCGATCATGCAGTGGATGCCCTTGTTGCCGTCGACCGTCTGGGTGACGTGCAGGTCGGCCTGCAGGCTGCAGAGCATGTAGGCGTCCTCGGGCTTCAGCCCGGTCCTGGCGGTGATCAGGCGGATCATGTCGCGCAGCGCTTCCTTGGCCGCATCGTCGAGGTCCTGGTCGAAGCCGTGGGTGATCCAGTGGGTCGCCGTCTCGGCGCGCGGGTTGACGAGCTTCATGTCCTTGCGCACGGTGAAGCGGAAGGTGCCCGAGAGCGACGTTTCGAGCGCGGTGAGGTTGACCTCGCCGTCGCCCTGCACGCCGTGGCCGTCGCCGGTCGAGAACAGGCCGCCGTCGGCGAACACCGGGAAGTAGACCGTGGTGCCGACCTGGAAGTGCTTGTTGTCGATGTTGCCGCCGAAGGCGCGCGGCTCGACCGAGCTGCACTGGCCCCATTCGGCCGGCGGCGCCACGCCCATGATGCCGAAGAACGGCTTGAGCTGGATCTCGGTCCCCCACGGCATGGTGCAGACGCCGCGGTTGGAATCGATCGGGATGTGGGTCAGGCGGAAGAAGGGGAAGTCCTCGGGAAGCGTGCCCATCAGCGGCCGCTGCACGTTCCAGCCCCAGTTGGTGCGGAACTTGATGTCGAGCACCTCGACCGCCAGCACGTCGCCGCGCTCGGCGCCCTCGACATGCACGGGGCCGGTCAGGATGTGGCGGCCGATATGCGGTTTCAGCTTGCCCAGGATCTCGCGGTGCTCGGGCAGCACGTTGTAGGGCTCGCCCGGCAGGATCTCGGCGGCGCCGGAGACGCAGTGGATGGTGGCGATGTCGCCCGACTTCACGCGGAGCTGCGGCGCGAGCTGGCTGTCGAAATACCCCCAGTGGCAGGTCTCGGGGGAAGAATGCAGCTCGTGGGTGGCCATGACGTTCCTCTGGTTACGCGCGCTATGAAGCACGGAACGTGCCCGTGATGCCACCGGCGACGTCCCCGGCTTGACAGGATTGTCCTACCATGGTAGGAATCTGACGATCATGAGTCCCACCCACCCTTCCTTCGCCTGCCGCCCGCTTTCCGGGAGGTGCGATGCGTTTTTGCGAATGTCGCGGTTCGTGCGACACGACATGTCGCAGGTCACCGCCGGAAAAAGCCGGCGTATCAAGACGTTGACCGGCACACCCGGTGTCGCCGAACGACGCGGGTTGGAATTTTTATTTGTCGCGGTTCGAGCGACATGAACTACCGCCACGGCTACCACGCCGGCAATTTCGCCGACCTCCTGAAGCACACCGCGCTCTGCGAGCTGCTGCGGCTGCTGACGGCAAAGGACAAGAAACTTTTCGTGCTCGACACCCATGCCGGCGCGGGCGGCTACGATCTCGCCGCCGACAAGGCGCGCCGCACCGGCGAGGCCGAGGCGGGCATCCTGCGGTTGCTGGGCGAGAGCCGGTCGGGAATGCCCGGGGCCGTCGTGCGCTATCTCGCGGCGGTGCAGGCCTACGACCGCAAATTCGGCACCCAGGGCAGCGCCGGGGGCGGCGGGTTGCGTCGCTATCCCGGCTCGCCGCGGCTGGTGCGCGCGGCGCTCCGTCCGGGCGACCGGTTCGTGGCCTGCGAGAAGCATCCCGAGGAGGCGCTGCGGCTGAAGCGCGAGTTCGCCGGCGATCGTGTCGTCGAGGTCAGCCAGTCCGACGGCTACCACGCGCTGAAATCGATGCTGCCGCCGCCCGAGCGGCGCGGGCTGATCCTGATCGATCCGCCGTTCGAGGCGACCGACGAGTTCGAAGTGCTGCTGCGCGCGCTGCGTCACGGGCTGCGCCGCTTCGCCACCGGCTGCTATGCGGTCTGGTATCCGATCAAGGATCCCGAGGCCGTGCGGTCGTTCATGGTGTCCGTGGCCGACACCAAGCCGCTCGTTCTGGAGCTGCGGCTGGGGCGCGCCGCGCCGCCGGGCAGGCTCGCGGCCTGCGGGCTGGCGGTGATCAATCCGCCGTGGAAGTTCGAGGAGGCGATGCGCGAGGCGCTGCCGTGGATCGCGGCGCGACTCGGCCCCGAGGTGCGCGCTAGCGTTTTCGATCCGCAAGCCAGCGCGCCGGCTCGGGCGTCAGGAGGGTGATGACGAAGGACACGGCGCAGAGCGCGGCGCCGCTCAGGATCGCGCCGGCGTAAGTGCCGAAGAAGTCGTAGGCGTAGCCGGCGGCGGGGGCGCCCAGCAGGGCGCCGAATCCCACGCCGCTGTAGAGCGCGCCGATCACGGAGCCCAGTGCGCGGCCGCCGAAATAGTCGGCGGCGAGCGAGGGGGCTATGGCGACGAAGCCGCCGTAGAAGGCGCCGAAGACCAGGGCGAAGATCACGAGGGCGGGGGCGCCGGTCGACTGCGTCCACATCACCATCATGGCGCCCGCACCGACATACATACCGGCGAAGGAGAGGCGGCGGCCGATGAGATTGGTGATGCTCGCGAACAGGAAGCGGCCGGCGGTGCTGCCGACACCCAGCAGCACGATCAGCAGTACGCCGAAGCCCTCGCCGAGACCGACGTCGACGGCGTAGGGCGCGAGATGCACGAACGGGACGAACAGGCCGAACGACATCAGCAGCGCCCCGACATAGATCGACCAGAAGGGCGCCGTTCGGACCGCCTCGCGCAGCGTGAGGCCGGGCGGGATCGCCGGCGCCGTTCCCTTCGGCGCCGGCGGATCGCCGTCGGGGGCGAGGCCGTAATGCTCGGGTGCGCGGCGGATCAGCAGGCCGGAGGCGATCGCTCCCACGACGCAGAGCACGGCCAGCACCAGGTAGGTGCTACGCCAGCCCAGGCGCGCGATCAGCTCGTAGGCGAGCGGCGCGCCCAGCAGGGTGCCGACGCCGATTCCCGCGACCGCGATGCCGCTCGCGGTGCCGCGCTTCCTCACGAACCAGCGCTGCACCGCCGCCACGCTCGGCACGTAGGAGAAGCCGACGCCCAGCCCGACGCCCAGCCCGTAGCCGAGATAGATCTGCCAGAGCGAGTTGGCCTGCGAGGCGACGACGAGGCCGGCCGCGATCAGCAGCAGCCCGCCGATCACCACCGGCCGCGGGCCGGTGCGGTCGGCGATCAGGCCGGCGGGAAAGCCGAGGACGAAGTAGAGGAAGGCCGAGATCGAGAAGACCAGCGCCGTCTCGCCGCGCCTGGCGCCGAACGCGGCCTCCAGTTCGGCGAAGAAGGCCGCGAAGGAGTAGGCCACGAGGTAGCCCGTCATCATGGCGAAGAACGCGCCGGCGACGACCCGCCAGCCGGCGAATACGCGGGGCGGGGTCACTTCTTCGGTGTCCAGCCCCAGAGGTCCTTCGCCGCCTTGGCGAGCTGGGGATCGAGCGGCGGCTCGACGATCTCGACGCCGCGGCCCAGCTCCTCGACCAGGATGCGCAGGCCGCTCAGCCGCGCGTGTCGCTTGTCGTCCGACGCGATCACATGCCAGGGCGCGTTCCTGGTGTCGGTCTTCTCGAGGAGGTCGTCATAGGCTTCGAGGTACTCCCGGCGCTTGGCGATGTTGCGGAAGTCCTCGAGGCCGACCTTGTGGCGCTTGTTGGGACGGCTGAGGCGGTCGATCATGCGCCGCTTCTGCTCCTCGGCGCTGACATGGACGAGGATCTTGACGACCCGGACACCGTCGTCGGTGAGCTGCCGCTCGAACTCGTTGATCTCGCCGTAGGCGCGCTTCCACTCGGCCTTGCTGCAGAAGCCCTCGATGCGCTCGACCAGCACGCGGCCGTACCAGGTACGGTCGAAGATCGCCCAGTTGCCGCGCGTCGGCAGCCGGTTCCAGAAGCGCCAGAGATAATGCCGGCCCTGCTCCTCGGGTGTCGGCGCGCCGATCCGCCAGACGTGCACCGACTTGGGCTCGAGGCCGGCGACGGCACGCTCGATCAGGCCGCCCTTGCCGGCGGCGTCCCAGCCGTCGATGCCTATGACGGCGCGGCCGCCGGTCCTGAGGTGGTGGATCTGCAGGTCGAGCAACTGGTTCTGCAACTTCCCGAGGTCACGCTCGTATCTGTCGTCGTCGAGCGGACCGTCGATCAGGCGGATCTCGTCCAGCCGCGGCCATTTCCCCATCGTCTCCTCCACGGCGGATCGTGCCAAATGCTCGGGGAGATTGACAGCGCGAAGCCGCGCGACGACTAATCTCGCCGAATGGCCGAAGCCGAACCCACAATTCGCTACACGGTGCGCGCGGGCAAGCCCGTCGTGGAGGTCGGCGGCACCTGGACCGTGTTCAGCGTCCGCGGCATCCGCGAGAAGGCACGCAAGGCGCTGGCGGCGGCCGGGACGGGCAAGGCGCAGCGCAGCATCGACGCAAGCGGCGTCGAGCGGCTCGACACGGCGGGCGCGCTCGAGATCCTGCAGCTCGCCGGCGGCGGGCCGGACGCAGAGGTCGCCGCGCGCGACCAGGCCCAGGCCGACCTGTTCGACGTGGTCCGCAAGAACATGTGCGAGGCCCACCCCGAGCACCACACCAACTGGCTGGCTCACTGGCTGGAGGAGATCGGCCGCAACACCCTCCAGTTCTACAAGCAGGCGATCGCGCTCTGTGCCTTCTTCGGCGAGATCCTGGTTGTGTTCGTCGAGGCCTGCCTCAGCCCCAAGCGCTTCCGGCCGAACGCCGTGATCCGCCAGATGTACGAGGTGTGGATCCGGGCGCTCGCCATCGTCGGCATCCTCTGCTTCCTGATCGGCGTGGTCATCGCCTACCAGGGCGTCGAGCAGCTCCGCCAGTTCGGTGCCGAGACCTTCACCGTCGAGGCGGTCGGCATCGGCATGTTCCGCGAGCTCGGGCCGCTGCTCACGGCGATCATCGTCGCCGGCCGCTCGGGCAGCGCCTTCACCGCCCAGATCGGCACCATGCAGGTCAACCAGGAGGTTGACGCCATGCGCACGATCGGGCTCAACCCGGTCGAGTGGCTGGTACTGCCGCGCATCAGCGCACTGATCATCTCGATGCCGCTGCTTACCTTCTGGGGCGACATGGCGGGCCTGCTGGGCGGCGCCGTCGCCTGCACCATCTACCTCGACTTCACCTTCGTGCAGTTCTTCGACCGGCTGCGCGACACGGTCGGCGCGTGGCACTTCTACACCGGCATGATCAAGGCGCCGGTGTTCGGCGCGGTGATCGCCACGATCGGCTGCTTCGAGGGCCTGCAGGTCCGCGGCAGCGCCGAAAGCGTCGGCCAGCTCACCACCAAGTCGGTGGTCGAGTCGATCTTCTGCGTGATCGTGCTCGACGCGATCTTCTCCATCATCTTCCTGCTCGCGGGCGTCTGATGCCCGAAGGCGGCCAGCTCGTCGACCACAGCGACGGACGCGACGCCGTCCTGCGTTTGCGCGGGGTGCGCACGCAGTTCGGCGACAAGGTGATCCACGACAATCTCGATTTCGACGTATTCCGCGGCGAGATTGTCGGCCTGGTCGGCGGATCGGGCACGGGCAAGTCCGTGCTGCTGCGGACCATCATCGGGCTGAACGAGGCGCGCGAGGGCACGATCGAGATGCTGGGCGTCGACACGAGCACCCTGCACGGACGGGCCAAGCGCGAAATGCTGGCGCGGACGGGAGTGCAGTTCCAGGACGGCGCGCTGTTCTCCTCGCTCAGCGTCACCGAGAACATCATCGTGCCGATCCGCGAGCATGCCGAGCTCGAGGACGACACCATGCGCGAGATCGCGGCGCTCAAGATCGCCTTGGTCGGCCTGCCGGCCGATACCGGCGAGAAGAAGCCGTCGGAACTTTCAGGCGGCATGCGCAAGCGCGCGAGCCTCGCCCGGGCGCTGGCGCTCGACCCCGAACTGCTGTTCCTCGACGAGCCGACCGCCGGCCTCGATCCGATCGGCGCCGCCCACTACGACGAGCTGGTCAAGGGCCTCTGCCACAGCCTGGGGCTCACCGTCCTGATGGTGACCCACGACCTCGACAGCCTGAACGCCATTTGCGACCGCATAGCGGTGCTTCTCGACAAGCGCGTCGTGGTAGGTACGATGGCGGAGCTGCTGGTTTACGACCATCCATGGGTCCGGGAATACTTCCACGGGCCGCGGGGTCGGGCGGCTCGGCAGGAGTAGAAGCAGCGACCGATGGAAAGAAAATCGCCCTATGTGCTGATCGGCGCGGCGATGATCCTGTTCGTCGCGGCCGTCGCCGGTTTTGTGATCTGGAAGCTGCGGGCCGGCGACCGGACGGCCTACGCCTATTACGACATCCTGTTCTCGGGAGACGTCCAGGGCCTGACCAACGACTCGCCGGTCTTCTATCGCGGCCTGCGGGTCGGTCGCGTGGCCAACATCCAGCTCACCTCGCGCGTGGATACGCAGCGCTCGACGGGCCGCGAGCGGTTGACGGAGAAGATCGAGGTCACTGTCGCGGTCGATTGGTCGATCGACATTCGCGACCGCTCCTATGCCGTATTCGAGAAGCCTTTCATCGCCGGCGCCCCCTTCATCCAGATCGTCGGCCGACTCGATGTCGACCAAGTGAAGCCCAAGAAGCGACTGGGCGAGAAACCCTATCCCGAGATCCGCGAGGGTGCCTCGTTCCTGCAGGCGACCTCGACCTCGGCCCAGGAACTCCTGTCCAAGGCCAGCGTCACGGTCGACCGGCTGAACGAGCTGCTGAGTCCCGACAATGTCGGCGCGGTGAGCGACACGCTACGCAACCTGCAGACCGCGACCAACGCCTTTGCCAAGTCCGACGGCGCTATCCAGACCACGCTCGCCGAACTGCCGGGCGCGATCGCGGAATTCCGCAAGACCTTCGTCAAGCTGAACGATCTTTCCAATTCTCTGACCCTTATCGCCCAAGAGGTAGGCCCGCAGGACGAGGCGACAAGGAAGGCACTCGCCGGCAAGGATCCCGGCGAGCTTCGCAAGACGCTGCAGGAGGCGCGTACGGCGCTGGCCAATATCGACGGCGCGGCGGCCCAGCTCAACAAGCTGGTGAGCGACAGCAAGGGCCCGATCAAGGGCTTCGCCGAGACCGGCCTGACCGAGTTCTCGCTTGCGATCCGCGAACTGCGTCAGCTCACCGCCAATCTCAACGTCATCGCGACACGGCTGGAGCGCGATCCGGCCAACTTCGTGTTCAGCGGCAAGCAGGGGTACACGCCGAAATGATGCTTCGTTGGGCCGTCTGCGCGGCAGCGGCCGTCGCTCTGTCCGCGTGTTCGGCCATCAGCGCGCTCGATTCGGCCGGCGAGCCCACCGACCTCTACACGGTGACGCCCAAGAGCACCTTCGATTCCGACCTTCCGGACGTCTACTGGCAGCTCGCCGTCGAGGTCCCGGTCGCGGCGGCGAGCCTGAACACGGGCCGCATCGCGTTGCAGATGACGCCGACCTCGACGGACTACTATGCCAAGGTCGCCTGGACCGACCGGGCGCCGCTGATGGTGCAGACGCGCATCGTCGATTCGTTCGAGAACACTCGCAAGATCGTCGCCGTCGCCCGAGAGTCGATCGCGCTCCGCGCCAACTACTTGTTGCAGCCCGACCTGCGCAACTTCGAGGCGATGTACTTCTACGGCCAGCCGCCGATCGTGAAGGTCCGCATCATCACAAAGCTGGTCCGCATGCCCGACCGGCAGATCATCGGCGTCGCCTCGTTCGAGCGCTGCGTGCGCGCCCGCTCCGACAAGGTGCCGAAGGTCGTCGAGGCCTTCGACCAGGCGCTGGGCAGCGTGATCAAGCGGCTGGTGACGTGGACACTGAAGACGCCGCCGGCGCAGCCGCCGAGCGATTCCGCGCCCTACGACATCAGGCGCTTCCGCAATCCGGCGAATGCCGTCGTCGATACCGCCAACTGCCCCCGGGGCAACGACACTTCGATGGTGCCCTACACCGACGAGTAGGCCGGGCGGCCGTCAGGCGCCCTTCTGTGCCACCTTCCAGGCGAGTTCGGCCATCGCGCGGGCGCGGTTCCCGTACTTGGTCGCCGTCTCGGACGAGGCGTTGCCGTCGAGACCGCGCTTGTAGACCCCCTGCACGATGGCGGCCAGACGGAACAGCGAGAAGGCGAGGTAGAAGTTCCACGCCGGCACTTCCTTGCGGCCGGTGCGTTTCGCATAGGCGGCGAGATACTCCTGCTCGGTCGGGATGCCGAAAGCCTTGAGGTCGACGCCGGCATAGCCGCCTGACGCGCCGAAGCCCTCGCCGAAATGATACATCATGCAGTTGTAGCCGAGATCGGCCAGCGGATGGCCGAGTGTCGAAAGCTCCCAGTCGAGCACGGCGATGACGCGGGGCTCGGTCGGGTGGACGATCGTGTTGCCGAGACGGTAGTCGCCGTGATTGATCCGCGTCTCGTCGCCCGGCGGGATGTTCTCCGGCAGCCACTTCTTCAGCGCTTCCATGGGCTCGATGTCCTCGGTGCGCGCGAGGTCGTACTGGCTGGACCAGCGGCTGAGCTGGCGCTGGATGTACTGGCCCTCGCGGCCGAAGTCGCCGAGCCCGACGGCGCGGTAGTCGACATTGTGCAGACGGGCCAGCACGTCGTTCATCGAGTCGAAGATCCTGGCCCGATCGGCCGGCGAGATGCCGGGCATCTTCGGATCAGCCAACACGCGGCCGGGCAGGAATTCCATGATGTAGAAGGCGGTGCCGATCACCGAATCGTCCTGGCAGAGCGCATAGGGCCTGGGCACCGGCACGTCGGTGTGGTCCGACAGCGCCTTGATCACGCGGTACTCGCGATCGACCTGGTGGGCCGAGGGCAGTAGCTTGCCCGGCGGCTTCTTGCGCAGCACGTACATGCGCCCGCTGCCGTCGGTCACGTGGAAGGTCGGGTTGCTCTGTCCTCCCTCGAACTGCAGCACCCCGATGGGTCCCTTGTAGCCATCGATGTTGGCCTTCATGTAGTCGGCGAGCTTCGCCTCGTCGAAGACGTGGGCGGTGCGGACGGGGGTGAGGTTCTCGGGGAGCTTGGACATTGGGCATTTCTAGAATCGAGTGGCCGGCTTTTCGAGCCGCGTTTGCGGAAGAGACCGCATGGCGGCCGGTCAGTTGACGTTGCGCTGCCTGCCTTCCCAGTAGGGCTTGCGCAGCTCGCGTTTCAGGAGTTTGCCGGTAGGGTTGCGGGGCAGGGCATCGACGAAGTCGACGGACTTGGGCAGCTTGTAGCCCGCGATGCGTTCCCGTGCCCATCCGATGAGTTCGCCTGCGCCCACGTCGACGCCGGGCTTCCTCACCACGACGGCCTTCACCGCCTCGCCCCAGCGCTCGTCGGGTACGCCGATCACGGCCACGTCGGCGACCGCGGGATGGCCGAACAGCGCGCTCTCGACTTCGGCCGGATAGATGTTCTCGCCACCCGACACGATCATGTCCTTCACGCGGTCGTAGATGAAGAGATAGCCCTTGTCGTCGAGATAGCCTGCATCGCCCGAAAAGAACCAGTCGCCGTGAATGGCGCGCTTGGTCGCGTCGGGCAGGCGCCAGTAGCCGCGCATCACTTGTGGCGAGCGGATGGCGATCTCACCCACTGTGCCAATCGGTACGTCCTTGCCTTCGCCATCGACGATGCGCAGGTCGACACCCTGCTGGGCGAAGCCGCAGGACAGCAGCTTCCTGGCGTCGGACGGGTCGTGATCTTCGGGCGGCAGCAGCGTCACCGCGCCGGTCGTCTCGGTGAGGCCGTAAACCTGCTGAAAGCCGCAACCGAAGATCGACATGGCCTGCTTAAGGAGCTCGGCAGGAATCGGCGCTGCGCCATAGACGATCAGCTTCAGGCTCTTGAGGTCGGTCTCTCGGATCTGCGGCGACTGAACCAGGAACAGGATCATCGCCGGCACCAGCAGCATCACCTCGATGCGCTCGCGCTGGATGGTCTCGAGCACCGTGGCCGGCACGAACTCACGCATCACGTAATTGGTGGCGCCGGCATAGAGACCGGCAACCGCCCAACCGGCGCCGCCGATGTGAAACATCGGCAGGCAGACGATGTTGGGCACGCCGGGCGCCAGTAGCCAGCTCTTCGACCACTTGTCGAACATGAACTCGAAGTTGGCATTGGTGAGTTCCGCGCCCTTCGGCAGGCCCGTGGTGCCGCTGGTGTAGAACTGGACCGCGGTATCGTGAACGCCGACTGCAACGCCGGGATCCGATTCGGAGTGGCGGTCGCGCCACTCGGCGAAGCCCGGCCACGCGCCGTGTCGCGGCCCCAGCGCCACGATCCGGCGAACTGTCCTGAGTTCGCCCTGGATCTTCTCGACGATCGGGAAGAACTCCTCGCCGACGAACAGGATCTCGGCCTCGGCGTCGTTCACGATGTGCAGTACTTCGGGGGCAGCGAGGCGCCAGTTCACCGACACCATGACGGCGCCGGCCTTGGCGACGCCGAACAGCAGCTCGAAATAGAGGTCGCTGCTCTTGTCGAGATGGGCGACGCGCACGCCCGGCTTGATGCCCTCGGCGATCAGGCCGTTGGCGACCCGGCTCGCCGCCCGGTCGAGAGCGCCATAGCTCGTGGTGCGCCCGTCGTAAACGACGGCTGCCGTGTCGGGCCGCTGCCGGCCGTGGACGCGGACGATGTCCGCCAGACCGACCATCTCCATGCGCATCGAGTGCCTTCCCCTCTGTTGCGCGGCATCCTTCGGCGATTTTGGAGTGAATTCAAGAGCTTGATCGCCTAGTCTCGGCGGCAGAGCGCGACGAAGACAGGGGCAGCATGGGCAAGCGAATTCTGGTCACCGGCGGGGCGGGCTTCCTCGGTTCGCATCTGTGCGAGCGCCTTCTGGCCGCCGGTCACGACGTGCTCTGTGTCGACAACTACTTCACCGGGACCAAGGCCAATGTCGCCGCCTGCCTCGACAATCCGCGTTTCGAGCTGATGCGCCACGACGTGACATTCCCGCTCTACGTCGAGGTCGACGAGATTTACAACTTGGCCTGTCCGGCGTCGCCCATCCACTACCAGCACGACCCGGTGCAGACGACCAAGACCAGCGTGCACGGTGCCATCAACATGCTGGGTCTCGCCAAGAGGGTGCGCGCCAAGATCTTCCAGGCCTCGACCAGCGAGGTCTACGGCGACCCCATGGTCCATCCGCAGGTCGAGAGCTACCGCGGCAACGTCAACCCGCTGGGGCCGCGCGCCTGCTACGACGAGGGCAAGCGCTGTGCGGAGACTCTGTTCTTCGACTATCACCGCCAGCACAAGCTGCGCATCAAGGTGGCGCGCATCTTCAATACCTACGGCCCGCGCATGCACCCGAACGACGGCCGCGTCGTGTCGAACTTCATCGTGCAAGCGCTGATGGGCGAAGACATCACGATCTACGGCGACGGCATGCAGACCCGTGCCTTCTGCTACGTCGACGACCTGCTCGACGGCTGGCTGCGCCTGATGGACCACACACCGGACGACTTCACCGGCCCGGTGAACCTCGGCAATCCGGTCGAGATGCCGATACGGCAGCTCGCCGAGACGGTGCTGAAGCTGGTCAACGGCAAGTCCAGGCTCGTCCAGGCGCGGCCCCTGCCGGTCGACGATCCCCTGCAACGTTGCCCCGACATCAGTCTGGCGCGTGAGAAGCTCAAATGGGAGCCCAAGGTCGCGCTCGACCAGGGACTCGCGAAGACGATCGACTATTTCGATCGCCTGCTGAAGAGCAACAAGCAAGTGAGCCGCGTCGGCCGCTAGGCACGACGCGGCCATGGCATCCGCTTACTGCGCGGCGAGGGCCTGCTTCGGCAGGGCGTTGACGACCGAAGCCCTGCCGGAGGTCATCTCGTCGTAGATCCACTTGTAGGTTTTCTCCATGCCGTCCTCGAGACGGATGGAGGGGGCCCAGTTCAGCAGCTTCTTGATCAGCGTGTTGTCGCTGTTGCGGCCGCGCACGCCCTTCGGCGCGTCGAGCTTGTAGGTGCGCTTCAGCTTGATGCCGGCGATCTTCTCGACGATGTCGACCAGACGATTGATCGAGACCAGCTCGTCGCTGCCGATGTTCAAGGGCTCGATGATGTCGCTCTCGGCGAGCTTGATCGTGCCTTCGGTGCAGTCGTCGATGTACATGAACGAACGGGTCTGCTCGCCGTCGCCCCAGATCTCGATCTCGTGCCTGCCCGAAAGCTTGGCCTCGATGACCTTGCGGCACATCGCTGCCGGCGCCTTCTCGCGGCCGCCGTCATAGGTGCCTTCGGGGCCATAGACGTTGTGGTAGCGGGCGACCCGGGTCGCCATGCCGTAGTCCTCGCGATAGTGGCGGGCCATGCGCTCGCTGAAGAGCTTCTCCCAGCCGTAGCCGTCTTCCGGCAGGGCGGGGTAGGCGTCTTCTTCCTTGAGCGCCGTCACGTTGGCGTCGGTCTGCTTGTCGCCGTTGTAGACGCAGGCCGACGACGAATAGAAGAAACGCGGCACGCCGGCTTCCTTGGCGGCGACCAGCATGTGGGTGCTCACGAGCACCGACAGCATGCACTCGGCCTTGTGGGTCTCGATGAAGCCCATGCCGCCCATGTCGGCGGCGAGGTTGTAGATCATCGACGCGCCCTTGGCGGCCCTGCGGCAGGGCTCGAGCAGGGCGAGGTCGCCCACCTGGTTCTCGACGCCCGGGATCTTCTGGTACCACTCCTCGAGAGGCTTCACGTCGACGGCGCGGATTTTCGTATGACCACGCTGCTGCAGAACGCGGACCAGATGGCCGCCGATGAAGCCACCGGCGCCGGTGACGACCACGAGATCATTCTTCGACATTCAATGCACCTTTTGATCGAAGCGGGTTTTAACCGACTTTTCAACGACTTGCGAGAGCTGGCGCCGCGCCTCTAACGAGCACGCGAGGCGGCCTAGGAGGGACCGGCCGCGGAAGGCAGTCCGTTTGCTCGGAAGAGGTCGCGCCGTCAAGCGGGCGCCGCGCCGCATGCACTGTGCATGAAAGGCGCAGTGACGGATGCGAGGCCAGCGAAAAGGATGGTCCGACCCGAAAATTGATCTATACCAACAACATAGGCGTATTTTCATTCGACCGCACCGCATGACCTATATTCTGGGCCTGAACGCCTATCACGCCGACGCCGCCGCGTGCCTCGTCAAGGACGGCGAACTCGTCGCCGCCGTGGAGGAAGAGCGGTTCCGCCGCATCAAGCACTGGGGCGGGTTCCCTAGCGAATCGATCCGCTATTGCCTGGCCGAGGCCGGCATTTCCCTGGGCGACGTCGAGCATGTCGCCGTGAACAGTGACAACCGCGCCAACCGCTGGCGCAAGCTTGCTTTCGCGCTGACCTCAGGGGTCAGCCCGTCCTACGTCCTGAGCCGCCTGCGCAATCGCGGCGAACGCGCCGACATCGCAGGCAACCTCGCGCGGCATCTCCCGGACCAGGAATTTCGCGGCACCCCGCACGCAGTCGAGCATCATCTCTGCCACCTCGCCTCGGCGTTCCTGGTCTCACCCTACGAAAAGGCGGTGGCGGTCTCGGTCGACGGCTTCGGCGACTTCTCGTCGGCGGCGTGGGGCCTGGGCAGCGGCAACGATCTCTCCGTCGACGGCCGCGTCTACTTCCCGCACTCGCTCGGCGTCTTCTACGAATCGATGACGCAGTTCATCGGCTTTCCTCACTACGGCGACGAGTACAAGGTCATGGGTTTGGCGCCCTACGGCCAGCCGAAGTTCGTCGAGCAGATGAAGGAGATCGTGCGTCTCGACAACGACGGCACTTTTGCGCTGAACCTGCGCTACTTCCGCCACGCCTCCGGCGAGGGCGCGAACTACCAGGTGAAGGACGGCATTCCGTCGGGCGGCCGGCTGTGGAGCGACGAGCTGACGAAGCTGCTGGGTCCGGCCCGCGACCCCAAGGCGTCGCTTGAGGATCGTCACCGCGACATCGCACGCTCGGCGCAGGTCACCTACGAGAACGCCTTCTTCAATCTGCTGAGTGCCTTGCATCGGCGCTACGAAGCCGATGCGGTGGTACTCGCCGGGGGCTGCGCCTACAACTCGGTCGCCAACGGCAAGGTGCTGGAGCGCTCGCCGTTCAAGAAGCTCTACGTGCAGTCGGCCGGCGGCGATGCCGGCGGCGCGATCGGTGCGGCCTACGCGACGTGGCAGAAGACCGGCGGTGCAACGAAGAAGCGCAGCTTCGTCATGGACCACGCCTACTGGGGGCCGTCGGCGACGCCCGACCAGATCGCCGCGGCGATCGGGCGGCGGCGCGCCGACTTCGATGCGGCAGGCTGCCGCATCGAGCGCATCGCCGACGAGGCGACCCTCTGCCGCCAAACGGCGCAAGCGATTGCCGAAGGCAAGGTGATCGGCTGGTTCCAGGGCCGGCTCGAATGGGGACCACGCGCGCTCGGCAACCGGTCGATCCTGGGCGACCCGCGCCGCGCCGACATGAAGGACATCCTCAACCTCAAGATCAAGCGGCGAGAGTCGTTCCGGCCGTTCGCTCCCTCGATTCTGCGCGAGTCGGTGCCCGACTGGTTCGAGACCGACGACGATGTGCCCTTCATGATGCAGGTCTTCAGGATCCGCGAGGAGAAGCGGAAGGAGATCCCAGCCGTGACCCATGTCGACGGCACCGGGCGCCTGCAGACCGTGACCTGGGCGGGCAACCCGCGCTATGCGCGCCTGATCTCGGCCTTCCACGACCTCACGGGCGTGCCGATCGTCCTCAATACCAGCTTCAACGAGAACGAGCCGGTCGTGTGCAAGCCCGAGGAGGCGATCGACTGCTTCCTCAGGACCAAGATGGACGTTCTCGTGCTGGGTGATACGCTCGTCCAACGATGATCGCGCTCACCGTCAATGGTCGGGTACACCAGGTCGATGCCGAGCCGGGAAAACCGCTGCTCTGGGTTCTTCGCGAAGATCTGAACATCGTCGGACCCAAGTTCGGCTGCGGCGTCGCCGCCTGCGGCGCCTGTACCGTGCATGTCGACGGCGCCGCCGTGCGGTCCTGCTCCTTTCCATTGAGCGAGGCCGCGGGCAAGACCGTCGTCACGATCGAGGGCCTGCCCGAGAACGGCCGCCTCCACGCCGTGCAGCGCGCCTGGATCGAGAACCAGGTGCCGCAGTGCGGCTACTGTCAGCCCGGCTTCATCATGGCGGTGGCGGCACTGCTCGCGGTGAACGCCAGGCCGAGCGACGGCGAGATCGATGCGGTACTGAGCAACATCTGTCGTTGCGGCACCTACAGCGCCATCCGTCGCGCCGTGCACCGCGCGGCGGCGATACTGGGCGGTGCGCCGTGAAGCTCGGCCGCCGCACGGCGATCGTCGGCGGCTTCCTCGGCGCCGGACTGCTGGGCGTCGGGTTCTGGTTCGCGCGCGAGCGCGATCGCCTGGGACATCGAAGGCTGTTCAACCTCAAACCCGGCGAGATGGGCCTGAGCGGCTGGGTGAAGATCGCGCGCGATGATTCGGTGACGGTGGCTGTGCCGCGCGCGGAGATGGGGCAGGGCATCCAGACCGCGCTCGCCATGCTGGTCGCCGAGGAGATGGATGCGCGCTGGGACCAGATGAGGGTCGAGGAACCGCCCGAGGACGCGGTCTATCGTAACGTCGACATCCTGGTCGACGGGCTGCCGTTCTCGCCGGAGGAGACGGGCACGATCGTCGACGTGGCGCACTGGATGGCCGGCAAGGCCGGCGGCGTGCTGGGCGTGAACGCGACGGGCGGATCGACGTCGACGCGCGACGCCTGGCAACCGATGCGCGTGGCGGGTGCCGTCGCGCGCGACCTTCTCCTGCGCGCGGCGAGCCGCAAGGCGTCCGTGCCGGTAGACCAGCTCACGGTCGCCGACGGCGAGGTGCGGAAGCTCGATGGCACGAAGGTCGCGACGTTCGGAGAACTGGTCGACAAGGTCGAGGATCTCGCGGTCCGCCCGCCGCCGCCTCTGAAAGTTCCCTCCCAGTTCAAGCTGATCGGCAAGCCGGTATCGCGCCTCGACGTGCCCGCAAAAGTCGCCGGCACCGCCACCTTCGGCACCGACGTGCGGTTGCCCGGCATGCTCTACGCCGCGGTGCGCAATGCGCCGACCTTCGGCGGCGAGGCGCAGGCCTTCACCTTGAAGCAGGGCACGCTGCCCAAAGGCATCGCCAACGTCGTCATCGTGCCGGGCGGCATCGCCGTCATCGGGGCGAGCTGGTGGCAGGCCAACCGGTTCCTCGACGACGGACTCGATGTGACATGGCGAGCGGGGCCCGAGCCCAAGCTCGATAGCGCGAGCCTGTGGAAGCGGTACGAGGGCCTTCTCACCGACGGCAAGCCGGCGCTGACGCGCACGTCCGGCAGCGTGAGCAAGCCCGCCCAGGTGCAGGTGCTGACGGCGACCTATCGCGCGCCTTACCTCGCACATGCGCCGATGGAGCCGATGAACTGCACGGCGCTGGTCGGCGAGAACGGCGTCGAGATCTGGATGCCCAACCAGTCGCCGACCCTGATGCGCATGGTCGCCGGCCGCACAGCCGACGTGCCGCTCAGGGACGTGACCGTGCATACGACGTTCCTCGGCGGCGGTTTCGGGCGGCGAGCCGAGGTCGATCTGGTCCGCCAGGCCGTGACCTGCGCGACCTTCATGCGCGGCAAGCCGATCCAGGTTCTGTGGTCGCGCGAGGAGGACATTCGCCACGACTACTACCGGCCGATGGCGCTGGCGCGCTGGCGGGCCGAGCTCGATTCGTCCGGCGCAGCGCCGCGGCTTTCGAGCGTCGCCAAGCGGCAGGTCGCGCAGTCGCCGACCGACCAGTTTCCTGCGCGCGTGCTCGGCTTCCCGGCGCAGGGCCAGCCCGAAGGCAACGCCGTCGAGAATCCGCCCTATGCCTTCCCGGCCTACCGGCTGGAGTCGATCGTCGCGGAAGGCTCCGTGCCGGTGGGCTTCTGGCGCTCGGTCGGGCATTCGCACACCGCTTTCTTCGACGAGAGCTTCGTCGACGAGGTCGCTGCCGCGCTCAAAAAAGACCCGGTCGAGTTCCGTCGTGAGCTGCTGGCCGGCCAGCCGCGTCACCTGAAGGTGCTGGAGACGGTCGCGAAGGAAGCGGCCTGGGGCACGCCATTGCCGGCAGGCTCGGGTCGCGGCGTGGCCTTGCGCGCCTCGTTCGGCTCGATCGTGGCGCAGGTAGCAGAGGTCTCCGTAGCCGGCGGCAGGACGCTGCAGGTGAAGCGAGTCACCTGCGCGATCGACTGCGGGCCTGTCGTCAATCCGGCGATCGTCCGCGCGCAGATGGAGAGCGGCATCGTCTACGGCCTGTCGGCGGCGCTCTATGGCGAGATCACCCTGGCCGACGGCGCAGTCGAGCAGTCGAACTTCACCGACTACGACGCGGTGCGGCTGGGCGACGCGCCGCAGATGTCGGTGCATCTGGTCGACGGCGGCTCGAGTTTCGTCGGCGGCGTCGGCGAGCCGGGCACGCCGCCGATCGCGCCGGCCGTCGCCAATGCGATCTTCGCTGCCACGGGCAAGCGGCTGCGCGACCTGCCGCTGCGCCTCGTGTAGAGTGGCGCGGGCCTCGGCCCGGATATCGACATCGAGGATCGACAGTGCGGGTATTGGTGGCAGGGGGCGCAGGCTATATCGGCTCGCACACGTGCAAGGCGCTCGCCCGCGCCGGCCACCAGCCCATCGTCTACGACAACCTGCACACCGGCCATCCCTGGGCCGTGAAGTGGGGGCCGTTCGTCAAAGGCGACCTCAACGACGCGGCACGACTCGGAGAGACGCTGAAGGAGCACAAGGTCGAGGCGGTCATCAACTTCGCGGCCCTCGCCTATGTCGGGGAATCGAATGTCGAGCCCACGCGCTACTACCGCGCCAATGTCGGCGGCATGATCACGCTGCTGGAGACGATGCGCATGCACGACGTCGGCTCGATCGTCTTCTCCAGCAGTTGCGCCACCTACGGGGTGCCGGAGCGCCTGCCGATCGTCGAGGGGCTGCGCCAGGACCCGATCAATCCCTACGGCCGAACCAAGTTGATGGGCGAGCAGATCCTGCGGGATGCCTGTACGGCGCATGGGCTGGGTACGATCGCGCTGCGCTATTTCAACGCCGGCGGCGCCGATCCCGACGGTGAGCTGGGCGAGGAGCACGATCCCGAGACCCATCTCATCCCGCTGGTGCTGCAGGCGGCCCACGGCACGCAGCCCAGCATCTCGGTGTTCGGCCGCGACTACGAAACGCCGGATGGCACGTGCATCCGCGACTATGTGCACGTCACCGATCTCGCGAACGCCCATGTCGCGGCGCTGACGCGCTGCAGGGCCGGCGAGTTCCAAGCCTACAATCTCGGCGGCGGGCAGGGCGTCAGCATCGCCGAGGTGATCGCGCGGGCCCGCGTCCTCACCGGCCGCGAGATCCGCGCCATCGACGCACCGCGGCGCGCGGGCGATCCGCCGGTGCTGGTGGCCGACATCGCCCTCGCGCGACAGGCGCTCGACTGGGAGCCGAAGCACTCCGGCATCGACGAAGTGATCCGCACCGCCTGGTCGTGGATGACGAAGGCGCGGTGAGCCCATGGACTGCGCCGCCGTCACGCCGCTGCTGATCACCTTCAACGAGATCGACAACATCGCGCGTACGCTCTCGAAGCTCGACTGGGCGCAGCGCATCGTCGTGATCGACAGCGGCAGCACCGACGGTACGTTGGAGGTGCTGGCCAGGGACCCGCGCATCGAGGTCGTACACCGGCCGTTCGACAGCTTCGCCGAGCAGTGCAACTTCGGTCTGACGCAGATCCGCACCGGCTGGGTGCTGTCGATGGACGCCGACTACGAGCTGGGCGACGGCTTCGTGGCGGAGCTGGAAGGTTTGCAGCCTGGCCAGGACCAAGCGGGCTATCGCGCGGCGTTCGTCTATCGCATCCATGGAAGGCCGCTGCGCGGCTCGCTCTATCCGCCGCGCGCCGTGCTTTATCGTGTCGACGGCGCGCGTTACGAGAACGAGGGCCACGGCCACAGGATCAGGCTGGCAGGCAAAGTGTCCGATCTCCGCAGCCCGATCTTCCACGACGACCGCAAGCCGCTGTCGCGCTGGCTGGGCTCGCAGCTCAAGTACGCCGCGCGCGAGGCGACGCACCTTCTCTCTTCGCCGCGCGAAAACCTCTCGCGCATCGACCGGCTGCGGCTGATGGGTTGGCCGGCGCCGATCCTGGTGCTGGGCTACGTGCTGATCGTGAAAGGCGCGATGCTCGATGGCCGCGCCGGCTGGTTCTACGCCTGGCAGCGGCTGCTGGCCGAGGCTCTGCTGGCGCTGGAGCTGCTGGATCGACGCCTGTCCGGTGCATCGAAGTAGGGGCTGGTGCCGGGTGAGGGGATCGAACCCCCGACCTTCGGTTTACAAAACCGCTGCACTACCGCTGTGCTAACCCGGCCCTCGGCAGCCTCGCGAGACAATTACCTCAAACCGCCGGACGTTGTCGCGCCCACTCGTAGGCCGCCACCGCGGCGGCATTGGAGACGTTGAGGGCGGCCAGCGTGGCGCTGGTCGGGATGGTGATCAGCCGGTCGCACTTCTCGGAGGTGAGGCGGCGCAGGCCCTCGCCCTCGGCGCCGAGCACGATGCAGGTACGGCCGCGCAGGTCGAGATCGCGGATCGGCGCGTCGCCGCGTTCGTCGAGCCCGTAGGTCCAGAAACCCGCCTCCTTGAGCTGGTCGAGCGTGCGGGCGAGGTTGACGGCGCGTACCAGCGGTACGACCTCGAGCGCGCCGGAGGCGGCCTTGGCCAGCACGCCGGTATCGGCGGGGGCATGCCGGTCGGTGACGATGACGCCGGCCGCGCCGAAGGCGGCGGCGGAGCGCAGGATGGCGCCGACATTGTGCGGGTCGGTCACCTGGTCGAGCGCCAGCACGAGAGCATTGTCGCAGCAGCGCGCCAGCACGTCTTCCAGCGAGGGTTCTTCGAGCGGCGCCACCAGGGCTGCGATGCCTTGGTGCACGGACCCTGCCGGCAGGCGCTGGTTCAGGTCTTCGCGGGTGACGATTGCGACGTCGGCCTTGCCGATTTCCGCTGTCAGCCGGTCGGCCATCTCGCGGGTGGCGAACAGCCGCTCGAGCCGGCGCTCCGGGTTGGCCAGCGCCGCCACGACGGCGTGCCGGCCATAGATCCAGACCGACTGGTGGCCGCGGGCCTGCCGGTGGGGGCGATTCGGACGGGGACGCATGGCGAGCCTTGTATTGTGCGCCCGAGGTGCGGGCAAATCCCGGTGCATCCGGGGATTTGGGCTTGACGTAACCCATTGGATTTGCGAGCAACGCGCGCCCGCGAAGGCGGGCTGAACGGGCTAAATCTCGCGCTGCGTGCCGCAGGTTCGGAGGGGTGGCCGAGCGGTCAATGGCAGCAGACTGTAAATCTGCCGACTTCGCGTCTACGAAGGTTCGAATCCTTCCCCCTCCACCAACGGAACTCAGTGTTGGGATTAGCTCGGTCAGGAGTCGCGGGTGTAGCTCAATGGTAGAGCAGAAGCCTTCCAAGCTTATGACGAGGGTTCGATTCCCTTCACCCGCTCCAGTTCGAAGGCTCGTAGGTCGTAGGCCGAAAGGATCAAAAGGGTCGTGACACCATGACGAAGGCGAAGTTTGAGCGGACGAAGCCGCACTGCAACATCGGTACGATCGGTCACGTTGACCATGGGAAGACGTCTCTGACGGCGGCGATCACGAAGATCCTTGCGAAGACGGGGGGCGCGACGTTCACGGCGTACGACCAGATCGACAAGGCGCCGGAGGAGCGGGAGCGCGGGATCACGATCTCGACGGCGCATGTTGAGTACGAGACGACGAACCGTCACTACGCGCACGTCGACTGCCCGGGCCACGCGGACTACGTGAAGAACATGATCACGGGTGCGGCGCAGATGGACGGCGCGATCCTGGTGGTGTCGGCGGCGGACGGTCCGATGCCGCAGACGCGGGAGCACATCCTGCTGGCGCGGCAGGTGGGCGTTCCGGCGCTGGTGGTGTTCATGAACAAGGTCGACATGGTGGACGATCCGGAGCTTCTGGACCTGGTCGAGCTCGAGGTTCGCGAGCTGTTGAAGAGCTACCAGTTCCCGGGGGACGACATCCCGGTGGTTCGGGGCTCGGCGCTGATGGCGCTGGAGGACAAGAACCCGGAGCAGGGCGAGCAGGCGGTTCTGAAGCTGATGGCGGAGGTCGACCGCTACATTCCGCAGCCTGCGCGCGACAAGGACAAGCCGTTCCTGATGCCGATCGAGGACGTGTTCTCGATCTCGGGGCGCGGCACGGTGGTTACGGGCCGTGTGGAGCGCGGCATCGTGAAGGTCGGCGAGGAAGTGGAGATCGTGGGCCTGAAGGCCACGACGAAGACGACGGTTACGGGCGTGGAGATGTTCCGCAAGCTTCTGGACAGCGGCGAGGCGGGTGACAACATCGGGGCGCTGCTGCGGGGCGTTGGCCGCGAGGACGTGGAGCGGGGTCAGGTTCTGGCCAAGCCGGGCTCGATCACGCCGCACACGAACTTCGAGGCGGAGGCCTACATCCTGACGAAGGAGGAGGGCGGCCGGCACACGCCGTTCTTCACGAACTACCGCCCGCAGTTCTACTTCCGGACGACGGACGTGACGGGGGTGGTGACCTTGCCGGAAGGCACGGAGATGGTGATGCCGGGCGACAATGCGCGGATGGTGGTGGAGCTGATCCAGCCGATCGCCATGGACGAGGGCCTGCGCTTCGCCATCCGCGAGGGCGGCCGGACCGTCGGCGCCGGCGTCGTAACCAAAATCGTCAAGTAGTGGTATAGAGCCGAAGCCGCTGCCGGTTTGTGGCCGGCGGCGGCGCGTAGGAGTGTAGCTCAGTTGGTAGAGCATCGGTCTCCAAAACCGAGGGCCGGGGGTTCGAGTCCCTCCACTCCTGCCAGTTTTTCGAAGAACAGCGAGTCATGACGAAGAATCCCATCGAGTTCGTCCGTGAGGTCCGCGCCGAGGTGGCCAAGGTCACCTGGCCGACCCGACGCGAGACCATGATCACCACCGGCATGGTCTTCATCTTCGTCGTGATCGCGGCGTTGTTCTTTCTGGTGGCCGACAAGATCATCGGCTTCGTCGTGAAGCTGCTGCTCGGGGTTTCCTGAAATGGCTCATCGCTGGTACGTCGTTCACGCCTACTCGGGCTTCGAGAACAAGGTCGCCCAGTCGATCCGCGAACAGGCCGGAAAGAAGGGCCTCGACGAGGAGATCACCGAGGTCATCGTGCCGACCGAGGAGGTCGTCGAGGTGCGCCGCGGCGCCAAGGTGAACACCGAGCGCAAGTTCTTCCCGGGCTACGTCCTGGTGAAGATGGACCTGACCGACGACTCCTGGCACCTGGTCAAGAACACGGCCAAGGTAACGGGCTTCCTGGGCGGCGGCGGCCGCGGCAAGCCGGTGCCGATCTCCGACGCCGAGGCCAGCCGCATCCTCAAGCAGGTCCAGGAGGGCGTCGAGCGCCCCAAGCCCGCCGTCAGCTTCGAGATCGGCGAGCAGGTGAAGGTGGCCGACGGCCCGTTCGCCTCGTTCAACGGAACGGTCGAGGACGTGGACGAGGAGCGGGCCCGCCTCAAGGTCGCGGTCTCGATCTTCGGCCGGTCGACCCCCGTCGAACTCGACTACGCGCAAGTGGAAAAGATCTGATCCGGGCCCATATCGGGCCTTTAGAATCGGGGTTGTAGGGCGCCGGGTTGTTTGCTAAACCCCGCGCCCTTGAGAGGGCTGGCCATGTGCCGGCCTTTTCTCATGAAATCGGTTCTGTCCAGGAATCCTTTTGGATCAAGGACTTGACCGTCGCATAGGGTGCGGGAGGCCGAGCCATGGCCGTACCGCGCCGCCTCAAGGAGGGGCAAGAATGGCTAAAAAGATCCAAGCCTACGTCAAGCTGCAGGTGCCGGCTGGCAAGGCCAACCCGTCCCCGCCGATCGGCCCCGCGCTCGGTCAGCAGGGCGTCAACATCATGGAATTCTGCAAGCAGTTCAACGCGCGCACGCAGAAGATGGAAGCGGGCATGCCGATCCCGGTGGTCATCACCGTGTTCCAGGATCGCAGCTTCACCTTCATCACCAAGACGCCGCCCAACACCTACTTCCTGAAGAAGGCGGCCGGCATCGAGTCGGGCGCCAAGACCGTCGGCACGCAGATCGTCGGCAAGGTCACCAGGAAGCAGATCGAGGAGATCGCCAAGCAGAAGATGCCCGATCTCAACTGCGATTCGGTCGAGTCCGCGATGGCTCAGATCATCGGCTCGGCCCGCTCGATGGGCCTCCAGGTGGTGGAGTAGGCCATGGCCCAGGGTAAGCGCTACAAGGCTGCCTCTTCGACGGTCGACCGCGACAAGACCTACTCGCTCGAGGAGGCCGTGAAGATCGTCAAGGCGAACGCCAAGGCGAAATTCGACGAAACCATCGAGGTCGCCATGAACCTCGGCATCGATCCGCGCCACGCCGACCAGGCGGTACGCGGCATGATCGAGCTGCCGAACGGCACGGGCAAGTCGGTGCGCGTGGCGGTGTTCGCCCGCGGTGCCAAGGCCGAGGAGGCGAAGGCTGCCGGTGCGGATCTGGTCGGCGCGGAAGACCTCGCCGAGAAGATCAACGGCGGCGAGATGAACTTCGAGCGTTGCATCGCCACCCCGGACCTGATGGGCGTGGTCGGCCGTCTCGGCAAGGTGCTGGGCCCGCGCGGCCTGATGCCGAACCCGAAGCTCGGCACCGTGACGCAGGACGTCAGCGCCGCCGTGAAGGCCGCCAAGGCCGGCTCGATCGAGTTCCGTGCCGAGAAGGCTGGCATCGTTCATGCCGGCGTCGGCAAGGCCTCGTTCAGCGAGGAAGCGATCGCCGCCAACGTCAAGGCGCTGGTGACCGCGATCAACCGCGCCAAGCCGAGCGGCGCGAAGGGCACCTTCATCAAGAAGGTGTCGCTGAGTTCGACGATGGGGCCGGGCATCAAGCTCGACCCGGCCACCGCGCTGAACGCTTGAGCGCGAGGCACTACGAGTTTCCGTCGCGGGCTTCGGCCGGCGGCGGAGGGAGCGACGGGGTCGCGAGGCCCCCGAACTCCACCTGTCCGAGACCGCCGGTGCTTCCCTCCTCGGAGGGAGCGTAATGGGGAAACCCGCCAGCGCAGACGGGGGCAAGGGAATCCAATCGGGCGAGTCGCCCGTGACGAAACCCGAACTTCCGGGGCAGGCGAGCCGGACCGCAAGGTCCGTAACGCAGCCGGTCCGATCGGATCTTCCGGTCGGGCCATAGTTGGAGAAAGCCGTGAATCGTTCGGAAAAGGCCGAAGCGATCGCCGAGCTGAACCAGACCTTCAAGGACGCGAACCTCGTGGTGGTCACCCGCCAGTCTGGTTTGACCGTCGCTGAAGTGACGGACCTGCGTCGTAAGGTGCGGGCGGCGGGCGCGAGCTACAAGGTCGCGAAGAACAGACTCATGCTGCGTGCCCTCGAGGGCACGTCCTTCAAGGCGCTCGGATCGCACCTCAAGGGTCCGACCGCCATTGCCTACTCCAAGGATCCGGTCGCTGCGGCGAAGGTCATCGCGGCCTTCGCCAAGGACAACGAGAAGCTGACGATCGTCGGCGGTGCGCTGGGCGAGAAGACTCTGGATGTCGCTGGCATCCAGGCGCTCGCCACGCTGCCCTCCCTCGACGCTCTGCGCGGCAAGATCATCGGTCTCCTCCAGGCGCCTGCGACGAAGATCGCCGGTGTGCTGGTGGCGCCCGCCGGTCAGGTCGCTCGTGTCATCGGCGCATACGGAGCCAAGGGCGACGGCGCGAAGGCGGCATAAGCCTGGCGTATCGACATCACGTTCAACGAAGTTCGGGATTTAGGAGAGACAAATGGCAAATCTGGAAAAGCTGGTCGAAGAGCTGTCGACCCTGACGGTCCTCGAGGCCGCTGAGCTCAGCAAGATGCTGGAAGAGAAGTGGGGCGTCAGCGCCGCCGCTCCGGTCGCCGTGGCGGCGGTCGGTGGCGCGGCCGCGGGCGGCGCCGCTCCGGCGGAAGCCAAGGACGAGTTCACCGTCGTCCTCGCCGCTGCCGGCGACAAGAAGATCAACGTCATCAAGGTGGTGCGCGAGATCACCGGCCTCGGCCTCAAGGAGGCCAAGGATCTGGTCGAAGGTGCGCCGAAGCCGGTCAAGGATGGCGTGCCGAAGGCCGATGCCGAGAAGCTCAAGGCGAAGCTCGAGGCCGAAGGCGCCAAGGTCGAGCTCAAGTAAGTCGTTCACCGGTCGGGCCGGTCTCTTCGGAGGCCGGCCCTATCGGGCCTCTTTTCCGAGCGGATCGCCACGATCCGCTCCGACAAGTGGCCCTCTGCGACGGATGGGGCGAACGGCTGGCGGGCCGGGAGCTCCGAGAAAGCAGCGGGTGTTGATCACCGCCCTTGAACCTTCGAGGACGCAGGATGGCCACGGCCTTCAATACGCGCAAAAGGATTCGTCGTTTCTTCGGCCACATCGAGTCTGTGGCGCCGATGCCGAACCTCATCGAGGTTCAGAAGAGCTCCTACGAGGGCTTCCTGCAGCGCGTGACGCCGGCCGCCAAGCGCACCCAGTCGGGCCTTCAGGAGGTCTTCCGCTCGGTGTTCCCGATCAAGGACTTCGCCGAGCGCGCCAGTCTCGAGTTCGTGAAGTACGAGTTCGAGGAGCCCAAGTACGACGTCGAGGAGTGCCAGCAGCGCGGCATCACCTACGCCGCACCGCTCAAGGTCACCCTGCAACTCGTCGTGTGGGACATCGACGAGGAAGCCGGCTCGCGCTCGATCCGCGACATCAAGGAGCAGGACGTCTACATGGGCGACATGCCGCTCATGACCGACAACGGCACCTTCATCGTGAACGGCACCGAGCGCGTGATCGTCTCGCAGATGCACCGCTCGCCGGGCGTCTTCTTCGATCACGACAAGGGCAAGACCCATTCTTCGGGCAAGTACCTGTTTGCCGCCCGCATCATCCCGTACCGCGGCTCGTGGCTCGACTTCGAGTTCGACGCCAAGGACCTTATCCACGTCCGCATCGACCGCCGCCGCAAGATCCCGGTGACGACGCTTCTGCTGGCGCTCGACAACGACGCCACGTGGAAGAAGCGCGCTTCGGCCGCCGCCAAGAACCAGACGCTCGACCCGGCCGAGGCCCAGGGCCTGTCGCCGGAGGAGATCCTGTCGGCGTTCTACGGTCAGGTCGTCTACAAGCGTGAGAAGGACGGCTGGAACACGCCGTTCGACGGCGAGTCGATGCGCGGCGTGAAGCTGACGCACGACCTGGTGAACGGCAAGACCGGCAAGACGGTCGCCGACGCCGGCACCAAGATGACGCCGCGCCTGTTGGCCAAGCTCAAGGAAGCCGGCCTCAAGGAGATGCGCGTCTCGCCGGAGGAGCTGATCGGCCGCTACGCCGCGCTCGACGTCATCAACGAGAAGACGGGCGAGATCTACGTCGAGGCCGGCCAGGAGATCACCCAGGCGGTGCTCGACCTGTTCGACGAGAACGAGATCGACGTCCTGCCGACGCTTGCCATCGACCACGTCAACGTCGGTCCCTACATCCGCAATACGCTCGCGGCCGATAAGAACTCGAACCGCGAAGAAGCGCTGCTCGACATCTACCGCGTGATGCGCCCCGGCGAGCCGCCGACGCTCGAGCAGGCGGAAACCCTGTTCCAGGGCCTGCTGTTCGACATCGAGCGCTACGACCTGTCGCCGGTCGGCCGCGTCAAGATGAACATGCGCCTCGGCTTCGAGGGCGTGCCCGACAGCCAGCGCACGCTGCGCCGCGAGGACATCCTCGCCGTCGTCAAGGTCCTGCACGACCTCAAGGACGGCCGCGGCGAGATCGACGACATCGATCATCTCGGCAACCGCCGCGTCCGGTCGGTCGGCGAGCTGATGGAGAACCAGTATCGCGTCGGGCTGCTGCGCATGGAGCGCGCGATCCGCGAGCGCATGAGCTCGATCGATATCGACACCGTGATGCCGCACGACCTGATCAACGCCAAGCCGGCGGCGGCGGCGGTGCGCGAGTTCTTCGGCTCCTCGCAGCTCTCGCAGTTCATGGACCAGACCAATCCGCTGTCGGAAGTGACGCACAAGCGTCGCCTCTCGGCACTGGGACCGGGCGGTCTCACCCGCGAGCGCGCCGGCTTCGAGGTGCGCGACGTGCATCCGACTCACTACGGCCGCATCTGCCCGATCGAGACGCCGGAAGGCCCGAACATCGGCCTGATCAACTCGCTGGCGACCTACGCCCGCGTCAACCAGTACGGCTTCATCGAGAGCCCTTACCGCAAGGTCGTGAACGGCCGCGTCAGCGACGAGGTCGTCTATCTGTCGGCGATGGAAGAGGGCCGCTACACGGTCGCCCAGGCCAACGCCGAGATCGATGCGCGCGGCAAGTTCGTGTCCGAGCTGGTGCAGTGCCGCAAGGGCGGCGAGTACATCCTCGGCCGGCCCGAGACGATCGACTTCGTCGACGTCTCTCCCAAGCAGATCGTGTCGGTCGCCGCGGCGCTGATCCCGTTCCTCGAGAACGACGACGCCAACCGCGCGCTGATGGGGTCGAACATGCAGCGCCAGGCGGTGCCGCTCATCCAGGCCGAATCGCCGCTCGTCGGCACCGGCATGGAAGAGGTCGTCGCCCGCGACTCTGGCGTCGCCATCGCCGCCCGCCGCACCGGCATCGTCGACCAGGTCGATGCCATGCGCATCGTCGTGCGTGCGACCGAGGATGTCGGACCCAACCGGCCGGCGGTCGACATCTACAACCTGCTGAAGTTCCAGCGCTCCAATCAGAGCACCTGCATCACCCAGAAGCCGCTCGTGAAGGTGGGCGACCAGGTGAAGAAGGGCGACATCGTGGCCGACGGTCCGTCGACCCGCGATGGCGAGCTCGCTCTCGGCCGCAACGTGCTCGTCGCGTTCATGCCGTGGAACGGCTACAACTTCGAGGACTCGATCCTGCTCTCCGAGCGCATCGTGCGCGATGACGTCTTCACCTCGATCCACATCGAGGAGTTCGAAGTCATGGCCCGCGACACCAAGCTCGGCCAGGAGGAGATCAGCCGCGACATCCCGAACGTCGGCGAGGAGGCCCTCAAGAATCTCGACGAGGCGGGCATCGTCTACATCGGCGCCGAGGTGAAGGCCGGCGACATCCTGGTCGGCAAGGTCACGCCGAAGGGCGAGAGCCCGATGACGCCGGAAGAGAAGCTGTTGCGCGCCATCTTCGGCGAGAAAGCGGCCGACGTGCGCGACACCTCGCTCAAGGTGCCGCCGGGCGTCGAGGGCACCGTGGTCGAAGTCCGAGTGTTCAACCGCCGCGGCGTCGACAAGGACGAGCGCGCGCTCGCCATCGAGCGCGACGAGATCGAGCGTCTCGCCAAGGACCGCGACGACGAAAAGGCCATCCTGGAGCGCAGCTTCTACAGCCAGATCCAGGAAATGCTGATGAACCAGACGGTGGCCGGCGGGCTCAAGGGCCTGAAGCCCGGCACCCGCATCACCGACAAGGTTCTGGGCGAGTACACGCCCGGCCAGTGGCGGACGATCGCGGTCAAGACCGACAAGCGGCAGAGCGAGATCGAGGCGCTGAACAAGCAGTTCGACGAGTCGATGAAGCGCCTGCAGGATCGTTTCGACAGCAAGGTCGACAAGCTGCAGCGCGGCGACGAGCTGCCGCCGGGCGTGATGAAGATGGTCAAGGTCTTCGTCGCGACCAAGCGCAAGCTGCAGCCGGGCGACAAGATGGCGGGCCGTCACGGCAACAAGGGCGTGATTTCGCGCATCATGCCGCTCGAGGACATGCCGTACCTCGAAGAGGGCGGTCCGGTCGACATCGTGCTGAATCCGCTCGGCGTGCCATCCCGCATGAACGTCGGCCAGATCCTCGAGACCCATCTCGGATGGGCCGCGGCGGGTCTCGGCAAGCGGATCGGCGAGATGCTGGCCGGCGCCCGCGAGGCCTCGGCGGCGCAGATCAAGAAGCACCTGCGCGAGCTCTACGGTGAGAAGAGCTACAAGGCCGAGATCGCCGAGCTCGACGACGAGCAGGTAATCGAGCTCGCCCGCAACCTCTCGAAGGGCGTGCCCTTCGCGTCACCCGTTTTCGACGGCGCGCACGAGGCCGACATTGTCGGCATGCTGGAGATGGCGGGCCTCGACAAGTCGGGCCAGGTCAACCTGATCGACGGGCGCACCGGTGAGCCGTTCGACCGCAAGGTGACCGTCGGCTATATCTACATGCTGAAGCTGCACCATCTCGTGGACGACAAGATCCACGCGCGGTCGATCGGCCCCTACAGCCTCGTCACCCAGCAGCCGCTGGGCGGCAAGGCCCAGTTCGGCGGTCAGCGCTTCGGCGAGATGGAGGTGTGGGCGCTGGAGGCCTATGGCGCGGCCTACACGCTGCAGGAGATCCTCACCGTCAAGTCGGACGACGTGGCCGGCCGCACGAAGGTCTACGAGGCCATAGTGCGCGGCGACGACACGTTCGAGGCGGGCATCCCGGAGTCCTTCAACGTGCTGGTCAAGGAGCTGCGCTCGCTCGGCCTCAACGTCGAACTCAACCAGTCGGCCACCTGATCGTGGCCGGCTGCTCGACCCTCGCGATTTAGTCCAACGAAACCCCACCAAGGGAAAAGTAGGGACCCCGAAATGACCGACCTCATCAACGTACTGGGCCAGCCCCAGGGCACTCCGACCTTCGACGAGATCCGCATCTCGATCGCCAGCCCGGAGCGCATCCGCACCTGGAGCCACGGCGAGATCAAGAAGCCGGAGACGATCAACTACCGCACCTTCAAGCCGGAGCGTGACGGCCTGTTCTGCGCCCGCATCTTCGGGCCGATCAAGGACTACGAGTGCCTGTGCGGCAAGTACAAGCGCATGAAGTTCCGCGGCATCACCTGCGAGAAGTGCGGTGTCGAGGTGACGCTGACCAAGGTCCGCCGCGAGCGCATGGGTCACATCGAGCTGGCTTCGCCGGTCGCCCACATCTGGTTCCTGAAGTCGCTGCCCTCGCGCATCGGCCTGCTGCTCGACATGACGCTGCGCGACCTGGAGCGCATCCTGTACTTCGAGAACTATGTGGTGACCGAGCCGGGCCTGACCCCGCTCAAGTACCGCGAACTCCTGAACGAGGAGCAGTATCTCAACGCGCTCGACGAGTACGGCGACGATGCCTTCCGCGCCGACATTGGTGCCGAGGCGATTCGCGCCATGCTGCAGGCGATCGACCTCAACGAGGAGCGCCCGCGGCTGCGCGAGGAGCTGCGCGAGACGACCTCCGAGGCCAAGCGCAAGAAGCTCGTGAAGCGCCTGAAACTCTGCGAGAACTTCATCGAGTCGGGCGCCCGGCCGGAATGGATGATCCTCGAGCTGGTGCCGGTGATCCCGCCCGAGCTGCGCCCGCTGGTGCCGCTCGACGGCGGCCGCTTCGCGACGTCGGACCTCAACGACCTCTATCGCCGCGTCATCAACCGCAACAACCGCCTCAAGCGCCTGATCGAGCTGCGTGCGCCCGACATCATCGTGCGCAACGAGAAGCGCATGCTGCAGGAGTCGGTCGATGCGCTGTTCGACAACGGCCGCCGCGGGCGCGTCATCACCGGCGCCAACAAGCGCCCGCTGAAGTCGCTCAGCGACATGCTGAAGGGCAAGCAGGGTCGCTTCCGCCAGAATCTGCTCGGCAAGCGCGTCGACTACTCCGGCCGTTCGGTCATCGTGGTCGGCCCGGAACTCAAGCTGCACCAGTGCGGCCTGCCGAAGAAGATGGCGCTCGAGCTGTTCAAGCCGTTCATCTACTCGCGCCTGCAGAACTACGGCATGGCCAACACGATCAAGGCCGCCAAGCGCATGGTCGAGAAGGAGCGGCCGGAAGTGTGGGACATTC
>CAYQAY010000059.1:0-30346 GCA_964415585.1 uncultured Reyranella sp.
CGTCAACAGCCGCCCGTTTGCCTATTCTGCCACGCTCGCAATACACAAGGGGTCACGACCCCATCGCCCTCGTCGCGCCTCAGAAGGCGCTGAGACGAGGGCACTTCTCCTGTGCGGACTCCGCAAAGGGGAAGAGAGTGATCGCGGAAAGACTCCCGAGCTCAGCCGATGATCTTCTTTTCGCGCAAGCTTGCGATCTCGGCGGCGCCGTAGCCCGCCAGGTCCTTCAGCACCTGCTCGGTGTGCTCGCCCAGCGCCGGCGGCGGGCGGGTGTCGTCGACCGGCGTGTCGGAGAAGCGGTAGTTCGAGCCGATCAGCGGCACCTCGCCCACTCTGCTGTGCCGGTAGGTCTTGAGCATGCCGCGGCGCCTCACCTCGGGCTCGTCGAGCGCCTCCTTCATGGTGCGGATCGGCCCGGCCGGCAGGTGCCTGAGCTTCTGCGCCCAGTTCTCCTTGGTGTCGGTCTTCAGCACCTCCTCCATCAGCCGCGTCAGCTCGGGCTTGTTGGCGACGCGATTGGCCACCGTGTCGAAGCGCGGATCCGTGATCCATTCGGGATGGCCGAGCGCCCGGCAGGTGTCGCCGAACAGCTTCTGGTTGGCCACGGCCATGTAGATCTTGCCGTTCGCCGTCTCGAACGAGCTGTTGGGCGCCGAGGCGAAGTGGCCGTTGCCGGCGCGCCTGGGCTGCTCGCCGCCGATCAGATAGTACGAGCCCATGTTGCCGAGCGAGACCAGGGCGGTATCGTAGAGCGCCAGGTCGACATGCTGCCCCCGGCCCGTCGAAGTGCGCGCGAACAGGGCGGCGTTGATCGCCGCCACCGAATGGATCGCCGTCATGGTGTCGACGATGGCGATGGCGTGGCGCAGCCCCTCGCCGTTCGCCTCGCCGTTGACGCTCATCATGCCCGACTCCGCCTGCAGCACCGGATCGTAGCCCGGCCGGTCGGACAGCGGCCCGGTCTGGCCGTAGGCCGAGATCGAGAGGTAGATCAGCTTCGGGTACTTCGCGGCGAGGCCCGGATAGTCGAGCCCGTATTTCTTCAGCACGCCCGGCCGGAAGTTCTCGACCAGCACGTCGGCCTTCTCCAGAAGCCGGTGCACCACCGCCTGGCCGTCGGGCTTGGTGAAGTCGAGCGCCACGCTCTTCTTGCCGCGGTTGAAGGCCATGAAGAAGTGGCTCTCGCCCTGCGGACCGCCGGCGCGCGGACCGGCTCCTTTTCGCGTGTCGTCGCCGCCGTCGGGATTCTCGATCTTGATCACCTCGGCGCCCATGTCGGCGAGCATCTGGGTGCACATGGGACCGGCGATCACGCGCGAGAAGTCCACGATGCGAATGCCGTCGAGCGGCGGACGACCTGACTTTGCCATGCACCGAGGCTAGCATGTGCGCATGCCTCACGACCTCCTTTCTCGCCGCACCCTGCTGGCCGTTCCGCTCCTCGCGACGATGCCGGCGGCGGCCCCCTCGGCTTTCGGGCAGACCGACGCCTTCCCGACCAAGGCGATCCGCATCATCGTGCCCTTCGCACCGGGCGGTTCGGGCGACATCACCGCCCGCCTCGTCGGCAAGTACATCGAGGACAAGACCGGCCAGCCCTTCGTGGTCGAGAACAAGCCCGGCGCCAACGGCATCGTGGGCGCGCTCGCGGTGAAGAGCGCGCCGGCCGATGGCTACACGCTGATGCTGGCCACCACCTCGACCAACGCCGCCAACGTCCACATGTACAAGAGCCCGGGCTACGACCCGGAGAAGGACTTCTCCGTCGTCGGCATCATCGGCTCGTCCGGCACCTTCCTCGTCGTGCCGGCCGACAGCCCCTACAGGACGCTGGCCGACCTGCTGGCCGACGCCAGGGCCAAGCCCGGCAAGCTCAATTTCGGCTACTTCAACGCCAGCTCCCAGGTGCCGGCCGAGGTGCTGGCCGAGAAGGCCGGCGTGAAGTGGCAGGGCGTCGGCTACAAGGCGATCGGCAACGCCTGGAACGACCTCTATGCCGGCGCCATCAACTTCATGTTCGTCGACCTCACCGCCGCGCGCGGCCAGGTCGTCGACAGGAAGGCCCGGCCGCTCGCCATCTCGCTGCCCGAGCGCAGCCCGCTCTATCCCGACGTGCCCGCGCTCGCCGAAACCTTCCCGGGCTTCGTGACCTCGGGCTTCCTCGCCATGGCCGTACCGAAGGCGACGCCCCGACCGGTGCAGGAGCGGCTGAACGCCCTGATCAACGAGGCCCTCGTCTCGCCCACCATCAAGGAGCGGCTGGCCAACGAGTTCGCCCTGCGCTCCCGCCCGCTCACCCTCGAGCAGTGCGCCGCCCAGGACCGCGAGGAGCGCGCCAAGTGGGGCGAATACGTCAGGATCGCCAAGATCGAGCCCCAGTGATCGAACCCCAGTGATCGGGCCCCAGTGATCGGGCCCCAGTGATCGAGCCGCAGGCGGTGCCCTGAAACCGTACCGGAAACGGCGTGGTCACCAACGCGTCGAAAACGGCCCCTCGCACGCCGAAGAGCCAACGATCTCAAGGTGTTGCACGCGCACAAGCGCACACCAAAACGGGACATTTTCCGTGCGCCCGGTTGTCGCACAGAAGCATTCGAGCCTTATTCCACAAGGCTTTTTCCTTCGTCGTCTCCTCGTTCGGTCGCTACGGCCCGGCGCGCGCTGTTTCCCAGGCGTCGTTAAGTGTCTGTTCCGGCGTCGCTTTCGGCGCTGCGGTCGAGACGGGCTCGTTCTTGGGACTGTCCACGGCATGTTGCGAGCATCCGTGGCGGCTGCACCCACGCGCCTTCCTCTGCGCCGTATCCGCGGGCGTCCGCGGACGGGTCGTGCCCGATGGTTCGTCCATAGAAAAGGCCGGCGCGGAAAGCGCCAGCCTACAGGAAGAACCCTATCATTTCCTGCTGAACCTGTCAAACTTTTTTCGAGAATTTTTCGTGCCAGCAGTGCTGGCACTTTGTTTCCGGACGCCCTGCAGTTCGACGGGTCGGTTCGAGTGCGTGCCGGTGCAGAGCGGACGCTATTGCCCCCCGGTGCCTCTCTGCCGCTCGATCAGCGAGCCCAGCACCTCGTCCAGGACCTCTGCCTGCCTGGCCGAAAGGTGGCGCCCCAAGGCCATCTCGATGCCCCTGGCGTAGACGGGCCACATCTTGCGGCGGATCGCCTTGCCCTGGTCCGTGATGGCGATCATCTGCCCACGCCCGTCGTCTTCACACGTCCGCCGCTCGACGTAACCCGCGCGTTCGAGGCGGTCGATCAGCCGCGAGAGGTTGTACTGCGCAAGCAGCATGGCCTGCTCCAGCTCGAACGGACGCAGACCCGCAGCCCCCGCTCGTTCGACCTCGAGGAGAACGTCGTACCAGACAAGGGGCGGTAACCCCGCCGTCTTGAGATGGCGTTCGACCGCCGACAACGCGAGTCGCTGCGCCGTCATCAACCGCGCCCAGGCGCGTATGACGGTGTCGCCCGGCCCGGTCCTGTCGACTTTGTCCATCACGCATCACTCTATAGATTCATGCATAAGCATCAAGATTGACTTCTCGATGCAACTGCATATATATAGATGCAATCGCATCCATGGAGCCGCACATGCTGCAAAGCCGACTGACGGAGACCGCCATATTCCTGCTCCGGGTCGCGCTCGGGACCATGTTCATCGCGCACAGCCTCCTCCTGAAGCTGTTCGTGTTCACTCTTCCCGGCACCGCGACGTTCTTCGCCTCGATCGGCCTGCCCGGCTGGTTCGCCTACCTCGTGTTCACCGCCGAGGCGATCGGCGGCATCATGCTGGTTCTCGGCATCCAGGCCCGTTGGGCGGCGCTCGCGCTCGCCCCCATTCTTGCAGGAGCAACCTGGGCTCACTCGGGCAACGGGTGGATGTTCGGATACGCGAACGGCGGATGGGAGTACCCGCTCTATCTGACGCTTCTCGCCGTCGTGCAGTTCATGCTCGGCGACGGAGCCTATGCACTGATGCCGTCGAAGCCGATCGCTTCGACGGGCGTCGCTCGTCCGGTGTGAGGCGCATATGTCGACGCCTCCCCTGACACTCGTCAGTCATCATCTTTGTCCCTACGTTCAACGCGCCGCGGTCGCACTCGCCGAGAAAGGCGTGCCGTTCGGTCGGCAGTATGTCGACCTGGCGGACAAGCCGGCATGGTTCCTCGCGATCTCGCCGCTCGGCAAGACGCCTGTGCTCGAGGTCGGCGACCGCGCCATCTTCGAGAGCGCCGCCATCCTGGAATATCTGGAGGAGACGCAGCCGGAGCCGCTGCATCCCGAAGACCCGCTGAAGCGCGCCGAGCATCGTGGCTGGATCGAGTTCTGCTCGTCCGTGCTCGACGACATCTCGGGGTTCTACGCCGCCCCGGACGCCCGAACGTTCGACGGCAAGACCAGAACGCTGGCGGCAAAGTTCGCCCTGCTGGAGAATCGCCTCGCCGATGGACCTTACTTCGACGGCATACGCTTCTCGCTCGTCGATGCCGTCTTCGGGCCCGTCTTCCGGTACTTCGACGTCTTCGACACGATCGGAGATTTCGGCATCCTGACCGGCAAGCCGCGCGTCGAGGCATGGCGCGATACGCTCGCCCGTCGGCCCTCCATAACGGCGGCGGTCGGCGAGGACTACGGCGAAAGACTTTCGGCTTTTCTCCGGGCCCGCAATTCCCACCTCTCCGGTCTGATGTGCAGCCGAAGCACGTGAGCCGCGAGCGGTCGAGACGATCGCTGCCGGGCCCGTTTCGCCGTCCGACGAAGGCCTCGACAAACGAGCGGACCCCGACTTGCTACACGGGCCGGTCAGTTCGTCCTGCGCTCTACACGGCCTTGCCGGCCATAGCATGGTCCGTTCGGCCGAATCGGCCGAACGGACCATGCCCATGATCGAGGCCCGTCGAACAACGCGTTTCCGATCAAGTTGAACCGCAAGCGGTTCAACTTGATCGGAAGCCGCACTAGTTGACGCTGGCGGTCCGCTGCGGGGGCGGCGTGAAGACCGGCGGGGGTTGCGGCGGGAGGCCGATGGCCGGCGGCAGCGGCGGATTGACGATCCGCGTGACGGGCGGACGCGGCGGTAGGGCCGGCAGAGAGGCGGTCGCCGCGGCGTCGGGACGGGACGTCACGACGTCGACGAGGGTCGCGAGCAGCAGCGGCCCGTCGCCTCCCGGCAGGGAGAGTGCGTGGGCAAGCAGACCGTCGAGTGTCACCGGCACGGCCGGAGGATCGGCCGGCGGGGGCATCGCGGCCAGCTCGTCGGCGGCGGCGGGACGCCTCGGGAGGAGCGGTGCGCCCCCGGGCGCGAGCGCGGCGAGGGTGTCCGGCGGGATCGCACTCTGCAGCGGGTCGGCAGGCTGGAAAGGCCCGGTCCCTGCCACGATTCCGGGCGGCGTCGGACCGCCGGGCGCAGACGTTGCAGACTGCAACGGGGTCGTCGCATCGAGCGGGCCTGCGAGCGCGGTCGGCCGGGCGGCCTGCAAAGGACTCGCCGACTGAAGCGGTCCGGCGCCCGGAAGCGGTGCGGGCGGGGCGGAAGCGGGCGGAATGTCCCGCGGCGCGGGCGCGACGGCCAGGAGAGGCGACGACGCGTCGAACGGCGCCCTGGTCTGCACAGGGGGCGCGCCCTTGCGGAACGGCTCGCCGCTTTGCGCGAGCGCCATCGCCGCCGACGCCATTGTCGTGACGGCCACCAGGACGGGAAATCCGCACTTGAGCATCCACAACTCGTCTGCAGTTCGGTATCCCAACGCCGAACGCGAGCAATGGGTTGCCAGGGGCCTGCCGGCAGTGATCCTGCGGCGATCGCGGGTCCGTACGCGGCGGCACGATGCAATCGCTTTTCGAGCCCTTCCGTTTTTCCGCCGAGTTTCCGGACGGTAGCCCCGTAGACATGCCCCAGGCTGTCTGCGTTGCGGAACTGGCCGCCGCCCCCTGCCCCGTGTCGAGCGCAAGTCCGCGATCTACGGCGTGCGCCGAAGCAGAGTGCCGGTCAGAACTTCGCCTGCGCCCCGGCCCCGTCCGGCCCGGTGAGTTGCACCGCGCCCTTCACGCCCTTCGGCACCGGAACGGGCGCGGTGCCCGTGAGCTTCGACCCGTCGGCCGGCTGCAGCGCGAAGCGTTGCGTCTTGCCGTCGATCACCAGGATGGCATTGGCGCGAAAGCCGGTGGCGGGGATCGGCTTGTCCTCGTGGTCGTAGAGGAACAGCACCACGTCGGGCGTACCGTTCGCCACCAGCTCGGCGTGCCAGCTCTTGCCGGCGTCGACCTTGAGCCCGCCGTTCGGGCCGGGCCGGGGTTCGTGGGCATGCGCGGCGGTCGCGATCGCGAGGGCGAGGGCGAGGATCGGGCCGGTCGTCGGGATTCTCATCGGGTCTCTCCTTCTTCCACGGGTCAGTAGGCTTCGGCCGGGCGCGCGCGGTCGCCGGCGGTTGCGGACGCCGCCGCCCGTTCGCGCGCTCGTTCGCGCGCCTGGGCGACCAGCCGGGCCAGCGGCCGCGCGCCGTAGCGCAGGAACAGCGTCGGGGTCAGGATCGTGTCGAGCAGAGTAGCCGTCACCAGCCCGCCGAAGATGGTGATCGCGACGGGGTGCAGGATCTCCTTGCCCGGCGCGTGCGCGTCGATCATCAGCGGCACCAGCGCGACGCCGGCCGACATCGCGGTCATGAGGACCGGCGTCAGACGCTCCAGGCTTCCCCGCACCACCAGCTCGCGGCCGAACGGCAGGTCCTCCGTCACGGCGAGGTTGATGTAGTGGCTGATCTTCAGGATGCCATTGCGGGTCGCGATGCCGGTGAGCGTGATGAAGCCGACCATCGAGGCGACCGACAGCGGCTGGCCGGCCAGCCACAGCGCGGCCACGCTGCCCACCAGGGCGAGCGGCACGCTGGTCATGATGATGCCGACGAACAGCGCCGACCGGTAGCGGCTGTAGAGGATGGCGAAGATCATCGCCAGCGAGACGATCGACAGCAGGCCGATGGTCCGCATCGACTCCTCCTGCGCCTGGAACGTCCCCTCGAGGCTGGTGAAGACGCCGGCCGGCAGCGGCGTTGCCGCAACGACCCGCCGCACGTCGGCCACGACGGCCGCCATGTCGGCAGCCCCGTCGGCGTTCGCCAGCACGACGACGCGGCGCCTGCCGTTCTCGCGCAGGATCTGGTTGGGCCCGTCGGTCTCCACCACGTCGGCGACGCGCCGCAGGGGAATCCAGCCGACCGGCGACTGGATCAGGAGATCGCCGAGCCCGCGGGTCGTGCGCCGCTCCTGCTCCAGCCGCAGCACCACGTCGTAGCGGCGGTTGCCGTCGGCGATGCGCGACACGACGCGGCCGTTGGACAGCCGCTCGAGCTGCTCCGTCACCGCAGCCGGCTGCAGGCCGTAGAGCGCCGCGCGGCGGTAGTCGACGATGACGTCGAGCTGCGGGATGCGGACCTGCCGCTCGACCTGCAGGTCGACGATGCCCGGCACGGTCGCGAGCTTCGCCCTGAGGTCCTCGGCGATCGAGCGGATGGTGTCGAGATCCTCGCCGAAAACCTTGAGCGCGATCTGGGCGCGCACGCCCGACAGCATGTGGTCCAGGCGATGCGAGATCGGCTGGCCGATGTTCGTGGCGACGGGCAGCACCGAAAGACGCGAGCGGATGTCGGCCACGATCTCGTTCTTCGGCCGTCCCGCCTTCAAGGCGACCTCGACCTCGGAGGAATGGACTCCCTCGGCATGCTCGTCGAGCTCGGCGCGGCCGGTGCGGCGGCCGACCCTCTCGACTTCCGGCACCGCCAGGATCAGCTCCTCGGCAATCAGGCCGACACGATGGCTCTCGGCCAGCGAGATGCCGGGATTGAACAGCAGGTTGATGGTGAGCGTGCCCTCGTTGAACGGCGGCAGGAACGAGCGGGGGAGCTGCGTGGCGAAGCCCGCCGCGGCGACGACCGCCAGCGCGACGGTCGCCATCAGCGTGCGCGGATGCGCGAACGACCAATCGAGCAGCCGGCGATTGCCGCGCTTCAGCGTGCGCACCAGCCAGCTCTCGCGGGCCTGCAGGCGCTTCAGCCCCGGCAGCAGATAGTAGGCCATGACCGGCGTCAGCGTGATCGAGACGACGAGGCTGGCGAGGATCGAGACGATGTAGGCCTGGCCGAGCGGCGCGAACAGCCGGCCCTCGATGCCCGACAGTGCGAACAGCGGCACGAACACCAGAACGATGATGGCCGTGGCGTAGACGATGCCCGACCGCACCTCCTGGCTGGCCGACACGACGACCTCGAACGTGCCGCGCGGATTGCCCGCCTCGCGGTTCTCCCGCAGACGGCGGAAGATGTTCTCGACGTCGACCACGGCATCGTCGACCAGTTCGCCGATCGCGATGGCGAGGCCGCCCAGGGTCATGGTGTTGATCGAGAGTCCCATCCAGTGGAACACGATCGCGGCCACCAGGATCGACACCGGGATCGCCGTCAGCGAGATCGCGGTGGTCCGGACGTTGAGCAGGAAGGCGAACAGGACGATGGCCACGACGCCGACCGCCTCGAACAGGACGCGGCGCACGTTGTCGATCGAGGTCTGGATGAAGCCGGCCTGGCGGAACAGGATCTGGTCGGCGCGCATGCCGGCGGGCAGGCTGGCGCCGATCTCGGCGAGGGCCGCCTCGATCTCGGCCGTCAGCCGGATCGTGTCGACGCCCGGCTGCTTCTCGACGGAGACGATGACCGCCGGACGGCCCTGGAAGCCCGCGTCGCCGCGCTTCACCTTGGCGGCATAGGCGACGTCGGCGATCTGGCGCAGGGCCACCGGCTGGCCGGCGACGGTGGCCACGATCACGCTGCCGAGGTCGTCGAGGCTGCGTGTGCGGCCGACGTTGCGGATCAGGAACTCGCGGCTGTACTGGTCGGTGAAGCCGCCGCCGGTGTTGACGCCGAACTGCGACAGCGCGCGCTCGACCTGTTCGAGCGACACGCCGTAGGCCCGCATCGACGCCGGGTTCGGCGAGACGCGGTACTGGCGGACCTCGCCGCCGATCGGGATGACCTGCGACACGCCGGGAATGGCGAGCAGCCGCGGCCTGATCGTGAAGTCGGCGATCTCGCGCACGTCCATCGCCGAGACCTGGTCGGGAGCGGTCACCGCGATCAGCAGGATCTGGCCCATGATCGAGTTGATCGGCCCCATCTGCGGCAGGACGTTGGGCGGAAGCTGCGGCTGTACCAGCGACAGGCGCTCCGCGACCTGCTGGCGGTTGCGGTAGATGTCGGTGCCCCAGTCGAACTCGACGTAGACGATCGACAGGCCGACACCGGAGGTCGAGCGCACGCGCGTGACGCCCGGCAGGCCGTTCATCTGCGTCTCGATGGGATAGGTCACGAGCTGCTCGACCTCGGGCGGCGCGAGACCCTCGGCCTCGGCCATGATCGTGACGGTCGGACGGTTGAGGTCGGGGAAGACGTCGACCGGAAGCCGGGTCGCGGTGAAGGCGCCGTAGACGACGAGGACGGCCGCCAGCGCCAGCACGAACAGCCGGTTGCGCAGCGACTGCGTCACGAGAAAGGTGAACATCGCCGGCTCCTCAGCGGATCTGGTTCAGGAGCTCGGCGCCCCGGGTCACGATCCGCCGGCCCGGCTCCACACCGGACAGGATCAGCACGCGCTCGCCGTCCAGCGGTTCGACCCGCACCTCGCGCGGCACGAACCGCTCGGCGTTGGTGTGCTCGAAGACGATCGACTGGCCGTTGGCGCCGCGCAGCACGCTGCCGCGCGGGACGGCGATGCCCTGGCGCTCGTCGCTGGTCGCGGCGAGCACCGTGAGGAGCTGGCCGGCGCGCAGGCCGCCGGTGTCGCCCTCGATGCTGAACTGGATGGGGATCGCCTGGTTGCGGTCGGCGAGCCCGGCGCCCTTGTAGAGCAGCGGCACGGAGCGTCCGTCGCCCAGCCGGCCGGTCGCCTGGTCCTTGAGCGGATAGGCCTCGTAGCTCAGCGCCTCGACCCAGAAGCGCGCCGGATCGACGATCTGGAAGATCACCGAGTTGGGCTCGGCGATCTGGCCGGCCACCGCCTGGACGGCGGCGATCACGCCGGAGACCGACGCCACCAGCTTCTCCTGGTCGCGGACCGCCCGGTCGAGATTGGCCCGGCGGATCCTGAGGCCCGCCAGCTCGAGATCGGCATCCTCGATCTGGGCACGTGCGATGACACCCTGGATCTGGCGGTACCGCTCGAGCCGGCGTTCGGCGAGCGCGATCTGCTGGTCGAGCTCGCGCGCCTGCTGCTGCTGGCTGGTCACGTCCGCGGCGGCGACCGCGGGCTGGACGAAAGCCAGAACGTCGCCCGCCGTGACGCGCGCGCCCAGCCTCGGGAAGCCGCCCGGCGGCGGCGTCAGCCGGCCCGACACCGACGCCTGGACGAAGCCCGCGCCGTTCGGGTCGGGGATGATGCGGCCGGGCAGCTCGACCGTGCCGGAGTATGTCCTTGTCTCGGTGAAGAGCGTGCGGATGGAGAGGATGCGCTGCGTGGGCTTCGGTACGAACACCGCACCGTCGGGAAAGCGCTGCGCGACGTCGCGGATCGCCATGGCGACATCGCTGCCGTGCTCCGAGGCGTGCCCTCCTCCGGCCGGCACGACGGTCGAGGCGAGCGCGACGACAAGGACCGCCGTCGCCGACCGCCAGCGCCGCCAGAGGCCGGAGGCCGCGATGCCGGCGACGAAGGCAAGCCCGGCGACGAGCCAGACGGCGAGGTCGCTGCCCTGGAATGCGACCAGCGTCGCCATCCGCTCCCGCCACCCGCCCGATGCGACGGACGAGGGCGCCGGAATGGTCAGGGTCGCGGCGAGCACGTCGACGAGGCCCGCGGCCTGCACCGTGATGGCGAGATCGTGCGTACCGGGGCGGGCGAGCCACGGCGCCGCGACCTCGTAGGCGCCCTGGCCGTCGGGCTCGGCCTTCTGCGTTCCCGCCGGCGTGTCGATCTCGACCACCGCGTCACGCACGGGGTCGTTGCCGCGGAAGGTGTCGACGTAGAGGCGCAGCCGGTCGCCGCGCGCGATCACCACCACCTCGAAGTCGTTCGAGGAGGCATCGGCGCGCGGCGCGATGGTGCTCGACACCGGCGGGGGCGGCGCGCCGTGATCGTGACCCTCGTGCGCGGCGGCGCCGGCCGCGAGCAGCATCGACGAGACGGCGGCCGCGAGGCCGATCGCTGGGCGAAGCATGGCGTCACTCCACGACGATGGTGCCGACCATTCCGGCCTGATAGTGGCCGGGGATCAGGCAGGCGAACTCGAACGTGCCGGCCTTGGTGAACTGCCAGACGATCTCGCCGGTGGCCCTCGGTTTCAGGCGCCTGGCGTTGGGATCGTCGTGCTCCATGTCGGGATGGGCTTCCATCTCCTTCATGTGCCGGCGGTTCTCCTCGACGGTGCCGATCACGAACTCGTGGTCGATCTCGCCGTTGTTGCGCAACACGAAGCGCACCTGCTCGCCCTTCCGGACGGTGACGCGATCGGGCAGGTAGAGCATCTTCCCGTCCGCCTCGCGCATGACGACCTGAACGATGCGCGCCGGCTTCTTGGGGTCGCCCGGCTTGCCGAACTCCGTCTCTTCGTGACCGACATGCGCCGCTGCGCTGCCGGCAAGGCATGCCGCCGCCGTGGCGGCAGCCAGGAATACTCTCCGATTCATCCGACACTCCCTCGCTGAAGACGATCTCTTTCGTTCCCGCTGCGCCGTATCAGGGCGCAGCAGGTCGACGGAGCGTCAGCCTCGGGGAGGAGGTGGATCCTGGATCGAGGAAAGCCCGGCCAGACGGGTCGCGCCCGACAGGACGCGGACGAACGCCGCCGGCGGTCCTACCATGCCGATCTCCGGCAGGAGAACCGCGACGCTTGCCGACATAAGCGGGCAGCAGGTGCCGGCCGCGTGCCGGGCCGTGCCCCGGTCGGGGCAGTCGGGCGGCGGCGGTGCGTGCTCGCAGTCCATGGCCGACATCTGCATCGCCGGCGGCGCGCCATGAGCCGGCGAAGAGGCATGCGACGGAACGACTGCGATCCCGAACGACGGGAACACCAGCGCGCAGAGCGCGAGCAGCCACAGGAGGGAGCGCAGGCGGGTCATGTCAGCGCCTGCGACTATCCAGCAGTTCGAGGATTTCGTCGATCTTGATCTGGCGGTCCTTCTCGGAGCCGGCATGGAAGGCATGCGCGACGCAGTGCTCGAGATGGTTGCCGAGCGTCGCCTGCTCGACCTTATCGAGGGCGGCACGCACGGCGCGGATCTGCGTCAGCACGTCGATGCAGTAGCGATCCTCCTCGATCATGCGCGCGATGCCGCGCACCTGGCCCTCGATGCGACCGAGGCGCGCGAGCTGCGATTTCTTGAGTTTCCCGTCCATCCCTTGAACTATACCCCCGTAGGGTATAAATGGCAAGCCATGGCCAAGGATTGCTGCGCGGGCGGGCACGCTCACCACCACCATCACGCCGCCCCCGAGGCGGCGCCCGAAACAGCCACGGACCCCGTCTGCGGCATGACCGTCAGGATCGCGACGGCGAAGCACACGACGGTGCACGAGGGGCATACCTATTACTTCTGCAGTCCCAAGTGCCTTCAGAAGTTCACTGCCGAGCCCGACCGCTACCTCAGGGCCGAGCAGGACAAGCCGGCCGCGCCCGTCGCCCCCGGCACGGTCTTCACCTGTCCCATGCATCCGGAAATCCGCCAGGTCGGACCGGGAAGCTGCCCGATCTGCGGCATGGCGCTGGAGCCGGCCGAGGTTTCGCTCGACGACGGGCCGAACCACGAGCTGATCGACATGACGCGCCGGCTGTGGATCGGCGGCGCGCTCGCCGTTCCCGTCGTCGCGCTCGACATGGGCGGGCATTTCCTCGGCCTGCACGCCTTCATCCCGATGGCGGCGATCCCGTGGCTGCTGCTGGTGCTGGCGACGCCGGTCGTGCTGTGGGCCGGCTGGCCGTTCTTCGTGCGCGGCGTGCAGTCGGTGCGGACCGGCCACCTCAACATGTTCACCCTGATCGCGCTCGGTACCGGCGTCGCCTGGGCCTACAGCATCGTCGCCACGGTCGCGCCCGGCCTCTTCCCTGCAGGCCTGCGCGGCGCCGACGGCACGGTGCCGGTCTATTTCGAGCCGGCCGCTGTCATTGTCGTCCTCGTGCTGGTGGGACAGGTGCTGGAACTGCGCGCACGGGATGCCACGGGTGGCGCCATCAAGGCACTGCTGGGCCTCGCCCCGCGCACGGCGCTGCGGGTCGGCGCCGACGGCAACGACGAGGAGGTCGCCATCGACCGGATCGCGGTCGGCGACCGCCTGCGCGTGCGGCCCGGCGAAAAGGTGCCGGTCGACGGCATTGTGACCGAAGGCAACGGCTCGGTCGACGAATCGACGATCACCGGCGAGCCCATGCCCGTCACCAAGACGACCGGCGCCAGGGTGATCGGCGGCACGGTCAACGCGAGCGGCACCTTCGTGATGAAGGCCGAGCTGGTCGGCAGCGACACAATGTTGTCGCGCATCGTGAAGATGGTGGCCGAGGCCCAGCGCAGCCGCGCGCCGATCCAGCGGCTGGCCGACACGGTAGCGGGCTGGTTCGTGCCGGCCGTCATCGCCGTCGCCGTGCTGGCCTTCCTCGCCTGGCTGGCCTGGGGCCCCTCGCCTGCCTTCACCTACGCGCTGGTCGCGGCTGTGTCGGTGCTGATCATCGCCTGCCCCTGTGCCCTGGGGCTCGCCACGCCGATGTCGATCATGGTCGGCGTCGGCCGCGGCGCCGCGGCCGGCATCCTCGTCCGCAATGCCGAGGCACTGGAGCGGCTGGAGAAGGTCGACACGCTTGTGGTCGACAAGACCGGCACGCTGACGCTCGGCAAGCCGGCGCTGACGGGTGTGACGTCGCTCGGCGGGGTCTCCGAAGACGAGGTGCTGCGGCTCGCCGCCAGTCTCGAACGCGGCAGCGAGCATCCCATCGCAACGGCGATCCTGGCCGGCGCGCGCGAGCGACGCGTCGCCGCCGCTCCGGTCGAAGGCTTCGCCTCGCCCGCCGGCAAGGGCGTGTCCGGCACGGTCGACGGCAAACACCTGCTGCTGGGCAATGCGGCATTCCTGCGGGAAGGTGGAGTCGACGTCGTGGAAGCGGAGGAGAAGGCCGGCGCCTTGCGCGAAAGCGGTGCCACCGTCGTGCTGCTGGCGGTCGACGGCAGCGCCCAAGGTCTGCTGACCGTCAGCGATCCGGTGAAGGAGACGACGCCGGAAGCGCTGAAGCACCTTCGCGCGGCGGGCGTGCGCATCGTCATGCTGACCGGCGACAACCGGCGCACCGCCGAAGCCGTCGCGGCGAGCCTCGGCATCGACGCCGTCGAGGCCGAGGTGCTGCCCGAGGACAAGGCGCGCATCGTGCAGAAGCTCAAGGTCGAGGGCCGGGTGGTCGCCATGGCCGGCGACGGTGTCAACGATGCGCCAGCGCTGGCCGCTGCCGATGTCGGCATCGCCATGGGCACCGGCACCGATATCGCCATCGAGAGCGCCGGGATCACCTTGGTGAAAGGTGACCTGCGAAGCATCGCCCGCGCGCGCCACCTCTCGAAGGCGACCATGGCCAACATCCGGCAGAACCTGTTCTTCGCCTTCGTCTACAACGCGGCCGGCGTACCGGTGGCGGCAGGCGTGCTCTACCCGTTCCTGGGAATACTGCTCAGCCCGATCGTGGCCGCGGCGGCGATGGCGCTGAGCTCGGTGAGCGTCATCGGAAATGCACTCCGACTGAAGCGCGCCGACATCTAGACTCGCGGCAATTCGGAACGCGCCCGGTCGCTTTACTCTTGATCTGCTGTCGAGTCGTGCCGATTATGACAGCGACCATGCGTCTGATTCATCGATCGCCCCGCGCCGCCAACGCCGTCCGGACCGTGTCTCCGAGCGGCGAACTGTTCGTCGCGTCGGTGGTGGTCTGCATGATTCTGGCGGCCTTCGGCGATGCGGTGGACCCCACCTGGATCGGCGAGGCGGGTCTCGAATTCGCCCTCTTCGATCTCGGCGGCGAAATCTCGCTTCTGGCGATGAGCCAGTGGCACCTCGTGCAACTCCTGATGGCGGGCGGCGTGGTCGCCGCCGGCATCACGGTGTTGCGCATCGTGGGCGGCGCCTTCTTCCCGCCGCTCGACCCGGCACCACAGCACGGCGCCGAAAAGGTGCCCATCAAGCTCTGACGACTGACTGAAGCGCCGTCGCGCGCGCGGATTTGCGCACGCGGGGGCATACGCTCATCTGTTGTTGGAGACTTTGTCATGGAACTCGACGTCACGTCGGCCGCCTTCTGGTCGGCCCTACTCGCCATCATCCTGATCGACCTCGTCCTGGCTGGCGACAATGCCCTGATCATTGGCCTGGTCGCCCGCAACCTGCCGAAGAACACCCAGAGGAAGGTCATCTTCTGGGGCACGTTCGGCGCCATCGCCATCCGCGCCTTCATGGCGATCATCGTCGTCTACATCCTGGCGGTACCCGGCTTCATGCTGGCGGGCGGCCTCGCCCTGGTCTGGATCGCGCGCAAGCTCCTGATGCCGGAAGGCGGCGGGGAGAGCCATCTCGCCAACGCTCCGGCCACGACCTTCGCCGGCGCGGTGCGCACGATCGTGATCGCCGACGCCGTCATGGGCATCGACAACGTGCTGGCGATCGGCGGTGCCGCGCACGGCAGTGTGTGGTTGATCGTCATCGGTCTCGCCATCAGCGTTCCGATCATCGTCTGGGGCAGCCAGCTCGTCATCAAGCTGGTCGACCGCTATCCGTCGGTGATCCTGCTGGGCGGCGCCGTCCTCGCCTGGACGGCCTACACGATGATCATCCGCGAGGCGCTGATCGCACCGTGGTTCGCGGCCCATCCCGCCGCCAAGCTGATCGTCGCGATCCTGATCTTCTCGATCTCGCTGGCGCCCTGGTACAGCGAGCGCCTCAGCGACCAGATGAAGCCGCTGACCGTGCTGCTGCCGGCGCTGCTGATCTGGATGCTGGGTTTCGAGGTCGCCTCCAGCATCTGGAAGGTCCAGGTCGACTACCTGCTCGCCCGCGACGAGGGCGAGTACCTTCTCGAGGGCCTGCGCTGGATCGGCTGGCTGCCGTTCGCCGCGCTCTTCCTCTGGGTGCGCGAGCGGATCGTGCTGCGCAACGCCCGCACCGCGCGCGAGTCGCGCTAGACGGAAGTCCGCTTGCGGGAGCCATGGCGACGGCGTAGGACCGCCGCCATGGTCCGCAAGCTCCTGCCCCTGCTGATGCTGATGACGGCGCCGTCGGCCGTTCTTGCCGACGACGCCTCCTACTGCGCTCAGCTTTCCGACCTCTACCGCCGCTACCTGCAGAACAACGGCGACGGCAGCAAGTTCCCCGACGTGACGGCCTCGGTGGCGATGGACCAGTGCGCCCGGGGCAACTACGCCGCCGGCATCCCGCCGCTCGAGAAGAAGCTGCGCGACGCACGCTTCACCCTGCCCAAGCGCACCTAAAGAGTGAAGCCCTCCCTCAGAGGGTCGGCGTCGTCGAAGCGGAAGCGGCTCTCGCCGGTGAAGTGGGCGATGCCGCCGACCTCGACGATGACGGCCTTGCGCGGACCCACGGGCGGTGCCTCACGCACGACACGACCGGTGAAGATCGCGCCGGTACAGCTCTCGAACCGGCGCTGATCGCCGGGGCGGGCCTCGCGGCGCGCCGTCTGCAGCGCCATGCGCGCCGTCACGCCGCTGCCGGTCGGACTGCGGTCGACCTGGCGGCCGGCAAAAATGCAGACGTTGCGGCTCGGCGTGTCCGCCCCGATCCCGCCGTCGGTCAGGATGGTGCCGTAGAGGAAGGCGAGGTCGGGCTCATCCGCATGCTCGAGCGGGATTGCCTTGGCGGCGGCGCGCGCGATCTCCTCGCCGGCATCGACGATCACCCGCATAGGCGAGGTCCGGAGGTCGAGGCCGATCGTGTCGGCCGCCACGAAGGCATAGAAGGCGCCGCCATAGGCGACATCGACCGTCACCGGTCCCCAGGTCGAGGTCGGCACGGTGCGGTCCAGCGCAAAGGCAAAGGCGGGGACGCCGTCGAAGCGGACGCCGCCGTCGGCCGCGACATACGCCGTCACCAGGCCGCACGGGCATTGCAGGCGGACGGTGGTCGCGGGATCGGTGCGCTTCACGCGGCCGCTCTCGACCGCCCAGCGCGCGAGTGCGATGGTGGCGTGGCCGCACATGGTGGAATAGCCCTCGTTGTGCATGAACAGCACGGCGAGGTCGGCCTCGGGATGGTCCGGCTCGACCAGCAGCGCGCCGTACATGCCGTCGTGGCCGCGCGGCTCCAGCATCATGCCGCGGCGCAGATGATCGAACCGGTCCTTCGCTTCACGGCGCTTGTCGAGCAGCGTCCGGCCGGAGAATTCCGGCCAGCCGTCGACGATGATGCGCGTTGGCTCACCGCCGGTGTGCATCTCGACGGTGGAGAGAATCATCCGAAGGCCTGACCGAGGCCCGCGCCGATGCGCTCGTTCATCATCTCGATCGAGCCGTCGGTGTAGGCCGCGATCTTGGCGCCGGCGAGGTGACGGGCCAGCGGATACTCCGCGCGCAGGCCATTGGCGCCCATGGCCTGGATGCAGTCGGCAATGCGCCGCATGGCCATGTCGGTCGCGAACTTCTTGGCATGGGCCGCAGGCAGCACGGCGTCGGCGCCCTCGTCGATCAGGCGTGCGGCGCGATAGGTGAGCAGGCGTGCCGCCTCGAGGTCGGTCGCGGCGTCTACCAGCTTCCAGCGCACGCCCTGGTGCTCGATCACCGGTCGGCCGAAGGTCTTGCGCTGCTGCGTGTAGCGCACCGCCGTCTCCAGCGAAGCCTGCAGCATGCCGCAGCACATGGCGGCGACATAGGCGCGCGCGCCGTTGATGCCGGCGAGGGCCGCCTTGAATGCCTTGCCCGGTGGGTGCAGCACCGCCTCGTCGGGCGCGACGTAGTCGACCAGCCGGAAGCCGCCGACGCCGATCGCGTGGCCGCCGTGCAACTCGAACGGCGCCTCGCGATGGAAGCCCGGCCGCTCCGCTTCGATGGCCAGGCAGATGATGCCGCGATAGCCCTGGCTCCTGTCGGTCTGGGCATAGGCGACCGAGAGGCCCGCGACTGCGGCGTTGGTGATCCAGGCCTTGGCGCCGTTTACCTTCCAGCCGCCTTCGATCCTCTCGGCCGTCATCTCGAGGCCGCCGAAGTCGCTGCCGACGCCGGGTTCGCTGAGCCCCGCGCAGCCGATCAGCTCGCCAGTGATCATGCGCGGCAGCAGGCGTGCGACGTGTGCTGGCTGGCCGTCGCGGGCGAAGCGGGCGCAGGCATTGTGGTGATTGATCAGCGCGAAGGCGAAAGCAAAGTCGGCCCTGGCGATCTCCTCGAAGGCGCGCAGCTTGCAGGAAAAGGAGTGGCCCTGCCCGCCGTGCTTCTTCGCCAGCTCGATCGTATTGAGGCCAAGCGCGCAGGCCGCCTTGATCGCGTCCAGCGGGTAGCGGCGCTCCCATTCCCAGCGGGCGGCATTGGGCGCCACCTGCTCTTCGGCAAACTTCCTGGCGCGTGCCACGACCGCGCGTTCTTCCGGCGTGAGGACGTCATCGAGCATGGGCCTGAGATACACGATTGGACCTCCGCCGCGCCAGCGGGCTAGAATGGCCATTGCGCGGGTGTAGCTCAGGGGTAGAGCGTCGGCTTCCCAAGCCGTAGGTCGCGGGTTCAAATCCCGTCGCCCGCTCCAGAATTCCAATCGGGCAGGAAATGTCGATGACTCCCGCACCGGTCGCGGCCAGCGGCGACTTCGCCGCCGATACCGCGACCTTCTCGGCCTGGTGGCGCGTCGCCAGGGAACGACTCGACAAGCAGCCGACCGAAACGCTCAAGCGGGCCGCGCGCGAGGCGCGATTCCTGTTCCTGCGCACGCACGCCCGGACACTCTATGACCGGCTGACCGACGGGCGGCGTAAGTTCGTGCGGATCGAGCGTCTCGTCTACGACGCTGCCGACCTTGTGCCCGGCCTCGCGCCGACGCGCGCCCAGGTCGCCGCCGAATCGGAGCTGCGCCAGTCCGAGAAGGAGGGCGTCGAGATCGACCAGGGAATCCTGTGCAACCAGTTCCTGGCCGACCCGGAATGCGGCCTGCATCTCTGCCACGCCATGCTGCTGCCGCGCGAGGAGTCGGCCGAGGCGCTCGCCAAGTTCCAGCGCGACGGCCGGCTCGACCTCGAGTTCGCGCGGGTCGAGCGGCAGGGCAAGGCGGCAGTGTTGCTGCTCGCCAACCGGCGCTTCCTCAACTCCGAGGACAATTCCACACAGGTCGCCACCGAGATCGGCGCCGATGTCTGCATCCTCGACCGGCAGAGCGAGGTCGCGGTGCTGCGCGGCGATGTCGTGCCCGAAGGCAAGTATGCCGGCCGCCGCGTCTACAATGCCGGCATCAACCTCACGCACCTCTACTACGGTAAGATCCCGTTCCTGTGGTTCCTGGTCCGCGACATGGGTTTCGTGAACAAGATGTTCCGTGGACTGGCGCGACCAGACGTGACGCCGGACGAGGTCGCGGGCGACTCGATCGAGAAGCTCTGGATTTCGGCGGTGGAGACCTTCGCGATCGGCGGCGGCTGCCAGATCCTGCTCGCCACCGACTTCAACATCGCCGGCCGCGACGCCTACATGACCCTGCCGGCACGCAAGGAAGGCATCATCCCGGCGATGGCGAACCTCCGGCTCTCGCGCTTCGTCGGCGACCGCCTCGCCCGCCAGGCGATCATGTACGAGCGCCGCATCGAGTGCGATTCCGAGGTCGGCCGCATGATCTGCGACGAGGTGGTGCCGCCCGACGAGATCGACGCGACCATCGTGCGCGTCATCGATCGCCTCACCGGTTCGGGCGCGGTGGGCGCCATCGGCAACCGCCGCGCACTCAGGCTCGGCGTCGAACCGCTCGACGCGTTCCGCCGCTACGCCGCGCTCTATGCTCGCGAGCAGGCCTACTGCCATTTCAGCCCGGCGCTGATCTCCAATCTCGAGCTCTACTGGAACGCCCAGAGCCGCAAGGCCTGATCAGCCGCCGGCCATCAGATCGGCGAGCGCTGGATCGTCCTGCAGCTCGCGCGCACTGCCCGCGCGCACGACCTTGCCGCGACTGAGCACCAGCCCGCGATGGGCGATTTCGAGCGCAAGGCCCGCACGCTGTTCCGACAGAAGGATGGCCATGCCCCCGTCGGCCATTGCGCTCAGTCGTGACAACAAGTCCGACACGACGAGCGGCGCCAATCCGAGGGTCGGTTCGTCCATCAGCAGCAGGCGCGGCCGGTTCATGAGCGCCCGCGCCAGCGCCAGCATCTGCTGCTGGCCACCGGACAGCAGCCAGGCACGCGCCTCGGGCCTTTCACCCAGCATGGGAAACAGCGCCAGCATCTCCTCAACCCTGCGGCCCCGTTCCATCGCCGGCAGGGCCGAAGCCGCTTCGAGATTCTCCCGCACCGTGAGGCCGGCGAACACGCGACGACGCTCCGGCACGTAGCCGACGCCGAGCAGAACGCGCCGTTCAACCGGCAGAGAGGAGACGTCGCGACCGAGCAGAGAGACGGTGCCGGCATGGAAGCCGAGGGCCGTTTCGAGCAGGGTCGTCTTGCCGGCACCGTTGCCACCCAGCAGCGCCACGATCTCGCCCGTGTCCACGACGACGTCGCCGATGCGCAGGATCGTCTCACTCATGCTGCGGCCTCGTCGAGGCCGAGGAAGGTCGCGCGCACCCGCGGGTCGGCGCGCACGTCCGCCGGACGACCGATGGCGATGACTTTGCCACGGTCGAGGCAGACCAGGCGGTCACAGACGCGCGTCAGCAGGTCGATGTCGTGATCGACGATCAGCACACCGCGGCCCGCGGCGGAGACCCTGTCGATCAGCCGGACGAGATCCTTGCGCTCACGCTCGCTCGCGCCTGCAGCCGGTTCGTCAAGCAGCAGGAACGGCGCACCGGAAGCGATCGCGCGGACGATGTCGACGCGACGTGTGTCGTCAACGAGCGGCAATGTCTGGAACGTACGGCCGATGCCGGTACGCGCGACGCGATGCGGGGCGAGGCCGTCGATCCGCCGCTCGTCGAGGCGGATCGTGCCGCCGTCCGCGCGTTCGAGGCCGTTGATCACGTTCAGCAGCGTGGTCTTGCCCGAGCCGTTCGGGCCGATCAGACCCACGACTTCGCCTCGATCGACCGTGAACGAGACATCCGATAGAGCGGCCACACCGCCGAACGATTTTGAAACGGACTCGAGCACGAGCACGCGAGGACCTCCCGAGGATGCGAGGCTGTCCGGGAGTGTGGGCAACGGCGCCCCCGTCGCTGTCAGCCCGCGCCAGCGGTCGATCAGGGCCGCGAGACCTTCGGGTGCCCAGCGGACGACAACCAGCGTGGCTGCAGCATAGGCGAGCAGCCATGCACTTTGCAGATCGCGCAGCAATTCGGGAAGGCACACGGCGAGCGCGGCACCCAATACCGCGCCCATCGGATGTCGAGAGCCACCCAGCACGACCGAGGTGAGGCAGAGGATCATGATCGGGAAGCCGGTCACATCGGGCGAGACGACGCCGCTCAAGATGGCGGAGAAGCCGCCTGCCAGACCGGCCAGCACTGCACTGGCCACGAAGGCCGCCAACCGCCAGCGCCCACCGTCGATCCCCAGCGTCGCCGCGGTGAGCGGCGCTTCGCGGAGCAGCCGGGCTTGGTAACCGAGAGGTCCTCGAAGCAGTTGGGCGTAGACGATGACAGCCGCGACCAGGCAAGCCCACACCAGGACCAGCAACGTACCGCCTGTCGGCAGTGTCGCAGCGAACCCGGCAAGGCCGTTGGCGCCACCGGTCAGATCCTCGGCGTGGACGGCGAGGAGATTGACGAGGGCTGCAAGCGCGAGGGTGGCGAGCGCGAAATAGTGCGACTGCAGGCGCAGCAGCGGTCCGCAGACCAGCGCGGCCATCATGGCGGCGACTAGCGCTGCCAGCGGCAGAGCGAGCATGCCCGTCGCCGGAGCAAGCAGCGCCACGACATAGGCGCCAAGTCCGAAAAGGGCGCCCTGCGCCAGGTTGAGTGCGCCGAGCTGGCCGAACACGAGCTGATAGCCCACGCCCATCAGGGCGTAGATGCCAACCAGAGTCACCATGCGCTGACCGAACGGCGGCAGAACGATGAGCGCCACGAGCAGCGGCAGCACCAGGACGAGTGTCCAGAACCAGCCGAGCCTGCGCATCGTCAAGCACGCCTGCCGACCGGCTCGCCGAACAGGCCCTGCGGCCGCAGGACCAGCACCGCGAGCACGGCGATGTAGAGCGCGGCGGAGGCCCAGGCATCTCCGACCGCGGCGGAGACGAATGTCTCGAACAGGCCGATACCCAGCGCGCCCAAGAGAGCGCCCGGCACGCTGCCCCAGCCGCCGATGGCGACGGCGATGTAGGCCTTGAGCATGTGGCCTGCGCCCTGCGTCGGCGCCACGAGGAACTGGTGGCCGAGCAGGAAGCCCGCGATGCCGGCCAGCGCGCCGGCCAGCGCCAGCGACAGCATCACGTAGCGACCGACCGGGATGCCGACGGCGCGCGCCATGTAGCGGTCCGATGACACCGCCCGCATGCGACGGCCGAGCTGCGTGCGCTCGAGCAGGAACCAGACGGCAGCAACGAGCACGGCGCCTACCGCGAGAATGGCGAGCGGCTGGCGTCCCAGCGCGAGCCCACCGATCTCGATCGCACCACTGCCGGCGAACGGCGGCGCCGTAAGCGGCGCGGCGCCGAGGCCGACGGTGAGTCCCTGCTCGATGATCGCGGCGAAAGCAATGGTGGCGACGAATGTCGCTTCGGGTGGACGGCCGGTCAGCGGCTGGATGGCGACTCGCGCGACCAGGATTCCCGTGACGCCGAGGACGAGCGCGACGACCGGCAGAAGCAGTGGTCCGGGCAAGCCGGTCCACAGGCCGACGAGAACGGCGACCGCGCCACCCAGAACCACGAGGTCGCCGTGCGCGAAGTTGACCGCGCCGGCGGCATTGAGGGCGAGGACGAAGCCTAGCGCGATCAGCGCGTAGGCCATGCCCAACGCCAAAGCGTTGAGCAGGAGCTGGGCCGCGATCAGCTTGAGCGCTTCAGTGTTCGCGCGGCGCGTGCTTGCCGAGGATCCGCTGCAAGGTGCGCCGGTGCATGTTGAGACGGCGGGCCGTCTCCGAGACGTTGCGGTCGCACTGCTCGAAGACGCGCTGGATGTGCTCCCAGCGCACACGGTCGGCCGACATCGGGTTGCTGGGCGGCGGCGGCAGCTTGCGGCCGTGCGCCGTCAGCGCCTGCTCGATCGCGTCGGCGTCGGCGGGCTTGGCGAGATAGTCGACGGCGCCCTCCTTCACGGCAGCGACGGCGGTCGCGATGTTGCCGTAGCCGGTCAGCACGACGATGCGGATGTCGGGTCGCGCCTGGCGCAGCGGCTGCACGAGCTCGAGGCCGTTGCCGTCGCCGAGGCGAAGGTCGAGCACGGCGAAGGCCGGTGGTCTCGCGGTCTGCGCCAGCGCCTCGGCCACCGAGCCGACGGCGGTCACGATGAAGCCGCGCTGCTCCAGTGCGCGCGCGATGCGGTTGCGGAACGCCGCATCATCGTCGGCGATCAGCAGCGTGCGGTCCTTGTTGCTCGTCGCACCGGCGAGAATCGGTGCGATGGGGCGGTTGGCGCCGCTGTCCTGGGTCATGGCGACTCCTTCGACATCGGCCGCTATGTAGCCTTGAAGACCGGGTTTGGCCAGCGCACCGACACGGCGGCACCACCCGCGGCGGAACTGCGATTCCCGAAGGTCACGTTGGCGCCGGTGCGCTCCAATAGCGTCTTGGCGATGAAGACGCCCAAGCCCATGTGTCCTTCCTCGCCTTGGCGGGTCGAGATGAAGGGGGTTCCGAGTTCGTCGAGCAGCGCCTCGGAGAAGCCCGGACCGTCGTCGGTGACCTCGACCTCCGACCACTCGGTGGTCCAGCGCGTGGCGATACGGACCTCGCGGCGGGCGAAGGAGACGGCGTTCTGCACGATGTTGCCGATGCCCTGCATGATCTCCGGGCTGCGCACCTGGACGGGCGCCATGGTCGGCACGCCCTCGCCCAGTGGACCGGACTCGAAGGCGATCTCGATGTCCTCGCGGCCGTAGCTCTGCGCCGCCGCCTCGATCAGCGCCGGCAGCGGCACCAGCGTGTAGGCGTCCGAGACGTCGCCGGCGGGATCGACCGAAAGGCGTGCGAGGATGGAACGGCAGCGATCGGATTCGGCAGCGAGCAGTTCGACGTCCTCGCGCAACGGATCGTCGGGCTCGATCTCGCGCTCCATCTCCTTGGCGACGACGGCGATGGTCGAGAGTGGCGAGCCGAGCTCATGGGCGGCGGCAGCAGCGAGCGCCCCCAGCGCGGAGAGCTGCTGCTCGCGTGCAAGGGCCGCTTGTGCCGCCGCGAGCGCGGTCGCCATCTGGCGTGCCTCCTCGGCGAGCCGCCAGCCGTAGAGCGTGATCAGCAGCGTGGTCAGCGAAAGACCGGCCCAGACGCCGACCCGGTAGATCTCCGGCAGGTCGGGCGGCGGCCCCTTCCAGGGCAGCGGCTGATGAAAGAGGCCCAGCAATGCGATGCTGATGATCGTCAGCAGGGTGAGCGCGATATTGCTGGAGAGCGACAGGATGGTGGCACCGATCGCGACCGGCGCCAGCAGCAGCAGCGAGAACGGATTGACGAGGCCGCCGGTGAGATAGAGCAGCACGGCAAGCTGTAGAATGTCGAAGGCGAGGAAGATCGCGGCCTCGCGGTCGTCGAGGCGGGCCGATGCGGGCCGGCCGATGCTGACCGTCAGGTTGAGCAGCGCCGAAAGCGCGATGGTGCCGCCGACTGCCAGAACCGGCAGGCTGAAGCCCAGGCCCAGATGCACGACCGCGGCGGTGAAGACCTGCCCCGCGACGGCAGCCCAGCGGATCAGCACCAGCGCACGCAGGCGGACGCCGCCGCGTGGCAGCACGCTCACGACTTCGGGGCGCCGAGGGGCTGCGGGCGACCGGGCGTTCTCGGCGCGCACCGCCACGACGTTATTCCTCGATCATCAGGTGCTTGCGATGCACCGTGGTGAAGAGCGGAATCTTGCGCTGCCTCTTGCGATCAGGCGGTTCCTTGATGAGCCGGCCGATCTCGCCGAGGATCAATCCCGTGATCGTGGGCAGCGGCAGCTCGCGCGCCTCGTCGAGGCGCACCCAGCGGATGTCACCCATCTCGCTGGAGGGACGGATCTCGCCGCTCGCATCCTCGGCGCGCGCCATGAAGAAGCGCGCGTTGAAGCGACGCGGCCTTCCGGGCGGCGTGACGGCGCGGGCGATCAGGTCGAGCCGGTCGAGCGCGGGACCGTAGCCCCGGTCGAGGAAGCCCTTCCAGTGCTCGCCGAAATCCTCCTTCGGCGGCCCGTTCCTGAAGCGCTCGGCCAGCATCAGGCCGGTCTCCTCGAACGTCTCGCGCACGGCCGCGACGGCCAGAGCGCGCGCCCGTTGCGCCGTCGCGGCACGCTGCAGGCGTTCGTTCACGAAGCGGTCGAGCGGCGTGGCGATCGGGATGCGCGCATCGGCACGGTCGACGCGGCCGCCGGGGAACACGTAGCGGTTGGGCATGAATGCCGACTTGGCGGCGCGGCAGCCCAGCAGCACCTCGGGCACCTTGCCCTTCTGGCGCACCAAGATCAGCGTCGCGGCATCGCGCGGCCGCATGTAGGGATATTTTTCTTCGACCTTTTCGACGGGTCGTTCGCTGCCGGGTTTCAGGTCGCCGTGGACATAGCCCTTGTCGGTGCCGCGCACGACCGCGCCGGCGGGGATCGCTCTCTTGCTCATGTCGTGACGATAGACCGTCCGTCCTAGAACGACCAGCCGACGGGCGTGTCGGGGCGGAACACGGTGAGGGTCTTGGACAGGGCCGGCACCTCGACCACCTCCGGCGCAACGAGGTCCGCAGCGCGGAGCGTCACCTTCTCCTCGTTGGGCGGCAGGCCGTAGAAGCGCGGGCCGTTCAGCGAGGCGAAGGCTTCCAGCCGGTCGAGCTTGCCCTCTTCCGCAAAAACCTGCGCGTAGACCTGCATGGCGACCGGCGCGTTGAACACGCCGGCGCAGCCGCAGGCGCATTCCTTGGTGTCGGTCGTGTGCGGGGCGGTGTCGGTGCCCAGGAAGAAGAGTCCGCCGTCGGACATGGCGGCCCGCCGCAGAGCGAGACGGTGCTCCTCGCGCTTGGCGATCGGCAGGCAATAGAAGTGCGGACGGATGCCGCCCTTGAAGATCGCATTGCGGTTGTAGCTCAAGTGATGCGGCGTGATCGTGCCGCCCATGCGGTCGGGATGCGCCTCGACGAACGCCACGCCCTCGCGCGTCGTGATGTGCTCCAGCACGACCTTGAGACCCTGATGACGCTTCAACAGCGGCAGCATCACCCTGTCTAGGAACACCGCCTCGCGGTCAAAGATGTCGACCTCGGGATCGGTGACCTCGCCGTGCACCAGCAGCGGCATGCCGACCTTCTCCATGGCCTCCAGCCCTTTCGCGATCCTGTCCATCGAGGTGACGCCGTGCGCGGAGTTGGTGGTGGCGTGCGCCGGATAGAGCTTGGCCGCGACCCAGACGCCCTCCGCCTTGCCGCGTGCCAGCTCGGCGGGATCGGCGTCGTCGGTCAGGTAGCAGGTCATCAGCGGCTCGAACTTCAACTCCTTCGGTACGGCGGCGCGGATGCGGTCGCGATAGGCCCCGGCTTCGGCGACCCTGGTCACCGGCGGCACTAGGTTCGGCATGACGATGGCGCGGGCGAACTGGCGGGCGGTGTGCACGGCGCAGGCGGCGAGCAGGGCGCCGTCGCGCAGATGGACGTGCCAGTCGTCGGGGCGGCGGATCGTGATCGAAGCGGGAGAAACCATGCGCGTTTTCTACGCTTGCTCCCGGACAGGCTCCAATGTTGATTGCGTGCATGAACAAGATGAACGACGCCATCGCCTGGGCGGTGTCCGCGGAGTGCCACTGGCCGAAAAGCATGTACATGCCGGACGGGCAGTTCGTGATGACCCACGATTCGGGCGAGAAAGCCCCGGACAACGAGGTGCTGGGCCCGGTCACGCCGCGGGGCGGCGCCGCCGGCATCGTCTTCCGGGGCGGCAAGGAACTCGCCGCCTGGGGCGACGTCGACCGCCCCGACATGACCTTCAGCGTGGCCAAGAGCTACCTCGCCTTGCTGGCCGGGCTGGCGCTGGGCGACGGCCTGATCAAGAGCCTCGACGACCGGGCCGGCGACTACTGCCTCGACGACGGCTTCGAGAGCGACCAGAACAGGGACATCACCTGGCGCCACCTGCTGACCCAGACCAGCGAATGGTCGGGCAGCGTGTTCGGCAAGGAGGACCGCATCGACCACAACCGCGTGGTCGGCCTCGCGGTCGCCGACGCACCCAAGGGCACGCGGCGCGCGATGAAGAAGCCCGGCACCTTCTACGAATACAACGACGTGCGCGTGAACCGGCTGTCGCGCTCGCTGCTGCAGGTCTTCAAGGAGCCGCTGCCGAGTGTTCTGAAGCGCCGGATCATGGATCCGATCGGTGGCTCGTCGACGTGGCGCTGGGACGGCTACAGGAACTCCTTCGACACGATCGACGGCAGGCAGATGCTCTCCGTCCCCGGCGGCGGGCACTGGGGCGGCGGCATCGTGATCTCCGCGCGCGACCTGGCCCTCATGGGCCGGCTCGTCGCGGGCGGCGGCGCGTGGGAGGGCAGGCAGATCCTGCCCGATGGCTGGACCGACGAGCTGGTGAAGCCCTGCCCGGTCGCGCCGTTCTACGGGCTGCTCTGGTGGCTCAACACCGACCGGCGGCAGTTCGCGGCGGCGTCGGAGCGCAGCTACTTCGCGCTGGGCTGGGGCAGCCACATCGTCTGGATCGATCCCGACCACGACCTCGTGACGGTGCTGCGCTGGATCGACCGCAAGAAGGCGCCCGAATTCGTCGAGCGGCTGCTGGGCGCGCTCGCCTGATGAGCGGCCTCGACTTCTCCGGCGTGCCGCGCATGCCGGACGGCCGCACCGCGGCCGAACATATTCTGACAGTGGAACGCACCGCGTCGGAGGTTGTTCGGGTCTGTTTGGGCGACGGCCGCCAGATGACCTGGCACGTCTGGAGTGGGGGCAACCCGAAGCCGATCCTGCTGCTGTTCCACGGCGGCTCGGGCTCGTGGATCCACTGGATCAGGAACGTGCTGCCCCTCTCGAAGCACTTCGACGTGTACGCCGCCGACCTGCCGGGGCTGGGCGACAGCGACCCGCCCGACGACGTGCGCGACATCTGGTCGGTGACGCGCGACGTGAAGACCGCGATGGACCGGCTGATCCCGAAAGACCGCGACTTCGCGATCACCGGCTTCTCCTTCGGCGGCATGGTGGGCGGCCATATCGCGACGCTGGTGGGCGAGCGCCTCCGGCGGCTAGTGCTGGTCGGCGCCGGCGGGCTCAAGGCCACGCGCAGGCCCACCGCGAAGCTGCACAAGCTGCTCCCCACGATGGCGCCCGACGTGCTGGCCGAAGAGGCGCGGCGCAACCTCGAGATCCTGATGATCCACGATCCCGACAAGATCGACGGCGTGGCGATCCACATGCAGATCCTGAACACCACCAGAGCCAGGACCCGCAGCCGCGAGATGGGCCAGGCGTTCCGGCTGAGCGAAGTGCTGCCGCGCATCAGGACTCCGATGACCGGCATCTGGGGCGAGTTCGATTCCACGACGTATCCTTTCATCCAGGAGCGCATCGATTTGTTCCGGGCGGTGCAGCCCGATTTCGAGATGAACGTGATCCCCGGCGCCGGCCACTGGGTGGCCTACGAGGCGGCCGAGGCGTTCGACGATCTTCTGATCCGCAGGCTCGCGACGTGACGCGACGCCGGCGCGGCGCGGCCTCGGTCGCCCTGCTGGCGCTGGCGGCACTGCTCCCCGGGCGCGCCACGGCGCAGCAGAACGTCGCCAACAATCCGCTGACCGACATCCTGGCGATCCAGGTCCAGACCTACTATCAGCCCGTGCTGAGCGGCCAGCCGTCCAGCGGCACCCTGCAGCCGTTGCAGCGCGCGGTGGTGCCGTTCGAGGCCTTCGGCTGGCGCCAGCTCATGCGCGCCTCGTTCACCGCCGGGACGACGGTCTGGGGGCCCGGCGGCACCGAGAGCGGGCTGGGCGACCTCACCTTGTTCAACGTGCCGCTCATCGACATCGCGGGCGCCGGGGCCGGCGCCCGGGCCGGCATCGGGCCGCTCCTCGTCGTGCCCACCGCCACCAGCCCGGCGCTGGGCGACCGCAAGTGGCAGGTCGGCGGGCAGGCCGTCGTGAGCGCCCCGCAGCCCTGGGGACTGGCGGCGGCGCTGGTCGCCTACCAGCAGGCCTTCGACGACAGCGCCCGCGCGCTCACCATCCAGCCCTTCGTGTTCTACAACCTGACGAACGGCTTCTACCTGCGCTCGAGCGGCATCGCGACCGTCGATCTCGGCCGTCAGCGCGCGGTCGTGCCGATCGGCCTCGGACTCGGCTGGGTCGTGCCCTTGAACGGTGGCAACCTGCTCAACATGTATCTGGAGCCGCAATACTCGGTCGTGCAGAGCGGGCCCGGGCAGCCCAGCTTCCAGGTCTTTGCCGGCTTCAACATCCAGTTCCCGCCGGGACGAAGCCCGGCCGCGGCCAGCAGACAGGAAACGCCATGAAGACCGACATCGCCGAGATCGCGCCCGACATCTACCGGCTCTCGACCTTCCTTCCCCAGATCGGGCCGACCGGCTTCACCTTCAACCAGTTCCTGGTCGTGGCCGACGAGCCGCTGCTCTTCCACTACGGCCAGCGCCAGCTCTTCCCGTCGATCGCCGACGCGGTGAAGCGCGTGATCCCGCTCGCCAGATTGCGCTGGACCACGTGCAGCCACGTCGAGGGCGACGAATCGGGCGCGCTGAACGAGTGGCTGGCCGCCGCGCCCGACGCGACGCCCGCGCACGGCCAGCTCGGCTGCAACGTCTGGCTCGCCGACATGGCCGACCGCCCGCCCCGCGCGCTGAAGAACGACGAGGTCCTCGACCTCGGCGGCCGGCGCGTGCGCTGGCTCGACACGCCGCATGTGCCGCACAACTGGGACGCCGGCCTCCTCTACGAGGAGACGACCGGCACGCTCTTCTGCAGCGACCTCTTCACCCAGACGGGTCCCGCCGACCCGACGACCGAAAGCGACATCGTGGCCCCCGCCCTCGCCGTCGCCGAGCGGCTGCCCTTCATGCCGCCGACGCCGATGGCCGAGCCGAC
>CAYQAY010000060.1:0-30341 GCA_964415585.1 uncultured Reyranella sp.
CAACGCGCCACGTCGATCCGAAGTCCCTCCCCACTGCCGGCCAAATTCTGGCGGCTCTCAGCAGCGACCGCGTCGGCGGCGAGAAGTACGATCGCGAATGGCCAAGCCGCGCAGCCGCCACGATGTGGTGAGCCGGGAGCGGGCGATGGCGGACGACGAGGCGATCCGGCGGCTGACCGGCCTTGTCTTCGACGGCACCTTCGAGTCGACGCTGGTCAAGGAGCTGCGCGTGGCAATTCTCGATGCCGTCGAGCTGGTCGCGGTCGAGGACGGCAGCGTCGCCGGCGCATCCTGTGACGGGGCGCATCACCGCCTGCCATTCCCCCCGTGCGGCGAGCGTCATGCCGGCCTGGACCAGCGCGCTGGAGCTGGTCGACGGCGTGCGCGACGACGACGGATGGTGGCCTATGCCCCGGCCTTCCGCTTTGCCTTCTAGGCCGCGCGCGCGAGCGGCGTGGCCCGCAGGGCGTCGATGAAGCGCTGGCAGTAGACCTGCGCAGTCGTCCGCAACACCTTCTGCTTCAGCGCCGCATGCCGCTCCCGGCGCTCTGGCGTGGGCATGGTCAGACCCTCGTGCATGGCGTCCGCGATAGCATCGGGGTCGAACGGATTGACGATCAGGGCTTCGGTCAACTCCTGCGCCGCGCCGGCGAACTGCGACAGCACCAACACGCCGGGATCTTCCTCGGGCTGCGCGGCGACAAATTCCTTGGCAACCAGATTCATGCCATCGCGCAGCGGCGTCACCAGCCCGATACGGCCGATGCGATAGAGGCCCGCCAGGGTGGAGCGTGGTGCCGCACGGGTGGAGTAGCGCAGCGGCGTCCAGTCGAAGTCGGAGTGGCGGCCATTGATGCGGCCGGCGAGGCGGTCGAGCTCGACACGGAGCTTGCGATATTCGTCGACCTCCTCACGCGAACGCGGGCAGATTTGGAGGAAGTGGATGGCCCGCTTGTGCTCCGGATGCTTCTCGAGGAGCCGCCCGAAGGCCTCGAAGCGATGCGGAAGTCCCTTGGAATAGTCCATGCGATCGACGCCGATGGCGAGCGCCCGACCGGACAGGCTGCCAGCGACGCGCTGCACCAGCTTGTCGCCCGCGGCGCGCTCGGCTTCCTGCGCGAAGGCCTGGGCGTCGATGCCGATCGGGTCGGCGAAGGCGCGCACCCGCCGCCCCTCGAGCCGGACCCATTCGCCGTCGACTCGCGCGCCCAAAAGGCGCTGCGCGCAGTCGCGAAAGTCGCGCGCATGTTCCTCGGTCTGGAAACCTACGAGGTCGTAGGCGCAGAGGTCGGCCACCAGCTCACGCGCCACCGGTATCGCCTCGAGCATCGAAGGCGGCACGAATGGGACGTGAAGGAAAAAGCCGACGCGCCCCTTGAACCCCTCCTCGCGCAGCATCCGCGCGAAGGGGATCAGATGATAGTCATGCGCCCATACAGTTTCGTCGCCCTGCAGCATCGGCGCCAGCGAACCGGCGAAGCTTCGGTTGACCGCGAGATAGCCCTGGTAATCCTCGCGCCGGAAGTGCATCAGGCCAAGGCGGAAATGCAGCAGTGGCCAAAGCGCACCGTTGGCGAAGCCGACGTAGAAGCCGCGATGCGCGTCGGCCGTCAGGTCGACCGTTGAGTAGGTGACACCACGCGCCTCGACGATAGCAGGCTGTATCGCGGGTTCGGCAACCAGCCGGCCGCTCCAGCCGAACCACATGGTGCCGGGCATGAGCAGGTCACGCAGCGCGACGGCCAGGCCGCCCGCCGAGGCACTGCGCGCCTTGGGGATCGGCACGCGATTCGAGACGATCACGAGGCGTGCCATAAACCCTCCTCCCAACTGCGTGACAGCCGCATGGCCGACAGGATCAGGCCGACCTGGCTGTAGGTCTGCGGGAAGTTGCCCCACAGCTCGCCGGTTCGCGGATCGACGTCTTCCGACAGCAGCCCGACATGGTTGCGGCGCGACAGCAGGTTGTTGAACAGCTCGAGCGCCTCCTCACGGCGCCCAACGCTGGCGAGGGCGTCGATGTACCAGAAGGTGCAGAGCAGGAAGGCGTTCGACGGCGTGCCGAAGTCGTCGGCCTCGACGTAGCGCATCAGGAAGCCGTTCCGCATGAGCCGCTTGGCCACCATGTCGAGCGTAGCGTGAAAACGCGGATCGTCGGAACGCAGCAGGCCGATCTCGGGCAGGACGAGGCTCGAGGCATCCGCCATGTCGCGGTCCAGGACGCCCGACAGCCAGCCTTCCTGCGTGGTGCCCCGCTTCAATATCTCCTGGCGCAGCACGCCTGCCTTGCCGAGCCATTCGCGCGACTCGGAGTCGAGCCCGACGCGTCGAGCGATCAGACCGAGACGATGCTGGGCTGCCCAGCACATGGCGGCGGAGAAAGTGTGCACTTCCTCGCGCTCGCGATACTCCCACAGGCCGGCATCGGGCGTCAGGGCGGCGCGGTGGGCCTCGTGGCCTACGGCGCAGAGCTGGCGATAGAGCTCGACGTCACCCTGGCGCGGCAGACGCTCGTCCCAGAACATCTGTGCGGCCGTGAGCACCATAGAGCCGTAGACATCGTTCTGGCGCTGGCCCACCGCGGCATTGCCGACGCGCACCGGCCCGTAGCCGCGATAGCCCGGAAGAGTGTCGATCAGCCGCTCGACCGTGTCGGTCCCCGGAGCGATCGGGAAGAGCGGTGCCACGTTGTCGACCGTGCCGCGCGTGCTGCCGGCTTCCACTACGTCGACGATGAAGCGTACATAGCTCTCCATGGTACGCGTGGCGGAGAGCCGGTTGAGCGCGGTCACCGTGAAGAAGGCGTCGCGCAGCCAGGTGAAACGGTAGTCCCAGTTGCGCACCGTACCGGCCGCCTCCGGCACCGAGGTGGTGAGCGCCGCCAGCACAGCGCCGGTATCCTCGTAGCTGCAGAGCTTCAGCGTGATGGCTGCGCGGATCACCGCGACCTGCCAGTCGAACGGGATGTTGAGGTCGCGCACCCAGCCCTGCCAATAGACCTCGGTTTCGCTCAGGAACGAGCGGCTGAGCGCATCGACATTGTCGGTAATGCTCTCGTCGGCGCCGACGATCAGGGTCATTGGCCGGTCGAGCGAGAATTCAGTCTCGTGGAGGACGTAGTTCAAAGAGGCGTCGGTCGTTAGGCGCAAGACCGAGGCGTCGCCGTAGTAGCGGATGTGGTTGCTGCCGACCGTGACCTGGGCCTTGCGCGCGCCGTAGTCAAAGCTCGGCCGCAATCGGATCGTCACCCGTGGCCGCCCGGCCACCGGCTCGAGACGACGGATAAGCATGGGTGGCCGGAACATGCGGCCGAAGCGGCGGAAGCGCGGCGCGAAGTCCCAGAGGCGCGCCGAGCCGCCGGCACCCTCGATCGTCGTCTCCAGGATCGCCGTGTTGGGCACGTAGCGCTGGCGGCTCTCCTTGGCGCCCTCGACCACGACATCCATGAAGCCGGCCTGCGGATCGTTGCCGCCCAGCAGCGCGTTGAACACCGGATCACCGTCGAGGCGTCCGAGCCCGTGCCAGACGTGGCGTCCGTTGCGGTCGACCAGGCTCGCGATGGAGCAGTTGCCGACGACACCGAGATTGAGGCTGCTCACGTCGAGGCTCCCGCCGCCGCCTGCTGCGCGGGCACGCGACCGCCGAGGCGCTCGATGTTGCGCACCAGCCAGGCGCGGACGAGCGCGGGATCCCCGTCGAACATCTCCTGCACACGCAAGCCCTCGCCACCGAAGCGGCGGGCCGCGCTCATGCCCGCCTCGTCGGTGAAGTCGTCGCCGACGAAGATCGGGCGGCGCCCCTTGAAGGAAGCGTCCTTCATCAAGCGCTCTACGGCATGGCCCTTCGAGGTGGAGCGCGGGCCGATCTCGACCGCCTCCCGCGCAGGGATCAGCCGGAACCACGGATGGTCGTCGGAGACCAGCGCACGCACCAGTTTCCAGACGTCGTCGTGACGCTCCGGGGCGAGACGATAGTGTACTGCGCAGCCGTGCGGTTTGGGCTCGATGAGCACGCCCGGCCAGCGCTCCGCGGCGGCGGCGAGCGAATCTCGCCACCTCTCAGGAAGGCCGAGACCCGCTGGCATCTCCTCGACAGTGCCATCACCTAAACGCAGGCTGACGCCATGCTCGCCGGCGGCGGCGCAGATAAAAGGCTCAAGAAGGTGGTCGATCGTCTTGAGCGAGCGGCCGCTGACGATGGCGAGCGCTCCGCCCAGCAGAGCGTGTAGCTGCCGAAGCACACCAGGCAACATCGGGGGCACGACGACGAGCTCAGGCGTCGCCGCGATCTCGAGCAGCGTGCCGTCGAGATCGAGGAAAAGCGCGGTGCCGTCGTCGAAGTCCGGTGGTGCCATCTCGTCCCCTCTGCGCCATTGCACTCGATGGGCGCGAAGAGGCCTAGGACCGCAACACGCCGCGTGCAGGGGGCCGCCCGCCTGCGAGCAGCCGCGCCGTGCGCGCTCCTAATCAACGCTCGGGGCGACGATCAGTTCCCGAAAATGACGCAATGTCGTGGCCGGATTGGGGCAATCAAGTCAACGAAGCGTACCCATCTTCTGCCAGAACGGCCTTCCACACTCGTAAGCGGCCGCAGCCGGCGAGATTCCGGCGTCGCGCAGGCTGCGCGCGTCGAGGTTGGCCAGATAGCGCCGCGCCTCGATGCGCCCGCGCCACAGGGCGAGCATTGCCGCAATGCGTACAGGCAGGGTCGCATGTGGCGACGCGGCAGTGACGAGGCCGTGGGGTTGATGGACGAAGGCTTGACGGGACTGGACGCTCATCTGAACCCTCCTTGGCTCTGATGAGGCGAAGATGCGGTCTGCCCTTCGGTCTCTCAATTACATGGCAGGTAATCAGCAAGCCGCGCTAGTCTCCTCGCCAGTAGCCGCCGGAGACTTTCCATGCTTCCCTGCCAACGCGCGCTGTTCGACATCCCGCGCGATGTCTGCTTCCTCAATGCGGCGGCCTGGAGTCCGCTGCCGATCGCCGTGCAGGAGGCAGGGCGCGTCGGCGTCGGGCGCAAGGGGCAGCCGTGGAAGCTCGATGCAGCCTTCATGCAGGGCCAGTACGAGCGGGCACGCAAAGCCGCGGCGGCGTTGATCAACGCCGATCCGATCGACGTCGCCCTCATCCCTTCGGTTGGCTACGGCGTGTCGACTGCCGGCAAGGTGATGACGATCCCGCGCGGCAGCCGCGTGCTGGTTCTGCAGGACGACCATACATCGCCGGTGCTCGAATGGATGAGCCGTGCCGACGCAGCGGGCTTCACGGTCGAGACAGTGAAACAGCCGACCGACGGCGACTGGACGTCCGCCGTGCTCGAGGCGATCGACCGGAAGGACGCCGCGCCGCTCGCCCTCGTCTCGATTTCGTCGGTGCACTGGTCCGACGGCGGCGCCCTCGACATGCCGCTCATCACCAGCGCAGCGAAGGCCAAGGGCGGCGCGCTGCTGGTCGACGCCACGCACGATGCAGGCGTCCGTCGTATCGACGTCAAGACGCTCGATCCCGATTTCCTGATCTTCCCAACCTACAAGTGGGTGCTGGGTCCTTATGGCCGCGCCTTCATGTATGTCGCCAAGCGCCACCAGAACGGCGTGCCGCTCGAGCAGACAGCACCGGCGCGCAAGGGCGTGGCAGCGGAACAGAAGGTCTATTTCCGTGACCTCTCCTACGCCGACGGCGCGCGGCGCTACGACATGGGCGAGCGCGACCATTTCATCACGCTGGAAATGGCTGCGGTCGGCATGGAGATGATGGCCCAATGGGGGAACGACGCGATCGTGGCGCGGCTGTCGATGCTGACGGACCGCCTGGCCGACGGGCTCGCGAACTCGGGCGTCCGTGTCCTCGACAGGAAGCTGCGCGCTCCCCATCTCATCTGCCTGCACTTCCCCAAGGGAATGGCCGACGACCTGCCGCAGAAGCTCGCAGCGGAGAACGTCTATGCCGCACCGCGGCTCGGCCGCCTGCGTATCAGCCCGCACGTCTACAACGACGAGCAGGATGTCGACCGTTTCGTCGAGGTATTCAAGCGCGTTGCCCTGTGACCCGTCCCCCGTGCTACGCTCGGCATAGAGAACGAGGGGAAGGGATCAATGCGTACCTACCGTCGTCATCTGCTGGTTGCGGCGCTCACGGCACCGTTCGTCGCCCGTAGCGCGCTCGGACAGGGCAGGTATCCCGAGAAGCCGATCCGGATCATCGTGCCGTTTCCGCCGGGCGGCGGTGTCGATCTGACGGCAAGGCTCCTAATGGAGCCGCTTTCCAAAGAGCTCGGACAGTCGATCGTCGTCGAGAACAAGGGCGGCGCCGGCGGCATCATCGGCGTCGAGGCGATGTCGCACGCCCAACCCGACGGCTATACACTGTCATTGACCGGCCCCGGTACGCTGACCGCGGGACCGCATCTCCGCACCAAGATGCCCTACGACCCGCTCGCGCTGGCGCAGATCACCCGGCTGGTGCGCATGCCGTTCATCGTGGCGGTGCGCAACGACCTTCCGGCGAAGACGCTGCCAGAGTTCATGGAACTTGCGAAGAAGCAGGAGCTGCGCTGGGCGTCCGGCGGCATCGGCACCAGCCAACACCTCGCGGGCGAGCTCTTCACGAAGATGTCGGGGCTCAAGATGATCCACGTGCCCTATCGCGGCACCAGCCCGGCGCTGAACGATCTCGCCGCCGGCATCGTCGACGCCTATTTCGGCGATCCCGCGACGCTCGGTCTGATCCGCAGCGGCAAGGTGCGCGCCATGGCCGTGACCTCGCCTGAGCGCTGGCCCGTCCTGCCCGCCACGCCGGCCGTTGCCGAGGCAGTCAAGGGCTACGTGGCCGAGAACTGGTACGGCATCGCAGCACCCGCCGGCACGCCCAAGCCGATCGTCGAAAAGCTCAACACCGCCATCGCCAAGGTGCTGGCCGAGCCCGACGTGAAGAAGAAGTACGACGACAACGGCCTCACGCCGGCTGTGCTGTCGTCCGCCGACTATGTCGATTTCCTCAAGCGTGACTCGGTCACGTGGGGCGGGGTCGTCCGCAAAGGCAACATCAAGCTCGACGAACAATAAGTATGTCCGCGCGTCTGGCCGTCGACATCGGCGGCACGTTCACCGATGTCGTGCTGGAGACCGGCACAGCGGCCCATTCCATCAAGGTGCTGACCACGCCCGACGCGCCGGAGCGCGCCGTCATGGATGGCGTCCGCACCATCCTGGCGCAGGCCAAGGTCAAGCCATCCGACGTCACGCTCGTCGTGCACGGCACCACGCTCGCCACCAACGCGCTGATCGAACGCAAGGGTGCGCGCACGGCGCTGGTAACGACCGCGGGCTTCCGCGACTCCGTCGAGATGGCCTGGGAGCACCGCTTCGAGCAGTACGACATCTACATGGAACGGCCCGAGCCGCTGGTCTCGCGCGACCTGCGCTTCGGCGTGCCGGAGCGCGTGGCAGCCGACGGCGCCGTGCTGCTGGCGCTCGACGAGGCTGCGGTTGCCAAGGTTGCGGCCGAACTCAAAGCGGCGAAGATCGAGGCGGTTGCCGTCTGCTTCCTGCACAGCTTCACCAACGAGGCGCACGAGCGGCGCACGGGTCAGATCCTTGCCCGGGAACTGCCCGGCGTGGCGATCTCGCTCTCCTGCGAGGTCTGCCCCGAGATCCGCGAGTACGAGCGCACCTCGACCACCATTGCCAACGCCTACGTACTGCCGAAGATGGCGGGCTATCTCGGCCAGCTCGAAACCGACCTGACCAAGGAAGGCATCGCAGGCCCTCTCCTCCTCATGATGTCGTCGGGTGGCGTCACCACAGTCGACACGGCGCGACGCTATCCGGTGAGGCTCGTCGAGAGCGGCCCCGCCGGTGGCGCGATCCTAGCCCGCACGGTCGCGGCCGAGAACGACGCCCGCAAGGCGGTCGCCTTCGACATGGGCGGCACCACCGCCAAGCTCACCCTGCTCGACGATCTCGAGCTACAGCGCTCGCGCCAGTTCGAGGTCGCGCGCGCCTACCGATTCGTGCAGGGCTCCGGCCTGCCGGTGCGCATCCCCGTCATCGAGCTGGTCGAGATCGGCGCCGGCGGCGGTTCGATCGCCCGCCTCGATGCGCTCGGCCGCATCCAGGTCGGGCCCGACTCGGCCGGCAGCGTGCCCGGCCCCGCGAGCTACGGCCGCGGTGGTACCGAGCCCACAGTCACCGATGCCGACACCGCGCTGGGCCGCCTCGACCCCGCGCGCTTCGCGGGCGGCGCCATCCCGCTGCATCGCGACAAGGCCGAGGCCGCGCTGCAATCCATCGCACGCCGGCTCAAGACCGACATGCTGGGAGCAGCGGCCGGCGTCGCGGAAATCGTCGACGAGACGATGGCAAGTGCGGCTCGCGTGCATGCCGTCGAAAACGGCAAAGACACGGCCGATCGTGCCCTGATCGCCTTCGGTGGTGCCGCGCCGCTGCATGCCGCACGGCTCGCGCGCAAGCTCGGCATGAAGCAGGTGATCGTGCCGGTGGGCGCGGGCGTCGGGTCCGCCTTCGGCTTCCTGCGAGCGCCCATCGCCTACGAAGTCGTACGCACTCGCCACCTCAGGCTCGACATGTTCGACGCCAGGACGCTGAACGAGTTGTTCGCCGCCATGCGTGCCGAAGCCGAGGCCGTCGTGCTGCCGGCAGCGCCGGGCGAGAAGCTGGTCGAGCAGCGCCAGGCCTTCATGCGCTATCGCGGCCAGGGCCACGAGATCGCCGTGCCCCTCGCCAATCAGCCCTTTGCCGCCGATGCGGCCGACGAGCTGCGGCGCCGCTTCGAAGCGACCTATGAGGTCGTGTTCGGCCGGGCGATCCCCAAGCTCGAGGTCGAGGCGCTGACGTGGACCCTCTCGCTCGCCACCGACCGGCCGTTGCCTGCGGCCGCAGAACCGGTCGCCGCGAAGAAGGCACCGGCACCATCCGGACATCGAGAAGTGCTCGATCCCGCCACCGGCACGCGCGACAGGGCCGCCATCCACGAGCGCGATGCTTTGGCACCGGGCATGACGCTCGACGGGCCGGCGCTGATCGTCGAGGATGGCACTACCACGGTCGTCCCCAAGGGCTTCGCCGCCCGGATCAATTCCGTGAGCCAGATCGTTCTGGAGGACCGCGCATGAGCACGCCTTCCGATATCCGCCTGCAGGTCATGTGGAACCGCCTGCTCTCCGTCGTCGAGGAGCAGGCCCGCGCCTTGGTGCGCACTGCCTTCTCGACAAGCGCGCGCGAGGCCGGCGACATCTCGGCCGGCGTGTTCGATCTCGAGGGCCGCATGCTGGCGCAGGCCGTGACCGGCACACCGGGGCATGTGAACTCGATGGCGCGGAGCGTCATCCACTTCATCCGCGAGTTCCCGGTCGAGACGATGAAGCCGGGCGACGCCTACATCACCAACGATCCCTGGAAGGGTACCGGCCACCTCTACGACATCGTCGTCACCTCGCCTGCCTTCCACAACGGCAAGCTGGTGGCGCTGTTCTCCTGCACGACGCACGTCGTCGACATCGGCGGCCTCGGCCAGTCGCCGGACGGTCGGCAGGTATTCCACGAGGGCCTCTTCCTGCCGTTGCTGCCGCTGATGCGCGAGGGCACAGTCGACGAGAGCGTGATGCGTATCATCCGCGCCAATGTCCGCGAGCCGATACAGGTCGAGGGCGACATCCACGCGCTGATCGGCTGCAACGGCATCGGCGAGAAGCGGCTTTCGGACATGATGGCCGAGCACGGCATCGACAGTCTCGACGAACTCGCTACGCATATCATCGAGAAGAGCCGCACCGGCATGGTGGCGGCGATCGGCAAGCTGCCGCGCGGTACCTGGAAAGGCCACATGCGGATCGACGGCTACGACGCGCCGATCGACCTGCATGCCGCCGTCACCATCGAGGCGAACCACATCGCGGTCGACTATGCCGGCACCTCCGGCTCGTCGATCTACGGCATCAATTCGCCCATGTGCTACACCGAGGCCTACACCGCTTTCGGCATAAAATGCGTGGTGGCGCCGACCATCCCCAACAATGCCGGCACGCTCGACTCGATCCTGGTGACGGCGCCCGAGAACACCATTGTCAACGCGCTGTTCCCAGCGGCGGTGAATGCCCGCAGCACAATCGGTCACATGCTGCCGGACGTCTGCTTCGATGCGCTGCATCAGGTGATCCCCGGTCGGGTTCCCGCCGAAGGCACCTCCAATCTCTGGAACCTGAAGCTCGGCGCCGGGCACGGCATGACCGGCACGACCGGCAACAGCCGTCCCTTCATGGTGACAACTTTCCATTCGGGCGGTGCCGGCGCGCGGCCGACGCTTGACGGCCTCTCGGCCACCCCTTTTCCGTCCGGCGTCCGCAACGTGCCGGTCGAGATCACGGAAACCATCGCACCGGTCGTGGTCTGGAAGAAGGAATACCGTCAGGACTCAGGCGGCGCCGGCGAGCGGCGCGGCGGCCTGGGCCAGGTGATGGAGGTCGAGCATCGTGAGGGCGCACCGTTCGGCATCTTCGCCACCTTCGAGCGCGTGAAGCATCCGGCGCGCGGCCGCGACGGAGGCAAGCCCGGCGGCAACGGACGCCTGTCGCTCGCCTCCGGCCGGGAGCTGAAGCCCAAGGGCTTCCAGACCGTTCCGGCCGGCGAACGATTGGTGGTCGAGATGCCGGGCGGCGGCGGCTTCGGAGACCCGGGGAAGCGCGACCGCGAGGCCGTCGCGCAGGACGTAAGGCTTGGCCTGGTCAGCCGCGAGCAGGCGAAAGCCGCCTACGGCGTCGACGGCGACTGACTTCCCGGAGTGCGCCGTCAGAAGGTCTTGTTGGCCTCTGGCCGGTGCTTGTTGCGCGGCGTGAACTTCTGACGCTCCGCTTTGCGCGGCGCCCGTACCCAGACCTCGCGATTGGGATGCAGGCCGCCGCCGCGTGTCGCCGGCACCGCGCTGGTACGGGCGCGTTGCAGCAGACGCGTGTCGGCAAGGCCGCAATTGGGATGAAGGCCGCCATTGTCTGCAACCACTCTGTCCCACGCCGCCTTGCGCTTGGCGTAGGTTGCGGGATCCGAAAGTTGCGTGCAGTTCAACTCGTTGCTGTTCAGGTCGGCCACGATCTCGTCACCATCTTCGATGAGCGCGATCGGGCCGCCGAGCGCGGCTTCCGGACCGACATGGCCGATCACGAGGCCGACCGAACCGCCCGAAAAACGCGCGTCGGTCATGAGGGCCACGACGATGTTGCGCTCCCGGCACAGCGTCGTGATGCGCGACGTAGGGTCGAGCATCTCCGGCATGCCGGGAGCGCCGCTCGGCCCCTCGTAACGCACGATGATCATGTCGTGGTTCTGGAAGGTCTCCGGCGTCTCATCGAGCGCCTTGAGCAGGCCCTGCTCACCCTCGAAGACGCGGGCACGGCCGCGGAACAGGTTGTTCTCGAGGCCGCCTTCGACGCCCGCGAGCTTCAGGATGGCGGAGAAGTCCGGCGACAGATTGCCGCCCAGCATGCGCAGGCCGCCGGTTGGCTTGTAGGGCTTCTCAACTGGATAGACGACGCGGCCGTCGGCCTTCTTGGCGCCGAGACGCTTGACTTGCTCGGCCAGCGTTTCGCCGGTGCAGGTCAGCACGTCGCCGTTCAGTAGGCCGGCCTCGAGCAGTTCACGCACGATCACCTGCACGCCGCCCACTTCGTCGATGTCCACCATCGAATACTTCCCGTAAGGCCGCGCGTCGGTGAGTACCGGCACGACATGCTGCGAGAGGTAATTGAACTCTTCCGGCGTCATGACGTCCTTCCAGAAGTCGGCGAAGCCCGCAGCCCGCGCGATTTCCGGCGCGTGCAGCACGACGTTGGTCGACCCGCCGACGGCCATCGCCACGATCACCGCGTTGCGCAGCGAATCGCGCACGACGATATCCCGCGGCTTCAAGTCCCTCTTGATCAGGTTGGCCAGGTGGTCGACCAGTTCAGCGGCGAACTCGCCGGTGCGGCGCGGGTCGTCGGACGGCGGCGCCACCATCTGCAGCGGCTGCATGCCGACCACGCCGATGAAGGTCTGCATGGTGTTGTAGGTGAACATGCCACCGCAGCTTCCGTAGCCCGGACAGGCATGGCAGGCGATGTGGTGCCGGTACTCGGCATCGGGATGGCCAGCGACCTGGTAGGCGCTCACGATGTCGAGCGCCTCGCCAGTCTTCGGGTCCTTGCCGGGATGGATCGGGCCGTCCGACATGATGATCGAAGGCAGGTTGTGCTCAAGCAGGGCGGAGAGCGTGCCGACAGGCGGCTTGTCGCAGGCCACCACAGCAATCGTGCCGGCGAGCCCGGTGGCACTCAGATGCTCGCACAACGCGTCCTGCGTCACTTCGCGGCCGATCAGCGAGTAGCGCATCTCGCGCGTGCCGTTGCGGATGCCATCCGATGTGGCGATCGTGTATTCCGGCTGGACCAGCCGCATCTTGAGCTGATTCGGCCCGGTACCGATGCGCGCCTTGAGCTGGGCGTGGATCGCCTCGACCTTCGCCAGGACGCCGAGATAGCACTGGCTGTCGCCCTTGGTGCCGACGACGCCGACCGACGGCTCGTGAATGAGATCCGGATCGGTCCCGAGCGCGCGCGCCACGCCAATGGTCTGGGCAGAACGGCCAGGGTGCCGATCTATGGTCACGAAGGTCGGCTTCATCTCAATCATCCCGTAGAGCTTGCTGCAATTAGCCCACTATCGCTGGCGGGCGAGTGTGGCGGTATATCACAGCGACGGCCGAGCGGTGCAGCCCGCGTAGGGCTGCCCGTCAGAAAAATTTGTCCCTCGTTCCCGCGCCCAACCTGTAGTCTCGGCGCCAACAAGCTAATCGAGGAAACCAAGATGTGGCAGCCCAGCGAGCGCTACCCCGATCCGGCGGTGCGCGTGCTCGATCCGTCGTTCAACCAGTACCGGCTGATGCTGGCCTCGGTCGAGCGACTCTATACCGGCTGCCGCTGGGCGGAAGGCCCGGTGTGGATCGGCGACAGCCGCTATCTCCTGTGGAGCGACATCCCGAACAATCGCGTGCTGCGATGGGACGAGGAGACCGGCGCCGTCTCGATCTTCCGCAAGCCCTCGAACAACGCCAACGGCCACACGCGCGACCGCCAGGGCCGGTTGATCGCATGCGAGCACGACGCGCGGCGCGTGGTGCGTTTCGAGTATGATGGCGCCATCACCGTGCTGGCCGACTCCTACGACGGCAAGCCGCTCAATTCCCCGAACGACGTCGTCGTGAAGTCCGACGGTTCGGTTTGGTTCACCGATCCGACGTTCGGGATCCTGGGTTACTACGAGGGCCACAAGGCCGAGAGCGAGAACAAGCCGGCCGTCTATCGCCTCGATCCGGCAAGCGGCAAGCTGACGATGATGGTCGACGACGTCCCCGGCCCGAACGGGCTCGCCTTCTCGCCGGACGAGAAAAAGCTCTACGTCGTCGCCTCGCGCGCCGAGCCGCACCGCCAGATCCTGTCCTACGATGTCGCCGCCAACGGAAAGCTCGGCAAGGGCTCGGTGCTGGTCGACGCCGGACCGGGCGGCTCGCCCGACGGCTTCCGCGTCGATGTCGACGGCAACCTGTGGTGCGGGTGGGGCATGGGCTCAGCCGAGCTCGACGGTGTGCGCATCTTCGATCCCACGGGCAAGCCGATCGGCCACATCGACCTGCCGGAACGCTGCGCCAACGTGTGCTTCGGCGGACGCCATCGCAACCGGCTGTTCATGACGGCGAGCCATTCGCTCTACGCACTTTACGTCAACACCCAAGGCGCACTCGGCGGCTGAAAGCAATTGGTAGCATGTCCGCAGTAGATTCGAGTTACGCCTGGTGGCGGTTGCTCGCCAGCGTCACCTTGAGCACGGTCGGCGGCGTCGGCATGTGGTGCCTCGTCGTGGCTCTGCCGACCATCCAGCAGGACTTCGGCGTCAGCCGCGCCGACATCTCCTTCGCCTATACGCTGAACACACTGGGCTTCTTCGTAGGAGGCGTAGCGATGGGCCGCCTCGTCGACACGCGCGGCATCGTGTTCACCGCGATTCTCAGTACCGTGGGCCTGACGGCCGGATTCGCTCTGGCACCGGTCAGCCCGACGTTGATGATGTTCGCGGTCGTGCAGATCCTGATCGGCTTCAGCTCGGCCGCGACCTTCGCACCGCTCGTCGCCGACGTTTCGCACTGGTTCGAGAGGCGCCGCGGCATCGCGGTCGCCATCGCGGCTTCGGGCAACTACATCGCCGGTACGATCTGGCCACCGATCATCCAGCGCATCATCGAACATCACGGCTGGCGTGCGACCTACTGGACGATCGCCATTATCTGCCTCGTCGCCATGATCCCGCTGGCGCTGACGCTCCGCCGCAAGCCGCCGCATCAACACGAGGGCGCGGCCGCCAGCGTCCCGGCCCATTCGACGAAGTCGCTAGGTCTGTCGCCCAACGCGCTGCAGGCCGTGCTGATCGTCGCCGGCATCTGCTGCTGCGTGGCCATGTCGATGCCGCAGGTCCATATCGTCGCCTACTGCGCCGATCTCGGTTACGGCGTGGCGCGCGGCGCGGAAATGCTGTCGCTGATGCTGGGCTTCGGCATCGTAAGCCGCATCGTGTCGGGCTGGATCGCCGACCGGGTCGGCGGCGTGAAGACCCTGCTGCTGGGCTCGACCTTGCAGTGCGTGGCGCTGGTTTTCTACCTGATCGACGACTCACTCAACTCGCTCTACCTCGCTTCAGCGATGTTCGGCCTGTTCCAGGGCGGCATCGTGCCCTCCTACGCCCTGATCGTGCGCGAGTACTTCCCGCCCAAGGAGGCGGGCTTCCGCGTCGGCCTGGCGATCTCGTCCACCCTCGTCGGCATGGCGCTGGGTGGCTGGATGGGTGGCGTACTGTTCGACATGACGGGCTCCTATCGCGCTGCGTTTCTCAACGGCATCGCCTGGAACCTGCTGAACGGCGCGGTGGCATGGTGGCTTCTGCTGCGCCAGAATCGCCGCAACGTCTACGCCTCCTGAGGTCCATGCATGCGCATCGTCGCCATCCGCGACATCGTCTCGCCCATCCGGTCCAACATCGCCAACGCCTATATCGACTTCAGCCAGATGACGGCGTCGGTCGTGGCGGTGGTCACCGACGTGAAGGTCGACGGCAAGCCGGTGGTGGGTTTCGGCTTCAACTCCAACGGCCGCTACGCCCAGCACGGGCTGCTGAGCGAACGCTTCATCCCGCGGCTGAGCCAGGCCAAGCCCGAGTCGCTGCTGGGCGCCGACGGGCTGATCGATCCGGCGAAGTGCTGGGCCGCCATGATGGCCAACGAAAAGCCGGGCGGTCACGGCGAGCGTTCGGTCGCCGTCGGCGTGCTCGACATGGCGCTGTGGGATGCGCTGGCCAAGGCCAGGCGTGTGCCCCTCTGGAAGCTGCTGGCCGACCGCTACAACGACGGACGGGCCGACGAGAAGGCGTGGGTCTATGCGGCGGGCGGCTACTACTATCCCGGCAAGGATCTCGACGGGCTGCAAGACGAGATGAAACACTATCTCGACCTCGGCTATTCATGTGTGAAGATGAAGGTGGGCGGCGTGCCGCTCGCCGAGGACCTGAAGCGCATCGAGGCAGTACTGAGGATCGTGGGAGACGGCGAACGGCTGGCGGTCGACGTCAACGGCAAGTTCGACCTCACCACGGCCATCGAGTTCGGTCGCGCGATCCAGGGTTTAGGGCTGCGCTGGTACGAGGAGCCGCTCGATCCGCTCGACTATCTCGCGCACGCCGCACTCGCGACCGAATACGCCCCGCCGCTCGCCACAGGCGAGAACCTGTTCTCCATGCAGGACGCGCGGAACCTGGTCCGTCACGGCGGGCTCAGGCCCGACCGTGACATCCTGCAGTACGACCCCGCCCTCTCTTACGGGCTGGTCGAATACCTGCGCACGATCGAAATGCTGAAGGCGCACGGCTGGTCGCCGCGGCGCTGCGTACCGCACGGCGGCCACCAATTCGCGCTCAACATCGCCGTCGGCCTGCAGTGCGGCGGCAACGAATCCTACCCGCAGGTCTTCGCACCGTTCGGCGGCTTCGCCGACGACTGCCCCGTGGTCGACAGCCGAGTGGCCATGCCCGACGCGCCGGGCATCGGCTTCGAGCGCAAGGCCGAGCTGTGGGCCGTGATGAAGGAACTGTTGCCCGCAGCCTGAGCTAGCCGCGCCAGTTATCCCAGCCGCCGCCATGGGTCTGGTAGCGGCCGTCCTGCGGGATGCCGGAGTTGGCACACCCCGCGAGACCAAGCAGCACCGCGACAAGGACCATCTTGAGCAATGTCGTCATGCCGACGATGTGGCACCAGCCTCTCGGCGTTTCAACGAACCTGACTTCACAAGTTCGCTACGGCCGATCACTCCGGCTTGAGCAACCCGAGCCGCAGCAGCTCCGGGACGTGCCCCGTCGGCCTTGAGGGCCGCCGTGAACTGCTCGGGCGTCGACGGCCGGACGATCGCGCCCAGTTCGCGCAGCCGATTGTTGGCCGTTTCGTCCTTGAGGCGAGGTCGCCCATGGTCGGCACGTCCGGCAGTTCGGGAATGCGGTCAAGCCCGAAGCTCGCGAGCGGCCGGAGCTTGCCCGACTTGGTGTGCGGCATCGAGCTGGTGAGCTGGTCGGCGAAGCTGTCGACGTTGCCCGCCAGCAGATCGGCAGTGCCGGGCCCGGAGCCACGGTAGGGAATGATGTTGAACTTGAGGTTGTCGTTGAGCTGCAGGCGCAGGATCGAGACGTGGTTGGTCGTGCCGTTGCCGGAATGGGCGATGCTGGCGGCCCCCGGCCTCGCCTTCGCGTCCGCGAGCAGACTCTTCATGTCGTTGTATTTGCTGTCGGCCGGCACGACCACCAGCGTCGGCACGGTGGTCAGGATACTGACCGGTGCGAAGGATGAGAGCATCCCCTTCTTGCCCGCGAAGATCGGCGCCACGTAGCCCACGGTGAAGCTCGCCATGACCATCGTGTGGCCGTCGGGCGGCGCGTTGTAGGCGAGTTCGAGGTCGACCACGTCGCCGGCGCCGGGCTTGTTGTCGATCAGCACGGTCTGGCCGAGCTGACGGCTCATAGGCCCGGCGACGATGCGCGAGGTGACGTCGTAGTTGCCGCCCGACGCAAACGGAATCACCCAGCGGATCGGCTTGCTCGGAAAGGTCTGCGCGCGGGCCGGCAGGCTGGGGAACACCGTCATCGCCCGACCGGCGCCTACCGCACCGCGTCGTGACATCGTCATTTGGCTTTCCTCCCGGTTCTCTCGGGACAGATTGCAATTCCGGCCACGCCGCGCCACACCTTAGTTTTCTGCCCACCATCGCGGCGAGAAATTCCAGGATGCTCGAGCACAACACCCCGCTGATCGCGACTATCTCCGCGGGTCTGATGCTCGCCTTCGTGCTCGGGCTGATTGCACAGCGGCTGCGAATCCAGCCGCTGGTCGGCTATCTGCTGGCCGGCGTCGCCGTCGGGCCGTTCACACCCGGCTTCACGGCCGACCCCGCGCTCGCCGCTGAGCTGGCCGAGATCGGCGTCATTCTCCTGATGTTCGGCGTCGGCCTGCATTTCTCGCTGAAGGACCTGCTCTCGGTCGCCCACATCGCCGTACCCGGCGCAGTCGGACAGATCGTCGTGGCGACCGTGATGGGCGCCGGCCTCTCCTGGGCACTGGGCTGGACGCCCGTCGCAGGCTTCGTGTTCGGTCTCGCCCTCTCGGTCGCCAGCACGGTGGTGCTGATCCGAGCCTTGCAGGATCGCCACATCCTCGACACCGACCGAGGCCGCATCGCCGTCGGCTGGCTGATCGTCGAGGACCTCGCCATGGTCCTGGCGCTGGTGCTCCTGCCTGCGCTCGCCGTCGTCATGTCCGGCAACGGCGTACCGGCGACCCGCATCGTATTGTCCCTGCTGGTCACGCTCGCCAAGGTCTCGGTGTTCGTAGCCATCATGCTCGTGGTGGGGCGTCGCTTCATCCCCTGGCTGATCCAGTATACGGCGCATACCGGCTCGCGTGAGCTGTTCCGCCTCGCCGTCTATGCGATCGCGCTCGGCGTCGCCTATGGCGCCGCTCATCTGTTCGACGTGTCGTTCGCACTCGGCGCCTTCTTCGCCGGCATGGTGCTGCGCGAAAGCGAGCTCAGCCAGCAGGCCGCCGAAGAAGCCATCCCGCTGCGCGACGCCTTCGCGGTGCTGTTCTTCGTCTCGGTCGGCATGCTGCTGAATCCGGCTGTGTTCGTCGAGGCGCCGCTCGCGCTGCTCGCTACCATCGCCATCATCGTCGTCGGCAAGTCGGTGGCGGCCTATCTGATCGTGCGCGCCTTCCGCCGTCCCCGTGCGGTGGCCTTCACCATCGCCGCGAGCCTCGCCCAGATCGGCGAGTTCTCCTTCATCCTGATCGCGCTGGGCATAGAGCTGAAGATAGTGCCGAGTGAGTCGCGCGACCTCGTCCTCGCGGGCGCAATCGTATCGATCCTGCTGAACCCGCTGATCTTCGCGCTGCTCGAACGGATAAAGGACAAGACGGCCTCCGGCGAAGAGACCGCCACCGCTGCGGAACGGCAGACCGATCTCGTTCCGACGACGCTGCACGACCACGATATCGTCGTGGGCTACGGCCGGGTCGGCTCGCTGGTCGGCGCCAGCTTGGCCCGCGACGGCGCGAAGATGATCGTGGTCGAGGCCGGTGAGAATGCCGGCGCTAGGGCTCGCGCCGACGGCGCCGAGGTGCATGTCGGAAACGCCGCCGATCCAGCGCTTCTCGCCGCGATCAACCTCGCGGGAGCACGCCGCCTCTACGTAACCGTCCCCGAGGCCTTCGAAGCCGGCCAGGTGATTCAGAAAGCGCGTGCCATCAATCCCTCGCTGGACATCCTCGCGCGGGCACATTCGGACGCGGCCGCCGAGCATCTCGACAGCCTGGGCGCCAACCTGATCGTGCTGGGAGAGACCGAGATCGCCCACCGCATGCTCGAACGATCGCGCGGTGAGAAGTCGGAAACCACGATCCGAAATTGAACGACCGTTTACAGGACGCCCCCGTCCCGCCCCAATTGGGGCTCACGTCGCGATTTGCCGGCCCGGCGAAAGCCTGCCTTGTCGGCGTATGTGGGAGAGTGAAATGTCTACGCGTCGCGCGTTCCTGTGGGCGGTGGTCGCTGCCGTCGCATTCGGCGGCACGATGGCGACCTTTCCGGCCGTCGCGCAGTCGGGCCCTGAGCGCCTCGGCCTCAAGGGCTACGATCCGGTTGCCTACTTCACGCTGGCCGCGCCCACGCCGGGCATCACGGAATTCGAGGTGGTCCATGACGGCGTGCGCTATCGCTTCGCCAACGCCCGCCATCGCGACATGTTCAGGGCCAACCCCGACAAGTATGCGCCGCAGTTCGGCGGCTCGTGCGCCATGAACATGGCCAACGGCATCCGGCGCGAGGCCGATCCCACCATCTGGCTGATCGCCAACGGCAGCCTCTATGTCTTCGCCGGCAGCGCCGGCCAGGAGCGCTTCCGCCTCGAGGCGCAGGCGCAGGCGCAGCGGGCCGCCGCCAACTGGAAGACGCTGAAGGACATGCCGAGCCAGTAGCGGCGTCAGTTCAGCCCCGCTTTGCGCAGGCTCTGCTCGACCCGGCGCTGCAGCGCCGGGTCCTTGAAGCGCGTGCCGAAGCCCGCGGCATCGAGGTAGGGGTTCTTGCGCCGTCCCTGCTCCAGCGCTTCTGCCGCCTCGGCCGTGCGACCGAGCTCGGCATAGGCGCCGGCCAGCGGGAAATCGAGCAGCGGATAGGTCGGGTAGCGGTTGCGTGCCGCCTCGAGCAGCCGGATCGCATCGGCATGGCGGCGGGCGAGCAGATAGGCCAGGCCGAGGTTGAGCGACGCTTCCGGGCCGACGTTGGAGTTGAGCCGCGCGGCGAACTCCGCGCTCGCGATCGACTCGTCGATGCGGCCGGTCCACAACAGCACGGCCGCTTGTGCGAGCAGGCCCTCCGCATCGCTCGGGTTGATCGCGAGTGCCCGCTCGGCCTCGGCGAGTGCCAGTTCGTATTTCTGCACGGCCGCATAGATGCGGGCGAGGACGCTGTGCCCCAGCACGTTTTCCGGGTCGAGGTCGACTGCCTTCTGGGCGTAGCGGATCGCATTGTCGAGATCCTGCTGCGCGAACTCCGACCAGCCGGAGGTGACGCGCTGGAACGTCAGGTCGGCCAGCTCGGCATGGACGTCGGCATAGCCGGGCGCGGCGTGCATGGCGCGCTCCAGCATCTCGCGGGCCACGCGGTTGCCGGCGCGCGTCGCATCGGCGGCCATAGCGCGACCGCGCAGCATGAGATCGTAGGCGTCGAGATTGTCGGTGGGCTTCCTCAGGCTCTGCTGCAGGGCGATCTGCTGCAGACTGGCGGCGAGCGTACCGGCCACCCGGCGAGCGATGCGTTCCTGCACGTCGAAGATGTCGCCGAGATCGTCGTCATACTGCTCGGCCCAGAGCTGCGCACCGGTGGTCGCATCGCTGAGCTGAACGGTCACCCGCACGCGCTGACCCATGCGGCGCACCGTGCCGCCCACCAAATAGCGCGCCCGCAAGGTCTCGCCGATCTCCGCCAGGGGCGCCGCCCTGCCTCGGAACGGGAGCACCGCCGCGTAGGAGATGACCGTGAGCTGCTTGAAGCGCCCGAGGGCCCGCGTGATGTCCTCGGTAAGTCCGTCGGAGAAGTAGTCCTGGGCGGGGTCGCCACTCTGGTTGGTGAAGACGAGGACGGCGACCGAGAGGCCGGTCTCCGCCGACGGCCTGACGACCGCCACCTGCGGCGGTGCCTCGACATGCAGGAGCCGATCGGCATACCAGGCATAGCCGCCACCCATCGCCACCGCGGCGACCGCCAGGGAGCCCAGCACGGCCACGACGGGCCGGCGGGGCGCAGAGGTCGATACCGGCGCGCTGCCGGGCCCGATCAGCGCCGACGGCTCCAGCGTGTAGATCCGAATCGGGCGGTCGATGTTCTTCACCGAGCGCCGGCCGAGATCCTTGAACGGCAGCGCGACCTTGTCCCGCACCTGCTCGTGGATCGCGGCGGACAACACCACCGAGCCCGGCGCGGCAAGCCCCTGTAGCCGCGCCGCGACGTTGACGGTGTCGCCGAAGATGTCGTCGTCCGAGACGATGACGTCGCCGAGGTGCAGGCCAATGCGGAAGGTCTGCCGCCGCTCGGTCGGTACGCCCGTGTTGCGCTCCGCCATGCCGCGCTGCAGCTCGACGGCCGAGCGCACGGCTTCGACCGCGCTGCCGAACTCCGCCATCACACCGTCACCGACCGTCTTCACGATGCGGCCATGGAAGCGCTCGACCACCGGCGCCACCAGCTCGGCCAGATGCGCGCGCAGGTCCACGAGCGTGCGTTCCTCGTCGGCGCGCATCATGCGGCTGTAGCCGTCAATGTCGGCGAACAGGATTGTCGCCAGTCGACGGTTCGTAGCGGTCAAGCTCGTCCCCGCAATGTCAGACGACGCGCGTCGGACGATGGAACGCCCTGTCTTCGGTCATGCTGCGACTTCCTTGGTCGGGAATCGGCGCCTGCTTACACCCGCAATGGGGACCTGTCAGGATCGGCCAGCCCGAGATCATCTTATTCCGCGACTGCAGCCGGGCTAGGCACGAACGTGGGCATCACTTCGCGCGCAAAGGCACGCAGGTTGCCCAGCGAGGCGTTCGGATCGATCAGCAGGATATTGGTGGCACCGACCCCCTCCAGTTCCTTCAGCCGGGCGATCACCTCGTCGGGCATGCCGAGCAGTGGGGCGGTGTCATCCTCGACCCGCCGGGGCAGCTTGTCCCGCGCCAGGTCGCCGATGACGCCAAGTACCCGGCGACGCGTCTCGTAAGCCTGAGCTCGCTCGCTTTCATGGTGGATCATCTGCAAGGGACGGGCCGTCGCCACCATCGCCGGATCGTAGGCTCGACCCGACCGTGTGCATTCCTCGCGGAACAGGGCGATGCGCTCGCCGATCTGGTCGACCTGGGCGAGCTGGTCGAGCAGCAGGTTGCAGCCCTCGCGCGCGGCGCGCCGGATGCTGTCCTTGCTGCCGGCCGCCATCCAGAGTGGCGGGTGCGGGCGCTGCAGCGGCCCCGGCTCGACCACGATGTTCTCGAACCGCCAGCGCTTGCCGTGGTGGCTGAAGCGTCCCTTCTCGGTCCACGCCTTGCGGATGATCTCGAGCGCCTCGTCGAAGCGCTCGGTCGCCTCGGTCATGGGAATGCAGAATCCGTCGAACTCCGACTGCCGGTAGCCCTTGCCTACCCCGAAGTCGACGCGACCTCCGCTCAGCAGGTCGAGCGTGGCGACCTGCTCGGCGGCCAGCACCGGATTGTGCCAGGGTAGCACCACCACCGCGGTGCCGAGGCGGATATGGCGCGTCTTGGCGGCCAGATAGGCGAGCACCGTCATCGATGCAGACACCTGGCCGTGCCCGGTGAAATGGTGCTCGACCATGAAGAGCTGGCGGAAGCCCAGCCGGTCGGCCTCGACCACGTATTCGATGAAGCCGTCGTAGCCCTGGCTGTCCTCGATGCCGCCGCTCCTCCCGGTCTTGACGCCGCCGAACAGTCCGAATTGCATGTCCCGCCCCTTCGCCCGGCTTCTTGACCATGTTGAGCCGCCGCCATGCTGGACCTATGCTTCGCCCAGATAAAGAGAAGACACCGGGGAAACGCTGAGGAGACGGGCCATGAAGTCAGCACGTATTGGCAGGCGTACGATCATCGCGGGCGTTCTCGCCACGGGCGCGGCACTGCCGGCGATGGGGCAACAGGGGCCGATCAAGATCGGCATGAGCATGCCGTTGACCGGCGGCCTGGCCGCCGGCGGGAAGTCGTCGCTGATCGGCATCGAGGTCTGGCGCGACGACATCAACGAGAAAGGCGGCCTGCTCGGCCGCAAGGTCGAGCTGATCGTCTACGACGACAAGTCGAGCGCCGCTGAAACACCCGCGATCTATTCCAAGCTGCTCGACGTCGACAAGGTCGACCTGCTGTTCGCGCCCTATGCGACCGTGCCGACCGCGCCGATCATGCCGTTGGTCAAGCAGCGCGACCTGCTGCTGATGGGCAACTTCTCCTTTCAGGTGAACCGCACTGTCAAGCACGACAAGTGGTTCAACAACGCGCCGTGGGGACCTGCCGATTCCTGGGCACGCGGCTTCGTCGATCTCGGCATCAGGTCCGGCGCCAAGACCATGGCGCTGATCGGTGCTGACCAGGAGTTCGCGCAGAACCTGATGAAGATCGCCAAGGACGTGGCGAACGAGAAGGGCATCAAGCTCGTCTATGAGCAGAGCTATCCGCCGGCGACCGTTGAGTTCTCGGCGATGGTGCGGGCGATCCGCGCGGCCCGGCCCGACATGGTGTTCGTCTGCTCCTACCCGCCCGACTCGGTAGGCCTTCTGCGCGCGATCAACGAGATCGGCATCGGCGACAGCGTCAGGCTGTTCGGCGGCGGCATGGTCGGCCTGCAGTTCACCGCTGTCATGGAGTCGATGGGCTCGCTGCTTAACGGGGTCGTAAACTACAATTCCTGGCTGCCCGAGAAGTCGATGGAGTTTCCAGGCACCAAGGAGTTCTTCGCCAAATACCAGAAGCGCGCCGTCGAGGCGAAGGTCGATCCGCTGGGCTACTACCTCGCACCATTCGGCTACGCGATGGGCCAGCTCGTCGAGGCGGCCGCCAACGACTCCAAGTCGCTCGATCAGAAGAAGATGGCGGAGTTCCTGCACAAGAACGAGGTACAGACCATCGTCGGGCCGATCGCCTTCGGCCCCGACGGCGAGCGCAAGGAGTCGGCCACGCTGATGGCGCAGTTCCGCGGCGTCGTCGACAAGAACGTCGAGCAGTTCCGCAACCCGGGCAAGCAGATCATCCTGTTTCCCGAGAAGTGGAAGACCGGCGAACTCGTGGCGCCGTTCGACAAGGCGCGGAAGTAACGGCCGGCCGCGGCGTCGCGGGTGTTCTCCCTGGAGTTGCTTCTCGACGCTGTCGTGCTGGGCGTCATGGTCGGCTGCTTCTACGCCGCCGTCAGCATCGGGCTGTCGATCTCCTTCGGCCTGCTCGACGTACCGAACGTCGCCCATCCCGCGCTGCTGGTGCTCGCCTCGTACGGCGCCTGGCTGCTGGGCGACTTCGACATCGACCCGATCCTCGCCGGCTTCGTCATGATGCCGGCGTTCTTCTTGCTGGGGATCGCGATCTATCGCGTCTACCACGAGACCTTCGAGAAGCGCGGGAGCGATGCGGGCGTGCGCGGGCTGGCCTTCTTCTTCGGCATCGCCTTCATCATCGAAGTGGCGATCATCATGCTCTTCGGTGTCGACCAGCGCACTGTGCAGGCCTTCTACATCGGCAAGAGCGTCGAAATCCTCGACGTGCGCATTCCGATGCGCATGATCGCGGCCTTCGCCGTGGCCATCGTGCTCTCCGCGGCCCTCGCGCTCTACCTCTCGAGAACCTTCCTCGGCCGCGCCATCCGTGCCGTGGCACAGGACGAGGCGGCGCTCCGGCTGATGGGTGCCGACCCGGTGGCCATCAAGCAATGGGCCTTCGGAATCGCCACCGCCGTCGTGGCCCTGGCCGGGGCGCTGCTGATCATCGTGCAGCCGGTCGAGCCGACCCTCGATCGTGCCTACATCGGGCGCACCTTCTGCGTGGTCGTGATGGCGGGCCTCGGCAGCATGTCGGGCACTCTGGTTGCCGGCATAATCCTCGGCGTCGCCGAGACCATCGTGCTCACCATGTTCGGCGCCTCCTGGGCACCGGCCATCTCCTTCACGCTTCTCCTGCTGGTGCTGGGCATCCGCCCGCAGGGACTGTTCGGGCGATGAACGGCCAAGGGGCAACCAGGGGCGTCTGGTTCTGGGGCGGAGCCGGCCTGTTCGTCGCGCTGGCAGTCGCGCTCGCGCTCACCGTACGCAACGAGTACGTCTTCTTCGCCGGCTTCGTCATCCTGCAGTTCATCGTCCTGGCGACGGCGTGGAACATCCTGGGTGGCTATGCGGGCTATGTGAACTTCGGCACCAGCGCCTTCTTCGGCATCGGCGTCTACACCGCGATCTTCCTCCTGAAGGCGTTCGGCGCGCCGCTCCTCGTCCAGATCGGCGTCGCGGCGCTGGTCGGAGCGGCGATGGGCATCGGCATCGGCCTGCTGACGCTCCGCTTGCGCGGCATCTTCTTCTCGATCGCCACGGTGGCGATCACCATCATCGCCGAGACGCTGATCATCAACTGGAAGTTCGTGGGCGGCGCCACCGGCGTGCAGATGCTGCGCCCGCCCGTGACGCCGCCGTTCGACTCCTACATCAAGATGCTGTTCGTCGTGCTGGCGGTCCTGGTCGTGATCGCCGTGGCCCTGGCCCGCTACGTCCAGGATTCGAAGCTCGGCCGCGGACTGCGGGCCGTGCGCGACGACGAGGTCGCCGCCGAATCCTGCGGCGTGCCGACCCTCAACCTCAAGCTGGTGGCCTGTGCCCTCTCCGGCGCGCTGATGTGCGCGGCCGGCGCGCCGTCGGCAATGTACCTGCAGTTCGCCGATCCGGTCTCCGCCTTCAACCTCAACTACTCGGTCTCCGCACTGGCCATGTCGCTGATCGGCGGCACCTCGCACTGGATCGGACCGGTGCTGGGCGCGATCCTGCTCGGCACCACGCAGCAACTACTCACGGTGACGATCTCGTCCGAGGTCAACGTCCTGGTCCTGGGTGTCATGCTGGTGCTGTTCGTTGTCGCAGCGCCTGAAGGCATCATCGGGCTGGCGCGCCGGCTGTGGCGCCGCAGCGGAAAGGGCTCGCCGTGAGGGCCGCCCTGCTGCGCGTCGACGGTGTCTCCAAGCGCTTCGGAGGCTTCACGGCGCTGCAGGACATCAGCGTCGACATCCGCGCCGGCGAGCGCTTCGGCCTGATCGGCCCCAACGGCTCGGGCAAGACCACGCTGATCAACTGCATCTCGGGTGTGCTGGCCAGCGACGGCGGCTCGATCGAGTTCGACGGTCAGGACGTCACGCGCCTGCCGGCCTATCGACGCACACGACGCGGCATCGCGCGTTCCTTCCAGGTGCCGCGGCCCTTCCGCACCATGTCGGTGCTCGAGAACCTGCTGGTGGCGATCGACTTCGGCGTGGAAGGCCACGGCCTCTCGGACGAGAAAGCCACGGCCGAAGTGATGGCGATCCTCGACAAGATCGGCCTTGCCGACAAGGCACGCGCCTCCTCGGGTCAGCTCAGCCAGGTCGAACTGCGCAAGATGGAGCTGGCGCGCGCCATGGCCGCCCGGCCCAAGCTCCTGATCTCGGACGAGGCGATGGCCGGGCTCGCGGGTGCGGAGGTCGACGAGGTCCTCGACGTTCTGCTGAAGCTCAACGCCGAGGGCATCACCGTCATCATGATCGAGCACATCATGCAGGCGGTCATGCGCTTCTCCGAGCGCGTCATGTGCCTCGACGCCGGCCGCATCGTCTGCGAGGGAACGCCGACCCAGGTGATGGACGACAAGCGCGTCCAGGAGGCCTACCTTGGCGCTTAGGCTCGCCGCCTCCGGCGTCGACGCGCGCTACGGTGCCGTGCGCGCGCTGAACGGCGCCTCGGTCACGGTCGAGGACGGCGAGACCGTGGTGCTGCTGGGTACCAACGGCAACGGCAAGAGCACGCTGATGAAGTGCCTGATGGGTATCGTGCGGCCGGCCGCGGGCGCGATCGAGCTCGAGATCGACGGCACCCGGCACGACCTGGCGCGCCTGCCGACCGAGGAGATCGTGGGGCTGGGCGTCGCGCTGGTGCCGGAGGGGCGGCGCCTGTTCCCCAAGCTCACGGTCGAGGAGAACCTGATGCTGGGCGCCTTCCGAAAAAGCGCGCGCGCCGCCATCGCGACCAACCTCGCCTTCGCCTACGAGGCCTTCCCGGTGCTGGCCGAGCGCCGCCGCCAGCTCGCCGGCACCATGTCGGGCGGCCAGCAGCAGATGCTGGCGATCGGCCGCGCGCTGATGTCCTCGCCGCGGCTGCTGCTGGTCGACGAGCCGTCGGTCGGGCTTTCGCCGCTGCTGGTCTCGCAGACCATCACCAAGATCGAGGAGCTCAAGAAGAAATTCGGCCTCACCGTGCTGATGGCCGAGCAGAACTTCCACCAGGCCGTCCGCATCGCCGACCGCGGCTATATCATCGTCCACGGCGAGATCGCCTTCGAGGGCAAGACGGTCGACGAGCTGCAGTCGAACGAGATCGTGAAGCAGCTCTATCTCGGCGGCGGGCGCGCGTAGCCCATCCGCGTTGACGACCCGGCGGCCCCTGGGACACGATTCTCCCGACCGACGCATCGAACGCGAACACGCGCGATCGTCGTCGCCGCGACCACCACCTTCCCCGATCCCTCTCGGAAAGGAAATACCGAATGTTTGCCGCCCTTCACCGCCTGCCGCATCTCCTCGCGATCGTCGCCGCCGTCGCGCTGGCCTCGCTCTCATGGGAAGCCAATGCCCAACGCATGGTCAGCGTCAGCAGCCACGAAGCGAACCTGCGCAGCGGCCCCGGAACGAACCACGAGGTCGAGTGGATCGTCGACAAGGGCTTCCCGCTCCAGGTTCTATCGCGCCGCGGAGACTGGCTGCAGGTTCGCGACTTCGAGAACGACCGGGCCTGGATCCACCGCTCGCTGACGGGCACCGTGCCGCACTTCATCGTGACGGCGAAGGTGGCCAATGTCCGGAGCGAACCCACGACCGCGAGCCGGGTCGTCGGCAAGCTCTCCTACGGCGACCTCGTGAAGACGCTCGCCCGCACGACGGGATGGATAAAGATCCAGCGCGCGGGCATGCACGGCTGGGTTTCGAAGAAGCTGCTTTGGGGCTGGTGAGCGCGCAGAACACGGATCACCAGAGGCTTCGCGCTACCGCGTCGCCTCGGCCACCGTGCAGTCGAGTCAGCCGCCGCAACGAACGGCCTGCACTTCGCACGTCGAGCCCGCGCCGCCGTTCCGGCAGAAGCGCATGGCATGGCCTTGGGCGGTGTTCGCGTCGTTGCCGGCGCCGAACCAAGGCCCGCCTTGGGTGCCTTGTGCCGCGGCAATGCAGCGCGCGAGGATGACGTCACCGGATTTGCAGCCCGGCTTGGCGCATCGCGACAGGGCATCGTTGATCGTGGCCTGGCGATCGGTCTTGCCCCACCCAAGCCCCCAGGCTCCGGTCTTGGTGTCGTGGGCATAGGTCACCCAATATTGCGGCGCGTTCTGCGCCATCGCCGCGCCGCCGAGAAATGCCGTCGACAAGATTGTAGTCAGCAGAATGCGAAGCATGGCTCCCCCGAGCGGCTCTTTGCGATCAGTCGCAGGATGAGGGTCCGTAGGCGTACCGGCAATCGGCTTTCGTGGTCGGCCGGGCAGGCCCTGCTACTTCCGCGACACTCTGACGGAAATGGCGGAGAGGGTGGGATTCGAACCCACGGTACGCTTGCACGCACAACGGTTTTCGAGACCGTCCCGATCGACCACTCTGGCACCTCTCCGGGCGCCGGGTTATAGGCGGCAGGCACTTCCGGGGCAACAGCCTCGATAGGCGGGAGGAACGCGATGAAACTGCCCGAAAAGGGGCTCGCCTGGCCGGAAATCGAGGCCCGGCTGAACGACGCCAAGAAGGACGACTATTCGTGGCGGGACGGCCGTATGGCCGTTTACTACTACTACCTCGACGACGAACTCAGCGACGTGCAGAAGCGTGCCTACGCCGCCTTCTGGACCGAGAACAGTCTCGGCAAGCGCGCCTTCCCCTCCCTCGCCCAGCTCGAGAACGACGTCGTGGCCCATGGGCTGGCACTCATGAACGCGCCCGATGACGCCGCCGGGACGTTCACGTCGGGCGGCTCGGAGAGCATCTTTCTCGCGCTGCAAACGGCACGCGATTGGGCGCGGGCGACGAAGGGCATAAAGGAGCCCAACTTCGTCGTGCCGCGCACCGCCCATCCGGCCTTCAGCCGCGCCGGCCACGCGCTCGGCATCGACGTGCGGCGCGTGCCGACCACGCGCAACGACTTCAAGGCCGATGTCGGCGCCATCGCCTCGAAGCTCGACGACAACACGATCGGGATCGTGGGGTCGGCTCCCTGCTATCCTTTCGGCGTGTTCGACCCGATCCGCGAGCTGGGCGCGCTCGCGCAGGCGCGCGGCCTGTGGCTGCACGTCGATGCCTGTGTCGGCGGCTTTCTCTCGCCCTACGTGAAGCGGCTGGGCCACGCGCTGCCCGACTGGGACTTTTCCGTCCCCGGCGTCACCAGCATCTCCGCCGACCTGCACAAGCACGGCATGGCGGCCAAGGGGGCGTCGCTGATGATGCTGCGCTCCCGGGAGCTGAAGGAAAAATATCAGACCTTCGACTTCAGGGAGTGGGAGCGCGGCCCCTACGTCGCCTGGACGATGCAGGGCACGCGGCCGGGCGGCGCCGTGGCCGCGGCCTGGGCGACGCTGCAGCATCTCGGCGACGAGGGCTACCTGCGTTGCGCGCGCATGATCATGGACAACAAGAAGGGCCTGCTCGACGGCATCGCCCGCATCCCGGGGCTCGCCGTGCTGGAGCCCAGCGAGCTCTCGATCTTCGTCACGCGCTCGGCCGATCCAGGCCTGGACATCGGCGCCGTCTCCGATGCCATGGGCACACGGGGCTGGCTGATCGGCCGCCAGGTCGAGCCGCCCGGCATCCACATGCACCTGAACCCCAGCCACGAACGCATGGTCGGGGACTATCTCGCGGACCTCGCCTGGGCGGTCGGCGAGGCCCGGGCCTCCGGCGCCCGGTCGAAGCCGGCCGGATCGACCTACTGAAAAAAGACTTGCAGGTTCAGCAGGAATATGCCTATAATTCCTATAGGCTGGCGCCCGGACCGCGCCGGCCTTTTCCATCCCTGGCACGACCCCTCGCGGCACGCCCGCGAGCCAGCGCAAGGCGCGGGGTGCAGCCGCCGCGGCTCCTGAGCCGCGGACAGTCCCACGAACGACCCCCGTCTCGACCGACGCCGAAAAACGACGCCGGATCAGACACTTGACGACGCCTGAGCAACACGGCGCAGCGGGGGCACCAAGCAACGAAGAAGCGAGAGATGCGTAAAAGCCCGTCGTACAAGGCTCATCTCCGATGTGCGGACACCGTTCCGGACAACACGCGTTACATTCAGGTGTCCAGAAATAACGGGCGAAAAGCCCGTCGTTGTTGGCTTTCCGGCGTGCGGGAAGCCGAAATTCGGCCCCGTCGAAAAGGGCCGCTGCCGACATTGACTCGGGAGGCCGCCTGCGTATATTCCGCCCTCCTCCGGCGGG
>CAYQAY010000061.1:0-29451 GCA_964415585.1 uncultured Reyranella sp.
CGCACGCCGACCAGCTCGCGCACTTCGCTGCCGCCGACGAGCGCAGGGCGGCGGCCGGGTAGTAGCCCTTTTTTCCTCCCCCGTCTGCGGGGGAGGTGTCAGCGTCATACGCTGACGGAGGGGGCATGACCCCCTTCGCCGCGTAAGACGCGGCACTTCCCCCGCTTCGCGGGGGCAGGGAAGAGTTGTAAGATGGCGATGCTCCGCAAGGGGATCGCGCATGCCCGCCAGATCCATCCTCATGGCCATCGCGCTCAGCGCGTGGCTGGTCATCTCCATCCTGGTCTTCGTCACCGTCGCCTATGTCGGCCTGATCGGCGTGGGCGTCGTCGGGCTGGTGCTGCTGTTCGTCTGCACGCTGGTCGAGCTCGACGCCGACCGGCCGGTCGGCAGCGGCGGCATGGTCACGCCGGGCTTCCTCGCGCGGCAGGTCGAGGTCGAGGCGGCACGGCGGCCGGAGGAGCGGGCGTCGACGATCGCCGACCGCCTGCTGTCGCTGCAATCCGTCCGCTTCTACAAGTATCTCGGCGGCGCCCTCGCCGCGATCGGGCTCGGCGGCTTCCTGCTCTTTCAGGTCTGACCCCTTCGCCGCGTATACGCGGCACGTCCCCTGTGCGCACTCCGCGCAGGGACAGAGATCAGTATTCGACCGTCTGGCGCCCGTCGGGGTGGATGGTGATCTTCTTCGGCACGCCCTGCGGACGGGTGGGCGTCGCGTCGCGCGTGGCGTCGACGCGCCACGATCCGTCGGGACGCGGCTCGACCTTGCGCACCGTGTAGCCCTGGCTCTGCACCCGGTCGCGCGCCAGCGACTGCGTGTTGGGAAAGGGCGCGGGCGGCGGCTGCACGGGCAGGGCCTGCGGCATCGGCGGGGGCGGCAGGGCGCCGGGCGACATGGTCTCGGGCATGCGACCGGCATTGCCGATCGAGCCCGGTGCCATCTGGGCGGCGGCGAGCGTCGGAAGGCAAACGGCCAGAAGAGCGGCGAGGCGCGCGGTAGGTATTCCGGCCATGGAGACCCTCCCTCCCGGTCTGCTAAAGGGTCGGGGGAGACAATGAAGCTCACATGGACGGGGGAAACAAGACATGACGAGCACCGCGCTGGCCCTCATCCTCTTCATCGCCTGGACGCTGCTGCTGCTGGTGCTGATGGAAGCGATACGCTCCTGGCTGGTGCTGAGCAGGCAGGTGCCGGCCAACGGCTTCCGCCCGGACAACGACAACCTGGCGCCGTTCATGCAGCGACTGGCGCGCGCGCACCTGAACTGCCTGGAAGGGCTGCCGATCTTCGGCGGCCTGATGATCGCCGCTTTGCTGACGGGCAAGACTTCGGTCACCGACGGTCTGGCGCTCTGGCTGGTCGCCGCGCGCGCCGTTCAGACGGCCATCCACCTGGCCTCCGTGAGCGAGATCGCCGTCACCCTCCGCTTCACCGCCTTCGCCGCGCAGATGGCGATCGGCATCTACTGGGTGTGGAGGCTGCTGGCCTGACTCGCGGGGCCAAACTCGCGGGGCCAGACCCGGCACGAGGGGACGGCTGAACGGGACGCCCCACGAGGGACAGGGCGTCCCGCCAGCCGCGTTCAGCAGAGGTGTGGCTTCTACTGCTCGCGGATGTTGCCCTTGGCATCGACGGTCACGGCGACCTCGGCGTTGTTGCGCATGGCCTTGCCCGTCCAGTTGCCGGCGCTGTCGCGCGTCAGCGAGCGTACGCCGGTGTAGCCTTTCTCCTGCAGCTTGGTCTTGACGGCCGCCTCGGCCGCGGTGGCGTTCGGCGAAGTCGTCGGCAGGTTGGTGTTGGGGTTGCTGGTGCCGCCCGGCATGGAGTTCTGGTCGCGGCCGGTGGGCGTGCTGGGCTGCATCGTCTGCGCATGGGCGACGCCGGCGGCGAGGATCAGAGCCAGTGCGGTCGCGAGTGCGGTCTTCATGTCGAGTCCTCCATCAGTTCCGTAGGGACGGGCTGTGGTGGATGAACGCCACGGCGACGCAAGCCGTTGCATGACGACGGTGCGTGCGAGTTCTCACGAAATCGCCATAGAGTTCCGGGGACGCCGCGCTTCCCGACGTCGTCGGCGACGGCGTTCTTCCCGTGGTCGAGCAGCAACACGACGCCGGCTGTCCGGTGATGGTGGTGTTTCACCAGGCGCACCCTTGTCAGCTCGGGCGAAGCGAGGGATGAGAGTTTTTCCATGACCCACATCGAGGACGTGCGATGGCAAAGGCAGCGATGACCGTGATCCGCGGTGGGCGGGTGGTCGACATCAAGGGACACAGCGCGCCCCGGGCCGACATCCTGGTGAAGGGCGACACGATCGTGGAGATCGGCGCGCGGGTCTCGGCGCCGTCCGACGCCGGGGTGATCGACGCCCGGGACAGGCTGCTGCATCCCGGCCTGATCAACGGCCACACCCACAGCCACGGCAACCTCGCCAAGGGCATGGCCGATCGCGTGACGCTCGAACTGCTGCTGACGGCGGGGCCGTGGATGAACGGCGCACGCACGCTCGAGGACAAGTACCTGTCGAGCCTGATCGGCGCGGCCGAGATGGTGATGAAGGGCTGCACCGCGGCCTACGACCTCGCGGCCGAGTTCCCGATGCCGACGGTCGAGGGGCTGCAGGCTATCGGCCAAGCCTATGCCGACATCGGCATGCGCGCGATGCTGGCGCCGATGGTGGCCGACACCAGCTTCTTCCAGGCGATCCCCGGCCTGATGGACCAGTTGCCGCCGGCGCTGCAGAAGGAGGTCGAGGCCTACCGGCCGGCGCCCTACAAGGCGAGCGTGTCGCAGATGAAGAAGGCGCTGCACGGCTGGAAGCTCGACGGCCGGGGCGTGCATCTCGCGGTGGCGCCCACCATCCCGCACCATTGCAGCCGCGAGTTCCTGCTGGCCTGCCTCAGGCTCTCGAAGGACTACGACACCGGGCTGCACAGCCACGTCTCTGAATCGAAGGTGCAGGTGGTCGCGGGCTACAGGCTCTACGGTTCCTCGCTCACCGCCTACCTGGATTCGCTGGGCCTCGTCGGGCCGAAGTTCACCGTCGGCCACGGCGTGTGGCTCGACGGCGACGACATGAAGCTGCTCGGCGACAAGGGCGCCTCGGTGTCGCACAACCCCGGCTCCAACATGGTGCTGGGCAACGGCATCGCCGACATGCGCGCCATGCTCGACGCCGGGGTGAACGTCGGCATCGGCACCGACGGCGCGTCCTGCTCCGACAACCAGAACATGTACGAGAACGTCCGGATGGCCTCGATGGTCTCGAAGGTGCAGGGACCGGACAACCGCAGATGGATCCGCACCGAGGAGGTGCTGCACGCCGCCACCGCCGGCAGCGCCCGCGCGCTGGGGCTGGGCGACAGGATCGGCAAGCTGGAGCCCGGCTACAAGGCCGACATCGTGTTCCTCGACCTCGGCCACATCAACTGGATCCCGTTCAACGACCCGGTGAACCAGATCGTGCACACCGAGGACGGCTCGGCCGTGCACTCCGTCATGATCGCCGGCCGCATGGTGCTGGAGAACCGCAAGCTCCTGAACGTCGACATCGCCCGGGTGAAGAAGAATGCGGAGAAGGCCAAGGAGCGGCTCGACAGGAGCCGCAAGCCCGCAAAGGCGCTCTACGACAGGCTCGAGAAGGTCGTGAACGCGTTCTGCCCTGGCCTCGCCAAGCAGCCGCTGCACATCGATCGGTTCGCCGGCGGCCACCATCACGGCCACCCCCATCCGCATCACTGAGGCCGGCTAGTAGCCCATCTTCCAGCCGGAGCGCAGGTATCCCCGGTAGGCGAGCTGCACGGCGGCGATGCCGTTCAGCAGCAACGCGCCGGCTATCGATGCCAGCATGGCGACCATCCCCGCGATCGAGGCGTCGAAGAGTTGCACCGAGATCAGCAGACCGAGGAAAGCGAGGACGGCGAGTGCCAGCGTGATCGCCGCCATGACGGCGGCAAGGCGGTAGAAGCCCCTCGACAGAAGGTAGAACGGTCCGCCGAGGGCTGCCCAGAAATACGACCAGTGGTCGATCACCACCGATTCGTCGGAGTCCAGTTTGTCGAGACGATAGGTCGGTAGCACCAAGCCACAGCGCCCAAATGAGATTCTATTCTGCAGTCTCTATTTAGCACGAGTCGTGCAAAAGCGCCAAAAGCCGATCAGGCCGCGGTCACCCCGATCAGCGTGTCGTGCAACCAGAACATGAGCGCGTAGGCCGCGGTGCCGATCGCCACGACCAGGGCGTCGTTGCCCGACCAGGCGACGGACGCCGCGCCCGCGTCACCGCGGCGCTTGAGGGCGATCCGGTCGTAGACCGCCCAGACCAGCAGGCCGCCGAACAGCAGGATCGAGCCGAGATCGCCGTTGACCAGCAGGTGCGAGAGCGCCCAGGCCTTCACGCCCGCCAGCATCGGGTGGCGCAGGATCGCCTTGATGCGGCTGGCCGGCGCGTAGGCCGCGACCAGCGCCACGAAGGCGAACCAGAGCAGCACCAGGGCGACCGGATGGAAGATCGCGCGCGGCGGGTTCCAGACCTGGATGTAGCCGGTGCTTCGATAGCTGCCGAAGCCGATCACGATCAGGACCAGGCCGGCGGCGGAGACCAGCGAGTAGAGGCCCTTGTAGCCCCCTTCGCCCAGACGGCCGACGACGGCGGCGCGCGCGCCGCGCATCGTGGTGAAGGTGTGGGCGCCGAGGAAGAGGACGAGACCGAGAACCAACCATGCCATGCCCGATCATAGCATGGCGTGCGCTGCGGCTATTGCTCGATCTGGGTGACATTGCCGATGCTGTCCACCGAGACGGCGACCTCGACGTCGTTCTTGCGGGCTCTGGCGCGCCACGAACCGTCGTCCTGGCGCCTGAGGTCCTTCACGTCGGTGTAACCGCTGGCCTCGATCTGCATCCGGGCGGAGCTGGCCTGCTGCGCCGTGCCGGGCATGCCGGCGGGTGGCGCCGAGGGCTTGGTCGATTGACCGTCCGTGGACGACGGCGTCTGGGCCATCGTCGGATGAGCCGGGCCAAGCGAGGCGGCCATGACCAGCAATGCGACCGTCGACGCACCGAGTTTCATCGAAGTCTCCTGGACGTTCCTTGCCGGGGTCAATGCTCAAGTCGCCGCTTCGTTCCCGGTGCAGCGCGGCACTTTGAGGAAGGCCTGGTCGATCAGCCTGGCGATCTGCCGGGACCGGTGGCCGGTTCCTCGGTGTGCGGGCAGGGCGCGATGTTGATGGTGTCCGCCATGACCTGGATGGAAACGTCGGTCCCGTCGGCATTCACCGTCCCGATCGATCACGACGATGCCACGGTTTTCGCAGCGTCCCGCGGCAACCACCGGGGCCGTACCGCGTTCCGTTGGTGCGGTCGAAAGCCTGTGGTGGGGGCAACATGAAAATTCCGGCCATACTGGTTTCCGTGCTGGTTTCGGGGGCGCTGACGCTGACGCCCGCGCTGGGCCAGCAACTGGCGCTCGCGCCCGAGGCCGACTGTGCAACGGAAGAACCCGATTCCGTTCAGATAAGCTGGGATTCTCCCTGCGAGCAGGGCGACTGGCTGTTCGAGCCGGGCGTAGGCTGCCGCATGTGGGACTGGCATCCCGACAGCAAGGACAAGGCGAGCTGGACCGGCGCCTGCAACGGGCTCCTCAAGGAAGGCCGCGGCGTGGTGCAGTGGACCGAGCATGGCAAGCCGATCGACCGCTTCGAAGGAAACTATCGCAACGGCCGGCGCGAAGGCCCCGGCCTCTACGTCTGGAACGGCACCAACCGTTTCGAGGGTACCTATGCCGACGACGTGCCGCACGGTCCGGGGACGGTGACCCTCGCCGGAACCACGCTTGCGGGCGACTGGCACAAGGGCTGTCTCACCGTGGGGTCCAGGGTCGTCGCGATCGGCGTGTCGCGGGCGAGCTGCGAGAACGGCGAGATGGCGGGCGAGACGGCGACACTCGAGTAGGTCTCTGGTAGCCTCCGCCAGTCGAAGCGGGGGCTCTCCATGACACGAATCGTCGCCTGGCTCGCGGCTCTTTCGGCCGCCATCGCGATGGCAGCCGGACCGGTGGCGGCCCAGAACGCACTGCAGACGTTCGAGCGCGACGTCAAACCCCAGATGGAACTGAAGAAGTTCACCTACGGCTCGGCGCGGCCGCTGGGGGACAAGGGATTCGTCCTGACCGACGTGGTCGCGGTGACGCCGGCCGATTCCAGGACCGGCGACAGGGAAGCGACGATCAGGGTCGACAGGGTGACGGTCGAGGAAACCGACGTGGAGCGCTGGAAGAAGCCGAAGAAGGGCGAGCCGGCGCTGGCGCCGCGATTCCTCAAGATGAAGCTCGAGGGCATCTCCGGTGACGATGCCGCCTTCCATAGTTTCGAGCCCTACGGCCTGCCGCGCGTGCCGGCCGACATGGCGATCGACTACCGCATCGATACCGCCGCCAGGATACTGACCGTCAACAAATTCGAGGTCGCGTTGCGCGGCCAGGCACGCCTCGACCTGTCGGGCGTCATCGAGGGTGTGGACGACAGGAGCAACGACCTCGACGCGGCGCAGGACAAAGCGCGCCTCCGCGCCGGCTCCATCACCTTCGAGGATACCGGCGGCTTCCTCGCCAGGCTCCTGCCGGCGATGGCAAAGGAGGAAAAGACCACCCCGGATGCCTGGGTGAGCCTGGCGACGGCGGCGATCAAGGGGTTCGCCGTGGGCCAGGGGCCGGCCACCCAGAAGGTGCTCGACACGCTGGTCTCCTTCGTCTCGGACTGGAAAGCGCCCAGGGGGCCGCTCACCATCACCGTGAAGCCCGCGGCAACCGCGGGCGTCGCCGATCTCGCGCGCATCGCCATGCCGAACGCGCTCACCGACGTCTTCGGCGTGTCGGCGAGCTATGCCGGCACGCGCGAGGGCGCGTCGGCGGGCGGCACGGACATGGGACAATCCTCGCGCCGCACGGCCCGCCCGCCGGCACCGTCCGGCGACGCCGACGACGGCAAGCGGCCGCAGCGGGCGCCGCGGCTCACCGGCGCGGAGGCGTGGAACGGCGTGATCGGCAACACGCTGACCGGGCGTCTGGACGGCAGGACCTATCACCTGCTGATCCGCAAGGACGGCACCGCCTCGCGGCTGCACGACGGCGAGATCGAGCCGGGTACCTGGAAGGCCGAGGGCGACAAGATCTGCCTCAAGGTCGGCGGCGACGATCGCGCCTGCTACGCCGTCGTGGCCTCCGGCCGCACGATCACGCTCACCGATGCCGCGGGCAAGGGCTTCCGCGCCACGCTGCTGACCGGCAACCCGCGCGACCTCTGATCGAAGGCAGCCCCGTGATCTTCTGGATGGCGAACGCGGTCGCCGTGGCGGCCGCCTATCTGCTCGGCTCGATCCCGACGGGCTATCTCGCGGGCAGGCTGCTCGCGGGCATCGATCTCCGCGAGCACGGCTCCGGCTCGACCGGCGCGACCAATGTGCTGCGCTCTGTCGGCAAATGGCCCGCGGCGGGGGTGCTGGCGGTCGACGTGCTGAAAGGCGTCGCGGCGATCGTCCTCGCCCGCTGGCTCTTTGCCCGGCTCGATGTGCCGGACTCCTCGCAGGCCTGGACGGTCTGTCTGGCGGGCGTTGCCGTGCTGCTTGGCCACAGCCGCTCGGTGTGGCTGAATTTCAAGGGCGGCAAGTCGGCGGCGACCGGGCTCGGCGTTCTGCTGGCGATGTCGTGGCCGGTCGGGGCGGGTGCGGCGGCCGCCTTCGGTCTCGTGCTGGCGATCTTCCGGATCGTCTCGCTCGGCTCGCTGGCGGCGGCGTCGACGGCGATCGCGCTCGTCTGCATCCTGACCGAACCATGGCCTTACAGGCTGCTCGTGGTCGCGGGCGGCCTCTACGTGATCGCCCTTCACCGGGCCAACATCCGGCGCCTGATCGCCGGCACGGAACCGCGCATCGGGCGCAAGCTCAGTTGATGTTCAGCCAGTGCATCGCCATGCCGATCAGGCCCGAGGCCACGATCGGATAGGCAGGGTTGATCTTGGTGCGCCACAGCAGCAGGAAAACGACGACGGCGATGGCGCCGTAGAAGGCGTCGGTCACGGCGCCCTTGCCCATGATGATCGCGCCGGCCGCCACCAGGCCGACGGCGACCGAGCCGAGGCCGGTCTGGATCGATGGGCGCCAGCGCCAGGTCGCAAGGTGCGTCCACAGACGCCCGACGAAGAAGGTGAGGATGCCCGTCGGCAGGAAGAACGCGATCAGCGCGACCAGCGCGCCCGGGATGTGGCCGACGACGGCGCCGATCGACGCCACCATCATCATGTTGGGACCCGGCGCGAGCTGACCCAGGCTGTAGAAGTGCAGGAGCTCGGGAAAGGTCACCCAGTGGTACGTGTTGACCGTGAGCTCCTTCAGCTCGGGGAAGGCGGCCATGCCGCCGCCGACCGTCAGGAGCGAGAGGTAGGAGAACACGGCGGCGAGATCCCAGAGGTTCTTCACTTGGGATCACCCTTGTCACGCGGCCGATGCCACCAGATCGCGACCGCGCCGGCGGCGAGCAGGGCGTAGGGGACCGGCACCTTGAAGAAGGCCACGGCCACCGCGGTCGCGACGACGAAGACGTAGTCGGCGAACTCCTTCAGCACCTTGGAGCCGAGCTGGACACCGACCACGACGATCAGGCCGAGCGCGCCGGCGGCGATGCCGTGCAGGAAGGCCTTCGACCAGGGATCGTCGCCGCCGATGCCGTAGGCGAAGGCAGCGGCCGTCATGAGCGTCGCCCCGGGCAGGCACATGCCGAGCGTCGCCACCAGCGCGCCCATGCCGCCGCGCAGGCGGTCGCCGACCAGGATCGACATGTTGGTGGCGTTGAGGCCGGGCAGCGTCTGGCTGATCGACAGCAGCTCCACGAAGGAGAGGTCATCGAGCCATTTCTGGCGCACCACGAGGCCGGTGCGCAAATAGCCGACCACGCCGCCGCCGAGGCTGGTCGCGCCCATGACGAAGAAGACCCAGAAGAGCCTGCCGAGCGACGGCGGTGGGGGAGGAGTTTCCGGCTCGCTCATTCGTGCGCTTGCGGCGGGTTGCCCTTCAGGCGGTAGACCGCGCCGGTCTTGGTGGTGGTGAGGGCCAGCCAGTCGGCCGCGACCTGCTGCAGCTCGAGGAAGAAGCGCTCGCAGTGATTGAGCGCCTTGTGGCTGATGTCGTCGGGTCCGGTGAAGCGGAGCTGGTAGGCGAACTCGCCGACGAAGGCGTGATGGTCGCCGCGCGAGCGCCACAGGCCGAGATTGGCGGTAGCTCGCGTGTGGTGGCCGAAGTCCAGCTCGCAGATGTCCTGCAGCAGCTCCTCGACGATCGTCTGGTTGACGAGCGACACGTCGTCGGGCCCGTCGCACGAGATCGACGACAGGACCGGAAAGATCTGCGTCAGCTCGGGCAGCGACATGTGGCCGAGCGACGACATGACGATGCGCGCCGCCTGCGGGGCCTGGCTCAGGCCGAACTCGACATTGTGCGACAGCAGCCGCCGGACTCCGCCGATCCTCTCCCTGAGCGGCATCACCTCGAGCTTGAACTTGATCTTGTACTTGCCGTCGATGTGCGGCCGCACGTCGAGCGCCTGCGCCTTCGCCATGTCGTCGCTGCGGTACTTGAAGACGATCTCGGGATCGCCGATGGCGAAGCCGTCCTCGTAGGCGATGCGGCGCCGGCAGATGAAGCTGTTGTTGTAGAGATGGTAGTCGCCGGTATCGAGGAACAGCACCTCGCGAACCTCCGGCCGCTGCTGGAGCTTGGGCGTGTGGTGGAAGCCGACGCCGGTCTTCTCGGCGGCCTGGTGCACCAGCGCGGCGAACTCCCTGAATACACGGGCCGAGGTGAAGCGGTCGGGCTTCAGGATCAGCTTGCACTGCAGATACTGGATCTCATCGCAGCGCCGGCCGTCGGCGTAGGTGAGATTCTGTCGTTCGCGCAGCCAGGTTGCGATCTGGCCGTCATTGTCGTGTGAATGCATCGCCGCTCCCCGGCCTCACCGTAACGCGCGGTCACCGTCCTGTCATCTGAGCCTGTGCCGGGACGTCGGCGCGGCCGAACGTGTCGACCCGGCCGTCGGTGAAGCAGACATAGTAGCGATTGGTCATCGTCCACGGCGTTCGGCTCCAGAAGTCCTTCAGCACGGTGTAGTAGGCGCAGTCCTTGCCGGGGGAATGGGTCGATGCGTCGGGCGGACCCATCAGCGACGCCACCTGCTCGCGCGTCATGCCCGCCTGCAACCGCTCCAGGTTGTCGCCATGCACGCAGGCCGCGAGCACTGCGATCGAAAGAAGACAGACGATGTTCCTCATGACCGAACTCCGCTGCGATTAGTCAGGCTTGGTCTCGCCGCCAACAATTGTCGGGCAGGCGGGCGGCTGGCGCAAATCCGGACGATGCGCTACGTCCCAATGATGCTCGATCAACCCAGATTTGTCGCGCCGGGTATACCTGCGTCGCTGAGCGGCGCCACGGCCGGATTGCCTGAAACCCCGATTGCCGAAGTGGCGATGTCCGTGTTCGGCGACCCCGACGTGGTGCCGCTGTGGTTCGGCGAGAGCGACCTCGTGACGCCGGCGTTCGTGCGCGACGCGGCGGCCAAAGGACTGGAGGCCGGCGAGACGTTCTATACGTGGCAGCGCGGCATCCCCGAGCTCAGGGCGGCGCTGTCGGCCTACACCGAGCGGCTCTACCTCGCCGAGTGCGCGGCCGACCGCATCACGGTGACGACCGGCGGCATGCAGGCCATCCTGCTCACCTGCCAGCTCCTGCTCGATCCCGGCGACAATGTCGTGATCGTTTCGCCGATCTGGCCGAACATCACCTCGGCCACCAGGCTGGTCGGCGGCGTGCCGAAGTACGTCGCGCTCGACCGCACGCCCGCTGGCGGCTGGAAGCTCGACCTGCAGAAGGTGTTCGACGCCGTCGACTCCCGCACCAGAGCGATCTTCGTCAACTCGCCGGGCAATCCGACGGGCTGGACCATGACGTCCGACGAGCAAGCGGCTCTTCTCGATCTCGCGAGGAAGCGCGGCGTCTGGATCATGGCCGACGAGGTCTACGCGCGGCTGATCTACGGCAGGCGCTCCGACGGACGGCAGGTCGCGCCGTCCTTTCTCGAGCTGGCGGGACCGGAGGATCCGGTGATCGTGCTGAACAGCTTCTCCAAGCCCTGGGCCATGACCGGCTGGCGGCTGGGCTGGCTGACGCACCCGGCGGCGCTGGGCGACCAGTTCGCCAAGCTGGTGCAGATCAACACGTCGGGCGCGCCGGCCTTCCTGCAGAAGGGCGCGGTAGCGGCGGTCGAGAAAGGCGACGGCTTCGTGAACGAGATGGTCGAGCGCTGCCGCGCCGGCGGCGAGCTGGTGTTCCAGCGGCTCTCGGCGATGCCGAGGGTGAAGATCGCCCGACCGGACGCGGCCTTCTATGCGTTCTTCTCGGTCGACGGCGTTTCGGACACGCTGTCGTTCTGCAAGACGCTCGCCAAGCAGTACAAGGTGGGCTTGGCGCCGGGCGAGGCGTTCGGGCCGGGCGGACAGGGCAACGTGCGCCTCTGCTTCGCCTCGAGCGCGGAGCGGCTCAGCAAGGGCCTCGACCGCATCGAAGCGGCCGTCAAGGCGCTGTGATGGCGGCATGGCCCAGTCCCCGTCCATCGAGGTCCATGGCCTGCGCAAGGTTTATGGCGACATCGTCGCGGTCGACGACCTGAGCTTCACGGCCGGCCGCGGCAGCGTGGTCGGCCTGCTGGGTGGTAACGGCGCCGGCAAGACCACGACCATCGCCATGCTGCTCGGCCTGCTCGAACCGACCGCGGGGCGCATCGAGATCCTGGGCATAGACATGTTGCGCAAGCGCTTCGCCGCGCTGCCGCGCATGAACTTCTCGTCGCCCTATGTCGACCTGCCGCATCGGCTGACGGTGCGCCAGAACCTGCAGTTCTACGGCGGGCTCTACGGCGTGAAGGACCTTCGCCACCGCATCGAGGAGATCGCCGAGCTGATGCAGGTGGCGTCGTTCCTGGACCGCCCGGCCGGCAAGCTGTCGGCCGGCCAGAAGACGCGCGTGGCACTCGCCAAGGCGCTGATCAACAAGCCCGACGTGCTGCTGCTCGACGAGCCCACGGCCTCGCTCGATCCCGACACGGCCGACTGGGTGCGCGGCTATCTCGAGACCTATCAGCACGAGACCCACGCCACGATACTGCTCGCCTCGCACAACATGGGCGAGGTCGAGCGGCTGTGCGACGACGTGATCCTGCTGCAGAAAGGCAAGGTGTTCGAGCGCGGCAGCCCGCGCGAACTGATCGAGCGCTTCGGCCGCGAGGACATGGAGGAAGTGTTTCTCGACATGGCGCGCGGCCGCGGGCGCGGCCTCGATGCGCTGAAGAAAGAGGGTGCGTCGTGACCGGCTCGATCCGGCGCATCACCGCCCTGGTCACGCGCCACATCCAGCTCTGGCGCAGCTCGGTCATGCGGCTCGTCGACTCGATCTACTGGCCCGCCGTGCAGATGGTGATGTGGGGCTTTCTCACGCAATACCTGATGCCGCAGGCCTCGTTCGTGGCCCAGGCGGCGGGCGTGCTGCTGTCGGGCCTGATGCTCTGGGAGGTCGTGGTCCGCGGCAACCTCTCGCTCAGCATCGCCTTCCTGGAGGAGATCTGGTCGCGCAACCTCGGCCATCTCTTCGTGAGCCCGATTCGCTCGTGGGAGCTGGCCGCCGGCATCGTGGTCGTGGCGCTGTTGCGCACGCTGCTCGGCATGATTCCGGTGTCGCTGCTGGCGTGGCTGTTCTTCGGCTACAACATCTACTCGCTCGGCCTGCCGCTGATCGCCTTCTTCTTCATCCTGCAGATGTTCTCCTGGTCGATCGGACTCGCCATGTCGGGATTGGTGATGCGCGTCGGCCAGAGCGCGGAGAGCTTCGCCTGGGCCGCCGTCTTCATCCTGATGCCGGTCAGCGGCGTCTACTATCCGGTGTCGGTACTGCCGGGCTGGCTGCAGGGCATCGCCTGGTCGCTGCCGACCTCCTACATCTTCGAGGGCATGCGGGCGATCCTGACCGAGAAGGCAGTGCACTGGGACCTGATGGCGGTCGCCTTGGGCCTCTCCATCGTCTATCTGGTGATCGGATTCCAGGTGTTCCAATGGTTCTACCGGTCGTCGCGCCGAGCGGGCTCGCTGCTCGGCCAGGGGGAGTAACGATGAAGCATGCAGCAATCGCCGCCCTGAGCGCGCTCGCCGCTGCGGGCTGCACCACGACGACCGACACCGCCAAGGCGCCGAAACCCGCCTGGTCGTCGATCTACGCCGTGCCGTTCGACTCGATGGTCATGTGTCTGTCGCAGCCGGCGGGCGAGGGGTTCGTCGTGGACCGGCAGCCGGGAGCGCAACCGGGGCAGGCGTCGGTGCTGTTCGTGCCGAAGAGCGCCCCGCAGGCGGAGTCGCGCTACAACGTGCGTAACCTGCCCGACGGCACCCTCCAGGTCGACTGGGTGCGCATCGGCAGCGTGGGTGGACTCGACTGGTTCGACACGCAGGCCCGCCAGCGCGCCAACCGCTGCGGCGGCATCGGCTAACTAACGTGCGGTGAGCACGGCCTGGCAGGCTGCCGGCAGCTTGGGTCGGTAGGGCTTGGGCGGCGTGGTCGGCGGGACGAGAGGTGCCTTGCGGAACCACGACTCCAGCGCCTCGCCGCAGCCATCGTCCTCGGCGTAGGCTGCCTGCGGCGTGCATTGCGGGTTGCCGGGCGGGCAGTGCAGCCGGACATGGAAGTGCTCGTCGTGGCCGTACCAGGGCACGAGCTTGCGCAACCAGCTACGGTCGCCGCTCGCCGTGTTGCAGATGCGCTGCTTGATCCATTTGTTCACGAACATGCGGTCGACGCCGGGCATGGTCGCGGCAGTGCGCAGCAGGGCCATATGCTGCTCGGCGAAGACCGTGTCCTCGATGCCGCCATCGTCGGCGCGCACCAGCGAGCGCAGGCGCGGGTTCTCGCGCTCCGGGGCAGGACGCGCGGCGCCGGGCTGGCGCTCGAACCAGATGTCGACGTCGAGGCCGACCTGGTGGCTGGCATGGCCGAAACTCATCGGTCCGCCGCGCGGCTGGCCGATGTCGCCGATATAGAGGTGGCTCTGTCCTGCGGCGCGCACGCGCTCGGCGAGCGTGCGGACATAGGAGATGGTGACGGGGTGGCCCCAATAGCGGTTGCGGCTGACGCGGATCGCCTCGTAGCCCGGCCCTTCGAGCGGCAGCGCCTGGGCACCCTGGATGCAGCCCGCGGTGTAGAAGCCGATGACCTGCGTCGGACCGGGGGCGGGATCTGCGACCTGTCCCCATTCCTGCGCCTGCACCACGCCTGTCGAGGCGAACAGCACGGCCAGCGGAACCATGAGACGCATCATCTTGTTGGCAGGATAGACGCTCGCTAAGACTTTGCCCATGGCCGACTACGAATTCCTGAAACTGGAACGGCGCGACGCCGTCGCGCGCCTGACGCTCGACCGGCCGCAGCGGCGCAATGCGCTGACGCACGGCATGATGCTCGAACTCGAGGACGTGTTCGCCCGTCTCCGCGCCGATGCGGGCTGCCGCGTGCTGGTGCTGCGCGGCGCCGGCGGCCACTTCTGCGCCGGCGGCGATCTCGACGCGATGGCGGCGATGCCGCCGAAGCCCCCCACCGGCGGGTGCGATCCGCTGGTGGCGGCCTACCGCCAGTTCGGCGACGCGCTGCTGGCGCTCGACGCTCTGCCGCAGGCCACGATCTCCGTGGTCGAAGGCTCGGCGGTGGGCGGCGGCTTCGGGATGGCGTGCTGCTCGGATGTGGTGATCCTGCACACGAGCGCGCGCTTCGGCGTGCCGGAGCCGAAGGTGGGATTCATCCCCTCGCAGATCGTCCCGTTCCTGGTGCGACGGCTGGGCGAGGGGCCGGTGCGCGACCTCGCCGTCACCGGCCGCGTGATCGATGCCGGCGAAGCGCACCATCTGGGCGTCGGCCGTTATCTCTGCGCGACGGCCGAGGAGGTCGAGGCCACGCTCGACGGGCTGCTCGACGACATCCTGAAGATGGAGCCCGAGGCGCTGGCAGTGGCCAAGCGGCTGGTCCTGTCGTGTGCGACCAAGGAGGATCGCGCCGTGCTGGACGATGCCGCCGAGAGCCTGGTCGGGCTGCTGCGCCGTCCGCAGGCGGCCGAAGGCATCCGGCATTTCATGGCAAAGACGCAGCCCCCGTGGGCGAAGAGGCAGGCATGAGGAACTACCGCCACATCGAGGTCAGGCCGATCGCCGGCGCGCTGGGTGCAGAGATACATGGGGTCGACATGTCGCGCGACCTCGACGCCGAGGTGGTGGCCGAGATGCGGCATGCCTTCCTCGAGCACCTGGTGATCTTCCTGCGCGACCAGACGGCGACGCCGCTGCAGCAGCTCGCCTTCGCGAAGAAGTTCGGCGAGCCGATCGAGTATCCCATGCTGAAGGGGCTGCCGGAGGCACCGATGGTCACGCCGGTGGTGAAGCTCGAACACGAGCGCAACAATTTCGGCGGCATCTGGCATTCCGACACGACCTATCTCGCCGAACCGCCGATGGGCAGCATGCTGCTGGCGCGCGAGGTCCCGCCCTATGGTGGCGACACGATGTTCGCCAACCAGTATCTCGCCTACGAGGCGCTTTCGGACGGGCTGAAGGCCACGCTCGACGGGTTGGTCGGGGTGAGCTCCTCGGCCAAGGCCGACGTGTCGCGCACCCGCGAGGACCGTCTGAAGGCAGCCGGCGAGGAAATCAAAGTGATGACTGCCGAGCATCCCATCGTGCGCACCCATCCCGAGACCGGCCGCAAGGCGCTCTACACGTCCGACGCTCACACCGCACACATCAAGGGCTGGACCGAGAAGGAGAGCCTGCCGCTGCTGCGGTTCCTTTGGGAGCACCAGACGCGGCCCGAGTTCACCTGCCGCTTTCGGTGGCGGCCGGGCTCGCTCGCCTTCTGGGACAACCGCGCCGCCATGCACAATCCGATCAACGACTATCACGGCTTCCGCCGGGTCATGCACCGCATCACGCTGGCCGGCGACAAACCGCGCTAGGAGCAGACCACGTCCGACCTCGGTGGCGCGCTGGCCGGGGGATCCTGTAATCTAGGCGTGTATCGGGAGCGTCATTGCTCGCTGGACGATTGCCAAATCCGGTGAAACTTGCATACTGCCTGCTTGATTTGTCGGGGGGCCAGTCATGAAGAGACTTGGATATGCGGCGTTCATGGGTGTGCTCGTCGGAGCGACCGTCGCGATTGCACAACCCGCGCCGCAGGGCGCCGGGCTGAATGCGCCGGCGGGGAAGTCGGTGCAAAGCGCACGTCAGGCTGGAAAACCGGATTTCACGTCGCTGGGTGACGCGGCATTGACGCCAAACCCTCAAGTAGCTCGAGGCGTGCTCGTCGATCCGCTGCAATGGCCAGCGACGCTGATCTCTCAACCCAGCGGCTGCACCGCGACCTTCGTCGGTTCTCGAGTCATCCTGACCGCAGCCCATTGCGTCGGCCATAATCAGCCGGTGACGGCCCATATAAGGGGCCGCACCCGGAATGCGGTTTGCGAGCACCATCCCAACTACTCGGCCGAGTTCGACAACAAGCGAACCGATGCGAACTGGGACAAGACCAGCGCGGACTATGCGATCTGTCTGGTCGATGCGGGCGATGCCGTGGCCGGGGTGAAGTTCGAGGTGATCGGGGCCGGCCCGGACCTCGTGAAGAAGAATGCGGAAGTCCGCTTGCTGGGGTTTGGCTGTAGCGGTGACGCGATCTCGCCTGACGGCTATGGCGTTCTGCGCACGGCGGCCGCCAAGGTGGTCGAAGTCCCAACGGCGGCCAGGCCCAACAACAACTACATCATTACCGATTGGCAGGGCTCGGAGAGCTTCAAGGACGCGGTGGGCGGGGCATTGTGTCCGGGCGACAGCGGTGGAGCCGTCTATTGGCCATTCTCCAATACCGGCCGCCGGATCGTCGGCGTCAACTCGCGGACCCAGACGAAGGGCGACCAGGCACAGACGCTGACCGGCATTTCCTACCTGTCGTCGACTTTGACGCCGACGGCGACATCGTTCCTGGTGAACTGGGCCGCGCTGAACAATGTCGAGATTTGCGGCATTACGGCCGGCGCACAGGATTGCAGGCAATGACGGTCGGCCGGTCGGGCGTCGGCGGCCCCTTGCTGGCGACACTAGTCATGCAGGCCGTCCTGGCGGCCGGTGCCTCGGTCGCCTTCGCGCAAGGAGGAGCCGAGCAATGGTCGCGCGTTCTGGCATTGGGTGACACGGCCGACGCCAGGTCCCGTGCCAGGGATCAGCTCATGACCGTCTTTGCACAGGCGGACAGCGTTTCCGACGGGCGCGTCGTGGTGCAGGCGCCAGGCACGCCGGACGAGACGCTGGTCGGTCTCATTGCGCAGGTCTTCGATCCGATGCCGCGCCTCGTCGAGGCCGGCCATACGGTCGAACGGATCGTGACGGAGCAGTGTGGCCATGTCTCGCCGACTTATGTCCAGAAACTGACCGCGGCGAATGGCGCGGCGATCTCGGCAGGCAAGGTGGCAGGCAGCCGACCCGGCGAGCCCGTGAACATCGTGTTCCCTGCGTGCCTCAAGACGAAGAACACGCTGATCTATCGCGTGGAGAGCGCCACGCCCGCGACGTGGGCGATGCCGGTCTCCGGCAGGCAGTACGGACCGGCCTACTGCGACGAGCTCAAGCAGCTCAATTTCACCGATGTCTGCGCCTTGAGCCAAAGAGGCGGCCTGAAGGTGGGAACGCTGCTGCGCCTGCCGAAACCCGCGGAGCAGCAGGCCACCGCGACATCCTCGGCTACGCTCACGGCGTCGAGGGATGCGTCCGCTCCCACGCAGGAGCTCGCGACGAAGCTCCTCACCACCTATCAGAACGCCAATGTCGTCGGAACGCTGACCCAACCGACACCCGTCGCGGTGGATCCGAGACCGGCGAACATCGTGCCGTTGAAGGAACAGGAATGCGCCGCCGCCCGCCCACCTTTCGATCCACGGGGGCTGGCGGAGTCGATCCTCGAATTCCAGCGGCATTCGAAGGGCAAGGTTGCCGGCCAGTCGAGGGTCGTCGTCGGCATCGTGGATACCGGACTCTACGACCTCGCACGGACCAGTTTCTTCGAGCGCCTTCCACCGACAGCGGGGCCAGCGGCGGCCGGCACCAGCTTCAGCCGCATCGAAGTCGCGTCCGGCGTGCCGATGGGCAGGACCTTTCCCGGCGAAATCAGGGATGTTTCGCCGGACAACGGCACATTTGCCGATCATGGAACGCACGTCGCCGGGCTGGTGCTCGGTGGCGCGGACTTCTGGGACTTCGTTTCAACCGCGACCTTCACGGAGCCTCAGGGCCGGCAATTCTTGGCGAGCTATGTGCCAAGCCTGATACCCATCAAGGTCATGACCTCGCCGGGCACTGGACTGGCTCCGAGAACGACTACCGGAGACATCAGCTCGGCACTCTCCTATCTGCGCAATGAGGTCTCCATCGTCAATCTCAGCTACACGGCGAGGATCGAGAGAGGCTTGGCGGATAGCTTCGCGAACCTGAAAGCGAACAACAAGGTGCTGATCGTGTCGGCGGCAGGCAACGACTTCCATACGAACGGCGGCCTGGACGACGTTGTGGACGGCGAGCAGATACTGCCAGCCATGTTGACGGGGCCGAATGAGAAGCTGTTCCTGACGGTGGGGGCGCTCGACGCTTCGGAGAAAGGAAAGCCTGCCTATTTCTCGCAGCGCAGCCGTCACTACGTCGACCTGTTCGCTCCAGGCACATGCATTCGGTCCTTCGGGGCGAACCAGCCACTGCAGGGTGATGTCATCTACTCCGGCACCTCTCAGGCGGCCCCGCTCGTGTCTTTCACTGCCGCTCTGTTGCGTCGCTTCAACGTGCCCCTGGAACGGCTCAAGGACCGAATCATGGACACGGTCGACGCTTCCGATCACCTCTCGGACCACTCGATCAGCGGGGGCAGACTCAATCCATTCAAGGCGCTGAACTATCTGGACGACATCGTCGTGCTTCGCAGTGATCCACCGGGGACGTTTCGTCGTGGAACCATCGTGGCCCTGGATGCCAATGGTAACGAGCTACTGCCGGGCTTCATCCCCAAGCTGTGCCGGGACGGGTCGGACAACGACCCCGCCACATTGCGCAACGCACGCCGCATCGTCGTCGGCCGTGACGGTGACTTTGTCGCCACCGACGAAGTCCGATGGGCAAAAAAGAAGACTCCGCTCTTCTACTACAACACCTGCAAACCCAACACCGAGCAGAGCTATCGGATCAAGGGCAATGACGGGAAAGGGAATGCCGAATTCACCTTGGCAACGGCCCGGGAGATCGTACCCAAGCCGGAGTGGCAGTAACCGTCCCAGAGAGAGGGATCAGCGCGACGGCGGCGTCATGGTGATCGTGCCGAGCGCGGTGCGGGCCGTCTCGGCGCGCGTGCCGGCGATCTCGACGTAACCCAGCTTCTGCCAGGTCTCGACGAAGTTGCGCGCCCAGGGCGAGAGCATGTTGCCCGACTGGCCGAGCGGCATGGCGAAGCGGCTGTTGTCGAGGTCGCTGAAGTCGTAGATGCCGCGGTAACCCGCGCCGTGAACGGCGTCGAACGGCCGGTTGCCGCGGAACGAGGGCGAGGCGCGGTTGAGGGTCTGGCTGCCGCCGTCGGACGGGAAGCGCACCGAGGCGATCTCACGCAGCAGCGGCACGCCGTCGAACAACGGATGGCGGTGCACGGCGAGATGTTCGCGGCCCCACTGCCATGCCGCCATGTCGCTGCCGTGCCGGCGCGAGATCCAGTCGAGCGCCCGGTCGAGGGCGAGGGCGATCTGGTCCTCGCAGGTCTCGGTCTGCTTCGTGCCGCCGTCGTCGCACCATCCCGGCCTGTCGCGCAGGATTCGCACCAGCAGCGGCACGTTGGGATGGGCCATGGGATCGTAGAGCTCGCCGCCCAGCTCGTCGGCCAGCAGGCCGCGCTGCAGCTCGGCGATCCAGGCGTTGTAGATCAGCGGTTCCGGCCGGCTCGCCGACATGAACATGTTCCAGCGCCCGAGCATCCCGTGCACCTGCGCCGCGCGGGCGTTGCGCGGCTTGCCCTTGAGCAGCCAGGGGAGCATGTCGGCAGCGTCGAGCGAAAGGTTGTCGGCCTGCATGACGATCATGCCGTAGACCGGATGGCGGTCGACCTCGCGCAGGAGCTGGTCGGCACGCCGCTGGCGATAGGGCTCGGCCCAATCCCTGCTGATGAAGTGGCGGTAGTCGTCGGGGACCAGCCGTGCGTTGGCGTTCACGATGAGCCCGCCGGCCGGATTGTAGATGCGCGGCAGCTCGTCGAACGGCACGAAGCCCGCCCAGTCGTACTCGGCGGTCCAGCCGGGCACCGGCATGGAGCCGTCGCCCTTGCGCCGGATCGGTACCTTGGCGGGTGCGATCAGGCCGATGTTCCCCTTGGTGTCGGCATAGACGATGTTCTGCATCGGCGTGCCGATGCGGCGCGCTGCGGCGAGGAATTCCTCCCAGTTCTGCGCCGTCCCGAGACGGGCGAATCCTTCGGCGGAGGTGTCGGCGCCGTCGAGCGCGGTCGCCTGGAGCGCCAGCACGTGTCCCTGTGGCGTGAGCTTGTCGATCCGCCGCACGAAGTCGTCGATCACCGGCCCGTGTCGCGTCTCGCGCACGCGCAGCGTGACCGGCTCGCCCCAGGCCACGTTGATCGTCTCCTCGCGCACGCCGAAGGAGCGCGGGCCGTCGGGCGTGATGTAGCGGTTCGGGTCGGTCGGATCGATGCGCTCGACGAACAGGTCCTGGCTGTCGAGATTGGTGGTGGTGAAGCCCCAGCCGACCGTACCGTTGTGGCCGAGCACCACGACCGGCGAGCCGGGCGAGGTCGCGCCCCGGATGTCGAAGCCCGGCCCGACCAGCCGGGCGAGATACCAGACGCCGGGGAAGGAGAAGCCGAGATGCGGGTCGTTGGCCAGCAACGGCCGGCCCGAGACCGTGCGGGCGCCCGACAGAACCCATTCGTTCGAGGCCTCGCGTTTGCGGACCGCGTCGACGTCGGTGCCGCGATAGAGGCGGTCGAGGTCCATGTCCTTCGCGGCCGACATGACCAGCGACAGGGTCGAATCCTTGCTGTCGCCACCCGGCTCGATCAGGAACCTGACACCGTCCTCGCCGATCTTCTGCGCCAGTCGCAGACGCAAGAGCTCGGCGCGCCAATTGCCGTCGAGTCCCAGCGCCATCAGCTTGGCCCAGACGAGCGAGTCGGCGGGCCGCCACGGCTCGGGCTTGTAGCGGCCGCCCGACAGCAGCTTGATCAGCGTGAGTTCGAGGCCGAACTGCTGGTCGTCGTCGCCGATCCAGGCATTGACGCCGGCGGCGTAGGCGTCGAGGCGGGCGCGCATGGCGGGCGAGAGCGCATTCACGCTTTCCGACGCCTTGCGGTAGACGCCGAGGCCGCGCATCACGCGGTCGCTGTCGACCAGGCCGCTGCCGATCAGGCGGGCGGGCACGAGCTCGGCCAGCCTTCCCTGGCCGACGCGGCGCAGCAGCTCCATCTGCCAGAAGCGATCCTGGGCGTGGACGTAGCCCAGGGCGAAGGAGGCATCCTCGAGCGAGCCCGCGATGATGTGCGGCACCGCGTTCTTGTCGCGCAGGATCTCGACCGGCGCCTTCAGGCCGGCCACCGTAAGCTGGCCGCTGTAGGAGGGCAGCGACCCGCGGACGTGGAAGTAGGTGCCGACGAGGAAGACGGCGACGGCCAGCGCCGTGCCGACCAGAACTTTGCCCAGCCAGGCGGCGACGCGGAGCAACAGCCGCACGGGAGTCAGCCGCCCAGGTAGGCGAGGATGGCCTGGCGATCGCCGTCGAGGTCGGGCGCGGCGCGGCGCGTCCTGGGATCCTCGAAGGCCGTCATCTTGAGCGGGTTGCCGGCCAGGGTCAGCGTGCCGCCGCTGCCGTCGGGCACCTCGACCAGCATGTTGCGCGCGGCGACCTGCGGATGAGCGATGGCCTGGGCGATGTTGTTGATCGGGCCGCACGGCACGCCGCCCTTGGACACGACGGCGATCCAGTGGGCGGTCGTGTTCGTCTTCAGCACCGACTCGATTTCCTGCTTCAGCTTCTTCTGCGCCTTCTGGCGCAGCGCGTTCGACTTGTAGGCGGGATCGGCGGCCATGTCGGGCCGGCCGAGCGCCTCGCACATCTTGACGAACAGGCCGTCATTGCCCGCGGCGATGATCATCGAGCCGTCAGCGGTGGCGAATGCCTCGAAGGGCGTGATGGTGGGGTGGCGCGCGCCGAGGGGCCCCGGGATCTCCTTCTCGACCGTGTAGCGCATGATCGCATTCTCGAGCAGTGCGAGCTGGCAGTCGAACATGGCGATGTCGACCTTGGTCGACTCGCCGGTCCTGAGGCGATGCACGATAGCGGCGTTGACGGCGACGGCGGTGTAGAGCCCGGCGCCGATGTCGCCGATCGACATGCCGACCCGGGAGGGCGGCTGGCCCTCGTTACCGGTGATGCTCATGATGCCGCCCATGCCCTGCATGACCATGTCGTAGGCGGGGTCCCTGGAATTGGGACCGGTATGGCCGAAGCCCGAGGCCGAGGCATAGATCAGCCTGGGATACTTCTTGTGCAGCTCGTCCCAGCCGTAGCCCAGTTTCTCCATCGTGCCGGGGCGGAAGTTCTCGACCACCACATCGGCTTTTTCGAGCAGATTCTCGAATGTCTTGCGGTCGGCGTCGGCCTTGAGGTCGAGCGCGATGCTCTCCTTGCCGCGGTTGACCGACGCGAAGTAGGTCGACTTGCCGTTGACGAACGGGCCGTAGGCGCGCGCATCGTCGCCACCCTTGGGCGGTTCCACCTTTATGACCCGGGCGCCCATCTCGGCCATCAGCAGGGTGCAGTAGGGGCCCGCCAGGATGCGGGAGAGATCGACGACGACGATACCCGACAGCGGGCCCTTGGTATTCTGGGTCATCTTCGGTTCCTAGCTGGAGGGCGGGCGCGAATCCAGCCAGACATTGGCGGCTGCGGCACTGACGACGATGGCGCCGCCGATCAGGGTGAGGTCGTCCGGCTTTTCGCCATCGAACAGCCACACCCAGACCGGGCCGAGCACCAGTTCGAGCAGGCCGAGCAGGGCGGCCTGGCCCGCGGGGATGCGCTTGAGGGCGGCCATGTAGAGGAGAAGCCCGCCGGCGAGTTGGCCGGGGCTGAGAGCCAGAAGCCAGGGAAGCTGAGCCCAGGTGACATTCTCGGGATGTGCAAAAGGCAGCGCGACGATGCCCGAGATGACGCCGGCCAGCCAGATCGACGGCGCCATGCCGACGTCGCGGCGGTGGCGGACCACCACGTAGTTGCCGCTCATGCACAGCACGACGATGAAGGCCACGGCCATGCCGGCGAGCGCGCCGGCCTGCAGCGAGCCCGCGACGCTCAAGGCGAGACCCAGGATCGCGACGGCCATGCACAGGGTCGTGTGACCATGCAGTGGCTCGCCCAGAAAGAGGCGCGCGGCGACGGCGGTGATGAAGGGCGTCGCGCCGAACATGATCAGCACATTGGCGACCGGCGCGAGCCCGAGCGCCAGGATGAAGCTCACGAAGCTGCCGGCGAGCAGCACGGCGCTGAGCAGCAGCGCGGCGCCGGCATTGCGGGCGTCGATGAGGACGGCGCGCCGCTGCCAGACAAGAAGCGGCAGCATCGTGACGACGAGCAGCGCGGAACGCCAGAACGACACGTCCCATGCTGGAAGGTCGATGCGGCGGACGATCAGGCCGGCGGTGCTGAACAGCATGGCGGCGCCGATGGCATAGGCAACGCCAACCAGCGCGGAGCTCGACGAAGAGGTGGACGTTCTCATCTAGAGGAAGGTGTGAATAAGGATCGAACGTGCCCCCGTCCATCGATTCTCTCTGTCGGCGGCGCCTCATCCGGCCGATTCCAGCTGAACGCCTGATGCTCTAACATCGAGGCGTGAGTTTCGTCTTCCCGTCTTTCCGGCCCCGGTTTCCCTGGTTGAGCGGCGATCTGCAGACCGTCGCCAACTTCCTCCGTCCGCCCAGCCGGGAGTTGGCGCCCCATTCCAGCGAGCGCCTCCTGGTGGACCTTGCGGACGGCACGGGCGACAGGCTGGTCTGCACCGTGGATCGGCCGGCGACGCCGAAGGCCGCCACACCGCTCACGATCCTGATCCACGGCCTCACCGGCTCGCAGGAGAGCCTCTACATCTACACCATGGCGCGTCGCGTTCTCGACGACGGTGGGCGGGTGCTGAGGATCAACCTGCGCGGGGCGGGTCCCTCGCGCGCGACCTGCGGAGGGCAATACTATGCCGGCCGCAGCCAGGACTTCCGCGCCTTGCTGGCGCGGCTGCCTGGGGAGCTGACGAAGGACGGTCTGCGGGCCGTCGGCTATTCGCTGGGCGGCGCAATGCTGCTGAAGTATCTCGGCGAGGAAGGTGGCGCGGCGCCGCTCGCGGCCGCAGCCAGCGTTTGCGCGCCGATCGACCTCTCCGTGACCTGCCGCAACATGCGGCGGCCGCGCAACGCGATCTATCACCGCCATATCCTTGGCCTCATGAAGATCGAGGCGACGGCCGAGGGCGCCGTGCTGACGGCGGCGGAACGTGCGGCGATCCTGGGCTCGCGCTCGGTGTGGGACTACGACGAGGTCTTCATCGCACCGCGCCACGGCTTCGCCGGAGCCGAGGACTATTACGAGCGCTGCAAGCCGCTGCGCTTCATGGGCGGCATCCGGGTGCCCACCCTGGTGATCGGCGCGATGGACGATCCTTGGATTCCCGGCGCCCTCTATCGGGACTATGATTGGGCGGCGAATGCGGCCCTGGTGCCGCTGCTGCCGGAGCAGGGCGGACATGTCGGCTTTCACGGCGCGGGCAGCCGGCAGCCGTGGAGCGACTCCGCCATCATGAGGTTCTTCGACCATGGCTGAGACCAACACAATGGCGATGATCGTGGGCGTGGCCCTTTCACTCATGGCGCTGGTGCTCGCCTGGCGCGCCTATCGGGGCGCGTCGGAGGAGCACGAACGGCGCAAGCGCGAGAAGGAAGAGCGCGACCGGCGCTAAAGCATAGTCCGTTCGGCTGGAATCAGCCGAACGGACTATGCCCATGGTCGAGGCCCGTCGAACAACGCGTTTCCACTCAAGTTGGACCGCAAGCGGTTCAACTTGAGCGGAAGCCGCACTAGCCGCGCGTCAGAAGCTCCAGCAATGCCTTGGTGGCCGGACTGAGATAGCCGTTGCGGCGATGGATCGCCGTGATCGGGATGGTCGTGCGCATCGCGGGAACGTCGAGCTTCACGAGGCTGCCCCGGCGCAGTTCGTCGCGCACGCTGCTCTCGGGTACCAGGGCAAGACCGAATCCCGCCTGGGCAAGACGCTTTTGCGCCGTGAGGCTGTCGATCAGCGTGACGTCGGCCGCGTCGAGGCCGGCGCGGACAAGCTGGCGCGTCAGAACGTGGCCCGAGGAGTCGGGCTCGTCCGCCACGGCGGGGAAGCCGACCCAGCGTTCTGCCTTCAGTGCCGCGGCGTCCTTCACCTTGCGGCCGGCGAGGCGATGGCCCGCTGCCGCGACCACCAGCATCGGCTCGCCGCCGGCATCGTGCGACACGAGCTCCGGGCGCACGGTGCTGAAATAGCGCAGCCCGAGCGTGGCCTCGCCACGACGCACGAGGTCGGTGACCTCGGTGCTCGACGCCGTGCGCAACTCAAGCTTCACGCCCTTCGATCGACGCGCGAAGCGGCGCAGCGCATCGATGATGTGCGTATCGGCGAGCGTGCCGACGAGAGCCAGCGATATCGCGCCCCGCAGGCCCGTCCGCAAACCCTGCACGGCCTCGCCCCCGTCCTTCAGCGCGGCCAGCGCCGCTTCCGCATGGGGCAGGAAGGCGCGACCGGCCTCGGTCAGGCGTGCATGGCCCCGGATGCGGTCGAACAGCGGCACACCCAGCTCCTGCTCGAGCAGTCCGAGGCGCCGGCTGATCGCGGGCTGCGAGCGGTGCAGCCGCAGGCCGGCCTGGGTGAAATCGCCGAGATCCGCGATGGCGACAAAGGTCTGTATCCCGTCGATGTCCATGGATCAGGAATCCTGATGATGAAGAACAATACTATGCATTTCACAAAAGGCTGCGCGAGCGCCAAGTTCGGGACCGGAACAAAGGAGGCTTCATGCGTACGCCACACGAGAAGGCCGCAGACTTTCGCGAACTGCACGAGCGGCCCGGCGCCTTCGTGATCCCCAACCCATGGGATGCGGGCACGGCACGGCTGCTGACGTCGCTGGGCTTCGCGGCGCTGGCCACCACGAGCCTCGGCCTCGCCAACATGCTGGGCCGGCCGGACGGCCAGGTAGGCCGTGCCGAGGTGATCGAGAACTGCCGCGCGATCGCCGAGGCTACGGACCTGCCGGTGAGCGCCGACCTGGAGAACGGTTATGCCGACGATCCCAAGGAGGCGGCGACGATCCTGCGCGACGCGGCTGCGGTCGGCATTTCGGGGGGCTCGATCGAAGACTGGGACGGCGAGAGGATTTACGACTTCAACCATGCCGTCGAGCGCGTGGCCGCCGGTGCGGAAGCCGCGCGCTCGCTGCCAGCGCCTTTCGTCTTCACGGCGCGGGCCGACGGGCTGATCCGCGGCCGGCCTGATCTCGACGAGGCGATCAGGCGGTTGCAAGCCTTCGAGAAGGCGGGCGCCGACGTGCTGTATGCACCGGGGCTGCGTGACCTCGCGAGCATGAAGACGGTCGTCCAGTCGGTCGGCAAACCGGTGAATGTGGTGATGAGCGCGGGTGACCCCGATCTGACTGCCGGGCAGATCGCCGCTGTGGGCGTGAAGCGCATCAGCGTCGGCGGCGCCTTGTCACGCCTGGCACTCGCCGCCTTCATGAGGGGTGCACGCGCCACGAAGGCCGGTGACTTCACGTGGATGCGCGAAACGATGCCGACCAGGGACCTGAAGTCGATATTCGAGGTGTGACCAGGGGCGGGTTTCGCGGTCGCCGACCGAACGAAGCGCCCGCTGGGCGAAGGCGCGGGGATCAGGAAAGCGTGAGCGGTTCCTCGGGCGGGCCGTCGCGCAGCAGCGTGGGCAGGAGCGTGCCGAGGCCGAACGGCTCGAAGCGTTCGGAGGAGGCGGCGATCTCGGCGGCGCTCCACCAGCGATGGCCGAGCGTCCAGCTCCGTTCCTTCTCGTCGAGGCCCGACGTGTCGATCGCGGTGCGGTCGGTGCGCGCGAGGAAGAAGCGCTCCTTGTGCAGGACGTCCTTGCCGCGCCAGCTCATGCGGCGTTCGCGCGTCCACACCCAACGCGGCGTGTCGATGACCGGCAGCCCGGTCTCCTCGCCCGCCTCGCGCACTGCCGCCTCGGCATAGTCCTCGCCGGGATCGACCATGCCGCCGATCATCACCCAGAACGGGTCGAAGAACGGCTTGGCCGGATCGAACACCTTGGGATCGTGCACGTTGAACAGGAAGAGGCGGTCCTGCGGGTCGAGCAGGATCAACCGCGCCGACGGCCGATCAATCATTTCGCTTTGAGCAGCTTCGCCGCGTCGACCGCGCCGTAGGTCAGGATACCGTCGCAGCCGGCGCGCTTGAAGCTGGTCAGCGTCTCGATCAGCACCTTGTTCCAGTCGAGCCAGCCGCGGTCGGCGGCGCCCTTCAACATCGCGTACTCGCCGCTCACCTGGTAGGCGTAGGTCGGCACGCCGAACGCGTCCTTCACGCGGCGCACGATGTCGAGATAGGGAAGGCCAGGCTTGACCATGACCATGTCGGCGCCTTCCTCGATGTCGAAGCCCACTTCGCGCAGCGCCTCGTCGGAGTTGGCGTAGTCCATCTGGTAGGTCTTCTTGTCGCCCTTGAGCGCACCCGAGCTGCCGATGGCGTCACGGAACGGATTGTAGAAGGCCGATGCATACTTGGCGGCGTAGGACATGATCTGCTCGTGCTGGAAGCCCTTGGCGTCCAGCGCCTTGCGGATCGCGCCGATGCGGCCGTCCATCATGTCCGACGGCGCCTGGATGTCGGCGCCCGCCTCGGTCTGCACGATCGCCTGCTTGACCAGCGCCTCGACCGACTCGTCGTTCAGGATCACGCCGTCGCGCACGATGCCGTCGTGCCCGTCGCTGTTGAACGGGTCGAGTGCCACGTCGCAGACGATGCCGATGTCGGGGACGGCCTTCTTGGCGGCCGCGATGGCGCGGCAGACGAGGTTGCCCGGGTTGTAGGCCTCGCGCGCGTCCGGCGTCTTCGCCTTGGGGTCGGTCTCGGGGAAGATCGCGACGGCGGGGATGCCGAGGTCGCGCGCTTCCTTCACGGCCTCGACGAAGAGATCGACCGAGAGGCGGTCGACGCCGGGCATGGACTCGACGGGTGTCCGGGAGCGAGTTCCCTCTTGCACGAAGACCGGCCAGATCAGGTCGTTTACCGAGAGAAGGGTCTCCGCGACCAGACGGCGGGACCAGTCCTCGCGGCGGTTGCGGCGCAGCCGGGTCGTCGGATACCGGCCGAGGGTCGAGAAGCGTTTCGCCATGCGCGCCTTATGGCGTGAACCGCGAAAGGCCGCAATGTATGATCATGTCGCAATGGATTTCACCCTCACCGAAGACCAGCAGGCTTTCCGCGACACTGCCCGGCAGTTCGCGACCGACCGCATGCTGCCCGAGGCCGCGCGCTGGGACGCCGAGAAGATCTTCCCCGAGACCGTGCTGCGCGAGGCGGCCGCCCTTGGCTTCGGCGGCATCTATGTGAAGGACGATGTCGGCGGCAGCGGCCTCAGTCGCTTCGACGCCGCCCTCATCATGGAGGAGCTGGCGGCGGCCTGTCCCAGCACGGCTGCCTACATATCCATCCACAACATGGCCGCCTGGATGATCGACGGCTTCGGCGACGACGAGCAGCGCAAGCGCTTCCTTCCCAAGCTCTGCTCGATGGAGCATTTCGCGAGCTACTGTCTCACCGAGCCGGGCGCCGGCTCCGACGCGGCGGCGCTGGCGACGCGCGCCGAGCTGCAGGGCGACCACTATGTGCTGAACGGCACCAAGGCCTTCATCTCGGGCGGCGGGCGCAGCGACATCTATGTCGTGATGCTGCGGACCGGCGGGTCGGGTGCAGGGGGGGTCTCGACGCTGGTCGTCGAGGCGGGCACGCCCGGCCTCTCGTTCGGCAAGCAGGAGCAGAAACTCGGCTGGAACAGCCAGCCGACGGCGGCGGTGATCTTCGAAAACTGCAGGGTGCCGGTCGCCAACCGGCTGGGCCCCGAGGGCCACGGCTTCAAGATCGCGATGATGGGACTCGACGGCGGGCGCATCAACATCGGCGCCTGCTCGCTGGGTGGCGCGCGCGCCTGCCTGGAGACGG
>CAYQAY010000062.1:0-29430 GCA_964415585.1 uncultured Reyranella sp.
CGCTGCTCGGAGCGATCGCGGCTGAGCTCGGACTTGCGGATGAAGCCCGGGATGCCGTCCTGCACCGTGACGTCGATGCCGTTGTCCTGGATTCCGGCCACGATGACGGTGACCACGTCGCCCTTCTTGGCGACCGAGCCGACCTTCTCGAACGGATCGTTGGCGAGCTGCTTGATGCCGAGCGAGATGCGCTCCTTGTCCATGTCGACGTCGAGGACCTTGACCTTGACCTGGTCGCCCTTCTTGTAGTCGCGGATGGCCTCGTCGCCGGCCTTGTCCCAGCTCAGGTCGCTGAGATGGACCATGCCGTCGATGTCGCCGGGCAGGCCCACGAACAGGCCGAACTCGGTGATGTTGCGGACCTCGCCTTCGAGCTCGGTGCCGGCAGGGAACTTGTCGGCGAAGCTCTCCCACGGGTTGGCCATGCACTGCTTGAGGCCGAGCGAGATGCGGCGCTTGGACATGTCGACGTCCAGCACCATCACTTCGACTTCCTGGGAGGTCGAAACGATCTTGCCGGGGTGCACGTTCTTCTTGGTCCAGCTCATCTCGGAGACGTGGACCAGACCCTCGACACCGGGCTCCAGTTCGACGAACGCACCGTAGTCGGTGATGTTGGTGACGCGACCCTTGAGCTTCAGGTTGACGGGGTACTTGGCACCCGCGCCGTCCCACGGATCGCTCATGAGCTGCTTCATGCCCAGCGAGATGCGCTGCGTCTCGGGGTTGAAGCGGACGACCTGCACCTTGACCTGCTGGCCGATGGTGAGGGCTTCCGACGGATGGTTGATGCGCTTCCAGGCGATGTCGGTGACATGCAGGAGGCCGTCGACACCGCCCAGATCCACGAACGCGCCGTAATCGGTAATGTTCTTCACGACGCCGTCGAGCACCTGGCCCTCCGACAGCGCGCCCATCAGGCGCGTGCGGTCCTCGGCGCGGGTCTCTTCCATGACGGCGCGACGCGACACGACGATGTTGCCGCGGCGGCGGTCCATCTTGAGGATCGCGAATTGCTGGGCCTGGCCCATCAGCGGGCCGACATCGCGCACCGGGCGAACGTCGACCTGGCTGCCGGGCAGGAAGGCCACTGCGCCCGACAGGTCGACCGTGAACCCCCCCTTCACGCGGCCGAAGATCGTGCCCATGACACGCTCCTGGTCGTTGAACGCCTTCTCGAGAACGGTCCAGGCTTCCTCGCGGCGCGCCTTGTCGCGCGACAGGACGGCTTCGCCTTCCTTGTTCTCCATGCGATCGACGAAGATGTCGACCGTGTCGCCTTCCTTCACTTCGGGCGCGGCGCCACCGTTGGAGAACTCACGCAGTGCGACGCGGCCCTCGGACTTGAGGCCGACATCCACCACGACGAAATCGTTGGCAATGCGAATGACGCGGCCCTTGACGACCGTGCCTTCGAAGCTCGACGAACCGCCCAGCGATTCCTCGAGAAGTGCTGCGAACTCGGCACTCGATGCGTCGTTCGCGGGTTTACGCAGGGCGCTGCCCTTGGCCATTCAAACTCTCCTTCATCGATCCCGGGCGAAACGCTGCCGCCCGTCGGCCAACCGGTTGAGTCCGGCGGATCCACTGCCTTGAAACACCGACGCCGGGACGACTCGTCCCTGCGCAATCGCCGCTGGAAGTCTTCGATCCGCCGGCGGCGACTTACGGCCCGGAAGATCGAAAGCCCTTGCGCTCGATGAATGCCAAGGCCGCGGCGAAGGCCGCATCGGCATCCATGTCGCTGGTATCGAGGTGGTAAGCATCGGGTGCGGCTTTAAGTGGTGCAGCCGCCCGTTCGCTGTCGCGACGGTCCCGCTCCGCCATCTCGGCAAGAACGCGCGGTTTTATAGGGGCCGCACCCCCGGCTCGCAACTCCTGATACCGCCGCTCTGCCCGCGCTTCGACGCTGGCCGTCACGAACAATTTTACTGGCGCGTCGGGGCAAATGACGGTGCCGATGTCCCGGCCATCCAGCACGGCCCCGGACGCCTGAAACGAGAACTTCCTCTGGAAATTCAATAGATTGGCCCGGACCTGGGGCAGCGCCGCCACCCGCGAGGCGGCTTGGCCGGCTTCGTCGGTCCTGAGCGCCGGGTTATCCAAGTCCGCCGCCGTCAGCTCGGCCGCCACATCGGCCGGCGCCCGACCGCTTTGCGCGGCCTTCCAGCCCACGGCGCGATAAAGGAGGCCGGTATCGAGATGGGGCAGCCCGAAATGGGCCGCCAGCCGTTTGGCCATGGTGCCCTTGCCGGAGGCCGCCGGTCCGTCGACGGCGATGACGAGGCGTCGGCTCACGCAAACCTTCTCATGCCGGCCCGATCTTGCCGCCGAGCTCGTCCATAAGGCGCGCGAAACCCGGAAAGCTGGTGTCGATCGGAGAGCCGTCGTCGATGGCGACGCCCTCGCGCGAGGCCATGCCCAGCACCAGGAACGACATGGCGATGCGATGGTCGAGGTGGGTCACGACCGTGCCGCCGCCCTGCGGCGCCGCGCCTGTGCCATGGACGACGAGATTGTCGACGCCCATCTCGTGCCGCACGCCGTTGGCCGCGAGGCCGGCGGCGACGCTCGCCAGCCGGTCGCTCTCCTTTGCCCGAAGTTCGGCCAACCCCAGCATGCGCGTCGTTCCCTTGGCGCAGGCGGCCGCCACGGCGAGGATCGGATACTCGTCGATCATGGACGGCGCCCGCTCCGGGGGCACCTCGACGCCCTTCAACTCGCCGCCCTTCACCCGCAAGTCGGCGACCGGTTCGCCACCGACCTCGCGCCGGTTCTCTTCCGCGATGTCGGCGCCCATCTCGCGCAAGGTGTCGTAGAGCCCCGCGCGCAACGGGTTCAGCCCGACATTCTCGACCGTGACGTCGCTGCCCGGCCGGATCGCCGCGGCGACGACGGCGAAGGCCGCCGACGAGGGATCGCCCGGCACAACGATGTCGCGCGCCTTGAGCTCGGGCCATCCGGCGACCGTGATGCGTTTGCCGCCGCCCTCGGCTGCCCCTACCCGTACTTCGGCGCCGAAGTGGCGCAGCATGCGCTCGGTATGATCGCGCGTGGCCTCGGGCTCGATCACCGTGGTTTCGCCGGCCGTGTTGAGGCCGGCCAGGAGGATGGCGCTCTTCACCTGCGCCGAGGCGACCGGCAGGCGATACTCGATCGGCACCATCTCGTCGGTGCCGATGATGGCGAGCGGCATGCGGCCACCGTCGCGCGCCTCGAAGCGCGCGCCCATGCGCGACAGCGGCTCGATCACCCGCTGCATCGGCCGCCGGCGCAGCGAGCCGTCGCCCGTCATGAAGCTCTTGAAGCGGTGGCTGGCCAGGATGCCCGAGAGCAGTCGCGCCGAGGTGCCGGAGTTGCCGAGGTCGAGCACGTTGTCGGGCTCGCGGCCGCCACCGACGCCGAAGCCGCGCACTTTCCAGGCGCCGACGCCTTCGTGATCGATCTGCGCGCCCAGTGCCCGCAGGGCGGCTGCAGTGGCCAGTACGTCCTCGCCCTCGAGCAGACCCGTGATGCTGGTTTCACCGAGTGCGAGGGCCCCGAACATCAGGGCGCGGTGGGACACCGACTTGTCGCCCGGCGCGCGGACTCGGCCCGTCAACCGTTCCACGGGGCGGGCAATCAGCTTGGCCGGGGCGACATGGGCGGACAGGAGAAACTCCGGGGCGGAAGAACTACGATGCGGCGCCCTCGTAGCATGCCGGAATTTGCTTTTGACAGGGTGAATGACGCGTGACATACGCCCTCCCTCGCGGCCGTTCCGGTCGATTTCGGCGCATTTTCAGGAGATTTCCGCGTGGTCAAAGCGAGCTGGGGCACGAAACGCACCTGCCAGAGCTGTGCAGCGCGCTTCTACGACCTGAACAAGAGCCCCATCAAATGCCCCAAGTGCGGGCGTGAGCACGACCGCGAGGACTTCGTGAAAGTCCGTCGTGGCCGTGGCGCCGCCGCCGCCGCCGCGACCGCTGCTGCCGCAGCCGCGGCCGCCGCTGCCGCCGCGAAGGCCGCCGCCAAGAAGAAGCCCGATGAGATAGAAGGCGACGAATTGGCAGACACGGAGGCGGACGACGCACTGGCGGCCGACGATCTCGACGACGAGGACGACGACATCGAGGTCGAGGTCGAAGTCGAGGACGACAAGGGCGAAGGTGACCGCTAGGCCGCCTGTTGCCAGCCAACGCGGCGGGAATTATACCTCGCGCCGCTTCCCAAGGATTTCGGGGCCATAGCTCAGCTGGGAGAGCGCTACAATGGCATTGTAGAGGTCGACGGTTCGATCCCGTCTGGCTCCACCATATAAGATCAAGGGCTCGGCCGGCAGCGGTCGGGCCCTTCGATTTTTCGCCTAGACGTTTCGGCCGAGTTTCGCCGCGGCCTTCGCGAGTGCGCCACCCTTTGCTTCCAGCTCGTCCATGATCGAAAAATGGTTGAGGCCCGCGAGCGGCAGCAGCTCGCTCGGCAAGCCGGCCGCCTCACACGCCTTGTGATAGTCGACCGACTGACGCTGCAGCTCCGGCAGTTCGCCCGTGCCGTAGGTCAGCACGACCGGCGCACTCTTCTTGGGCAGGTGCAGGATCGGACTGGTGCGCGCTGCCTCGTCGGCGGTGAGGCGCAGCTTGTCGTTGAGGTAGTTCAGGCGGCACGGCTCGACATCGTAGATGCCGCTGATGGCGAGGCCGGCGTCGACCTCGTCCATGGCGAGCGTCGTGGCCGTGAGATGGCCGCCGGCCGACCAGCCCGACACGACCAGCCTGCCCTCGCCGACGCCGTGGCGCGGTCCCTCGCGGCGTAGCCAGCGCACCGCCTCGGCGATCTCCTTCACGATCTCCGACAAGGTCACGTCAGGGCAGAGGGTGTAGCCCAGGAACGCCACATCCATGCCGTTGGCCAAAGGACCCGCGGCGGTGCAGGCGAACGTCTCCTTGGCGTTGCGCTGCCAGTAGCCGCCGTGGATGAAGGCAAACAGGGGCGCCTTCGCCTTGCCGCAGCGATAGAGGTCTATCCTGTTGCGCGGCCGCGGGTCGTAGGGGAGGTCGAGCGTTTCCGGATGCTGCTTGCGGAACGCCTCGCTGCGCTGGATCCAGGCCTCGCGGCGCGCACCGGAATCCGCCACTGCCCGCGTGTTGTCGTAGGCCTGGTCGAGCTGCTCGCGCGTCATGCCGCGCCACACTACCGTCTCGCTCATCGCCACGACCTCCCCTGAAGCCGCTCTTCCTCTAGCACGGACCTTTCGCCTAACGTCGCCGGAATGTCCCCTGTGGCCCGTCCAACCGCCGTGCGCGGCCCGGCAATCTCCTTCACCGGCGATCCCTTCCGTGACGGCCTCGAGCGCACGATGGTCCACGAGCCCGACGCGATAGTTGCCATGGCGGACGGCCGGGTCACGCATTTCGGGCCGGCTTCCACGGTGGCGCCGCTGTTGCCGCCCGGACTCGAGGTCCGCGACTATGGCCGCGACTCGCTGATCTCCGCAGGCTTCGTCGACAGCCATGTCCACTTCCCGCAGACGCCGATGATCGCGAGCCACGGCGCGCAGCTCCTCGACTGGCTCGATCGCTACACCTTCCCGACCGAACTGAGGTTCGCCGACCGCGAGTATGCGCGTCGCATCGCGCGCACCTTCCTGCAGGAGAACCTGCGCAACGGCATCACGACGAGCTGTGTCTACTGCACCGTCCATGCCCACTCCGCCGACATCCTGTTCGAGGAGGCCGAGGCACTCGGCCTCCGACTGGCGGCCGGCAAGGTACTGATGGACCGCAACGCGCCCGACGGGCTGCGCGACACCGCGCAGTCGGGCTACGACGAGTCGCGGGCGTTGATCGCCAAATGGCACGGCCGCGGACGGTTGCTCTATGCCATCACCCCACGCTTCGCCGTCACGAGTTCACCCGAGCAACTGGCCGCCGCCGGCGCGCTGTGGCGCGAACACCGGGGCTGCCTGATGCAGACGCATCTCGCCGAGACGCCCGACGAGGTTGCCCGGATCAAGGAGCTGTTTCCCGATCGCCGGCACTATCTCGACGTCTACGACCATCACGGCCTGTGCGGTCGGCGCGCCGTGTTCGGCCATGGCATCTGGCTGGGCGACGATGAGCTCACGCGGCTCCACCAGGCGGACGCCGCGATCTCGCACTGCCCGACCTCGAACTTCTTCCTGGGCAGCGGCGTCTTCGATCTCGGCCGCGCCCTCGATCCGCGACGGCCGGTGCGGGTCGGCCTCGGCACCGATCTAGGCGCGGGCACCTCGTTCTCGATCCTCCAAACGCTGAACGAGGCCTACAAAGCCGCACAGCTCAACCGCACATCGCTGTCGGCCTGCCACGCCTGGTACCTCGCCACCCGGGGTGCCGCCGCGGCGATGCATCTCGAGGACAAGGTCGGCAGCATCGCCGTCGGCATGGAAGCCGATCTCGTGGTGCTCGACATGCGCTCCACGCCGCTGATCGCCTTCCGCATGCAGGAGGCCCGCGACTTCGCCGAACGGCTCTTCGTCCAGATGATCCTGGGCGACGACCGGGCGGTGCGGGCGACCTGGGTGGCCGGGCAGCCGGCCTATGCCCGCTCGTGAGCGAGCCCCTTTCCCTTGGGTTAAATTTCAATGGCAGACCATAAATATGGTGGTGGAAGCTTGGGAATGGGCGTACGCTTTCTTCGGTAGCTGAAGGAGGTGTTTATCCGTTCGAGGACCATGTGCCCCGACGGAACGCGGATCACCGGTGGAATGCCCACCGCGTGCCCTGTCAGCCTCACTCTCAGCCTGACCATCGATCGCCGACGCCTCCGCTCACGGGGGCGTTTTCGTTTTCAGGCGATCGGTCCCGCTCCTCTGACCAAGACACCGGAGTACGAATATGGCCAAACGCGCCGCACGCCGCGCCAAGCTGCACGCCATCGATAGCGCCCGTATTCACAATCTCGTCTTCGATCACACTCCGGCCAACGACCGCGACCAGAGCTACATCAAGAAGATCCGACCGAGGACCGACAACCAACGGGTCTTGATGGAGGCGATAGACTCGAAGCCGCTGACCGTCGCGCTGGGCCCCGCCGGCACCGGCAAGACCTACCTCGCCATCTCCGCCGCGGTGGAGGCCCTGGAGGCCGGCACCGTGTCGCGGATCGTGTTGTCCCGGCCGGCCGTCGAGGCCGGCGAGAATCTCGGCTTCCTGCCGGGCGACATGCGCGAAAAGCTCGATCCCTATCTGCGTCCACTGTGGGACGCGCTGAACGACCGGCTGGGCGCGAAGCGGCTGCGCCAGCATCTCGACGACGGCACGATCGAGATCGCCCCGGTCGCCTTCATGCGTGGCCGCACCCTGAACAACGCCTTCGTTCTGATCGACGAGGCGCAGAACTGCACCTACGGTCAGCTCAAGATGCTGCTGACCCGGCTGGGCTGGCACTCGACCATGGTGATGACCGGCGACCCCGACCAGACCGACTTGCTGCCCGAACTGTCAGGGCTCGCCGCCATCGGCACCAAGCTCGAGGGACTGGACGATGTCGCAGTCGTCCGCCTGACGCAGGACGATGTGGTGCGTCACCCGCTGGTCGGGCGGATGCTGTCGGTGTTGTAAAGCCACCGAACTTATCCACACATGGAAGCGCGCCAGCCGATTGGACTGAATCGGGAACAGTTCGCATCGCCAGCCTTTTCTGCAGCTTTCCGAAGAGGCTGAAAAGACAATAGAATCATTGACTTAGAAGGGAAGTGGCGGGCGACTGCCACCGCCCCTACATTGAGTCAACACGATGACGTTGGCGTAACGCCGAGCGGGCGAGGGGCTTTTTCACAGACTTCCCCACATGGCTCGTCCGACCCATTGTGCGCGCCCTGACGAGCCGACCCGCCCAGTGACCGAAGAGACCGATCTCGACCAGCCTCCCAGCGAAGGCACGCTTGCCGATGGCATGCGGATCATCGCCGAGTTCGTACGCACCCTGCCCAGGAAGCCGGGTGTCTATCGCATGATCGCGGCCGATGGCGAGGTCCTGTACGTCGGCAAGGCGCGCTCGCTGCGCAGCCGCGTTGCGGCGTACACCCAGCCGACCCGGCTGGCGACCCGCCTGATGCGCATGGTCTCGGCCACCCGGACCATGGAGTTCGCGGTCACCGACAGCGAAGCCGAGGCACTTCTCCTCGAGAACAACCTGATCAAGCGCCACCGGCCGCGCTTCAACGTGCTGCTGCGCGACGACAAGTCGTTCCCTTACATCGTGATCCGCCGCGACACCGAGTGGCCGCAGCTCGCCAAGCACCGCGGCACGCGCGAGCCGGCCAATGAGTATTTCGGGCCCTTCGCGTCCGCCACAGCGGTCAACCGCACGCTCTACGCGCTGCAGCGCGCCTTCCCGCTGCGTTCCTGCTCGGACGGTGTTTTCTCGACACGCACCCGGCCCTGCCTGCAGTACCAGATCAAGCGCTGCACCGCGCCTTGCGTCGGCCGCATCGAGAAGCCGGAGTACGACGCCATCGTCGACGAGGTGCGCGGCTTTCTGGGCGGCCGCAACCGCGAGGTCCAGCAGAAGCTCTCGGCGCGCATGGAGCAGGCTTCGGCCAATCTCGAGTTCGAGGGCGCCGCAGTACTGCGCGACCGCATCCGCGCGCTGGCGCACATCCAGTCGCACCAGTCGATAAGCCTGCCCTCGATCGACGAGGCCGACATCTTCGCCGCGCATCTCGAGGGGGGGCAGATCTGCGTTCAGGTTTTCTTCATCCGTGCCGGCCAGAACCTCGGCAATCGCGCCTACTTCCCGAGCCACGGCAAGGACCTCGGCGAAGCGCAGGTGCTCGAGGCCTTCATCGGCCAGTTCTACGAGGCACGGCAGGCGCCCAAGCTGATCCTGACCAGCCACGAGGTTGCCGAGCGCGACCTGATGGAAAGCGCGCTGGCACTGTCGGCCGGCCGCAAGGTCGAAATCCGCCGGCCCAAGCGCGGCGAGCAGAAGGACGCGCTCGACCAGGCCGTTACCAACGCGCGCGAGGCGCTGGCCCGCCGCATGGCCGAGCGCGGCACGCAGCGCCAGCTCCTGGACGGCGTCGCGCGCGTCTTCGCGCTCGACGCGCCGCCCGAGCGCATCGAGGTCTACGACAACAGCCACATCCAGGGATCGGCGCCGATCGGTGCGATGATCGTCGCGGGACCCGACGGCTTCAACAAGAACGCCTACCGGAAGTTCAACATCAAGGGCGAGGGCGCGGCCGGCGACGACTTCGCGATGATGCGAGAGGTCATGAGTCGGCGGTTCGGCCGCGCGCTCAAGGAGAATCCCGACCGCGACGACGAGCACTGGCCCGACCTCGTGCTGATCGACGGCGGCCAGGGCCAACTCGAGGCGGCGCGCCAGGTGATGGTCGAGCTGGGCCTCGATGACATCGCCATGGTCGGCATCGCCAAGGGACCGGACCGCGACGCCGGCCGCGAGCGCTTCTTCGTCCACGGCAAGCCGCCCTTCTCGCTCGAACCGCGCGACCCCGTGCTCTATTTCCTGCAACGCCTGCGCGACGAGGCGCACCGCTTCGCGATCGGCACGCATCGCACGCGCCGCGCCGCCGATATCACGCGCTCGGCGCTCGACGAAGTGCCGGGCATCGGTGCCGGCCGTAAGCGCGCCCTGCTCCATCATTTCGGCAGTGCCCGCGCGGTGGGTGCAGCGACACTGGAAGACATCAAGTCGGTGCCGGGAATCTCCGACGCTCTCGCCCAGAAAATCCATGACCACTTCCGGGGCGGTCGCTAAGGTCGGGCATGCTCTTCAACCTGCCCAACATGCTGACCCTGTCGCGGATCGTGGCGATCCCGCTGGTCGTCGCGTGCTTCTGGCTCGACCGCGGCTGGGCGCAGTGGCTGTCGATGATCCTGTTCGTGGTTGCCGCCGTCACCGACTGGTTCGACGGCTACTTCGCGCGGCGCTACCACCAGATCTCACGCTTCGGCCGCTTCCTCGATCCCATCGCCGACAAGCTGCTGGTCGCCGCCGCGCTGGTCATGCTGGTCGAGACCGGCGTGTTGGGTGGCATCCATGTGCTGGCCGCGCTGATCATCCTTGCCCGCGAAATCCTGGTGTCGGGCCTGCGCGAATTTCTGGCCGAGCTGCGAGTCGGCCTGCCGGTGAGCGCGCTCGCCAAGTGGAAGACCGCCGTGCAGATGGTGGCCATCGCCGCGCTGCTGGTGGGCGATGCCGCGTCACCGTGGGTCACGCAGGCGGGCCTCGTCCTGATCTGGATCGCCGCCGCGCTGACCCTGATCACCGGCTGGGACTATCTGCAGACCGGCCTGCGCCACATGGCGGAAGACAAATGAAGGTCCGCTACTTCGCCTGGATGAAGAGGACCGTCGGCCTGCCCGAGGAAGAGGTCTCGCCGCCGACCGACGTGACGACCGTGGGCGACCTTGTCGTGTGGCTGCGTACCCGCAGTCCGGGGCATGCCGAGGCGCTGGCCGAGGGCGCCGCCTTTGGCGCCGCCGTCGACCGGCGCACCGCCACCTTCGACGTGAAGCTCGCGGGCGCGCGCGAAGTCGCCTTCTTCCCGCCCTTCACCGGCGGCTGACGTGGATCGCTGACATGACCGTGCGCGTCCAGGAAGCCGACTTCGACGTCGGCGCGGAGCTCGGCAAGCTCACCGACGGCAACAAGCGCATCGGCGGCCTGGCGGTGTTCGTGGGCCTCGTCCGCGAGATGCATGTCCGCGAGGGCTATCATCGCGACAGGGTCGATGCGCTGACGCTCGAACACTATCCCGGCATGACCGAGACGGCCCTGCAGGAGATCGAGGCCGAGGCCAACCGCCGTTGGCCGTTGGAGGCCACGCTGATCGTGCACCGCTATGGCCGCATGGAAGCGGGCGAACGCATCGTGCTGGTTGCCGTCGGCTCGCCGCACCGCGAGGCCGCTTTCGAGGCCTGCGAGTTCCTGGTCGACTGGCTGAAGACCAAGGCGCCGTTCTGGAAGCTGGAAGAGACTCCTGCCGGCGAGAAATGGGTCGGCGCACACGAAGGCGACGATGCCGCCGCCGCACGTTGGGAGAAGAAGTCCTAGCCCAACGCCACCAGCGCGAGGTTGGTCATGCCCCGCGCGCGCAGTCGATCCGCCGCCATCAGCGAGCGTTGTCCGCTGCGGCAGGCAAGCACGATGCGCCCATCCGTCTTCTCCAGCTCGTCGATCGTGTCGACCACCAGCCGCCGCGCGCCCGCGAAGGGCGAGACCGGCGCCTCGTCGAGACCGCGCAGGTCGACGACGATGTCGTCGGGCCGCACCGCGTCGACCGCGATGAACGGCACCGCTTCGTCGGGCTCGGGGCTGCCGTCGAAGCCGAAGCCGCCGAACGCCAGGCGCCTCGCATCGAACGTCACGACCTTGCCGAGCGGCGACGGCTCCAGGCCGAGCAGCAGGTGTAGTGCGACGTGTGCCTGCAGGCCGCCCAGCACTGCCGCCGCCGTGCCCAGCACACCCACCGTCTCGCAGGTGCCGCCGTCGATCGACACCTCGGGGAACACCGCGCGATAGCTCGGCCCGCCGCCACAGAAGGCGCCAGCGTAGCCCGTGAGCCCGATCACCGACGCGCTGACCAGCGGCTTGCCCACCGCATGGCAGGCATCGCTCAGCATGTAGGTGACGGCGAAGCTGTCGGCAGCGTCGACGACCAGGTTGGCTGTCGCGACGAGCGGCGCAACGTTCTGGGGCGTCAACCGCTCGGCAACGGCATCGAGCCGGACCTCTGGATTGAAGCCTCGCAGCGCCTCGCGCGCAGCTTCGACCTTGGGCCGGCCGACATCGGCCATGCGGTAGAGCGGCTGGCGGTGGAGGTTGGTCACCTCGACCGTATCGTGGTCGACGACGGTGATCCGTCCGATACCGGCGCCGACCAGGTACTGCAGCACCGGGCAGCCGAGCCCACCCGCACCGACCACCAACACGTGCGCGGCGGCGAGCTTCGCCTGACCATCCGGGCCGACCTCGCCCAGGATCACCTGACGCGCATAGCGGCTCATGGTCTCCTCGTCGCGGCGATCCACGCCCGGGCCTGCCCGAGCGGATCGGCGTGGTTCACGATGTCGCCCACCACCGAGGCGATGTCGGCGCCCGACTTCAGGCAGAGCAGCGCGCGCTCCAGCGTCAGCCCGCCGATGGCGACCAGCGGACGGTCGCCGATCAGCTTCTTCCACTCCTGGAGCTTCTCGGTTCCCTGCGGCGCCCACGGCATCTGCTTCAGCTGGGTCGCATAGATCGGCCCCAGCGCCACGTAGTCTGGATCGACCGCGAGCCCCTTCTCCAGCTCGCAATGGTCGTGCGTGCTGACGCCGATGCGGATACCGGCGCGCCGCACCGCCTTCAGGTCGGCGTCGACCAGATCCTCCTGGCCGAGGTGGATGTAGTCGCAGCCCTCGTCGATCGCGACCTGCCAGTAGTCGTTGACGATGAGCTGCGCACCGTGCGCCGCACAGACCGCTTTGGCCTCGCGCACCTGCCGGCGCACCTCGGCGTCGGGCTGGTCCTTGAGGCGGAGCTGCACCAGCCTGGTGCCCACGGGCACGAGCTTCGCCACCCAATCCGAGTCGGGAACGACGGGATAGAAGGGATCGAGCATCTCTAGTCTCCGAGCGCAGCCTTGCCGATCACCGGCGTCGACGGCACCGCCATGTCGCGCGGCTCCATCGGCTGGGCGCGGAAGGCAGCGTGCCCGGCCTCGACGGCGAGCGCGAAGGCGCGCGCCATCTCGACCGGGTCGCCTGCCTCGGCGACAGCCGTGTTGAGCAGCACCGCGTCGTAGCCCAGCTCCATCGCCGCCGCGGCATGCGAGGGCACGCCGATGCCGGCATCGACCACCAGCGGGATGTCGGGGAAATGCGCGCGCAGCGAGCGCAGGCCGTAGACGTTGTTGAGCCCGCGCGCCGAACCGATGGGTGCGCCCCAGGGCATCAGCACGCGGCAGCCCGCCTCGACCAGCCGATCCGCCACGACGAGATCTTCGGTCGTATAGGGAAACACCTCGAATCCCTCCTCCGCGAGGATGCGTGCCGCCTCGACCAAGCCGAACACGTCGGGCTGCAAGGTGTCGGCCTCGCCGATCACTTCGAGCTTGATCCAGGGCGTATCGAACAGCTCGCGCGCCATGTGGGCGGTCGTCACCGCCTCCTTAACCGAGTGGCAGCCCGCCGTGTTGGGCAGCACGCGCACGCCGAGCGACTGGATCAGCGACCAGAAGCTCTGGCCGGCGCGGCCCGCGCCGCTCTCGCGCCGCAGCGACACGGTGACGACCTCGGCGCCCGATGCCTTGACCGCACGCTCGAGCACCGCGGGCGACGGATAGCGGGACGTGCCGAGCAGCAGGCGTGACTTCAGCTCGACGCCGTAGAAGGACGACACGGTCAGCCTCCCTGCATAGGGGCGACGACCTCGATGCGATCGCCGTCCGCCAGCGGCGTACGCGGCCGCGCCGCCGCCGCGACGAAGCGGCCGTTCACCGCCGTCGCGATCTTCGCGTTGCCGAAGCCCAGCGAGTCGAGGACGGCGGCAAGCGTCGCCGCCTCGACCTCATGCGCGTCGTCGTTCAGGAAGATCTTCATCCCGCGTCTCCTGGAGTCCGATACTGAGGTGAACCGCATCGGCGACCTCGCCCGCCAGCCACGGGGCGAGCAGGAAGCCATGCCGGAAAAGCCCGTTGGCGTGCAACACGCGGCCCGCGCGGCAGACCTGCGGCAGGTTGTCGGGAAAGGCGGGCCTGAGGTCGGCCGCCAGCTCGACGATCTCGGCCTCGCCGAAGGCCGGATGCAGCGTATAGGCCGCGTTCAGCAGTTCGACGGCGGAACGCACGCTGACGGCACGGCGCTCCTCGCTCTCGATCATGGTGGCACCGACCATGAAGAGCCCCTCGCCGCGCGGCACGATGTAGAGCGGGATGCGCGGATGCAGCAGGCGCACCGGCCGCGACAGCGCCACGTCGTGGGTGCGCACCACCAGCATCTCGCCCCGCACGCCGCGCAGGTCGGGCAGCGCCCCGCGCGCCGCAAGCCCGCGGCAATCGACGACGAGATCGCCGCCCGCAGCGACAGGCTCGGCTTCGACGCCGAAGCGGATCGACACGCCACGCGCCGCCAGCGTCGCGGTCAGGAGCGTCAGTGCCTTGCGAGGGTCGAGATGGGCCTCGTCAGGGAAGAACAGCGCGCGCCGGAAGCGGCCTGCGAGATCGGGCTCCAGCGTCGCAAGCCGGTCACCGTCAATCCATTCGTGACGCTCGGTGCGCTGCGCGAAGCGGGTAAGGTCCGCCGCGTCGCGCGCCGGCGCCACGACCAGACTGCCGTTGCGCACGGTTCCAGGGAAGTGGCGTTGCCACCAGCCGATCGACGGCGCACCGAGACGCGCCACCACTTCGTCCGTGGTCGCCGCCTCGCACCATGGCGCCAGCATGCCGCCCGCCTTCCACGAGCAGGCGCCCTCGCCCAGGGACGCGGCGCGCTCCAGCACCTCGACGGCGACGCCGCGCGCGGTCAGCTCGATCGCCGAGGCGAGGCCCGCGACGCCGGCACCGATGATTGAAACTTCTGGTCGACCCATGGGCAGACTCCCGTTCCTTCGCCGGCATGATCCGGATCAGGTTCAAAGGGTTCAGCCGCAGCGACTGTCTCAGCCCGGCCTCTGGTGGAGGACAGACACCCCTCGGACGTCTTCGAGAGAAGGGGATCGCAACCCCCTATGTCAAGGTCAGGCGGCTCGCGCCGTTTCGGCCATCAGGTGCATCGATTCGCCGAAGCCCTCGCTGTCCGGCTCGCGGGCCAGCTTCTGGAAGTCGGCCATCAGGGTCTTCGCCACCGGCCCCGCCTGGTAGTTGTGCTTGTCGATGGAGCCGACCGGCACGATCTCCGCGGCGCTGCCGCAGAGGAAGACCTCGCTGGCATCGCCCAGTTCCTCGGGCATCACGTCCCGTTCCTCGACCGTCCAGCCGCGCTTGCGCGCCATGCCCATCACCGCGCGGCGCGTAATGCCGTCGAGGAAATTGTGTGGTGTCGGCGTCACCAGCTTGCCGTCGATCACCAGGAAGATGTTGGCGCCGGTCGTCTCGGCGATGCGGCCCTGCCAGTCGAGCATCAGCGCATCGTCGAAGCCCGCCTTCAGCGCGCGGTCCTTCTCGATGCCGCAGATCACGTAGAGACCTGCGACTTTGGCATGGCCCGGCGCAGTCTCTGGCGAGGGCCGGCGGTAGCGCGCCATGGTGACGTTGATGCCGGCATCGCGCGCTTGCACCGAGAGACGGCCCTCCATCGCCCACGGCGCGATGGCGAGGTGCACCGTCGTGCCGATCGCCGACACGCCCAGCACCTCGGAACCGCGCCAGGCAATCGGGCGGACGTAGCCACTCGCGAGCTTGTTCGCCCTCACGACGGCGCGCGTCGCTTCGTCGATCTCCTCGCGCGACCACGGCAGGTCGTAGTCGAGCAGGCGCGCCGAGCGGATCAGGCGTGCGCTGTGCGCCGACAGCCGGAAGACGCGGCCGTCGTAGATGCGCTCGCCCTCGAAGACGGCCGAGCCGTAGTGGAGCGCGTGGGTCAGCACGTGCATGCGGCTCTCGCGCCAGGGCACCAGCTTGCCGTCGAGCCAGATCCAGCCGTCGCGGTCATCCATGGTTAAGGACATTGCGATATCCCCTCCCCTATGGTTCCAAATGGGTCTTTTCAGACGGTCGAAACACAACTATCTGTCTATATAGGTCAATACTACTGACCTTGTCAATACAGATGATCCAACCCGCTGAAACGGCAAGGATTTCTAGGTGAGGAGAGGCTCCATGCCGGGGTCGCCCTTGGCCATGGCGCGGCGGTAGGCGTCGCGTTTCCCGACCCGCTGAAGGTAGGCGAGGATCGCCGGGTAAGGCGTGAGGTCGAGCGGCAGGAAGAGCCGCATGGTCGTGAGCGAGAACACGATCATGACGTCCGCGATCGTGAAGTCCTTGCCGGAGAACCATTCGGCCTGGGCCAGCCGCTGCTCGACCAGGCCGAGCGCGAGATCGAGGCGGCCCTTCATCGCGCGCAGCACGGGATTGTCGGCCGGCAGGTCCAGCCGCCCGAGGATCATGTTGCGGCCCATCGCCGGCTGCAGCGTGCCGTTGGCGAAATGCAGCCAGTAGACGAACTGCGCATAGTCGGGATGGTCGGGCGGCAGCACCAGCCGGCCCTTCCCATACTTCGCCGTGATGTACTCGACGATGGCACCCGATTCGGCCAGCACCACGTCGCCGTCGCGGATCACCGGTGCGGCACCGATGGGATGCAGAGCCTTGTAGTCGGCCTGCGCCAGCCGTGTCTTGGGATCGCGGTCGTGGACCTTCAGCTCGTAGGGCAGGCCCAGCTCCTCGCAGAGCCAGACGATGCGTTCGGATTGCGACTTGCCGAGATGATGGACGGTCAGCATGCAGAACTCGCAGGGAGAAAGAAAATGTCTGTCGCGGCCGGTATCACCGGCTTCCCCGGGGTGTCAACGCAACGCGCCCGCTCTATAAACGGAGTGTGGAATCGCGAGCGCCTGCCAACCCCCTGTTCCTGCGCGACGAAGAGCTGCGGCAGGGCATCGAGCTGATGTTCTATGCCTACCGCGACTTCACCTTCGAGTCGGACCAGCAGCTCAAGCGCTACCAGCTCGGTCGCGCGCATCACCGCGCCATCTATTTCATCGGCCGCCATCCCGGCCATACGGTCGGCCATCTGCTGTCGATCCTGAAGGTCACCAAGCAGTCGATCAGCCGCGTGCTCAAGGACCTGATCGAGCAGGGCTATGTCGAACAGAAGAGTGGCGCGCGCGACCGGCGCGAACGGCTGCTGTGGCTCACCGAGAAGGGCGTGAAGCTCGAGCGCGACCTCACCGACAAGCAGAGCCAGCGTTTCGCCCGCGCCTATCGCGAGACTGGCGCCGACGCCGTCGAGGGCTTCCGCAAGGTTCTGCTCGGCCTGCTCGACCCGGCCGAGCGCGCCGTCGTCGACAAGCGGGTGCGCGGCGGCGGCCGCTAGGCGCGATGGACGCCTCGTCCGACAAGTCGCACATCCTGGTCGTCGACGACGACACGCGCCTGCGCGAGCTGCTGAAGAACTTCCTGTCGCGCCATGACTTCCGCGTCTCGACCGCGGCCAGCGCCGCCGAAGCGCGGCAGCGTTTGGGCTCTCTCGACTTCGACCTGATCGTGCTCGACGTCATGATGCCCGGCGAAACCGGCCTCGCCTTCGCGACCGAGCTGCGCCGTACCAGCGACGTGCCGATCCTGATGCTGACCGCCATGGTCGACACCAAGGACCGCATCGCCGGCCTCGAAACCGGGGTCGACGACTATCTCGGCAAGCCGTTCGAGCCGCGCGAGCTGTTGCTGCGCATCCAGAGCGTGCTGCGCCGCGGCCGGCCGGCGGCCGCTCCCGCCGGCGAGCCGCAGCGCCACGTCGCGTTCGGTCCCTTCCAGTTCGACCAGGAGCTGGGCGAGCTGACTCAGAAGGGCAAGCGGGTACCGCTGACCGATGCCGAAGCCACGCTGCTGCGCGTGTTCACGCCGCGGCTCGGCGAGGTGCTGAGCCGGGAAACGCTGTGCAAGAGCGTGGGCGCTTCCGTCAACGAACGCGCCATCGACGTGCAGGTGACGCGGCTGCGGCGCAAGATCGAGCCCGACCCGTCCTTTCCACGCTACCTGCGGACCGTGCGCGGCCAGGGCTACCGGCTGGTCGACGCCTGATGCTGGCCGGCGCCCGCGACCTCTTCGAGCGCATCGCGCAGTGGTCCGACAAGCACTCGCCGCAGACGCTGTTCGCGCGCGCGCTGATCATCATCGTGGTGCCGATGCTGCTGCTGCAGGCGCTGTCGGCCTGGTGGTTCTACAGCCAGCGCGGCGACAACGTGACGAACCGCCTGGCCATCCTGCTGGTCCGCGACCTGCGCCTGCTGATCTCGCTGCGCTCCGACTTCCCCGACGACGAGCACCGCAACTGGATCCTGCGGCGCTCGGCGCAGGACCTGTTGCTGTTCGTCTCCTTCCGCCAGGGCATCGTGCGGCCGTTCAAGGAGCCCGAGTATTTCGACATCGTGGCCCGCGAGGTCCAGGGCGCGATGGAGGCCGACCTCAAGCGGCCGTTCTACCTCGACAACAACATCGGTGGCGGCCAGCTCCTGATCGAGATCCAGCTGTCCGACGGCGACGTGATGGACGTGCTGGTGCCGCATGTCCGCCTGACCTTCGGCTCGAGCTTCGCCTACGTGGTGGCCCAGCTCGGCATCGCCCTCGTGCTGTTCGGGCTCGCTATCTGGTTCATGCGGCGCGAGCTGGTGCCGATCGAGCATCTCGGGGTGGCAGCCGACGCCCTCGGCAAGGGTCGTGACGTGCCTGACTTCGCCTTCTCCGGCGGCACGCGCGAGGTGCGCAACGCCGCGACCGCCTTCCACACGATGCGCATCCGCCTGCGGCGCTCGATCCAGCAGCGCACCGAGATGCTGGCCGGCGTCAGCCACGACCTGCGCACGCCGCTCACGCGCATGAAGTTGTCGCTCGCCCTGCTGCCCGAATCGGCGGAGACCAAGGAGCTCGAAAACGACGTCTCCGACATGGAGCGCATGATCGAGGGCTACCTCGCCTTCGCGCGCGGCGAGGGTGACGAGGAGCCGGCGCTCGTCGACCTCTCCGAGATCCTCGAGGACGTCGCGGCCGGCGCGCGGCGCGATAGCGCCAGCATCGACCTCGCCTGGCAGGGAGACATGAATGTCGAGTTGCGGCCGCTCGCCATCAAGCGCTGCCTGACCAACCTCGTCTCCAACGCGCTGCGCCACGGCAGCAACGTGCGGCTCGAGGCGGTGCGCGGCCGCACCTCGGTCGAAATCACGGTCGACGATGACGGGCCGGGCATCCCGCCCGACCGCTACGAGGACGTGTTCCGCCCCTTCTTCCGGCTGGACGAATCGCGCAACGCCGACACCGGCGGCGTCGGTCTCGGCCTCACCATCGCCCGCGATGTGGCGCGCAGCCACGGCGGCGACGTGGTCCTCGGCCCCTCGCCGCTGGGCGGCCTGCGCGTGATCGTACGCATTCCCCTTTGAGAGTGCTACAACAGCGCAAAGAGAAGCCCGAGAGAGAAATGTCCAAGACACAGTCCCTGACGTTCGCCCGTGTCCCGCACCCGTCGCCGACCCCGGCGGCCAAGCGTGCCGAGCTCCTGAAGAATCCCGGCTTCGGCCGCGTCTTCTCCGACCACATGGTCACCATCAAGTACAGCGACGCCGACGGCTGGCACGATGCCAAGATCGGGCCGCGTGGCACGATCCCGATGGATCCGGCCGCCGCCGTCCTGCACTACGCGCAGGAGATCTTCGAGGGGCTGAAGGCCTACAAGACGGGCGACGGCGCGACGCTGTTCCGGCCGCGCGAGAACGCGAAGCGCTTCCGGGACTCGGCGCGGCGGCTGGCGATGCCCGAGCTGCCCGAGGACATCTTCCTCGAGGCCTGCGATCTGCTGGTCGACACCGACCGCGACTGGATTCCCGACGGCGAAGGCAGCCTCTACCTGCGCCCCTTCATGTTCGCCAACGAGGTCTTCCTCGGCGTGAAGCCTTCATCGAACTACCTGTTCAGCGTCATCGCCTCGTCGGTCGGCTCGTACTTCAAGTCGGGCGCCGACGCCGTGTCGCTCTGGGTCAGCCAGGAATTCACCCGTGCCGCGCCCGGCGGCACCGGCGCCGCCAAGTGCGGCGGCAACTACGCGGCGAGCCTGCTCGCCCAGTCCGAAGCGACGCGGCATGGCTGCGACCAAGTCGTCTTCCTCGATGCCGTCGAGCGCAAGTGGGTCGAGGAGCTGGGCGGCATGAACATCTTCTTCGTTTTCGACGACGGGTCGATGTGCACCCCGCCGCTCGGCGGCACCATCCTGCCCGGCGTCACCCGCTCCTCGCTGCTGACCCTCGCCAAGGACAAGGGCATCGAGGTGCGCGAGGAGAAGTACTCCTACGAGCAATGGAAGGCCGATTCCAGGAGCGGCAAGCTGCGCGAGGCCTTCGCCTGCGGCACCGCCGCCGTCGTCACGCCGATCGGCACGGTGCGTGCGCCCGAAGGCGAATTCCGCATCGGCAACGGCGGGCCGGGCATCCGCACGACCGAGCTCAAGTCGGCGCTGGTCGACATCCAGCGCTGCCGCGCTCCCGACCCGCACAACTGGATTCACAGGGTCTTCTAGAAGAGCTTCATGCCGTTGGGGACCGGTTTCGACGGCGCGATCAGTACGACCGCGCCGTTCTCGTCGGGGAAGCCCAGCGTCAGCACTTCCGACATGAACTTGCCGATCTGGCGCGGCGGGAAATTGACCACCGCCGCGACCTGGCGGCCGACCAGCCCTTCCGGCGTGTAGTGCACGGTGATCTGCGCCGAGCACTTCTTCATGCCGATCTCGGCGCCGAAGTCGATCAGCAGCCTGAACGCCGGCTTGCGCGCGCCTTCCAGCGGCGCCGCCTCGACGATGGTGCCGACGCGGATGTCGACCTTCTCGAAATCGGGATAGGCGATCTCTGCCATGATGCGCGCAGCCTAGAGCGGCGCGCGCAAAAGAAAAGGGCCGCTCGTAAGAGCGGCCCTTCCGTTCGGCAGTGACGCCGGACTTACTGCTTCTTGGCGATCGCGGCCTTGACCTCTTCGGTCAGCTCGGCGACGCGGGCCGTCAGCGCGGTCAGCGCATCGGTGTGGCCCTTGCTGTACAGCTCGGCCAGCTCCTTGGAGTTGGAGATCGCCAGATCGTAGCTCTTCTTCACGAAGTCGATCTGCTTGGCGGCCTTCTCTTCGACGGTCGCGGCGGCGAGCACTTCGCTGCCGTGCTTGGAAAGGTCTTCCATCGCGGCGCGGACCATGTCGCCCTGGCGCTGTGCGATCGCCTTCATCGACTCGACGGCGGCGGTGTTCACCGAGGTCATGGTCGCGAAGTTCTTGCGGGTGGTCTCGACGATCGTCTCGACGTTCACGACCGGCAGCTTGAACTCGCTGGAGATCTTGCTGAAGTCGAAGTCGGCGAACGGGTTCTTGAAGGCGCCAGTGGCGTACATGGAAAGTCTCCTGATTGCTGCGACGGCTGAAACTCGGGTGATCCGCTTTGTTGCGGCGCACAACGAGGCCTAATCTATGGATGCACCGCAGCAAGTCAAGAGACGAATTGTGCGTCGCACAAAATTTTCACGCAGCCGGCGAAACAGACGCCTCAGGCGGCGTCTTTGATTCTGCGGATTTTACATATTTGTCAAAGAGTTGTGACCATTTTTCGGCCATCTTGAGCCGGTTGTCCAAGGCCGCCATCGTCTTCGACAGGTCTGCCGTGTCGTCCCGGTCGAACACCCGGGAGACGGCATAGTGAATGGCCAGCAACCCGTTCTGCCGCAACGCACCCGAAAGCCCGTCGCTGGGCAGAGCAGCCGCCTCGAGCATCGCCGCCATGGAACGGCGCAACGCCGGACCCATGGCCAGCGCCAGCATCGGGTCGCGCGTGCCGGCCCGGCGGATCGCGCGCAGCGCCTCGCGATGGGGCCTAAGCGCGTCGTAGCGGCGCATCATGGCGTCGAACAGCCGGTCGCGCGCCGTCTCCTCGGGATCGCTCGCGGACGGTGTGCCGGCCAGCACCTCGGCGTCGATCCGCGCCATGAAGGTGCCGATCAGCGACACCTTGTCGGGATGAACGCGATAAAGGTCGGCGAAGCCCAGGCCCGCCTTCTCGGCCACATCGCGCAACGCCACGGCGGCGAAGCCCTTCTCGGCGATCAGCCCGAGAAAGGCATCCAATGCCTTGTCACTCGCCTCGCTCATCTATCCCGCGAGCTCCCTGGAGCGGCGCGACGCAGCGGCCAGCGCCTTGTCGAACACCTTCTGGATACCGTCATCGGCCATCAGCACCTTCAGCGCCTCGGCCGTCGTGCCGCCCGGGCTGGTGACGTTTACGCGCAATTGCGATGCGGGTTCCGTCGACTGCCGCAACAGCTCGCCGCTGCCCGCGACCGTGGCGCGCGCGAGTTGCATCGCCATCTCGGGCGTCAATCCGAGTTTGGCGCCGGCCGCTGCCATCGCCTCGACCAGCAGGAAGACATAGGCCGGGCCGCTGCCCGACAACGCCGTGACGGGGTCCATCAGCGCCTCGTCGTCGACCCACAGCACTTCGCCCACTGCCTCGAGCAACTCGTGGCAGCGCTTCTTCTCCGCCGCCGTCACGGCCTTCGCCGCCGTGGCCACCGTGATGCCCTGGCGCACCGCCGCCGGCGTGTTGGGCATGGAGCGCACGACCTTGGCGCCGATGCCGAGATGACCGCCGAAATAGGTCAGGGTCTTGCCCGCCGCGATCGAGAGAAACACCGTGCCGGCGTCGGCGAAGCGCCTGAGGTCGGTGAGCGTCGCGTCCATCGACTGCGGCTTGACCGCGAGGATCGCGATCTCCGGCGTCTCGGCAACTTCCGTGGACGAGGCAACGACGCGCAGCCCCGCGTGCTTGGGCCGGATCGCCTCGACCGGCTCGGCGACCACGACATCGGTGGCCTTCAGCCCGCGTCGCAGCCAGCCGTCGAGCATGGCGCCACCCATCTTCCCGCAACCGACCAGCAGCAGCTTGCCCATCGCTCAGCGTCCCCTTTTCAGCGTCCCTTGAACTTCGCGGCCCGCTTCTCGCGGAAGGCGGCGGCGCCTTCCTTGCGGTCCTCGGAGTTGGCGATGGTTTCGAGCTTGTAGCGCTCCGGCACGAAGATCTCGGCCGGGCCGCGCGACAGGGTCTGGTTGGCGAAGTCGCGGAGCGTGCGCACGACCAGGGGCGCGGACTCCGCGATCACCTTGGCCATTCGGCGCGCCTCCTTTCGTTCTTCGCCGAGCGGCACGACCTTGTTCACGAAGCCCACGTCGTAGGCGCGCTTCACCGGGATCTCCTCGCCGAGCAGCAGCAGCTCCATCGCGACCTTGTGCGGCATGCGCGAGACGATGCCCGGCATCAGGCCGCCGAACACGCCGACCTTGGCCTCGGGGTACATGAACTTCGTGGTGTCGGCCGAGACCATCAGATCGCAGGTCATGACCATGCAGATCGCGCCGCCGATCACCCAGCCCTGGGTGGCGCAGATCACCGGCTTGGTGAGGTGATGGCTGACATGCGGCACCGCCTTCCACATCGCGGCCGGCGGCTCCTTGAGGTCGGCGCCGACGCAGAAGGCCGGCCCCTCGGCCTGCAGGATCGCCACGTGATCGGAGCCTGCCTCGAAGCCGCGATAGGCGTCGTAGAGCGCGTCGCACAGCGCTTGCGACAGGGCGTTCCGCTTGTCGGCGCGGTTCATGGTGATGGTGGTGATGCCTTCGCTCGACTCGACCTTGACCAGACTCAACGGCTCCTCCGTCCTTCTTGCGCCGGATGCTACCAGCCGCCCATACTCGCCGCATCAGGAGTCGCGCCCGCCAGGAGCATTGACCATGCAGACCCGTAATCCGTTCATCGACGATCTCACCAAGGTGGCCAACGGCGCCATGGGCGCGCTGACCGGCGTGAAGGACGAGGTCGAAGCCCGCGTGCGCGACCAGATCGCAAGGATCCTGGACGGCATGGATATTCCGCGGCGCGACGAGTTCGAGACCGTGAAGGCGATGGCCGCCAAGGCGCGCGAGGAGAACGAGGCGCTCAAGACACAGATCGCCGAGCTCCAGGCGAAGCTGGACGGGAAATAGGCCGATGCGCGTCGGCGTCGAGGTTGGCGGCACCTTCACCGACCTCGTGGCCGTCGAGGGCGGCCGGATCGTGGTCACCAAGGTCCCGAGCACGCCCAGGTCGCCCGACGTCGGCGCCTTCGCCGCCCTCACCGCCTCCGGCATCGACCTCGCGCGCATCGAGGATCTCGGCCACGGCTCGACCGTCGCCACCAATGCGGTGCTGGAGCGCAAGGGCGCGAACGTGGCTTTCGTCGCCACGCAGGGCTTCCGCGACCTGCTCTTCATGCAGCGCCACGACCGGCGCAACATCTACGATCTCTTCTATGCGAAGCCTGCACCGCCCGTTCGTCGCAAGGATTGCTTCGAGGCGCCCGAGCGTCTGCGCGCCGACGGCTCGGTCGAGATGCCGCTCGACGAGGCGAAGATCGGTGCGGAGCTGATCCCCGCGCTGAAGAACGGCGGCTACCGCGCCGTCGCGATCTGCCTGCTGAACGCCTACGCCAACCCCGTGCACGAGAAGCGGCTCGCCAGCGTCATCGCGGCGGCGCTGCCCGGCGTGCTGGTCACCTGCAGCCACCAGGTCGCGCGCGAGTTCCGCGAGTTCGAGCGCGCCTCGACGACGCTGCTCTCGGCCTACGTCCAGCCGGTGATCGACGGCTACTTGCACCGGTTCGAGAACAAGCTCGCGGAGTCGGGCTTCAAGGGCCGCTTCACCGTGATGCAGAGCAACGGCGGACGACTGCCTGCCGGGGCGATGCGCCAGAGCGCCATCACCGCGCTTTACTCGGGCCCGGCTGCCGGCGTCGTCGGCGCGACGCGCCAGGCCGCACGATCGGGCTTCGACGACCTCATCACCTTCGACATGGGCGGCACCTCGACCGATGTCTGCCTGGTGCAGGACGGGCGGCCTTCGCTCGCCGCCGAGAGCGAGATCGACGGGCTGCCGATCCGCACGCCGGTGCTCGACATCGTCTCGGTCGGCGCGGGCGGCGGCTCGATCGCCTGGGTCGACGACGGCGGCATGCTGCGCGTCGGGCCGCAAAGCGCCGGTGCCGATCCCGGTCCCGCCTGCTACGGCCGCGGCGGCACCGAGCCCGCGACCACCGACGCCCACGTCGTGATCGGCACCATCCGGCCCGGCGCCTTCCTGGGCGGCCGCATGAAGCTCGACGCCGAGGCCGCGCGCCGCGCCTTCGAGCCGCTGGCCCGGCGCTTCAAGCTCACCGTCGAGCAGGCCGCTTCCTCGGCGCTGCAGCTCGCCGACGCCAACATCGTACGCGCCATCCAGCTCGTCTCGACCGAGCGCGGCCGCGATCCGCGCGACTACGCGCTGGTGCCGTTCGGCGGCGCCGGCCCGCTGCATGCCGCGCGCATCGCCGAGGAGCTGGGCATCTCGACGATCGTCGTGCCGCCCAATGCCGGCGTGATCTCGGCCTATGGCCTCGTCGCCTCGGACTACACCAAGTTCGACGCCGTCACGCGCAAGATGAAGCTCGACGAGACGGCCGCGCAGGAGGCCGGCCGCATCTTCGCCGGGATGCGCGACCGGCTCGCCGCGCAGTTCGCCGAGATGAAACTAGCCAGTAGGAATGGGGCGGCCGACCTCGTCTACACCCACACGCTCGACATGCGCTTCGTCGGCCAGGCCTTCGAGGTCGGAGTCGAGGTGCCGGCCGCGCGCCTCGCCTCGCTCGATGCCGCCTATCTCTCGGAGCTGTTCGCCGACGCCCACCACCGCACCTTCATGCACGGCGCGACGCTCGACCGGCCGGTCGAGATCGTGACGCTCCGCGTCGGCGCCACCCTGCCGATCGGCGGCGTACCCAAACTGGATCGCGAGAAGCTCGCGGCCAAAGCGCCCGAGCAGGCCAAGATCTTCCACGGCGAGACATGGCTCGACTGCCCGCGCTACACCGCCGAAGCGCTGGAGCCCCTTCAGAAGATCGTAGGCCCCGCCGTCGTCGAGGGCCACACCGCCACCACCTGGGTGGCACCCGGCTGGACGGCCGAGCTCGACGCGTCCGACAATCTGATCCTGCGGAGATCGTCATGACCCAACTCGGTCCGATCGACTATGCCGTCATCAGCCAGGCGCTGATCGCCGGTGCACGCGAGATGGGCGTGAAGCTGATCCGCTCCGCCTACTCGACCATCCTGCGCGAGGCGCGCGACGGCTCGGCGGGCCTGATGGACCGTTTCGGCAACACGGTGGCCCAGGCCGAACTCATTCCCATGCAGTTGGGGCCGATCGGCGAGACGCTGCGCGCCTGCCTCAGGCGACATCCCGTCGAGACGCTGAAGGAAGGCGACTTCCTGATCAACAACGACCCGTTCGAGGGCGGCCAGCACATTCCCGATGTCTTCATCTTCACGCCGATCTTCGTCCAGGGTCGAGTCGTGGGCTTCGGCGCCTCGGTGGCGCACCATCTCGATCTCGGCGGCGGCGCGCCCGGCCTCAACATCCACGCCTCCGACGTCTACCAGGAGGGCCTGCGCTTCCCCCCCTCGAAGTACAGCTTCGAGCACGACTGGAACGGCGGCAGCTTCGAACGGCTGGTCACCGCCAACGTGCGCGTGCCCGACCTCACGATCGGCGACTTCAACGCCCAGTTCGCGGCCAACGCCATCGGCGTGCTGCGGGTCAAGCAGCTCTGCGAGCGCTACGGCACCGACAAGGTCGAGGCCGCGATGAAGGAGATGCAGGACTATTCCGAGCGCCGCGTGCGCGCCGCCATCGCGCAGGCGCCGAAGGGCACCTTCTACGGCGAGGACGCCGTCGACGACGACGGGCTCACCGACGATCCGCTGGTGGTGAAGGCCAAGGTCACCATCTCCGACGATTCGGTCGAGATCGATTTCGAGGGCACCTGCGCTCAGGTAAAGCGCAACCTCAACTGTCCCTACTCCAGCACGCTGTCGGCGGCGCTCTCCTGCGTGAAGTCCGTGCTGACCAGCCCGGACATTCCCTACAACGAGGGCATGGCGCGCCCGATCGTCATAAAGGTGCCCTACGGCTCGCTGCTCAACCCGCGGCCGCCGGCGCCGGTGCGCGCGCGCATGATCCCAGCCTACCGCGTGTTCAACGCCGTGATGAAGGCGATGGCGCAGGCGCTGCCCGACAAGGTGATCGCCACCGGCTTCGACTGCACGACGGCGTTCTGCCTCAGCCATCTCGGCGAACGTGGCTACAGCGTCTATCTCGAGATTTTCGGCGGCGGCTACGGCGCCTCGAAGGACGCCGACGGCTGCGACGCCGTCGACTCGCCGCTCAGCAACTGCTCCAACGCGCCGGTCGAGTCGCTCGACATCGACTACGACTTCTTCCGCATCGTCGGCTACGAGCTGGCACCCGACTCGTTCGGCCTCGGTGCCCGCCGCGGCGGCGCAGGCTTCTTCCGCCGCTGCGAGATCCTGCGCGACGATGTGCAGCTCGCGATCTACTCCGACCGTTTCCGACTGGCCCCCGAAGGCCTGCTCGGCGGCGAGCCCGGCCAGCGCGGCTACTGCCGCATCCTGCGCGCCAACGGTACTGTCGAGGACCTGAAGAGCAAGGCCGCCGTCGATCTGGCGAAGGGCGACATCGTGGAGATGTTCGTGGGCGGCGGCGCCGGCTTCGGCCGCATCTCCGAACGCCCCGACGCGCTCATCGACCGCGACCTCGCCGACGGGCTTCTGACCCGCGACCCGCGCAGCGCGCGGAAGCTGGCCGCAGAATAGAGTGCGTGGTCGGCCGCCATCGACGGAGCGGCTGCCGCCAAAACTGAGCGCCGCACTCGAAGTGCTGGCGGCAACAAGCATATGGCCGTCGAGCTACGCTCCACCGTTGGTTCGCGGCCTGTGGCGTATTGGGATTTTCGTGCCGCCGCCACACTTCTTGAGTTTCTGGGCCAGCTTCGCGTTTTGCGGCCTTTTCTTTGGCGCCTTCTGGGGAGGATCTTGGTTGCTGACAGCCGAAGTGGGCGTTCTTCCTGTCGGCCCTTTGGCCAGAGCCGCAAGTTACTGGATGACAGCACTCGTCTTGGGCGGGGCGGTCGGCCTCTGCATGGCGACCTACTACCAGTACGGCAAACGGCGCCAACGGTTGCCTTCCTGGTCGGATTTGGATCCCTCGCTACGCTCGGGATGACACCGAGTACCTTGTCATCCCGAGCGCCAGCGAGGGATCCATTACAGTTCAGTACGTCTTGTAGCTCAGGAACTTGCCCGACATGGCGATCTTCACGCGGTCGCCCTTCTGGTCGGGCTGGCGCTCCATCGTCATGTCGAAGTCGATCGCCGACATGATGCCGTCGCCGAACTCCTCCTGGATCAGCTCCTTCCAGGTCGTGCCGTAGACCTGGATCAGCTCGTAGAAGCGGTAGATCAGCGGGTCGGTCGGCGGCACCTGGGGCAGCGAACCGCGGTACGGCACCTCCTGCAGCAGCAGCACCTCTTCCTTGCCGAGCCCGAACAGCTTACCGGCCTTGGTCGCCTGCTCCTTGGTCATCCGCATCTGGCCCATGCAGGCGGCGGTGACGATGATCTTCGACGCACCGCCGATCTTCCTGGCGATCTCGTCCCAAGTCAGCTCCTTCAGGCGCTTGGCCGTGAGAATCTTTTCTGTGACTTCAGCCCGCTTCATTACCTTCTCCCGTGTGCTTCGACTGTCAGTGCGTGTGCCTTAGCGGCACGACTTCTGCCGGCGGGTTGACCGCCGACAATCCCGGCTTCACCAGCTTCAGCCGCCGCGGATCGTGGCCGTGCTCGGCGATCTCCTGGTCGAACGCGCGGCTGCGGTTCACCAGGAACTCGACGAGGTGGTTGCGGATCGCGTAGTACTGCGGATGGCGATGGAGGTCGTTCCGGTGCCGCTCGTTGCGCGGCATGGTGTTGACCACGATCTCGGCGATCTTGGCGCCGGGGCCGTTGGTCATCAGCACGATCTTGTCGGCGAGCAGGATCGCCTCGTCGACGTCGTGGGTGATCATGAACACGGTCTGCTGCGTGTCGGCGCAGATGCGCAGCACCTCGTCCTGCAGCATGCCGCGGGTCAGCGCGTCGAGCGCGCTGAACGGCTCGTCCATCAGCAGCATCTTGGGCTGGATCGAGAGGGCGCGCGCGATGCCCACCCGCTGCTTCATGCCGCCCGAGAGCTGGGCCGGCCGCTTGTTCTCGGCGCCCTTCAACCCCACCAGCGCGATGAAGCGGCTTGCATGCTCCTGCACCTTGGCCCTGTCCCACGAGGGCCAGCGCGAGGAAACGGCGAAGGCGATGTTGCCCATCACGGTGAGCCAGGGCAGCAGCGCGTGGCCCTGGAAGATCACGGCGCGGTCGAGGCTCGGCCCGTCGATCTCGCGATTGTCGACGATGACGGCGCCGTCGCTCGGGCTGTCGAGGCCCGCCAGTACGTTCAGGATCGTGGTCTTGCCGCAGCCGGAATGGCCGATCAGGCAGCAGAACTCGCCCCTGTCGACACCGAACCAGATGTCCTCGAACACGGCCGGCTGGTTGGAGTCCCCGAAGCGACGCCCCAGGCCCTCGACGCTGATGAGAGGTCGGTGGTCCATGGTCTACTCCGGATAGGTGACGAGCTTGGCCGCCCAGGCCAGGCCCTGGTCGAGCGCGAGACCGACCAGGCCGATCAGCAGGATCGCGGTCACGATGTTGGCGATCGAGAGGTTGTTCCACTCGTTCCACACGAAGTAGCCGATGCCGGTGCCGCCCACGAGCATCTCGGCCGCGACGATCACCAGCCAGGCGATGCCGACCGAGATGCGCATGCC
>CAYQAY010000063.1:0-29166 GCA_964415585.1 uncultured Reyranella sp.
TCCTCCGCCACTCGCGTGGGGGAGGAGAACAACTCTTTCCTCTCCTCCCCCATCACACGGGCGAGTGCGATGACTCCCTCCGGCCTGCGGCCACCTCCCCCATTCGCGTGGGGGAGGAGAACAACTCTTTCTTCTCCTCCCCCATCACATGGGGGAGGTGCCCCGAAGGGGCGGAGGGGGGCATGACCGTCGCCATCGTCGACTACGGCTCGGGCAACCTGCGCTCCGCCGCCAAGGCCTTCGAGCGCGCCGCGCGCGAGGCGGGCACGCACGAGCGCATCGTCGTGACCGCCTCGCCCGTCGACGTCGCCGCCGCCGACCGCATCGTGCTGCCGGGCGTCGGCGCCTTCGCCGACTGCCGCGCCGGGCTGCACGGCGTGCCGGGGATGGTCGAGGCGCTGCAGCGCGAGGTGATCGAGCGCGGCAAGCCGTTCCTCGGCATCTGCGTCGGCATGCAGCTCATGGCCACCAGAGGCGTCGAGTACGGCGTCCATGCCGGGCTGGACTGGATCGCAGGCGACGTGGTGCGAATCGAGCCCAGGGGAGCGACGGGCAAGGACCATCTCAAGATCCCGCACATGGGCTGGAACGAGCTGACGGACCTCGAGCCGCACGTGCTGCTCGAAGGCATCGCGCCCGGCGACCACGCCTATTTCGTGCATTCCTTCCAGCTCGCGGCCGCCAAGCCCGCGACGGTGCTCGCGCGGACCGACTATGGCGGTCCGGTCACGGCGATCGTCGGCCGCGACAACCTCGCCGGCACGCAGTTCCACCCGGAGAAGAGCCAGGCGACCGGCCTCAGGTTGATCGCCAACTTCCTGCGCTGGAGACCCTGAACCTTGTCGCTGGGACCCTTCGACTTTCTGTTCCGCTTCCTCCACGACTTGGCCGACGGCAATCTGCACATTGCCGGCCTGTTCGTGCTCCTGCTGCTCGTCGGCGCGCTCGAAATCGGCTTCCGCATCGGCCGCTTCGTGGCGGCCCGCCACACCCCGAGCGACGGCGAGAAGTCGGCGGTGAACTTCGCCGGCGCCGGCATGGTCGGCCTGCTCGCATTCCTGCTCGGCGTCTCCCTGTCGATGGCGTCGGGCCGCTACGAACAGCGCCGCGACTCGGTGCTGGCCGAGGCCAACGCCATCGGCACCTCGTGGCTGCGCGCCCAGGTCGCGACGGGCGAAGAACGCGAGCCTCTGCTGCGACTACTGCGCGAATACACGCAGGTGCGCATCGACGCCGTGCGCGGCGACGACGACCGCGCCGTGGTCCGGCAGCTCAACGCGCGGACCGCTGCGCTGCAGGCCGACATGTGGGATCGCGCGCGGGCCGTGGCGGAGCGCGCGCCGAGCCCGGTTTCGGCGCTGCTGCTGTCGAGCCTCAACGAGACCTTCGACCTCGCCACGACCAATCGGCGCAACTTCGCGGGCCACGTGCCGCCCTACCTGTTGCGCCTGCTGCTGACCGTGTCGATCCTCGCCGTCGGCGCCGTCGGCTACGGCTTCGGCCTTTCCGGCACGCGCCAGTTCGCTTTGTCGTTCATGCTTCTCGCAGCCTGGTCCCTGGCGATCATCCTGATCGTCGACGTCGATCGCCCGCAGGCCGGCCAGGTTCGTGTCAGCCCGGCGCCACTGATCTGGACCCTGCAGGGATTCGGACCATCCAGATAGCGACAGCCGCCCGGCCCTGAGGGTAGAAAGCCCCATGTCCGCATGGCGCGTCCTTGCCCTGCTGTTCGCGTCCGCGGCGCTCGCCGCGCCCCCCGCCGACGCGCAGCAGCGCGCGCGGGTGCCGAGCTTCCAGAGCGGCGACGTCTGGATCACACCCTCGATCGGGCTGGAGTACCGGATCGACAAGCGCTGGTCGTTCCATCTCGACACGCTGGGCCGCTTCGACACCGCCAGCGGCCTGCTGCGCAACTTCCAGGTGCGGCCGGGCTTCGAGTACGCGATCTCGCCGCACTGGGCGATCGCGGCGGGCTACGTGCAGTTCAACCGCTATCTCGCCGGCCAGAGCACCTCGCGCGGCCCCTTCCAGGACATCCTCTACCGCGCGCGCATCGAGGACCTGCCCTTCACCATGCGCTGGCGCTGGGAGGAGCTGTTCTTCGACAACGGCCAGTGGCTGGTGCGCACCCGCCTGCTGGCCGGCGTGCGCGTGCCGCTGCAGGGCACGCCGTGGGAGCTCGCCTTCTCCGACGAGATCTTCCTCAACCTCACCAACAGCAACCCGAACACCCGGCTGAACGGCTTCACGCAGAACCGCGCCTATGCGGGCTTCGGCCGCCCGCTCACGGCCTGGAGCCGCGCCTCGCTGGGCTACGAGCTCGACACCTTCGTCGGCACGGCCGGCGTGCGCAACGTGCACAACATCAAGATGAACGTCATCTTCACCCTGAACTGACGGCGTCGGCGGCCTGCCCGGCCGGTCGCGCGCGGGACGGCAGCGACCGGCGGTGCGCGTTGTGGCCGGCGGCGTCCCACATCAGGCGCGGGTCGAACGACTCGGCGGCGAAGATGGTGACGAACACGACGGCGCAGAAGGCGAGCGCGCCGGCGCCCGGCTCGATGGTGATGACGCCGCCGAACTTCACCAGCGCGCCGAGCAGCGACTCCATGAAGATGTCGACCATCGACCAGCGGCCGATCCAGGCGACGACGAAGTAGAGCGCGGTGCGCTGGCGCAGGGCGAAGTTGGCGGTCTCCGCGCTGCCCGCCAGCGAGGTCGCGAACAGCATGGCGCCGAGCCCGAGCAGCTTGAACAGCGGCACCAGGATGGAGGCGAAGAAGACCAGCGCCGCCAGCGGGTACATGTTGGAGGCCAGCAGCTCCTCGACGCCGCCCAGGATGGTGCTGGGCTGGCCGGCGCCGAGCTGCATCACGGTCAGCACGGGATAGAGGTTGGCCGGGATGTAGAGCACCGCGCCGGCGATCAGCAGCGCCAGCGTGCGGTTGACGGCGTCGGGCCTGCGCTCGTGGACCTTCGCGCCGCAGCGCGGGCAGCGGTGCTCGTCGTGCTCGGCGGGCACCGAGACCAGGCCGCAGCTCTCGCAGCCGGCGGCGCCCGGCCGCCAGTCCCGCGGCGCCACGGCGGGCATCACGGCGGGCATCGGCGCGTGGGTCTGGCCGCGCCGCTCGATCTCCTCCCACACCGCCTGCGGGTCGAGCGCCAGCTCGGCCCAGACGACGACGATCGTGAGCAGGCCCAGCGCATAGACCGCCGGCCCCAGCTCGATGGTCACCAGGTCGCCGAGCTTCACGTAGGCCACGAAGGCGCCGAGCAGCAGCACCTCGAGCATCGCCCAGGTGCCGATCCTGCGCGAGAAGCGGAAGACGCCGTGCAGGTTGGGCGGCGGGGTCCGCATCCTGAGGCCCGCCAGCACGTAGAGCGTGCCGGCGAACTTGAGCAGCGGCGCCGCCGCCGTCGTGAAGAACACGGCGAGCGCCAGCGGCCACAGGCCGCGCTCGACCAGCTCCTGCGGGCCCGACATCAGGTCGGTCTCGCGCACGATCCCGGCGGTCGAGACCTTCATCAGCATGGCGAGCCAGAGGACCGCGAACAGCACCAGGCAGGCGGCGGTGAGCGCCAGGCAGTGGCCGGTCGGATCGGCGCGCGTGGCGCGCAGGGTCGTGCCGCAGCGCGAGCAGTCGCTGCGCATGTTCGCTTCCATCGCCGGCACGATCTGGAACAGGCCGCAGCCCGGGCACTCGCGAAGCTGCGGGCGGGTGACCGCGACCATCGCCCTACTGCAGCATCCGGGCGATGCCGTCGGAGAGTTCGCCCAGCGCGTCGCTCATCGCCGCGACGTGGCCCGGCGTGTCCTGGGTCGGCACGGGCCGCGAGATCGCGAAGTTGCGGGTGGCCTGGCGGGTCGGCCGGTTGAACTGGATGGCGACCTGCGCCAGCAGGATCACGTTGCCGGCCCGGTCGGCGTCGAAGCGCTGGATGTCGATGCCGACCACGGCGTTGGGGTCGAGCGTGATCGAGCCCGCTTCGCTGTAGACCTTGCTGTCGGGCAGGCGCTGGCCGAGTTCGAGCACGATGGTGCGGCCGAGCATGCCGCCCATCGGCTCGCCCCACCAGGAATTGGCGCGGACGTCGAGCTTGTAGTCCTCGGTCGAGCGCACGATCTCCTTGCGGTCGAGATAGCCCGGCAGGCCGATGTCGCGGACCTGCACGATGCGCGGGCCCCTGGGCAGCGTGGGACCGTTGCGCACCGCCAGCGTGTAGAGGCCGGGCTCGGGCGAGGAGCCGCAGGCCGCCGCCGCGAAGGGCAGGGCCAGGGGCAGCGTGAGCACCGCGAAGCGTCGGCGACTGATCATCGTCACTCCTTGCCCGTGTTGGTGCGGCCCTTGATCAGCGCCTCGGGATGGCGCGACAGCAGGTCGGCGAGCGCGCGGATCGAGCGCGCGGTGTCGGTGAGCTGCGGGATCAGCCGGTCGAGGTCGCGATGGAACTTGGACTGGCCGCCGTAGCCCTGGTCGACCGAGGCGATCAGCCTGTTGGCCCTGGTCACCGCCTCCTGCAGCTCCTGCGCGATGGCGGGCAGGCGCTTCAGCGCCGGCGTGGCGTCGGTGTCGAGCTTGCGGGCGACGTCCTGCACGTCGACCATCGCCTTCTCGAGCGCCCTGAGCGTGGTCTTGAGCTGCGGGCCGTTGATCGTCTCGTCGAGCCCGCTCGCCGCGGCCGAGATGCTGCGGCCGATCCTGTCGAAGTCGATGCGGTTGATCCTGGTCAGCAGCTCGGAGGCGGCGCTCACGATGCTGTCGAAGCCGCCGATCTCGGCCGACGGCACGACGTAGTGGTCGCCGTCCTTGCGCAGCTCGGCGGGTTTGGCGTCGGGCACAATCTGCAGGGCGACGATCTTCTGGCCGGTGAGCAGGCTCGGCGCCTCGAGCGTGGCGCGCAGGCCGCGCTGGATCATCTCCTCGGCCAGTTGACGGGCGCCGAGATGCTTCAGCTTGGCGACGTTGCTCACGCGCCCCGCCTCGACGCGGTAGTGGACCGGCACGACGACCTTGTCGAGCGCGGGATCGTAGAAGAGGCCGACCTCCGTCACCTCGCCGACCTTCAGCCCGTGGAAGGTGACCTCGGCGCCCTTGGCGAGACCGGCGACCGAGCCCGGGAAGTAGGAGACCAGGTGGAACTGGCGGCCGAAGCCGGTGGCCTTGGCGTCCTCGAGGTTGGCGTAGAGCGGGAAGCGCTGGTCGGGCTTGGCGGCCGGTGCGTCGGTGTCGTGCGAGGTGTCGAAGGCGATGCCGCCCAGCAGCAGGGCGCGCAGCGATTCCATCTGCACGTCGATGCCCTTGGCGCCGAGCGTCACCGAGAGGCCCGAGGCGTTCCAGAACTTGCTGTCCTCGTGGACGTAGCGGTCGAACGGCGCGCGCACGAAGGCATGGATGGAGACGCGGGTGGCGAGGTCGTGCAGGTCCCAGCCCAGCACGGTGCCGACCTCGATGTCGCGGAAGAAGACCGGCGCGCCGATGCTGATCGAGCCCAGCCGATGGGTGTCGAGCCGGTAGGTCGTGCCCTTGGCCGAGGCCTGCAGCACCGGCGGATCGGTCTGGCCGACGAAGTCGCGCTGCGGCTTGCCCGGCTCGGTCGAGGGCCGCATGCCGATGTAGGAGCCGCTGAGGATGGTGTCGAGGCCGGTGATGTTGCCGGCGAAGAGCTGCGGCTTCACCACCCAGAAGATCGTCTTGTCGGTGAGCAGCGGCTCGGCCTCGCGGGTCGTCTCGATCGTCACCAGCACCTTGGAGAGGTCGGGCGGGATGGTGATGCTCCTCACCGTGCCCATGACGACGTTGCGGTACTTGAGCTGGCTCTGGCCGGCGGTCAGGCCGGCCGCGGTGTCGAACGACACGGTGATGGTCGGCCCGCGCTTGGAGTAGGTGTCCCAGGCCAGCCAGAGGCCGATCAGCGCCGTCAGGATCGGCACGATCCAGACCAGCGGGATGCGCCGCCGGTGGCGGACCGGCGCCGTCGCGAGCGGCGACTTCGGTACGGCTCCGGACGGGACTTGCTCGCTCATCGTTCCTCGCTCGCCCGGAAAACGGGCGATCAGCGCTCGCGGTCGTCGATGTCGCGGGCCAGCACCTCGCGCTTGCCGACATGGTTGGCGGGGCTGACCACGCCCTCGCGCTCCATGCGCTCGACGATGCGGGCCGCCCTGTTATAGCCGATCTGGAGGTAGCGCTGGATGAAACTGGTGCTGCATTTGCGCTCGCGGGCGACCAGGGCGATGGCCTGGTCGTAGAGCTGGTCGCTCTCGCCCTCCTCGCCGCCCTCGCCGGGCAGGCCGAGGCCCTCGGCATCGGCGTCGGGATCGTCGGTGACCGATTCGATGTAGGCCGGGGCGCCCTGGGCGCGCAGGTGGCGGACCACCTCCTCGACCTCGCCGTCGCTGACGAAGGGGCCGTGCACGCGGGCGATCTTGCCGCCGCCGGCCATGTAGAGCATGTCGCCCTGGCCCAGGAGCTGCTCGCCGCCCTGCTCCCCCAGGATGGTGCGGCTGTCGATCTTGGACGTCACCTGGAAGGAGATGCGGGTCGGGAAGTTGGCCTTGATGGTGCCGGTGATGACGTCGACCGAGGGGCGCTGCGTGGCCATCACGACGTGGATGCCGGCGGCGCGCGCCATCTGCGCCAGCCGCTGCACCGCCGCCTCGATCTCCTTGCCGGCGACCAGCATCAGGTCGGCCATCTCGTCGATGATGACCACGATGAAGGGCAGCGGCGTGAGGTCGATCTCCTCGTCCTCGAAGACGGGCTTGCGCGTCTCGGGGTCGATGCCGGTCTGCACCTTGCGCGTCAGCACGCCGCCCTTGCGCGCCGTCTCGGCCAGCTTCTCGTTGTAGCCGGCGATGTTGCGCACGCCGACCGAGCTCATGGCGCGGTAGCGGTCCTCCATCTCGCGCACCACCCACTTCAGCGCCACGATCGCCTTGCGCGGCTCGGTGACGACGGGGGTCAGCAGGTGCGGGATGTCCTGATAGACGCTGAGCTCCAGCATCTTCGGGTCGATCATGATGAAGCGGCACTTGTCCGGCGGCAGCCGGTAGAGCAGCGACAGGATCATGGTGTTGACCGCCACCGACTTGCCCGAGCCGGTGGTGCCGCCGATCAGCAGGTGCGGCATGCGCGCGAGGTCGGCGATCACCGGATCGCCGCCGATGTCCTTGCCCAGCGCCAGCGGCAGGCCGAGCCGGGTGTCCTCGTAGTGGCGCGTCGAGAGCAGCTCGCGCAGGAACACCGTCTCTCGGCGGGCGTTGGGCAGCTCGATACCGATCACGTTGCGGCCGGGCACGGTGGCGACGCGCGCGCTGACCGCGCTCATCGAGCGGGCGATGTCGTCGGCGAGACCGATGACCCGGCTCGACTTGGTGCCGGGCGCCGGCTCCAGCTCGTAGAGCGTGACCACGGGGCCGGGCCGCACCTTCACGATCTGGCCCTTGACGCCGAAATCGTCGAGCACGGTCTCGAGCAGGCGGGCGTTCTGCTCCAGCGCCTCCTCGTCGATCTTGGGCTCGGCGCTGACCCGCGAGGGCAGCGACAGGATGTCGAGCGGCGGCAGCTTGTATTCGTTGCCGAGGTCGAGCTCGCGCTGGCCGGCCTTGGCGGCACGCTTGCCCTGCGCCGCCGCCGTCTTGCGCGGCACGATCTTCACGGCGGACGCCCGCGCGGCCTCGGCCGCCCGCTCGGCCTCGAGCGCGTCGTCGGGCGTGAAGGGGTTGTCGTCCTCGACGTCCCCGGGCGGGACCTCTGCGACCGTCTCTTCCGGCAACAGTTCCGCCTGCGGCGGCGGCTCCTGCGGAACCGGCGCCGGCATCTCGGGCGGCGCGAACTGCTGTTGCGGCGCCGTCTCGAAGCCGGGCTCGATGCGACCGCTGTCCGCTGCCGTCACCGGCGTCGAGCGGCGCAGGGCACCGAAGCCGGTCAGCCGGCTGAGGAAGCCGCGCTTCGGCTCGGGTTCGACCTCATAGGCCAGGAAGGCCGGCGTCTGCGGCTCGAGCGGCACCGGCGCCTGCGGGATCTCGCCCGGCGCCCGCTCGATCGGCGCATGGGGCGCGTCGACCATCAGCGAGTCGCGCGGCGGCAGCGGCGCGCCCTGCTCGGGGATCGGCTGGTAGCCCGGCTGGAAGCGCGCCGGATCGTACTGGCTGGCGTCGATCTCGCCGGGGATCTCGGCGTAGCCGATGGCCGGCGAGGGCAGGTCGTGCTCCTCCTCGACCGCCTGCGGCTTGCCGCGCCACAGCCCGACCGCGGCCCGCGCCGCCCACGCCATGCCGAGGAAGGGCGCGCGCAGGATGCGGAAGATCAGCGGCAGGTCGGTGCGGTTCATGCCGAGCGCCGGCGCCATGGCGATGAAGGCGAGCGCGGCGCAGGCCGGCTCGATCAGGGTGAGCGCGCCGCCGCTCGAATGGGTCAGCACCATCTCGCGGAAGCGGCCGACCAGCGCCAGGCCCACCAGCCCGCCCGGTCCGGCATGCGTCGCAGCACCTCCGACGTCGCCCAGGCCGACGCAGGCCACGCTCATCATCAGCAACGCCAGCAGCAGCAGCGAGAGTCTCAGCCCGAAGAAGCCGAGATGATGGGTGCGCACCATACGCACGCCCCAGGTGATGAAGGCGACCGGCGCCAGAACGATGGCGAGACCGAAGGTCTGCAGCAGCAGGTCGGAGATGTAGGCGCCCGGCAGGCCGAGCAGGTTGACCGGGGAGCGCGCCGTGGCGTGGTTCAGCGAGGGGTCGCCCGGGCTGTAGGTGAACAGCGCCATCAACAGCGCCAGGCCGAAGCCCGCCGTGGCGATGCCCACGATCTCCATCATGCGCCGGCGCAGGAAGTCGCGCCCGCCTTCGGGCAGGATCGAGGTCTTGGGCTGCAATGCCGACGATACGCTCAGCATGGCCATGGCGCGCGAGCGCTCCCTACAGGACGGCGGCGAGGCGCTGGAGCCCCTCGCGGGTGGTCTTCTCGTCGTGCACCAGCGCCACGCGGATGTAGCGCTGCGCGGTGTTGATCCCGTCGGTCTCGCGGCAGGCGTAGGCGCCCGGCAGCACCTTGACGTGCGCCTCGCCCCACAGCCTGCGCGTGGCCTCCTCGCCGTCGCCGACGTCGAGCCACAGGAAGAAGCCGCCGCCCGGCGTGTAGTAGCCGAAGCGGTTGTGCAGGATCTGCTCGGCGACCTTGAAGTTCTTCTGGTACCAGGCGCGCGTCTCGAGCGGATGCGTCTCCTCGCGCCACAGCGCGGCCGAGGCCTTCTGGACGGCGAACGGGATCTGCGGTCCGCCGTAGGTGCGCCAGCGCAGGATCATCGCGATCAGCCTGGGATCGCCCGCGACGAAGCCCGAACGCAGGCCGGCAGCGTTCGAGCGCTTGCTGAGCGAGTGGAACACCACGAGGTTGCGGAACGGATCCTTTCCGCCGGTCTGGTCGATCCCGAGCGCCGACGGGAGCGCGCCCGGCGGCGCGCTGCCGGTGTAGATCTCGGCGTAGCACTCGTCGACCGCCAGCACCGCGTCGTGCCTGCGGCAGAGGCGGATCAGCTCCTGCAGGTACTCCTTGCTCGCGATCGCGCCCTGCGGGTTGGCGGGCGAGCAGAGATAGACCACCGAGATCCGCTTCCACGTCGCTTCGTCGAGGGAGGCGTAATCGGGCAGGAAGCCGTTGGACGCCGGCGCGTTGACCAGCAGCGGCTCCGCCCCGGAGAGCACGGCGCCGCCGAGATAGGCCTGGTAGAACGGGTTGGGCAGCGCCACGATGGGCTTGCCCCCGCCCTTCTCCTGCGGCGTCGCCACCGTCGAGATGATGTAGACGCCTTCCTTGCTGCCGGCCGTCGGATGGACGTGGCGGTCGGGATCGAGCAGGCCCAAGGGCAGACTGTAGCGCCGGGTCAGCCATTCGCAGATCGCCAGGTTGAGATCGGGCAGGCCCTGGTTGGGCGGGTAGCGGTTCCAGCCGTCGATCTCGTCGTTGACGATCTGGCGCGCGAAGGCGGGCATGGCGCCCTGCGGCTCGCCGACCGACATGTTGATCATCGACAGATGCCGCGGCGGCGCGATCGGGGCGATCAGGGCGGCCAGCCGCGCGAACGGAAAGTCGGTCAGCGTTTCGGTAAGCCGCGGATTGAACATTCTTCTTGTAGCCCACGCGAAGCAACGGTGCCGTCCGGGAGGGGCCGGACCGGCTTATCTGTTGCCTATTGTATGAAACAAATTAGCCAATAACAACAAGGGAATAGGCTGTTTTCTTAACACATTGGAAGGGGTTGGGACCCCTTCCCCACCGACCTACAAGGGCTGGGGCGTCCCTACTGCACCCGCTCGCCGTGCAGCGCGGTGTCGAGGCCTTCGGTCTCCTCGTCCCTGGTGACCCGCAGTCCGATCGCCGCGTCGACGATCTTCAGGATCACCCAGGTCGCCACAGCGCAGAACACGCCGATCGCCACCACGCCGTAGAGCTGGGTCAGGATCTGCCCGCCATTGCCGTCGACCAGGCCGACCGCCTGGCCCTTGGCGACGTCGTTGATCGCCTTGGTGGCGAACACGCCCACCATGATCGATCCCAGGATGCCGCCGACGCCGTGCACGCCGAACACGTCGAGCGAATCGTCGTAGCCCAGCCGGGTCTTCAGGATCACCGAGGCCCAGTAGCAGACCGCACCGGCCAGCACGCCGATCACCAGCGCCGCCCACGGCTCGACGTAGCCCGCCGCCGGGGTGATGGTGCCGAGCCCCGCCACCGCGCCGGTGAGGATACCCAGCACCGAGGGCTTGCCGCGCGCCGCCCATTCGATCGCCATCCAGACCAAGGCCGCCATGGCGGCGGCGATATGGGTATTGAGCATGGCACTGCCCGCCAGCTCGCCCGAGGCGAGCGCCGAGCCCGCGTTGAAACCGAACCAGCCGACCCAGAGCAGCGAGGTGCCGATCAGGGTGAGCACGAGGTTGTGCGGCGCCATGTACTCCTGGCCGTAGCCCTGTCGCTTGCCGATCACGAGGCAGCACACCAGCGCGGCGATGCCGGCGTTGAGATGCACGACCAGGCCGCCGGCGAAGTCGAGCACGCCCGCCGCACCGAGGAAGCCGCCGCCCCATACCCAGTGAGCGACCGGCACATAGACGAAGAGCAGCCACAGGCCCATGAACCACATCATCGCCGAGAACTTCATGCGTTCGGCGAAGGCGCCGGCGATGATCGCCGGCGTGATGACGGCGAAGGTCGCCTGATACATCAGGAAGACGTTCTCCGGCACCGTCTTGGCGAGATCGTGGACGCTGCCCAACAGATCCTTGCCGAAGGCGCGCGACAGAGAGCCGATCACGCCGTTCAACGCCCCCCCATCGGTGAAGGCCAGCGAATAGCCGACCACAAACCACAGCACCGTCACCAGCGCGGCGATCGCGAAGGCCTGCACGCCGGTCGCCAGCACGTTCTTCTTGCGCACCATGCCGGCATAAAACAGCGCCAGGCCCGGGATGTTCATCATCAGCACCAGCACCGTGGCCACCAGCAGCCATGCGGTGTCGCCGGTGTCGATCTGGGGCTTGTCTGCCGCCCATGCGGCCGGAGCAACGAACATTGCGCACGCCAGAGGCGCGCCGAAGCGCACAACCGTCTTGATCATCGTTCCCCCGTGTCTTGTCTTGTTGCTTGCCGTGTCGTCTTCGATCGTTCGTCTTGCCGCAGCCCGTCAGAGCGCGTTGGAACCCGATTCGCCGGTGCGGATGCGCACCGCCTGCTCGACGGCGGTGACGAAGATCTTGCCGTCGCCGATCTTGCCGGTATGCGCGGCCTTCTGGATGGCTTCGATGGCACGCTCGACCTGGCTGTCGTCGACCACGATCTCGATTTTCACCTTGGGCAGGAAGCTTACGAGATACTCGGCGCCGCGATAGATCTCGGTCTGGCCCTTCTGCCGGCCGAAGCCCTTCACTTCGCTCACCGTCAGGCCGGAGACGCCGACGCCGGTCAATGCGTCGCGCACCTCGTCGAGCTTGAACGGCTTGATGATGGCGGACACGAGTTTCATCTGCTTCCCCTCCTGCCTTGGCGGCTTTCGGGCACAGACTGGCGTCTCCTCCGGGCGCCGTCAAACCTCGGCGACAGACGAAGAAAAAGGCCCGGCGAGAAAGTCGCCGGGCCCAGGTGATCCGCCGCGACACGGAAGCGGCGGACGAGAGGGAACCAGGAGGAGAGGGGTTCCCGAGCTCGATCGACGAGACGCCTAGTGGATCGTCTCGCCGTGCAGGTTGATGTCGAGGCCCTCGATCTCCTCCTCGGTCGTCACGCGCAGGCCGATCAGGGCGTCGACGATCTTGAGGATGATGAAGGTCGCGATGGCGCACCAGGCGATGCAGACCAGCGCTCCCCAGAGCTGGGTCAGGACCTGGCCGGCATTGCCGTCGATCAGGCCCGACTTGCCCTCGCCGCCGATCGCCGAGATCGCGAACACGCCGGTCAGGATGGCGCCGACGAAGCCACCGATGCCGTGCACGCCGAACGCGTCGAGCGAGTCGTCGTAGCCCATCGCCTTCTTGAGGCCGGTGGCACCCCAGAAGCAGACCAGGCCGGCGACCAGGCCGATCACCAGCGCGCCCATCGGGTTGACGTAGCCCGAGGCCGGGGTGATGGCGACGAGGCCGGCCACCGCGCCCGAGATGATGCCGAGGACCGACGGCTTGCCGCGCGTCACCCACTCCGCGAACATCCAGGCGAGCGCCGCGGCGGCCGTGGCGAACTGCGTCACCGCCATGGCCATGCCGGCGTTCGGGCTGGCGCCGACGGCGGAGCCGGCGTTGAAGCCGAACCAGCCGACCCAGAGAAGGGCGGCGCCGATCACCGAATAGACCAGGTTGTACGGCGCCATGTTCTCGGTGCCGTAACCCTTGCGCTTGCCGAGTACGAGAGCGCAGACGAGGCCCGCGACGCCGGCGTTGATGTGGACGACCGTGCCGCCCGCGAAGTCGAGCACGCCCCAGTCGCCGAGGAAGCCGCCGCCCCACACCCAGTGGGCCATCGGGGCATAGACGACCAGCGACCAGATCGCCATGAACCACATCATGGCCGAGAATTTCATGCGCTCGGCGAAGGCGCCGGCGATCAGCGCCGGGGTGATGATGGCGAAGGTGAGCTGGAAGCACATGAAGACGGTCTCGGGGATCGTCTTGGCGAGATCGTGCACGCCGTCGAGCGTGAGGCCCGCCATGAAGACGCGGCTGAGGCCGCCGATGATCGTGCTGCCCGACGTGAAGGCCAGGCTGTAGCCGACGACCAGCCAGAGCACCGAGATCAGGCAGGTGACGGCGAAGCTCTGCATCACCGTGGCGAGCACGTTCTTCTTGCGCACCATGCCGCCGTAGAAGAGTGCCAGGCCGGGAATGGTCATCATCAGCACGAGCGCCGTCGAGGTCAGCATCCAGGCGGTATCGCCGGTGTCGAGCTTGGGCTTCTCGTCCGCCGCCAGCGCCAGCGCCGGCAGCAGCAGCGCGCCCGCGGCGGCCCCTGCGCCGGCAAGCAGCGAGTTGGTCTTGAACTTCATCTTCGTCCCCTCGGATCTTGGGTTGGTTGGGCTGGTTTGGATCACAGCGCCTCGGCGCCGGACTCGCCGGTGCGGATGCGGATGGCCTGCTCGACGGAGAGCACGAACACCTTGCCGTCGCCGATCTTGCCGGTGCCGGCCGCCTTGCGGATCGTCTCGACGGCGCGCTCGACCATGCCGTCGTCGATCACGACCTCGATCTTGACCTTGGGCAGGAAGCTCACGGCGTACTCGGCGCCGCGGTAGATTTCGGTCTGACCCTTCTGGCGGCCGAAACCCTTCACTTCGCTGACCGTCAGCCCCTGTATGCCGAGCGCCGTCAGCGCGTCGCGGACCTCGTCCAGCTTGAACGGCTTGAAGATTGCCATGACCATTTTCATTTGCGCCTGTCCTCCATCGGGCGGCACGCCCGCCTCGCCGTGGGCGAACCCGCCCAAAGCTCACGAGGAAGGAAGGCAAGCTCCGTGCCAACGGCCTGTGAAGCGCCACCCGGAACTGGCACGCGCCTTGCGGCGGAAGGGGCGAAACGAAGTTTCAGGTGTCTGGGGGTGGTCGTGTTGCTCAAAAAAGTTGCCGCACTGGTTGTTGCGCTGATCTCCGTTTGTGCAGCCGTCGGTATTGCCTACGCCCAAGGCACGCCGACTCCGCAGACGCCGGATGCGGCCCCCGAGAAGGAAACCTGGAAGGCGCCGTTCGGTGGGTCATTCACGGCGGGCTTCGCCGTCCTGAACGAGTACTCCTACCGCGGTATCTCTCAGACCCAGCGCCAGGTCGCCGTGCAGGCCGCCTTCGGATACGAGACGCCCACCGTCTCGGAGAAGATCCCGCTCTCGGCCTACGTCGGTGCCTGGGGCTCCAACGTCAACTTTCCCGGCACCGGCACCTTCGCCGAGATCGACCTGCTGACCGGCCTCCGGCTCAAGGCGCTCGACGACAAGCTGACCTTCGATCTGGGCTACATCCGCTACAACTACCTCTCGGCGAACTCGAGCCTGTTCTACGATTTCTCCGAGTTCGGCCTCGTCGCCGGCTACGATTTCGGCCCCGCCCAGCTCCAGGCCGCCGTCCGCTACAGCCCCAACTTCTTCGCGAACTCCGGCATCGCCTGGTACAAGTGGGCCCAGCTCACCGTTCCGCTCTCCTTCGTCAAGGTGAACGAGAACGTGTCGATGAAGGCCTTCGGCAACATCGGCAACCAGTACGTCGAGCGCTTCACCAACTACGGCATTCCCAGCGACAACTACTGGGACTGGCAGGTCGGCCTCGTCCTCTCGGTCTACGGCTTCGACCTCTCCGCCGCCTATACCGGCACGAACCTCTCCGTCCAGGACTGCCTCGGCACGCAGAACTGCGCCAGCCGCGTCATCGTCGGCATCGCCAAGGCGTTCTAGTCGCCTTGCCGGCGGCGGAAGCCGCTGCCATCTAGGAGGGATGGACGACCGTCCCTTCGATCTGGCCGTGGTCGGCGCCGGCCTGAACGGCAGCCTGCTCGCGCTGGCGGCCGGCGACTCTGGCCTCGCGACGGCGCTGATCGACCGCGTACCGCTCGCGTCGTTCACGCAGGCCGGGTTCGACGGCCGCACCACCGCCATCGCCTATACGAGCCAGCGCCTCTTTGCGGCGCTCGGCCTGTGGGAGGAGATCGCGGCCCATGCCGAACCGATCCGCGACATCCGTATTTCCGACGCGGGCCACGACGGCCGCGCCAGCCCGCTGTTCCTCCACTTCGACCATCGCGAGGCCGCCGACGAGAACGCCGAGAGGGACCCCAGGGGGCGCGCCCAGGCCGCGCCCATGGGCTGGATCGTCGAGAACCGCTTCCTGCGCGCCGCGATCCTGCGCCGACTGGCCGGCTGCCCCACCGTCGAGCTGGTCTCGCCCGACGAGGTCGTCGACACCGAGCGCACGGCCGACCGCGCCGCACTCACGCTGAAGAGCGGACGCACGATCGCCGCGCGCCTGGTCGCCTCGGCCGAAGGCCGCTTCGGCTCGATGCGCGAGGAGGCCGGCATCGGCGCGCGCGCCTGGTCCTACGACCAGAGCGCCATCGTGCTGGTGGCGCATCACGAGCGTCCACATCGCGGCGTCGCCCAGGAGAAGTTCCTGCCCGGCGGCCCGTTCGCCATCCTGCCGATGACCGCCGGCGAACACGGAGAGCATCGTTCGTCGATCGTATGGACCGAGCGCGCCGATCTGGCGCGCCGGCTGCTCGAGCTCGACGCCGCGAGGTTCCAGGCCGAGTTCGCGCGCCGCTTCGGCGACCATCTCGGCCGCGTCGCGCCGGCCGGCCCGCGCTGGTGGTTTCCGCTCGGCCTCGTCCACGCCGACCGCTATGTCGACACGCGGCTGGTGCTGGTGGGCGACGCCGCGCACGGCATCCATCCCATCGCGGGCCAGGGCTACAATCTCGGCGTGCGCGACATCGCGGCCCTCGTCGAGGTGCTGGTCGACGCCAAGCGGCTCGGCCTCGACGTCGGCGCCGCCGACACGCTGGAGCGCTACGCCCGGTGGCGGCGCGCCGACAATTTCACCATGGTGGCCGCGACCGACGTGCTGAACCGGCTGTTCTCCAACGACATCAAACCCATCCGGCTCGCCCGCGACCTGGGCCTCGCCGCGGTCAACCGCGTGCCCCCGCTGCGCCGCTTCTTCGTCCGCCATGCGATGGGCCTGGTCGGCGACCTGCCCAAGCTGATCCGCGGCGAAAGGCCTTGATCCCGCGCCCCTAGACTCGGCCGGGCCGCAGCCCTATCTCAGGGGCCAATTTCGAGGACCCTGCCGATGGCCACGACGCCGCAAGTTCCCGTCACCGTGCTGACCGGCTATCTCGGTGCCGGCAAGACCACGCTGCTCAACCGCATCCTGAGCGAGCAGCACGGCAAGAAATACGCCGTCATCGTGAACGAATTCGGCGAGCTGGGCGTCGACAACGACCTCGTGGTCAACGCAGACGAGGAAGTCTTCGAGATGAACAACGGCTGCATTTGCTGCACCGTGCGCGGAGACCTGATCCGCATCATCGAAGGACTGATGAAGCGCAAGGACAAGTTCGACGGCATCCTGGTCGAGACCACCGGGCTGGCCGATCCCGGCCCCGTGGCGCAGACCTTCTTCACCGACGACGACGTCAAGGCACGCACCCGGCTCGACGCCATCGTGACGGTGATCGACGCCAAGCACTTCTTCGGCCAGCTCGAGCAGGGCAGCGAGGCCGAGCAGCAGGTGGCGTTCGCCGACGTGATTCTCCTCAACAAGACCGACCTCGTGTCGCCCGAAGAGCTCGAGAAGGTCGAGGAGAAGATCAAGGGCATCAACCGCTACGCCCGCATCTTCCGCACGCAGAAGAGCCGGATCGAGCTCGACGCCATCCTCGACAAGGGCGCTTTCGATCTGGCGCGTATCCTCGAGTTCGAACCCGACTTCCTGCACGCCGGCCACAGCCACGACCACGGCGACGAGGTGACCAGCCTGTGGATCGGCGCCGATCGGCCGGTCGATCCCGACAGGTTCCAGAAGTGGATGGGCGCGCTCCTGCAGATCAAGGGCCCCGACATCTTCCGTTCCAAGGGCATCCTCGCGATCGACGGCGCGCCGCGCCGCTACGTCTACCAGGGCGTCCACATGATGATGGACAGCGACTGGGGCACGCCGTGGAAGGACGGCGAGAAGCGCGCCAGCAAGCTCGTGTTCATCGGCCGCAATCTCGACGGCGAGAACCTCCAGCGCGGCTTCGACGACTGCCTGAAGTAAAGTGAAGCTCGATCTCGCCAACCCGGCCTGGCAGCAGACCCTGCCGCCGAGCCGCGCCCTGTCGGCCGACGCACCGGTTGCCGCCTGCACCTTCTCCAGGGACGGCAGCCTCGTGGCCTTCGCGCTGGGCGACGGCTGCGTGCGCGTCCTGCCGGCCGACATCTCGGCTGCGGCGACCGAGGCCGGCCCGCCCGTCCATGGCGGCGCCGTGCTGTCGATCGCGGCCGATCCCGCAGGCGACGGCTTCGTGAGCGGCGGCGACGACGGCCGCGTGCTGCGCCTCGCCGCCGACGGCGGCGCGGCCGAGCTCCTCGATCGGAAGGGCCGCTGGTTCGAGCACCTCGCCGTCCATCGCGCAACCGGCGCCATCGCCGCCTCCGCCGGCAAGCAGGCCTGGGTGTTCAAGGGCGGCGAGACGCGCGAGCTGGGGCCCTACCCCAGCACAGTGGCCGGCCTCGACTTCAGCAAGGACGGCAGCCGCGTGGCGGCCGCGCACTATGGCGGCGTCACCGTGGCCAGCCTCGGCCAGGTCACGCTGCCGCCGCGGCTCTTCGCCTGGCGCGGCAGCCATGTCGCGCTGAAATGGAGCACCGACGGCAAGTTCATCGCGACGGCCACGCAGGAGAACGACATCCACGTCTGGCGCGTGGCGCAAGCCACCGACATGCGCATGCAGGGCTACCCCGCCAAGGTGAAGTCGCTGTCGTGGACCGCCGACGCGCGCTTCCTCTACACCTCCGCCCAGCCGGTGTTCACCGCCTGGCCGTTCGCCGGCAAGGGACCGGAAGGCAAGCCGCCGCTGCAGTTCGGCGAGGAGGGCGCCGGCCTGATGACCGTCGTTACCGCGCATCCCGCGGCCGAGTTCGTGGCCGGCGGCTACGATTCGGGCGAGCTGCAGCTCGGCGACATCAAGACCAGGCGCTCGGCCGTGCTGAAGATGTCCGACGGCTCGCCCGTCACCTGCCTCGCCTGGTCGCCCGATGGTTGGCGCCTCGCCGCCGGCAACGAGGCCGGCAACCTGCTGGTGATCGACCTCAGGCGTTAGCGCTCCCGCACCAGCAGCCGGTGCGACACCAGACAGAGGATGCCGGCGACCGCCATCGCGAAGGTCATGGGCGCGATCGTGCCGTCGAAGGTCTGGCCGACGACGGCGCCGAAGGCGGCGCCCGTGCCGAAGGTCAGCACACCCATCAGCGACGACGCCGTGCCCGCCATGTGCGGGTAGCGCTGCAGCGCCATCGCCGTGGCGTTGGGACCGATCAGGCTGATGGTCGCGATCTGGGCCACGAAGCAGGCGAGGAACGGCCACAGGCCGATCGTGCCGTGGCGCGCCTCGATCCAGCCCAGGACGGCCGCCGTCGTGCCGGCGACCGCCGGCACCAGCACCGCCCAGCGCAGGATCGGGCCGGCGCCGAGCTGGCGCACGAAACGGGCGTTGAGCAGGCTGCCCACCGTCATGAACACCACCATGCCGCCGAACACCAGGCCGTACTCGCGCGGCGCGATGCCGTAGCGCTCGATGAACACGAAAGGCGAGCCGGAGATGAACGAGAAGAGCGCGGCGAACTGGAAGGAGGCGGCGAAGGCGTAGCCCATGAAGGCGCGATGCCGCAGCAGCTCGCCGAAGCGCTTCACGATCGAGCCCAGGGCAAAGGGCTGGCGATACTCGGGCCGCAGCGTCTCCGGCAACTTCGCCCAGGCGACGACGAAGGCGAACACGCCGGCACCGGCCAGCACCCAGAAGATCGCGCGCCAGCCCGCGAACCACAGGATCTGCCCGCCGATCAGCGGCGCCAGCATCGGCGCGATCGAGGTGCAGGCGAGCATCAAGGACATGGCCCGCGCCGCCTGGTCCTTCTCGGCGAGGTCGCGCACCATGGTGCGGGCCAGCACGACGCCGCCGCAGGCCGCCAGCCCCTGCAGGAAGCGCAGCGCGATCAGGTGGCCGGCGGCCGCCGCGAAGGCGCAGCCGATGCTCGCCACCATGTAGACCACGAGCCCGGCCAGGATGACCGGCCGGCGGCCGAAGCGGTCGCCGGCCGGGCCGTAGAAGATCTGACCGGCGCCGAAGGCGACCATGAAGGCCGAGAGCGTGAGCTGGATGTCGCCGGCCGAGCCCCGGAGGTCGACGGCGATCACCGGCAGCGCCGGCAGGTACATGTCGATCGACAGCGGCGTGAAGGCGGAAAGCAGCGCCAGGACCGCGAGCAGGAGCGGCGTCAGCGTCTGGCGCGTTGAAGTGGTCATTCGGTCCGGGGGTGTAGAGCCATCCGTGCTCCGGCGCCATGCTATAAGCGGACCATGACGGTGCTGCCTGACCTGTCGGAAACGCAGATCCGCCGCTACGCACGACATATCGTGCTGGCGGAGGTGGGCGGCGTCGGCCAGGCCAAGCTGGTGGCGGCCAAGGTGCTGGTGATCGGCGCCGGCGGGCTCGGCGCACCCCTCCTGCAGTATCTCGCGGCGGCCGGCGTCGGCACCCTGGGCGTGATCGACCACGACACGGTCGATCTCTCGAATTTGCAGCGCCAGGTGATTCACCGCACCAGCGACGTGGGCATGTCCAAGGTCGAGAGCGCGCGCCGGGCGCTTCTGGAGATCAACCCCGAAGTGACCGTGATCCCGCACGGTGAGCGACTCACCTCCGCGAACGCCGGGCGCATCATCGCGGGCTACGACATCGTCGCCGACGGCAGCGACAACTTCGCCACACGCTACCTGCTGAACGACACCTGCCATCGCCTGAGGAAGACCCTGGTCGCCGCCGCCATCCTGCGCTTCGATGGCCAGATCTCGACTTACAAGGCGTGGACCGGCGCCGGCCATCCTTGTCTGCGTTGCCTGTTTCCCGTCGCCCCGTCCGAGGAAGCCGTGCCGAGCTGCGCGCAGGCCGGCGTGCTGGGCGCGCTGGCGGGCACGCTGGGCGCGCTGCAGGCGACCGAGGTGGTGAAGGAGATCCTGGGCATCGGCCGCTCGCTCTCCGGCCGGCTCGTGGTGTACGACGCGCTGGCCGCCTCGTTCGACGAGATGGCGATCGCCAAGCGTCCCGACTGCCCGACCTGTGGCGCCCCATGAGCGACGGCGGCGTTTCCGTCATCCTGCGCGCGGGCGACTACGAGAGCGCGCACTATGCGCTGGCGCTGGCCGCCGCCGCGCTCGCCGTCAACAAGCCCGCCGTGCTGTTCTTCACCATGTCCGGCATCCGCGCCCTGCAGGGCAAGCCGCCGGCGCTCGAGAACTGGCAGCGCGACGCGGAGAACCGCGAGCGCGGCGTCGGCGACTACGAGACCCTGCTCGAGGCCTGCGTCGAGCTCGGCGGCCGCTTCATCGTATGCGAGATGGGCCTGCGCTCGCTCGACATCGACGCTGCGTCCTTGCGCGACGATGTGCCCTTCACGGTGGCGGGCATCGTCACCTTGCTGGAAGAGACAAAGCCCGGCATGCATCTGGTTTCGCTCTGACGCTTCGGGAGAGTTCATGACATCCGCCGCCTTCGACGTGCTGGGAATCGGCAACGCCATCGTCGACGTCATCAGTCGCGCCGACGATGCCTTCCTCGGCCGCCACGGCCTCGTCAAGGGCAGCATGATGCTGATCGACGAGGAGCGGGCGGAGAAGCTCTACGCCGACATGGGGCCGGGCGTGGAGATCTCCGGCGGCTCGTGCGGCAACACCATGGCGGGCGTCGCCTCGTTCGGCGGCAGGGGCGCCTATATCGGCAAGGTGCGCGACGACCAGCTCGGCGCCGTGTTCGGCCACGACCTCAAGGCGACCGGCGTCTCCTTCGAGACGCCGAGCGCCACCACAGGCCCGGCCACGGCGCGCTGCCTGATCCTGGTGACGCCCGACGCGCAGCGCACCATGAACACCTATCTCGGCGCCTGCACCGGCCTCGGCCCCGCCGACATCGACGAGACGCGCGTCGGCGCGGCCCAGGTCACCTATGTCGAGGGCTATCTGTGGGACGCGCCGGCCGCCAAGCAGGCCGTGCTCAAGGCGTTCGATGCCGCCCACGCCGCCGGCCGCAAGGTCTCGATCACGCTGTCCGACTCCTTCTGCGTGCACCGCTATCGCTCCGAGTTCCGCGACCTGATCCGCAACAAGGTCGACATCCTGTTCGGCAACGAGGCCGAGATCACCGCGCTCTACGAGGTCGACACGTTCGACAGGGCGCTGGCCGAGGCGCGCAAGGAAGGCAAGATCGCCGCGCTGACGCGCAGCGAGAAGGGCTCGGTCGTGACCGACGGTTCCGGGATCTGGGAAGTGCCCGCCGCACCCGTCGGCAAGGTGGTCGACACGACTGGCGCCGGCGACCTCTACGCCGCCGGCTTCCTGTTCGGCTTCACCCGCGGCAAGCCGCTCGCCGAATGCGCGCGGCTGGGCGGCATCGCCGCCGCCGAGGTCATCTCCCATGTCGGCGCCCGCCCCGAGCAGGCCCTGAAGACGCTGATTTGACCCCCTCCGCACAGGCGCGCGGCTGGCGTGAGACGCTGGCGACCTACCGGCATCCGCGCGTCGTCCAGCTCCTGTTCCTGGGCTTCTCGGCCGGGCTGCCGTTCCTGCTGGTCTTCTCGACGCTCTCGGCGTGGCTGCGCGAGTTCGGCATCAGCCGCACCGCCATCGGCTTCGTGAGCTGGATCGGCATCACCTACTCCTTCAAGTTCGTGTGGTCGCCGGTCGTCGACCGCGTGCCCTTGCCGCTGCTGACGCGCTGGCTGGGGCGCCGCCGTGCCTGGATGCTGCTGGCGCAGGTCGGCATCGCGTCGGGCCTGCTCGCCATGTCCTTCTGCGATCCGCGCACCGACCTCTGGTGGATGGTCGTCTATGCGCTGATCGTCGCCTTCTCCTCGGCGACGCAGGACATCGCGCTCGATGCCTTCCGCATCGAGGCGACGGATGCCAGCCTCCAGGGCCCGACCGCCGCCACCTACCAGCTCGGCTACCGCATCGCCGTGCTCGCCGCCGGCGCAGGCGCGCTCTACATCGCCGAGTTCGGCTCGTGGACCATCGCCTATCAGACGATGGCGGCGCTCGGCCTTGTGGGCATCGCAACGACCTTCCTGATCTCCGAACCCGAGAGCCGCATCTCCGAGGGCACCGCCGAGATCGAGGGCAAGGTCGCGATCTTCGCCGACCGGCTCGGCCACCTGCCCGGCTGGGTCCGCGACGCCCTGGTGTTCGTCTACGGCGCCATCGTCTGCCCGTTCGTCGACTTCATCGCGCGCTACCGCTGGCACGCGCTGACCTTGCTGCTGTTCATCGGCCTGTTCCGGCTCTCCGACATCGCCATGGGGGTGATGGCCAACCCGTTCTACATCGACATGGGTTTCAGCCTGTCGCAGATCGCCAACGTCACCAAGATCTACGGCGCGATCATGTCGGTGATCGGCGTGCTGGTGGGCGGCTCGCTCGTATTCCGCCTCGGAGCGACGCCGCTGCTGATCCCGTCGGTGATCCTGCTCGCCGGCTCCAACCTCACCTTCAGCTGGCTGGCGCTGGTCGGCACGCCCGACGTCACCGTTCTCACGGTCGCGATCTCGGTCGACAACTTCGTGACCGGCCTCTCGGGCTCGGTGTTCATCGCCTTCCTGTCGGGTCTCACGAACACCGCCTACACGGCGACGCAGTACGCGCTGTTCACCTCGCTCATGACCCTGCCCGGCAAGCTGATGGGCGGCTCGTCGGGCTGGGTCGTCGACCAGCTCCAGGCCTCGTCGTTCACCGCCACCCACAAGTTCGGCGGCTACGCCGTCTTCTTCGTCTACACCGCGCTGCTCGGCCTGCCGGCCCTGGTACTGGCCTGGCTGGTCCGCCGCCACTTCGCAAAAGAAACCCCTCCTTCCTGACGGAAGGAGGGGCCAGTAGATCGGCATCGGGTGTCGTCCGAGCCGGGGGAACCGGCCCATTCCGGGAGCGGGGCGTGGGGTGCCAGCTCGGAACGGGCGCCTTCCGTTTAGAAGTGCCGCGCTACAAAACCGTTACCGCCTATGTGGAAAACGGGGATGAACCCGGAGTCAGCCCGGCGTGGCGTCCAGCGCGTAGCCGGCGGCGCGCACGGTGCGGATCACGTCGGCGCCGTTATCGCCGTTCAGCGCGATGCGCAGCCGGCGGATGTGCACGTCGACGGTGCGGGCCTCGACATAGACGTCCTTGCCCCACACCGCGTCGAGGAGCTGTTCGCGGCTGAAGACGCGGCCGGGATGCTCCATGAAGTGGCGCAGCAGGCGGAACTCGGTGGGCCCGAGATGCAGGGGCTTGCCGCCTCTGGTGACGCGGTGCGCCACCAGGTCCATCACGATGTCGGCGTAGGAGAGCGCCTCGTCGGCCAGCGCCGGGCGGATGCGGCGCAGCACGGCGCGGATGCGCGCCACCAGCTCGGTCGGCGAGAAGGGCTTGGGCACGTAGTCGTCGGCGCCGGCGTCGAGGCCGCGCACGCGGTCGCCCTCCTCGCCACGGGCCGTCAGCATGATGATCGGCACGTTGGCCGTGGCGGTCTGGCGGCGGAGCTGGCGGCAGACCTCGATGCCCGACATCAGGGGCAGCATCCAGTCGAGCAGGATGAGATCGGGGACATCCTCCTGGACGGCGCGCAGCGCCTCCTCGCCGTCATGGGCGACGGTGACCTTGAGGCCGGACTGCTCGAGGTTGTAGCGCAGCAGCTCGACCAGCGCCGTCTCGTCCTCGACAATCAGCACGCGCGGCTTGAGCAACGGGCCCTGCGCGTCGCGGCGGTTGGGAGCCGTCGCCATCATGGTCACGGCGCGTTGCCCGCCGCGTAGAGCGACGCGCTGCCCTTGGGCCGTGCCTCCTCGAAGCCGTGGCCGGTCGTGCGGAAGCTCACCAGCTCGGCGATGTTGGTGACGTGGTCGCCGGCGCGCTCGATGTTCTTGGCCATGAACAGCAGATGCGTGCACGCGGTGATCGTGCGCGGATCCTCCATCATGTAGGTCAGCAGCTCGCGGAACAGGCCGGTGTAGACCTGGTCGATCTCCTCGTCGCGCTGCCACACGTCGTGCGCCTTGGCGACGTCGCCGTGCGCGAAGGCGTCGAGCACGTCCTTCAGCGCAGTGCGCACCAGCCGGCCGAGGCGATCGATGCCGTTGACCGCCGATGGCGGCGGGTTGCCGCCGGCCAGCACGATCGAGCGCTTGGCGGTGTTCTTGGCATAGTCGGCAATGCGCTCCAGTGCCGCCGCGATCTTGATCGAGGAGAGGATGACGCGCAGATCGACAGCCATCGGCTGGCGCAGCGCCAGCAGCTTGACGGTCTGCTGCTGCACCGCCTCGTCGAGGGCGTCGACCCGCGGATCCTCGGCGATCACCTTCTCGGCCACCGAGGTGTCGCGCTCGCGCAGCGCCACGAGCGACTGCGCGAGCTGGTTCTCCGCCAGGCCGCCCATCTCGCTGATGGTGGCGGAGAGCCGCTCGAGCTCCTCGTCGAAACGCTTGAGGGTATGTTCGGGCATGTCTCTTCCTTCCCGTTTTCGTCGCCGGTCAGCCGAAGCGGCCGGTGATGTAGGCCTGGGTGCGCTTGTCGCCCGGCGTGGTGAACAGGGTCGCGGTGTTGCCGAACTCGACCAGCTCGCCGAGATACATGAAGGCGGTGAAGTCGGAGACGCGCGCCGCCTGCTGCATATTGTGGGTCACGATCACGATCGTGTAGTCCTGCTTCAGCTCGTCGATCAGCTCCTCGATCTTGGCCGTCGAGATCGGATCGAGCGCCGAACAGGGCTCGTCGAACAGGATGACCTCGGGCTTCACCGCGACGGTGCGCGCGATGCACAGCCGCTGCTGCTGGCCGCCCGACAGGCTCTGGCCGCTGGCGGCGAGCTTTTCCTTGACCTCGTCCCACAGCGCGGCGCGGCGCAGCGCCTGCTCGACCCGGCCGTCCAGCTCGGACTTGGACAGGCGCTCGTAGAGGCGGATGCCGAACGCGATGTTCTCGTAGATCGTCATGGGAAACGGCGTCGGCTTCTGGAACACCATGCCGATGCGGGCGCGCAGCAGGTTGATGTCCTGGCCCTCGCTCAGCAGATTTTGCCCGTCGAACATCACCTCGCCCGTGGCGCGCTGGCCCGGGTAGAGGTCGTACATGCGGTTGAGCACGCGCAGCAGGGTCGACTTGCCGCAGCCCGACGGCCCGATGAAGGCCGTGGTCTTGTTGGCGTAGAGCGGCAGGCTGATGCCCCTGAGCGCGCGGCTGTCGCCGTAGAAGAACTCGAGGTTCCTGATCGAGATCCGCTCGGGCAGGCCCCTGGTGTCCACGCCGGCATGGGCGGCGACGGGAACGGCGGTTTGCAGGCTCATGACGACTTCCTCGCGGTGAGGGAACGGGCGATGACGCTGAGCGCCAGCACGGTGAAGGTGATCAGGAGCGCGCCGGTCCAGGCGAGCTTCTGCCATTCGGCATAGGGCGATAGCGCGAACTGGAAGATGACGACTGGCAGGCTGGGCATCGGCGCGTTCATGTTCATGGTCCAGAACTGGTTGTTCAGGGCGGTGAACAGCAGCGGCGCGGTCTCGCCGGAGATCCGCGCGACCGCCAGCAGGATGCCGGTGACGATGCCGGCCTGCGCCGCCCGGTAGGCGACGCGGACGATCATGTGGGCGCGCGGCAGACCGATCGAGGCGGCAGCCTCGCGCAGCGTGTCGGGCACCAGGGTCAGCATGTCCTCGGTCGTGCGGACCACGACGGGGATCACGATCACGGCCAGTGCGACGGCGCCGGCCCAGCCGGAGAAGTGGCCCATGGGCGCCACCATGATCTCGTAGACGAACAGGCCGATCACGATCGAGGGTGCGCTGAGCAGGATGTCGTTGATGAAACGCACGACCGACGAGACTCTGGCGTACCGCCCGTATTCGGCGAGGTAGGTGCCGGCCAGGATGCCGATGGGCGTGCCGATGATGACCGCGAGTACGGTCATCATCACGCTGCCGGCGATGGCGTTCAGCAGGCCGCCGGCGGCGCCGGGCGGAGGCGTCATCTCGGTGAACACCGACAGCGAGAGACCTTCGACGCCCTTGTAGAGCAGCACGCCGAGAATCAGGACCAGCCAGCCCAGGCCGAAGATCGTGGCGACGAGAGCCAGTCCCTTGGCGATCGCGTTACGGCGGCGGCGCCCGGCGTAGAGCGGGCTCTTGGCGGTAGCGATGGCGAGGTCGGTCATGGCTCTACCTTCCGCCCTGCTTCTGCAGGCGCGACAGCATGAGGCGTGCGGCGGCCAGCACGCAGAAGGTGATGAAGAACAGGATCAGTCCGAGCGCGACCAGCGAAGAGGTGTAGAGGTCGCCGACCGCCTCGGTGAATTCGTTGGCGATCGAAGCCGAGATGGTGGTGCCCGGAGCGAACAGCGAGGCCGACACGTGGTGGGCGTTGCCGATCACGAAGGTGACGGCCATGGTCTCGCCGAGCGCGCGGCCCAGCCCCAGCATGAAGCCGCCGATCACGCCGATCCGCGTGTAGGGCAGGATGACGTGCTTGAAGACTTCCCAGGTCGTACAGCCCACGCCATAGGCCGCCTCCTTGAGGACCGGCGGCACCGCGTCGAACACGTCGCGCGAGATCGAGGTCACGAACGGCAGCACCATGATCGCCAGGATGAGTCCGGCGGTGAAAATGCCGATTCCGTAGGGCGGGCCGGCGAACAGCGCGGACAGGATCGGCACGTCGGCGAACGTGTCGATCATGAAGGGCTGCACCTGGGTCTGCACGAACGGCGCGAACACGAACAGGCCCCAGATGCCGTAGATGATGCTGGGGATGCCGGCCAACAGCTCGATGGCGATGCCGATCGGGCGGCGCAACACCGGCGGGCAGAGCTCGGTCAGGAAGAAGGCGATCATCAGGCCGACCGGCACGGCGATCAGCATGGCGATGAACGAGGTGACCAGCGTGCCGAAGATCGGCGCCAGCGCGCCGAACCGCTCGGTTACCGGGTTCCATGACTCGTCGAACAGGAAGCCGAAACCGAAGGTGCCCAGCGCCGGCGCGGCACCATAGATCAGCGAGGCGATCACGCCGCCCAGAAGCACCAGGACGGCAAGCGCGGCGCCGCGCGTCAGTCCATGGAAGACGGTATCGGTGAGGCGCAGCCGCCTCAGCACGGCCGACCGCGAGGATGCCGCGGGAACGGGTGCTTCCGCGCCTTTCAAGGCCACTTCACTCACGTCACGCCCCCTCGTCGACTCCATCCCCCTCCCCTCGGACGAGGGCGGGTGTCGCCACCCGCCCCGTCACAGTCAGCTCGCGACGATCAGTTCGTCGGCGAGTACAGCGGCTTGCCGCTGCCGTCTTTGATCTCGGCCGCCCACATCTTCTGGATGTCGTTGACGACGTTCTGGGGCATCGGCACGTAGTCGAGAGAGTCGGCCATCTTGTCGCCCTTGGCGTAGGCCCAGGCGAAGAATTTCAGCGCCTCGGCCGACTCGGCAGCCTTCTCCGGCTTCTTGTACATCAGGATCCAGGTCGCGGCCGCCATCGGCCAGGACTGATCGCCCGGCTGGTTGGCCAGGATCACACCGAAGCCCGGCTGAGACTTCCAGTCGGCGTTCGCCGCGGCGGCCTGCACCGAGTCCGAACCCGGGGCGACGGCCTTGCCCGCTTTGTTGATCATCCTGGTGAAGGTCATCTTGTTTTCTTTGGCGTAGGCGAACTCGACATAGCCGATCGAGCCCTTGGTCTGCGCCACGTTGCCGGCGACACCTTCGTTGCCCTTGGCGCCGATGCCCACGGGCCACTGCAGCGCCGTGCTGACGCCGACCTTCGTCTTCCAGTCCGGGCTCACCTCGGCGAGGTAGTAGGCGAAGTTGTAAGTGGTGCCCGATCCGTCCGAGCGGCGAACCGGCACGATGGCCTGCTTCGGCAGCTTGAGGTTGGGGTTGAGCTTGGCGATCGCCGCATCGTCCCAGCTCTTGATCTGGCCGAGATAGATCTGGGCCAGCGTCGGCCCATCGAGCACCAGCTCGCCGGGCTTGACACCTTCGAGATTGATGACCGGCGTCACGGAGCCCATCACCATCGGGAACTGCACGAGACCCGACTCTTCGAGATCCTTGCCCGACAGCGGCGCGTCGGTCGCGCCGAAGGTCACGGTCTTGGCCTTGATCTGCTTGATGCCGCCGCCCGAGCCGATCGACTGGTAGTTGAGGCCGTTGCCGGTCTCCTTCTTGTAGGCGTCGGCCCACTTGGCGTAGATCGGATACGGGAAGGTCGCGCCGGCGCCGGAAATGTCGAGGGCGTGGGCGGCGACGGGAGACAAAGCGAGCGCGCTCGCCGTCAGAACGATCTTGGTCAGGTTCACAGGGTCCTCCTTCGGAAAATCGAAGCGACCTTCCCCTAGGTGCCGCAGGTCTCCCTCCTATGACGAATATATGACATTTCGGTTACGGCCATTGAGGATGAGTCTCTGCTCGGGAGATTAGTCCATGAAATCAACGGCTAGCGATATGGAGCCGACGCGGGCACCGTGAGAAGGGGCACGCGATCTCCGTGGGCGTAACGCCGGCCGGGGCCTCTGGTCGCTTGCCTTGACAGAAGGATAGGATCGTCTTATATAGGATATACGTTCCTTCTGGAGGCCCCATGAAACCGCAAGAAGCCCTGTACGTGCTGGAGAGTAACCTGAGCGGCGTCTATGTCGCCCAGATCTACCGCGACATGCCGCGCGACCAGCTCGTGGCGCTGGTCAAGGAGTGCGAGCGTCCCTCGCCCACCGAGATCAGCGAGAAGGGCCTGGAACGCTGGGCCCGCCAGCCCTTCCGCATGCCGGGCTGGATCGACCCCAAAGAGAAGAAAAAGCAGGAGGAGGAGGCCGCGGTCGCCGCCGTGATCGCCGTCGCGGCAGAGCCGCCCCGGCCGCAGGAGCCGGACAGCCTCGTGGCC
>CAYQAY010000064.1:0-28899 GCA_964415585.1 uncultured Reyranella sp.
CTTGTGTAGGGCACGACGCAGAAGGTGCAGAACTTGTCGCAGCCTTCCTGGATCGACAGGAACGCCGAGCCGGCGCGCACGCCCTGAGGCGAAGGCAGATGGTCGAACTTGCTCTCCGCCGGGAAGTCGGTGTCGAGCACGCCGGCACCCGGGAGGCGCTTGCCGTGGCGCAGCAACGCCGCCTTGCGCTCGGCCTCGGCCAGCAGCTCGGGCAGCCGATGATAGGCCTGCGGACCGACCACGATGTCGACGGCGGGCTGGCGCTTCACGATCTCCTCGCCCTCGGCCTGGGCGACACAGCCGGCGACGGCGATGGTGAGGTCTCGGCCTTCGGCACGGCGCTCGGCCTTCACGTCGCGCAGGCGGCCGAGCTCGGAATAGACCTTCTCCGAGGCATGCTCGCGGATGTGGCAGGTGTTCAGCACCACGAGGTCGGCCTGGTCGGGAACGTCCGCGATGGCATAGCCCAGCGGCCGCAGGACGTCGGCCATGCGGTCGGAATCGTAGACGTTCATCTGGCACCCGTAGGTGCGGATGAACACGCGCTTGGGCTGCCCGGTCATGCGGACGTCTTGCATCGGTCTCCGTTGCGGGAACGGCGCGGTTCTATCACCGGGCCCCCTCGGGGTCGAGGGAGTCCAACGGTGGCAACAACTCGGGCCGGCCCGAATTCGCCGCCTGCACACCGGCGGAAACTTGCTGGAAGCAGTATTCTGCCAGCTTCTTGCGGTCGCCCAGCCGGTCGATGTCGACCGGGGGGAAGAAGGTCACGACCGCCTCGGTCTCGCCGAGACAGACCATCTGCCAGAGATGCGGCACCAGATCGAGGTCGCCGAACCAGGCGAAGAGCGGCCGCCAGTAGCGGCCGAGCGGAATGCCGTCGAGGCGCGTATAGGAGATCGCCACCGGCTGCACGACGATCGGCTTGTCGTCGCGGCGAAGCTGGGCGGTCGCGAACAGCGCGCTGCGGAAGGGCAGCACGCGCGTGCCATCGCTGCTGGTGCCCTCGGGGAACAGCATCAGGTTGTCGCCGGTGTCGAGCCGGCGCAGCATCTCGTCGCGGCTGTTGTTGGTCTTGGCGGAGCGGCGGTCGACGAAGATGGTGCGCTGCGCCTTGGCGAGCGTGCTGAAGAACGGCCAGGTCGCGACCTCGGCCTTGGCGACGAAGCAGCCGGGAATGCGCCCGCCCAGCACCTCGATGTCGAGGTAGGAGACGTGGTTGCAGACGAACAGCGTCGGCATCACGGTCGAGCGCCGGCCATTCACGCGGACCTTGATGCCGAGGATCGCGCAGACCATGCGGTGGTAAACGACCGGCAGCCAACGCACCACCGGACGAACGCCGACCGCGAGCGCCAGCAGATGGACCGGCAGCAGCAGGAGCGTGAGCAGCAGGTAGGTAACGAGCCTGAAGGCGCCGCGCAGGGGAGAACCGATCCACATCGTCGCCAACGGGGCGTCTATCGCGGCGCTCAACGAATCCCGCGTTCGTAGTGGCGGATGTACTTCTCCGTCACCAGCTCGGTCTTCACGGTGATGAAGACGTCGGTGCTGTTGAACTCGTGGTCGATCACCGCGCCGTCACCGACAAAGCCGCCGAGCCGCAGATAGCCCTTGATGAGCGGGGGGACGCGGGCCATCGCCCGGCGCGGATCGTAGCTGCCGGGCCCGAGCACGTTCATCTCGACAAAGCGCGACGGAACCGCACGTACCCGGATCTCGGGCGGCGCGAGATGATGGTGATGGAGGTACGACAGGGCCTGCGCGTGCTGCGTCGGATCGATGCCCGGGAAGCTCGCGCAGCCGAACATCACCTTGACGTCGTAGTGGTAGGCATAGAGCGCAATGCCACGCCACAGCATCTGCATGGTCGCGGTGTTGCGAGCGTCCTTGGCGATGCACGAGCGACCGAGTTCGAGCACCTCGCCCGGATAGTCGATCATCTTCTGGATGTCGTACTCGGCCGCCGAGTAGAACCGGCCCATCTTCGCCGCCGCCGGCCGCCGGATCAGGCGGTAGGTGCCGACGATGCCTTCGGGCCCCTCGCCACGGCGGCGGTCGAGGACCAGCAGGTGATCGCACACCTCGTCGAACGGATCGAAGTCGCGACCGAGCGCCTTCATCTCCGGTGTCGGGTGTGCCGACATCTCTTCGTAGAAGATACGATAACGCAGCGACTGCGCGGCATGAATCTCCGCCGTCGTACGCGCCAGGCGGACCTCGAAGTCGCCGGCGACGACCTTGACGATCTCCGCGTTGGAGACAGGTGGGCCGAGAAGCTCGGCTTCGCTGTCAGCGCGGTCGATGCGCATGTTTCATCCGCAAGGGGCCCGCCCCGATCATGCGCCCATTATCGGGGTGGCGCCGGCCCCGTCCACTCATTTTTGGCGGTCGTTCTTGCCGTCCAGCGGTACTCCGTAGAGTTCCAGGCGATGGCCTACGAGCTTGTAACCCGCCTTTTCGGCGATCCGACGCTGCAGCTCCTCGATCTCGTCGTTGTGGAATTCCACTACCTTGCCGCTCTGGATGTCGATCAGGTGATCGTGGTGCTCGTCCGGCGTCTCCTCGTAGCGGGCACGGCCGTCGCCGAAATCGTGCTTGGCCAGAATGCCGGCTTCCTCGAACAGCCGCACCGTACGATAGACCGTCGCGATCGAGATGTTGGGATCGATCGCCGTCGCACGCCGATGCACAGCCTCGACGTCGGGATGATCGGACGCTTCCGACAGAACGCGCGCGATCACGCGTCGCTGGTCGGTCATCTTGAGGCCGCGCTCTGCGCATAGGACTTCGAGTTTGGACTTCCTGTCTGGCATGCCGGCTTACCCTACACCGACCGGCATTCGCGGTATAGTTGGACAACCATGACCCTACACGCCGACCATGACATCGACATTACCGGCGAGGTCTGCCCGATGACCTTCGTGCGCACCAAGCTCAGGCTGGAGCGCATGCAGCCGGGCGAAATACTCCGCGTCCGGCTGAAGGGCGGGGAACCTTTGCGCAACGTCCCACGCGCCGCGCGTGACGAGGGTCACGTCATTCTCGACATCGAGCCCCTCGGCGATGGGCAGGGGAACGATGTCCACATCGTCACGATCAGGCGCAGGTGATCAGTTGAGAGCAAGACGCATGACGACTGCGTCGGCGGGCGGAAGATCTGCGCGCGCATAGTAGGCCATGCGTCTGCCGACTTCGGCGAAATCCCGCGAGACGTAAAGGGAATAGGCGGCGGGATTGTCCGCACCGACCTCAAGGAATAGCGACCGGGCGCCGGCGCTGCGGACATGATCGATCACGGCAGCGAGCAGCAAGCGGCCCGCGCCGCGGCGGCGATACGCGGCATCGACGGCGATGGTCAGCAGCTCGGCCTCATCGGCAGCGACCCGGCAAATCGCCATGCCGATGTCGGAGGTTCCCGCCGTCAGCAGGAATCCTGCAACGCCGGGCGCGGCCAGCAGGCCCGCCACGTCCTGTCGCGTCCAGCCGCGCTCGCCCAGGGGTCCGAACGCGCGCGCATGCAGGCCTGCCGCACGATCGAGGTCGAGGGCGCACATCGGGGCCAGGACGAAATCGGCGCTCATTCACTCGACGGTGCGGCGGGTGCCGTCGGGTGTGGTGATGTTGACGCCGCGAAGGTAGAGCGGCCGCGGCAGGCCATCCGCGCGGTTGCGCACGCGCCAGGCGTCGATGCCCTCGTCGAGGGCAAGGCGGGCGAGCACAACGGGGTCGGGTGCGCCTTCAAGCGCGGACCCATCGACGCCGGCGGCGCGCAAGGCCGCGACGAGCGGCGCCACGCCGTGGCCCGCGACCAGGCAGGCACGGCCGGCAACGCGCGCCGCCACGTCGGAGGCGGTCGCGGCGAATGGCGCGGTCCCCTCGCCGATCGCGCAGAACCAATCGTCGAGCTTGCTGTCGATGGCGGCGACCACGAGCCTGTCGTTCGCGCCCGCCTGCGCCTGCAGCACGGTCGTGGTGGGGATGCCTGCCAGCGGGACGCCGAGGCCGATCGCGAGCCCCCGTGCCGCCGCCAGGCCGACGCGCACGCCGGTGAAGCTGCCGGGTCCGGTCGTGACGGCAATCAGATCGATCGCGCGACGGCCGACTCCGGCTTCGCGCAGGACCTCACCGATCGCCGGCAGGAGCCGCGCCGCCTGCTCGCGGCCTTCCTCGCGGCGGTTCGCCACCACGGCGCCGCCGCGAACAACCGCCACACCCAGCCCGCTCACGGCGCAGTCGAAAGCGAGGACGACGCTCATGCGTGAGGTGGGCTCACGCGACGGAGGCGCTGGTGCCGCGGCGGGCGACTGGGCATTGTGCAATCATGAAGCTCGACCTGGTTGTGATCGCCCCGCCCGCCTTCGATGTCGACGTGACGCTGGCCTATGCAACGGAGGCAAATCTAACGGGGCGGCCGGTCTACCGGAATGCCGAATGCTGGCTGCATCGCGAGGCAGCCGAAAAGCTCGGCGTCGCGATCGATCTCGCGAGACCATTGGGCTACCGGCTGCGCATCTTCGACGCGCTGCGCCCGGTCGAGGCGCAGTGGGCGCTGTGGGCCGCCTGCCCGGACCCGGAGTTCCTCGCCGACCCGCGGCGCGGCTCGCCTCATTCGCGCGGCGTTGCGGTCGACCTTACTCTGCTCGATATGGCCGGCAACGAGCTCGACATGGGCACGGCGTTCGACGCCTTCACGCCCATGTCGCATCACGCGCGCACCGACGTCTCGGTCGAGGCGCAACGCAACCGTCACCTGCTGATGGGCCTCATGACCTCGGCGGGCTGGGACTTCTATCGCAACGAATGGTGGCACTATCAACTGTTTGACGCACGGCGCTATCCGCTGGTCAGCGACGCCGACCTTCCGCGCCCGATGATGTGACCGACCGGGCCGCCGGACCTAGTGGCTCGACAGGCGTGCCCTGTCGAACACACTGAGCTCGTTCTCACGCATGATCTGGCGGACGAACTGCACGTAGCCCTGTCCGCGCTCCGAGTAACGCAGCAGGGTACCGATCAAGCGGAAGCCGTCGGGATGCTCGCCGCGCTCTCGCATGGCAGCACGCTCGTTGCGAAAGCCGGCATAGGCAGGATGCGTATTGAGGTTGACGACGTAGGCGTCAGTCGATTCGCCCACACTCGCGAAGGGCTGCGGCATGCCCGCGCCGGGCTTCCACGATACGGCGACGCTGTGGCGGCCGACGGCCTGGATCTGGCCGAAGAGCGCATTGCCGGCGCGTGCCGCATAGGACGTGCCCCAGCCCGACTCGACGCCGGCTTGGGCGATCGCCATGGAGGGCGGCACGATGTCGACGCGACGAACCAGCTCGTCGATCTTTTCGATCGTCGTCTCGTAGCGGTCGGCGAGATCCTCGAGCCAGATACGCTCGACTGCCGTCAACATCTGCGGTGCCTTGTCGAGCTTGTCACGGAGATAGAGGAGCTGCTCGCGATCGGCGAGTACGCGCTGGTTGGCCTCGAGCACGACCGGCAGCAGCGCGGTAATGAACAGAGACTTGCGCTCGTTGCCGTCCTTGCTGCCTAGATCGCCCGGCACGCGATCGACTTTGATGGGCGGCACGGCCTCGCCCTGGCGGACGTCGGTGAGTGTGTAGGCGACGTCGCGGAAAAACCCAGCGAGCTCGTCGGCAGTCTTTGGGCTGATCGGGCGGACTTGGACCTGTCGGCGGACGGCGTTGCCGGGCGCGGCAAAGCGGCCGTGACTACCGGTCGATTCGCGCATCGGCCGATGGTGGACGTCGTCCGGCTCGTTGATCTCATGGCGCACGAAGGTGAGCGCCGCGGGCTCGGCGTTCATGTCGCGGAAGGCCGGCTGCCCCGCGCCCTGCGCATGGGCACTGCCCACGGCTGCGAAGGAGAGATAGGAAGCCACGTCCATCGACGGCAACGGCTCGTACAGGCCCACTCCCGCTGCGGCGACGGCCGCCCAAGCGACGGGAAAAGCATACCTACGCCCGCGCGAAACCGCGGGCCGGAAAGTCGACTGCATTGCCACACTCTTCGTTTCGTTTTCGAACGAACGACAGATCGCGCGACCCCCACGGCCGCGAACGCTCTTCGACGCTACGCTTTAAACGCCAGGCGGCCTCTACTGAGCCGCCTGCACTTCCACCACTTCCGGCACGTAGTGCTTCAGAAGGTTCTCGATCCCCATCTTCAGCGTGGCGGTCGAACTCGGGCATCCCGAGCATGAGCCCTGCATGTGCAGGTAGACCACGCCGTCTCGAAAATCGTGGAATACGATGTCGCCGCCGTCCTGAGCCACGGCGGGCCGGACGCGGGTATCGAGCAACTCCTTGATCTGGGCGACGACTTCGTCATCGTCTCCCGCCGCGGCCGCCGACGCACCGCCATCGGCGATCACGGGGTCGCCGGACGTGTAGTGCTCCATGATGCCGCCGAGGATCGACGGCTTCATGATCTGCCAATCCCGATCCGCTGCCTTGGTGACGGTGACGAAATCGGAGCCGAGGAACACGCGCTCGACGCCCTCCACCGCGAACAATCTCTTGGCCAGCGGCGAGGGGACCGCTGACTCAACGTTGGCGAAATCCGCAGTACCCTTCTCCATGACCACGCGGCCGGGGAGGAACTTCAGGGTCGATGGATTTGGCGTCTGCTCGGTCTGGATGAACAAACCAACCTCCGGTTCGAACGGTCGGCGGGGTCCCGCCTTGCGTCGCTCAGGCTGGGGACAGGACGTCTCCGCCCCACTCGATACGCCTAGACCTAGGAACCGCCACCCCACCCATCAAGTCGATTCTCAGGAGGCTCTGTACAAGTATTATGGCATATATGTTTATTATATCGCTATTTCATATAGATATAAGTCTCCTCCTTGTATCCAAGGAGACACCGCAACCCGGTGACAAAGCTGAGTTCGGCGCGGATCGCCGCACAAAGAGCACGAATCATCCCGCACGGATCATCCCGCACGGATCATGAGATTGCGTCGATCTCCGCTTCGGTGAGTGCGCCTGGGACGATGGTGAGCGGGATCCGAAGCTGGCCACCGAGCTTGCCGGTGAATGCCGTCACCAGAGGACCCGGGCCCTCGCCGCTCGAGGCGCTGCCGAGCACCAGGACCGAGATCGAGCGGTCCTCGGCGAGCAGCTTGACCAGTTCGTCGCGACTCTTGCCCTCGCGGATGTAGATGGCCGGCGGCTGGCCGGTCAGTGAGACGGCGATATCGGCGTGGCGGGCCACGATGCTCTCGGCTTCCTGGCGCGCCTCCTCACGCATCAACTCTACCACGGCGCCCCATTGCTGGCCTTCCGGCGGATCCATCACATAGAGCATGGCCACCCGGCCGCCGGTGCGCTTGGCGCGGCGGCAGGCATAGCGCAGAGCGTTGGGCATTTCCGGACTCTCGTCGACCACGACGAGGAATACGCGCTCGTCGGGCCTCGCAGGCTGCACGCTCATGGTCCGCTCCCTCTACAGACGCCGCATCACGGCGCCGCCCAGCCAGCCGGCCAGCAACGCCATCAGGATGGCCCCGAGCCCGTAGAGCGCGCCCTCATGGTCGGCCCATCCGGCGAGCTGGGCGCTGAAGCCCACCTTGCCCACGGGCAACGGACGGGACACCGCCGCCACGATGCGGCCCTCGCGCAACAGATAGGCCTTGACCTCATAGACGCCCTCCGGAAGCCGGGAGGGGAACGGCAGGTCGACCCTGAACAAGCGGCCGGCCTGCACGGTCACCTGGCCGAACGCGGCGGGGTAGAGCCCTTCGCGGCGCTTCACCTCGACCAGGCCGGCACGGAACTGGGCGAGCTGGGCGGCCTCACGCGGCGTCGCCGGCTTGAGGCTCGACAGGCGGTCCTCGAGCGACAGGATCTCGCCGCCGGCGCCGCGCGCCAGCAGCCGCTGCAAGGGCTGGCTGGCGGCGATTGCGTAATAGGCCGGCACGTCGTCGAAGGCCTGCCGCCCGGTGTTGAGCCACAGGCCCAGCACGCGCTGCTTGCGCATCACCGTCTCGCGCGCCGCAGGCCCCTGGACCACGACCACGATCTCGCCCGGCGGGTCGAACATGCCGAACATCAGGATGCTCTCGCCCTGGAAGGCCGAGGTGATGGAGACGCGGGCACGCGAGAGATCGACGATCAGCTCCGGCGTGGTAGGCGCCGTCGGCACGGACGGCGGCGAGCTTGCATCCGGCGGACCGCCCAGGCTCGGCCCCGGCATAGTGCTGCCCGGCGGCTCGAGGCGCGGGCTCTGCGCATGAGCTGCCGTCGCGAGGGCAAGGCCCGCCAGCAGCGCGAGAGGGGCCGCGAGCCGGCTCATGGCAGATGTTCCCGCGTGCCGAGCGAGTAGAGCGAGCTCGGCGTGCGCAGGAGCTCGGTGAGAAGCTCGGCTGCCACGCCCAGGATCAGCAGCGACATCAGCCCTCGCAGCGCCACGCCCGGCAGCTTGGCTGCGATCCGCGAGCCGACAGGCGCGCCGACCACGCCGCCCAGGATCAGGAGCAACGCCAGCACGACGTCGACGGTGCCGTTGGTCGCGGCCTGAAGGAAGGTCACGTTGGCGGCCACGAACAGGATCTGGAAGTTGGACGTACCGATCACCACTGCGGTCGGCATGCCGAGCAGATAGATCATCGCAGGCACCAGGACGAAGCCGCCGCCGACGCCCAGGATCGCCGACAGGATGCCGATCACGAAGCCAAGCCCGATCGGGAGAAGGGCGCTGATGTAGAGCTTGGACTTGTAGAAGCGCAGCTTCAGCGGCAGCCGGTGCACAAGGTAGTGGGTATGCAGCTTGCCGCGCGGCCCTTCGGGGTTGCGCCGGCGCTTCAGGTAGGTACGCAGGCTTTCGGCCAGCATCAGCAGGCCGATCGCCGACAGCATCACGACATAGAGCACCGCGATGACGAAGTCGATCTGACCGATGCGCTTCAGGTAGGTGAACAGCCAGACGCCGGCCGACGAGCCCAGCATACCGCCCAGCAGCAGCACGAGGCCCATGCGCAGGTCGACGTTGCCGCGCCGGAGCTGAACCTGCAGGGACGACACCGAGTTGGCCACAACCTGATTGGCCTGGCTGGCCACGGCGACCGCCGGCGGGATGCCGACGAAGATCAGCAGCGGCGTGGCGAGGAAGCCACCACCGACGCCGAACATGCCGGCAAGGAGGCCGGCCGCTGCACCAAGGCCGAGAAGAACGAAGACGTTCATCGACTGCTCGGCGATGGGCAGATAGATCTCCACGCCGACGCCTACCTCAGGAGGATGCTGCTGATCTCGCGCAACTGCGTCCGCGCACGCAGCAGGTAGAAGCCCTGCGCGAGCAGGTGGTTGGGGATCACCAGGCCGTCAGGGTAGCCGTCCCATACGATCCAGGGATCGAGCTGGGCAGCAACCCGGAAGGTCTCGACCGTGCCGTTCCAGGCATTGGTGAGCTCGCGGTCGCGAATGACGTTCTGGAAGTCCGATCCGAGATCCCGCATCAGCAGGTAGTAGACGTAGAGCCGACCCTTGTTGAAGTAGAAGATGTCGTCGCACTTGGCGTCGAACAGATCGCCGGCCTTCTCTATGACATGCTGATCGATCACCGCCGAATCCGAGCCGATGTCGCTGGCGATGCGGTCGAGCAGCGCCTGCAGATTGTCGGCCCGGCGCTCGAACACCGCCTGACCGGCGGCCAATCGCCTGTTGTAGGCGATCAGCTTGTCGCGGCCGGCGCGATATTTCTGCGCCGAGGTGGCCGATGGCATCAACGAGACGCTGGGCTGCCAGATCCAGATGTTGGGCTGCTCGTTCAGGAACCCACGCGCCTGCTCGAGATCGCGATCGGTCTGGCTGGACCCCCGGACGCGGCCGACCTGGTCCATCAGTTCGGTGCTGAAGCGTCCGAGCGCCGACATGATGCCGCGCTGGAAGTTGGGCATGTTGTCGAGCAGGCCCGACGGCATGAAGAAGGGCATCATCGGCGCCCAGGTATGAACGTCGACCTCGCGCGACACGAGATCGGCCGCAGTCGCAACCGCGCGACTTTCGCCAGGCGCGACGTTGCGCGCTGCGAACTGCGGGTCGTCGTCGATATCCTCCACGACGAGGGCGCCGATCGGATAGTAGAGAACCGCTACCACGATGAGCAGTCGCCAGGTCCAGCGCCATACCGTTCGTGCGCCGGAGGTCGGCGGCGAACTCGTTGGATGGCGGCCCGGCCTCCAAGTCCGCAGCCGCTCCCAGCTCCGTTGCCACCAGGAAGACGCCGCCTTCGGGGGCGCGCCGTGGTCCGGTTCGAATGTCATGACGCACCTTACCATTCGCCTCGTGACGAAACAGGGGCGCGGCCTGCTAGAGTGCACCGAATGTTCGTGAATGGAGTGGGTGGAATGGCTCTCGATCCGGAGTCCCAGCGGTTGCTCGACCTGATGGCGGCGGCGAACCGGCCGGCCTGGAACAGCCTCAGTCCGCAGGCGGCGCGCGATCTCTATCTCTCGCTGCGACCGGGCGCGCAGGGTCCGCGACCGGCGGAGGTCAAGGTCGTCGACCGCACGATCCCCGGTCCGGCGGGAGAGCTGCCTGTCCGGCTCTATCGACCGGCCTCGGCGCCGGCCGACGCGAAGCTGCCGGCGCTGGTCTATGCGCATGGCGGCGGCTGGGTGTTCGGCAACCTCGACAGTCACGACGTGCTCTGCGCGCAGCTCGCGATCGAAGCGGGCATCGCAGTCTTCCACATCGACTACCGGCTGGCGCCCGAGGCGCGTTTTCCGGCTGCCTTCGACGACGTCGTCGCCGGGCTGACGTGGTTGGCCGCAAACGGCGCGTCGGTCGGCCTCGACTCCTCGCGGCTGGCGATCGGCGGCGACAGCGCCGGCGGCAATCTCGCCGCCGCTGTCGCGATCTGGGCGCGCGACAATGGCGGGCCGAGGCTCCTGATGCAGCTCCTGGCCTATCCGGTGACCGACGCGGTCGCCCGCGCCGACTCCTACAAGCGCTACGAGGATGGCTACGGGCTGAATGCCGCAACGATGGAGTGGTTCTTCGACCACTACGCGCCGGACAAGACCCAGCGCGGCGACTGGCGCGTGTCGCCGATCCGGGCCGCTTCGCTGGCCGCACTGCCGCCCGCGCTGGTGATCACCGCCGGCTACGACCCGCTGTGCGACGAGGGCCGCGCCTATGCCACGCGCCTGCACAAGGAGGGCACGCAGGCCGACCTCGTCGAGTTCGGCGGCATGCTGCACGGTTTCCTGAGCTCGCCCATGCTGCTGCACGGCGCACGACGCGGCACGAGCCTGGCCGCCGCGGCGCTGCGCGAGGCACTGGTGCTGCGCGCCCAGTGACCGCGACGCCTCACGGCGGCGGTGCGGCGCCCCGCGACATGGCTCAGCGCCTGCCGGAAAAAGGAAAGACCTGCTGGCGGACGAACCCCGGCGGCACGTAGCGACCGATGACGCCGTACTCGTCGGGGAACCGGTCCGGCTTCACCGCCGTCCCGAAGATGTAGTCCAGGAACGCGAAATGCGAGGCGTAGTTGTGGTCGATCGCGGCGGGCTCGACCGTATGGTGCCAGTGGTGGAAGTCCGGCGTGACGATCAGCCACTTGATCGGCGCCTTACCGAATATCCCCGGCAGTTTCAGATTGGCGTGATTGAACACCGTCTGCAGCCCGACCACGACGACATAGGCGCTCATCACCGCCGGATCGAAGCCCATCACGAGGAGCACGCACAGGAACAGGACCCGGGTCAGGATCAGCTCGAACAGGTGCATGCGGAAGCCTGCGATCCAGTCCATATGCTCGATGCTGTGGTGCACGGCATGGAAGCGCCAGAGGTACGGGATCTCGTGGAAAGCGCGATGCGTCCAGTACTGGACGAGGTCGGTGACCAGAAGGGCGAGAAGGAGCTGGGCGAAGAACGGCAGGCTGCCGACCCATCTCTGCAGCGGCGGCCAAACCATCCAGCCGAGCAGGTCGTGCAGGGCGTAGCTGGCCAGGATCAGAACCAGGCCCGCCAAGAGATGGTTCACGATGAGATAGGTCGAATCGGTCTGCCACGCCGGCCGGAACACCTCCTGGACGCGCAGCGGAAACAGCTTCTCGATCGCGATGAAGATCAGGCTCGATCCCAACAGGTTCAGGGCGAATCGGTCGAGGCCGAGATAGGGTGTTCCGGGCGGCAGGTCGGCGACCGGCACGCGGTGGCCGCCCAGCGCGACGGACGCCAGAATTAGGACGACCGCTGCGCCGTTGAGCCACCGGCCGCGGCCCCCAACGAGATTTGCAACCGCCAGCCCGCCCGCGATCGCCATGGCGACGAACAAGCCTTCGCGCAACATGCCGATCTCGACCCACCCGCCGAGCGAGGCGACGAACCGGCCGTCGAAAAAGCGCAGCGCCGACACGAGGGCCGCGATGAGAGCCGACAGCACGAGCGCGAACACCCCCGCGAGGGTACCCGCCAAACTCTCGAGCCGCCCTTCCCGGCCGGCCTCCGCCTCCATGGCCTCGCCGGTCACCGGACAGGCAGCGTGAGGGCAGGAACCTGCGGGACCACGCCCGTCTCGGCGAGCGCCGTGAAGATCATCATCAGGGTGAAGGACCGCTTCGAGTTGAAGTCGTTGTCGTCGATCCAGTACCAGGTGTTGCCGTACTCGACCGCCGCGAACGCGTTCGCCGGAGGAGCCGTTCCCGAATCGATCTTGACCATCGGCCGATCCCTGGGGCTCGTCGAGCTGTTCACGCGGACCGTGGGCAACGTACGGCCGGACGCGACATGCTCGGCCGGCACGTCGATTCCCCAGGCGAGGTCGAGCAGGATGTCGCCCATCGAGCGCGACAGAACCGCCAGTTCGCGCCCCGAGCGCGGCGTCGGCGCAAAGACGATCAACAGGTCGCCGTCCTTGTCGGGCCGGGCGCGAAGCGTATCCCTCACGAAGTTGAAGTCGCGGGCGACTTCCGGTGTCCTGCCTTCGACGACGGTGAGCACACCGACTTCTTCGGTTCCACGCTTCTCCGTCCGGACACTGAGCCGCCCTGCATTCTGCAGACGTCGAAGAGCGTCGAGAAGGGGATAGAATTCGGGATCGGCCGGCTCCAACGTGCCGCCGGAAATGCCCTGGTTTTTGATGCCGTTCAGCGAGCGCACCGTCATCTGCAGCACGACGTCCGCCGGAAGGCCGGACTGGATGAGCTCGAAGATGCCGGCAGGCGGTATCGGCCTGATCAGGCGCTTGGTGAAACGGTCGCCGATGAGCGGCGTGTAGGAGATCGTCGGGCGATCCTGATAGCTCGCGCCCGCGCCGACAACCGTTGCGCTCCAGGGAAGCTGCGAAGAGGCAGCCGTCGAAAGGGTGTTCGAGGTCACGCCTATGGAGACATTGGTGTCCAGGGAGTAGGAACTGACGATCGAGGCGACGTCGAGGAACGACGGCGGTTCGCCGTAGCGGATGTTCACGACGTTGCTCAACATCTGGGTCTTCCACGACGTCGCGAGAGCCTTGAGATAGTCGGAGCGATCCCGGGGTACGCTCGACGGGCCGATCGACGAGCAGCCCGCAGTGGCCGCCAGCAACACAAGAGTCGCAAAGAGCGGCGCTCGCCCGAAGAAAAGAAAGCGGCCGATCGGCGTGCCGGTCGCAGAAAGTAAGTTCACTGAAGGTCGCCCCAAATCTCGTCGTCGGCCGCCGACAGCTCCCCAGCACCGCGGCCACGCTCCACAGCCGCGAATGTCGCACGGCGAACCCCGGCCCGCCAACAGTTTCTCGGTCCCGGTCGCAACGTCCGCAGACGTGCCGGCCAACGCTCAGCGCGCTGGTCCGGGCGGCCGAGGCTGAGCGTGCAGGAATGCCGCCACGTCCCAAGCCTGTTGCAGGTCGAGCTGCGGGTGCTGGGGGTCGACGCCGCGCGGCATGTTGCGCCAAACGAACCGGGCGGCGATCGAGACGTAGTTCATGCCCGCGGCGGCATTGAAGCTGTCGGCCCCCCACAGCGGCGGAAACCGGTAGCCGGCACCGTCGCCGGCCGAGCCGACACGCCTGCCCTGGCCGTCGGCTTGGTGGCAGACGGCGCAGACACGGGCGAAGACCTCGGAGCCGCGCGCGACGCTGGGCAGGACCGGGGGATGCGGCATGGCGCCGGAGCGTTCGGCCGGCGGATCGCCGATGTACTTCAGGAACGCCACGAGCGCGTTCATCTCGTGTGAGTCGTCCGGCAGCGGCTTGCCGTTCATCGAGTGCGTCATGCACTCGTTGAGGCGATCGCGCAGCGTGACCTCGTGCTTTCCATCGGGCGAGATCCACGGGTACTTGCGGAATGTTCCGACGAGAGGAAGGCCGGAGCGGTTCGTCCCGCCGTCGAGGTGGCAGTTCTTGCAAGCGAGATTGTTTCCCGCGAAACGCTTCGCCGGGTCCGCCACTTCGGGGCCGATGAGGGCGAAGGTCTCGGTCACGAGCCTGTAACCCAGGGTCACGAGTTCTCCGTCGGGTCCGGACGGCGTGACGAATCCGGGGCCGCTGGTGCTGTAGTCCGGCCAAGCCAGCGGGGGCTGGGGCGGCGCCAGGGCGATCGGCTGCGACGGCGGCGGATGAGTGCCCAGCACCGCGATGGCAGCCGCCGCACCCACGACGACCGCAAGGACGACAACGAGAGAGCGTGGCGTCATGGCATTCCTAAAGGCGACATGTCCCGGTCCCCAGCCGCAGAGCGTGCGCCGACACTAGCGGAACACGTCCTTGCGCCGGCGCACCTCGGCGAACACCGCAACCGGATCTCCGCCTGTCATGCCGACCGCGGCCTGGATCGCCGGCATGTCGGCGCGCAGGAAGGGGTTGGTCTCCTTCTCTTCGCCGAGCAGCGACGGCACCGTGGCTTCGCCCCTGGCGCGCGCCGCGTCGATCTCGACGGAGCGGTCGATCAGCTTCCTGTTGCCGGTCTCGACAGTGAGTGCAAACCGGGCATTGGATTGCGTGTATTCGTGGGCGCAGTAGACGCGCATGTCGTCGGGCAGCGCACGCAGCCGGCTGAGCGACGTCCAGAACTGCTGCGGCGTGCCTTCGAACATGCGACCGCAGCCCAGCGCGAACAGCGTGTCGCCGCAGAACAGCGCCTTCTGTTCGCGGAAGGCATAGGCGATGTGGCCACTGGTGTGGCCCGGCACGAAGAAGACCTCGGCCTCGGCCTCGCCGAAGCGGTAACGGTCGCCGTCGTCGACCTCGACGTCGATGCCGGGAATGCGCGCACGGTCGCGGCGCGGGCCGACGATGGTGCAGCCGGTCGCTTCCTTGATCGCCATGTTTCCGCCGACATGATCACCGTGGTGGTGCGTGTTCAGGATGTGGGTGATCTTCCAGCGCCTCTTGTCGGCTTCGGCGAGGACCGGCTCGACGACCGCCGGGTCGACGACGCCGACGGCGCCGCTCTGCGGCTCGCGCATCAACCACACGTAATTGTCGCTCAGGACGGGGATTCGGACGATATCCAGCGATGTGCTCATGGGCGCGACGCTAGCAGAGCCGGCTTGCACCGGCCATGGCCCGCTTGGCCTGCTTTCTGCTAGAGTTGCGGAATGTGGAGCGACGTTCTCGATCTCGAGGAGTTCTACGGCAGCACGCTCGGCCAGACGACGGCACGGCTGCTGCGTGCGCGGCTGCGCGAGGTGTGGCCGAGCGTCCGCGGCGAGACCGTGCTGGGGCTCGGCTACGCGACGCCGCTCCTGCGGCCCTTCGTCGAGGAGGCCCAGCGCGTGCTGGCCTTCATGCCTGCCCAACAGGGCGTTACCCGCTGGCCGCGCGAGGGGCGCAACCTCGCCACTCTGGTCGACGAGCTCGACCTGCCGCTGCCCGACCGCTCGGTCGACCGCGTGCTGCTGGTCCACGCCGTCGAGTGCACGGAACAGCTGCGCCCGATGCTGCGCGAGATCTGGCGCGTGATGTCCGACGGCGGCCGGATGGTCGTGGTGGCGCCGACGCGCGCCGGCCTGTGGTCGCAGATCGATCGCTCCCCCTTCTACCAAGGTCATCCCTATTCGCCCGGCCAGCTCGCCACGCTGCTGCGCGCCAACATGTTCGCGCCTCTCCGCCAGACGCGCGCGCTCTTCATGCCGCCGACGCGCTCGCGGCTCGCCATGCGCATGGCGCCGGCGGTAGAGCGCTTCGGCCAGCGCTGGCTCGGCCGCTTCGCCGGCGTCAGCGTGATCGAATCCGGCAAGCAGCTCTATGCCGGTGTCGCCGAGCGCCACGTCGCACCGGCAATGGTCGCGGTGCGGCGCAAGCTGCGCATCGCCAGCTCGCGCGATATCCACGCCGCACGCGACGCCGGGGACGGCGAAGCCCCCGTCTCCTGACCTCCGGAACGACGACATGGCTTTTTCTCCGCGCGTCATCGCGCTGCTCGGATTTGGCGAAGCGGGTTCGGCGATCGCGCGTGGACTCTCCGCCGCCGGCGGATGGCGCGCATCTGTCGACGAAGGCGGCCCGAAGCCTGGTGACAATGCGCCCCGCCGCCTGATCGCCATCGACACCGCGCTCGACCAGGACGCGCGCGGCACGGCGCTCGGCAAGACGGCGCGCGCGCTCGATGTCGCCATCGAGCGCGCCTACACCGAGGCGCTGGGCGAGGCCGACCTCGTGATCTGCGCCGTCCAGGGCGAGCATGCGCTGGAGGCCGCAAAGTCGGCTGCGCCGCTGCTCAAGAAGGGCGCGCGCTATCTCGACCTCTGCACCGTCACCGGCAAGATGTCGGACGAGGATCGCGCCGCGATCGAGACCGGCCGCGGCCGCTACATCGACGTGGCCGTGATGGGCGGTTTCTTCAGCCAGGGCATCAAGGCGCCGATGCTGGTGGCGGGCGAAGGGGCCGACGAGGTGGTCGACTGGATGAACGCCAACGGCTTCGTGGCGAAGCTGCTGGGGCCGAAGCCCGGCAGCGCGTCCTCGGTAAAGATGCTGCGCAGCACGCTCGTCAAGGGCATCGAGGCGCTGGGAGTCGAGGCGCTGGTCGCGGCCAGGCGCCAGGGCATCCTCGAAGAGGTGCTGGGCTGCCTGGGCGATGCAGATGCACAGACCTTGCGCGGCTTCATCGCCATGCTGGTGCAGACGCACATTGTGCACGCCCATCGCCGCTGGGAGGAGATGGGGCTGGTGGCGCAAACCCTGCGGGAGACCGGCGTCGATCCGCTGATGACCGAGGCGATCGAGCGCAGCCACCGCCGCACCGTCGACGCCGCGATCGCGCCGGCCGATGGCCGTGTGCCGAGCCTCGACGATGCGCTCGAGATCCTGTCGACGAAGGTGATCCGTGGCGTCTGACGTATTCGACCGGCTGGTCGCGCTGCTGAGCGAGGCCGAGGCGAAGTTTCGCGTCATCGAACACGAGGCCGAGGGCAAGTCCGAAGCCATCAGCGCCATCCGCGGCAACCGGCCGGAGCAGGCGGCCAAGGCGATGGTGCTGGACGTGCGCGGCGGCGGTGGCGGCAAGCGGCAGGTCCTCGCGATCCTGCCGGGCAGCGCCAGGCTCGACTTCGATGCCGTCGCGGCGCTCTTCGAGGCCCGCAAGTGTGGCTTCGCCTCACCGGAGACGGCGCAGGTGCTGACTGGCTGCGTGATGGGCGCGGTCCCGCCCTTCGCCCTCAACCCCGCCCTCTCGATCGTGGTCGAGGAGGACCTGCTGGCGAACGACACCCTGTTCTTCAATGCCGGTCGTCTCGACCGCTCGATGGAACTCGATACCAGGGACTGGATGGCGATCGCCAGGCCGCGCGTCGCGCGGATCGCCGCGCGTGGCTGACGACTGGTCGTTCGGCACGCCGGGCGAGGCCGACTTCGAGCCGCTGCTGGCGATCCGCATCGACGTGATGCGCGAGCACCTGGAGCGCGTCTTCCGCTACAAGCCCTCGCGCGCGCGGAACATCTTCCGCGGCCACTTCGACGAGCCCGGCCTGCGCCTGATCCTGCAGGTAGGCCAGTGCGTGGGTTGCGTCGGCTTCCGGCGCCACGCCGACGAGATCAGGATCGACTCCTTCTACCTCGATCGGCGCCTGCACAATGCGGGGCTCGGCACGCGTATCCTGCTGGCGCTGCTGGCCGAAGCCGATGCAGCCGGCCTGCCGGTGCGGCTCGAGGTGCTGACCGGCAGCAAGGCCGGCCGCTTCTACCTGCGGCACGGCTTCGTGAAGCTGAAGGAAGACGAGATCGAGGGCCACTACGAGCGGCCTGCTGGCGGCCGACGCGCCGGCGATGTCAGTCCCGCCGCAGCATGAATACCGCCTGCTCGCCGAACAGGTTGGCGAGCAGCGGCGGCATATGGATCGGCCGGCTCTTGCTGTCGAGCACGACGGCGCGCTCGACCCTGACGCCCATGTCGCGACAGAGCGCGCGGAAATCGTCGATGCTGCAGAGGTGGATGTTGGGCGTGTCGTACCACTTGTAGGGCAGCGACGCGGTCTCGGGCATGCGGCCGCCGAACACCAGCCGGAGCCGCACCTGCCAGTGCGCGAAGTTGGGGAAGGAGACGATGGCGCGCTTGCCGACCCGCAACATCTGGCTGAGCACGGCACGCGGCTCGCGCGTCGCCTGCAGGGTCTGGCTCAGGATCACGTAGTCGAAGGCCGCTTCGGGATAGTCGCGCAGGTCGGTGTCGGCGTCGCCCTGGATCACCGAAAGCCCGCTCGCCACGCAGGCGTTCACGCCGGCCTGGCTGAGCTCCATGCCGCGCGCATCGACCCGCTTGGCGTTCACCAGATGGGCGAGCAGCGCACCGTCGCCGCAGCCCACGTCGAGCGCGCGCGTGCCGGGCTCGACCATGTCGGCGATGAGCTGCAGGTCGACACGGATGGCGGCGCTGATCGGCGCGGTCACGAGATTTCTCCAAGCCCACGCGCCGATGCGGCGCCCTTCAGGAAGCCCTGCAGCGTGCGGAACATCTCGGGTTCGTCGAGCAGGAAGGCGTCGTGGCCCTTGTCGCTGTCGACCTCGACGAAGGAGACGTTGGCCGCCGCCGCGTTCAACGCATGGACGATCTCGCGGCTCTCGCGCGTCGGGAACAGCCAGTCCGAGGTGAAGGACACCAGGCAGAAGCGCGTGGCCGTGCCCTTGAAGGCGTTGGCCAGCACGCCGCCATGCGCGCCCGCGAGATCGAAGTAGTCCATCGCGCGGGTGATATAGAGGTAGCTGTTGGCGTCGAAGCGGGCGACGAAGGTCGACCCCTGGTGACGGAGATAGCTCTCGACCTGGAAGTCGGCGTCGAAGCTGAAGCCCAGCACGTCGCGGTTCTGAAGCGAACGGCCGAACTTGCGCTGCAGCGCCTGTTCCGAGAGATAGGTGATGTGCGCGGTCATGCGCGCCACCGACAGGCCGCGCGCCGGCAGGGTCTGGTGCGCGCGGTAGTCGCCGCCCTTCCAGTCGGGATCGGCCATGATCGCCTGCCGGCCGACCTCGTGGAACGCGATGTTCTGCGCCGAATGGTGCGCCGCGCAGGCGATCGGCACGGCCGAGAAGACGCGGCGCGGATAGCTCGCGGCCCATTCCAGCACCTGCATTCCGCCCATCGAGCCGCCGATCACGCAGAAAAGATCCGGGATGCCGAGATGGTCGAGGAGTGCCGCCTGCACGCGCACCATGTCGGCGATGGTGACCACCGGGAAGTTGAGGTTCCATGGCTTGCCAGTGGCGGGATCGCGCGCCTGCGGGCCGGTCGTGCCCATGCAGTGGCCCAGCACGTTGACACAGATGATGTGGAAGCGCGCCGGATCGAGGACCTTGCCTGGTCCGATCAGGCTCTCCCACCAGCCCTCCTTGCCTGTGACGGGATGCGTCTCGGCGACGAACTGGTCGCAGGTCAGCGGATGGCAGATCAGGACGGCGTTGCTCTTGGCCGCGTTCAATTGGCCGTAGGTCTGGTAGGCCACGCGATAGGGGCCGAGATCGACACCGCAGTCGAGGCGCAGCGGGCGGTCCGTCCCCAGGACCGCGTGGCGGCATTGGGCGAGCGCCTTGCGTTCGGCATCTGTGAGGTCGTCGAGCACCGGTTCCTCAAATTCCTCAAACGAAAAGCCCCCGACCGGAAGTCGGGGGCTTTTCGAGCGCTCCGACCTTTTAGCGGTGTTTAACGTGGCCGCAAGCCGGTCGGCTCAAATTCCACGGTGAGGCTCTATACGAGCGAAGATCGCGGCGCGCAAGCGCCTTGCTCGGGTAGTTCTTTACGCAGCCCGGCCTGCCGTAGTACGCCCCTCGCGCACAGGAAAATCCGGTTCCATGGCTCCCAGTCTCGACAGCTTGCGGCAGGAAATCGACGGTCTCGACAGGGACCTGCACGGCCTGATCCGCCGTCGCGCCGACATCGTCGGGCGAATCTCGGCGACCAAGCCGGCGGGCGGGCTGGCGCTCAGGCCGGGCCGCGAGGCGCAGGTGATGCGCCAGCGCATCGCCACGCACGACGGCTCGTTCCCGGTGGGCGCGGTCTATCGCATGTGGCGCGAGATGATGAGCGCCTTCACGCTGATGCAGACGCCGGGACTGAGGATCGCCATCTGCCGTCCCGTCGACCAACCGGGCTACTGGGACCTCGCACGCGATCACTTCGGCTGCCAGATCCCGTTCGTGGCGCACGACACGCCGGCCCAGGTGCTGGCAGCCGTCCGCGCCGGCCCGCAGACGATCGGCATCGTGCCCGCCCCGATCGAAGCCGACTCCGCTCCATGGTGGCCGCTACTCGCCGGCAGCGACGCGACCCTGCCCAACGTCGTGGCGCGCCTGCCCTTCCTTGCGATGCCGAACGCACGCGCGCGTGGCATCTCCGCTTTCGTGCTGGCCCGCATCGAGGCCGAACCGAGCGGCGACGACCGCGCACTTGTCTCGATCGAGGCCAAGAACGGCCTCAGTCGCGACCGCATCGCCGCCGCCGTCGGCAAGGCCGGCCTGCCCGCCTTCACCTCGGCGCTGGACCAGGTGGTGGCCGGCGTGCATCACTATCTCGTCGAACTGCCGGGCGTGATCGCCGACGACGACCAGCGCCTGCGCGAGCTCGAAGCGGCATTGGGCCTCGAAAACGGTCGCGTCGCGGCAATCGGCGCGTACGCGGTGCCGGCCGATGTCCGGCCCTGATCTGAACACCTAACGGGAGACTGCCATGAGCGCGCTCACCCCGCGTCCGGGCATCATGAAGATCGCGCCCTACGTGCCGGGCAAGGATTCGGTCGACGGCAAGGAGACGATCGCCAAGCTGTCGTCCAATGAGGGCGCGCTCGGCCCCTCGCCCAAGGCAATGGCGGCCTACACCAAGGTGGCGTCGGAGCTGCACCGCTATCCCGACGGCGGCTCTGAGAAGCTGCGCGCCGCGATCGGCCGCCGCTTCGGCCTCGATGCCGCCCGCATCGTCTGCGGAGCGGGCTCCGACGAGCTGCTCAATCTCCTGATCCGCGCCTACTGCGGCCCGGGCGACGAGCTGCTCTATAGCCAGCACGGCTTCCTGATGTATCCGATCAACGCGCTGGGTGTCGGCGCCACGCCGATCGCGGCGCCGGAGAACAACTATCGCGCCGATGTCGACGCGATGCTTGCGAAGGTGACGAACAAGACGCGCGTCGTCTGCCTCGCCAACCCGAACAACCCGACCGGCACCTACGTCACCAAGGACGACGTGCGCCGCCTGCATGCCGGCCTGCCCAAGGACGTGCTGCTGGTGATCGACGCGGCCTATGCCGAGTATGTCAGCAAGAACGACTATGAATCCGGCGTCGAGCTGGTCGACCAAGCCGAGAACGTCGTGATGACGCGCACCTTCTCGAAGATCTTCGGCCTGGGCGGCCTGCGGCTCGGCTGGATGTACGCACCGGCCGCGGTCATCGACGTGATGAGCCGCTTTCGCCAGCCGTTCAACGTCAACCTGGCGGCGCAGGCGGCCGGCATCGCCGCCCTCGAGGACATCGCCCACACCGACGCCAGCCGCACCAACAACGACATCTGGCTGCCGTGGCTGAGCGGCGAGCTCACCAAGCTCGGCCTGGCGCCGTTGCCCAGCGTCGGCAACTTCCTGCTGGTGGGCTTCGGCTCGAAGGAACGCGCGGCGGCGGCGAACGCCTGGATGATGAACGACGGGCTGATCCCGCGCATGGTCGCGGGCTACGGCCTGCCCGAGCACCTGCGCATCACCGTCGGCACCGAGACCGAGGTGAAGGCGGTGCGTGAGTCGCTCGCCCGCTTCGTGGCGGCGAAATGACCGTGCCGATGTTCGACAAGATCGCGCTGATCGGCATCGGTCTGATCGGCGGCTCGATCGCCCTCGAGGCGCGCAAGCGCGGGCTCGCCAAGACGATCGTGGCGGCGACGCGCAGCGCCGAGACCGCCGCCCTCGCCAACAAGCTCAAGCTCGCTGACCATTGCGGCACCGATCTTGCGGCGGCGGCCAAGGACGCCGACCTCGTGATCGTCTGCACGCCGGTCGGCGCCTGCGGCCCGGCCACCAAGGCGATCGCCGCAAACCTGAAGCCCGGCTGCATCGTGTCCGATGTGGGCTCGGTGAAGCAGACGGTGATTGCCGACATGGCGCCCCACATTCCCGAGGGTGTGCATTTCGTCCCGGCGCATCCGGTGGCCGGCACCGAAAACTCGGGCCCCGAGGCCGCGCTGCTCGACCTGTTCCAGGGCCGCTGGTGCATCCTGACGCCGCTACCGGGCAGCGACGCCAAGGCGGTCGACAAGCTTGAAGCCTTCTGGAAGGCGCTCGGCAGCGACGTCAACCGGCTCGACCCGGCCGACCACGACCGCATCCTCGCCATCACCTCGCACCTGCCGCACCTCATCGCCTACACCATCGTCGGCACGGCCGACGATCTCGGCGGCCATCTCAACAGTGAAGTTCTGAAGTATGCCGCAGGAGGCTTCCGCGACTTCACGCGCATCGCGGCGTCAGATCCGACGATGTGGCGCGACGTGTTCATGAACAATCGCGAGGCCGTGCTCGAAGTGCTGCAACGCTTCCAGGAGGACCTGTTCTACCTGCAGCGCGCCATCCGCTGGGGCGAAGGCGACAAGCTGTTCGACCTGTTCACGCGCACCCGCGAAATCCGCCGCGCGCTGATCCACCTCCACCAGGCGTGAGCGGCGCAAAGCCCCGCTGGGTCTTCGGCTACGGCTCGCTCATGTGGAACCCGGGCTTCAAGACGCCCGAGACCAGGCCGGCGCGCCTGCAGGGTTGGCACCGCGCCTTCTGCATCTATTCAGAGCACTATCGCGGCACGCCGCAGAAGCCTGGCCTGATCCTGGGTCTGCTGCCCGGCGGCGCCTGCCGGGGCCTCGCCCATCGCCTGCCCGCCGGGTCTTACGACGAGGTTCGTGCCTATCTCCGGGTCCGCGAAATCGACAATGACGGGGTCTATGTGGAGACGGTCCGGCCGATCCGCCTCGACGACGGCCGCACGATCGAGGCGCTGGTCTATCTCGCCGACCGCGCGCACCGGCAGTTCGCCGGCAAGCTGCCGGCCGCCAGAGCACTCCGACTGATCCGCCAGGGACGCGGCGCCACCGGCAGCAACCTCGACTATGTACTGAACACTGTCGCCCACATGGCCCAGCTCGGCCTGCGCGACCGCCCGATCGAGGAGCTCGCCCGTCGAGCCGCTAGCGGCGCGCCACCGCGGTCGCGAACACCGACTTGACGACGAAGCCCAGCTCCTCGCGCGCCTGGTCGACCGACAGGCCGAGTCGCTGGCGCAGGACGACCCAGCTTTCGGGCGCGATCGCGAGCGCCAGCGCCGTCAACGCACGCCGACGCGACTCCGGCGGCAAGCCGCCGAGCTCCGGCGCGAAGGCCTGGGCCAGATTCGCGCTGTTGGCGCTGTAGACCCGCGAGATCATGTCGGCCGCCTCGGTGGAGCGCCGCTGCAGCGTCTCGACGAACGTCCACATCGGCCGAAGCTGCTCGTAACGGTCGGCACATTTGTCGACCAACCGGGCGATGCGCTCCTCGACCGGGGACGACGCCACGAGTTCGGGTGCCTCGCCGACGAGCGAGGCGAGGACGCGACCGAGAACCGCGACGTAGAGTTCGGCGGTGTCGGCGAAGTGCTGGAACACGGTGCGGGCGGAGACGCCGGCCATCTGGGCGATGTCACGCACGATCGGGGCGACCTGACCGGCAGCGGCAAGCGCGAGGGCCGACGCGACGATGGCCTCACGGGTACGCGCGACGCGGTCGACGCGACCGGCCGGCAGATTCTGCTTAGATTGCAGGGCTTGACCGTCCATACCTTGCTCCCCGGGCGATGGGCCGCCGTCGATCGGCCAGCCTTCCTCGACTTCGACTGCAAATCAACCCCTATGAAGCTACTACTGCGCGTCCATTGCAAGACCTGCAAGGCGCTATAAGAGCACGTGCGCGCAAGCCACTCGTAAGTCCAACGGTGTCCCAGATGTCCGAAAAGCCCCTTGCCCCCGCCTCCCTCGCTGCACAGGCCATGGGCTGGATCGACCCCGTGACCAAGGCGGTGGTGCCGCCGATCCACATGGCGAGCACCTATGTGCGCGACGAGGACAATGGATACCGGTCCGGCCGTATCTATGCCCGGGCCGACAATCCGACCTTCGACCAGGCCGAGGCGACCCTGGCTGCCCTCGAAGGTGGTGCCAAGGCGCTGGTCTTCTCCTCCGGGATGAGCGCGGCGACCGCCTGTTTCCTGGCGCTGTCGCCCGGTGACCACGTTGTGGCCCCCAAGGTCATGTACTGGTCGCTGCGCAACTGGCTGCTGACATTCGCCACCCAGTGGGGGCTCACCGTCGAGTTCGTCGACGGCGACAGGACCGACGCCTTCGCTGCAGCGGTCAGGCCCGGCCGGACCAGGCTGGTGTGGCTGGAGACTCCCGCCAACCCGACCTGGGCGGTGAGCGACATCGCGGCCGTCGCCGAGATCGCCCACAAGGCCGGCGCGCTGCTCGGCGTCGATTCCACGGTCGCCACGCCGGTGCTCACGCGGCCGATCGAGCACGGCGCGGACATCGTGATGCACTCGGCCACCAAGTACCTCAACGGCCATTCCGACATCATCGCCGGCGCCTTGATCGGCGCTCACGACGATGCGCACTGGGCGAAGCTCCGGACCATCCGCGCGCAGCTCGGCACGATCCTCGGCCAGACCGAAGCGTGGCTGCTGATGCGGGGCATGCGCACACTCTTTCCGCGCGTCGCCTGGGCCTGCCGCTCCGCGCAGGCGCTGGCCGAGAAGTTCGCCGCGCATCCGATGGTCGCCGAAGTGCTCTACCCCGGCCTGCCGTCCTTTGCCGGCCACGCCGTGGCGTCGCGTCAGATGAAGGGCGGCTTCGGCGGCATGCTGTCGATCCGCGTGAAAGGCGGCGAGCGCGCCGCCATCGCGACGGCGGCCCGTGTCGAACTCTGGAAGCGCGCCACGTCGCTGGGCGGCGTCGAGAGCCTGATCGAGCACCGCGCCAGCATCGAAGGCGCAGGCACGCCCTGCCCGCCCGACCTGCTGCGCCTTTCGGTCGGCGTCGAGGAAGCGGGCGACCTGTTCGACGATCTCGACCGGGCGCTGAAGCGCGCACACAACGCCTGAGCGCGACGCTCAGGACACCGAAAGCGGCGTGCCTGTCAGCCGGCGATAGGCTTCGAGATAGCGCTTGCTGGTGGCCTCGACCACCTCGGGCGGCAGCCGGGGCGGCGGCGCCTCGCCGTTCCAGCGGCCGGCATGGCGCTCGACGTCGAGCCAGTCGCGCAGCGGCTGCTTGTCGAAGCTGGGCTGGCTTCTTCCCTCTGCGTATCCGTCGAGCGGCCAGAAGCGTGAGGAGTCGGGCGTCATCACCTCGTCGATCAGCAGTATCTCGCCTGCCTTGGTGCGGCCGAACTCGAACTTGGTGTCGGCGATGATGATGCCCTGCTTCAGGGCCACATCGCGGCCCTTGGTGTAGACCAGCCGCGTCAGGCGCTCGAGCTCGGCCGTCACGTCGGCCCCCAGCACCTTCTGCATCTGCACGATCGTGATGTTCTCGTCGTGGCCGCTCTCGGCCTTGGTGGCCGGGCTGAAGATCGGCGGGTCGAGGCGGCCGCTCTCCTTGAGGCCGGGCGGCAGCTTCTCGCCCGCGAGCGTGCCGGCCTTGGCGTATTCGCGCCACGCGGAGCCCGTGATGTAGCCACGCACCACGCACTCGATCGGGAACACCGTGCCGCGCCGGCAGAGCATGGCCCGCCCGGCGATCTCGGCGCGGTGCGGCCCGAGCGCCGGCACCGCGGCCACGATCTCGTCGGCGTCGGCCGAGATCATGTGGTGCTTCACCAGGTCGCCGAGCTGCCGGAACCACCAGGCGCTGATCTGGGTCAGCACGGCACCCTTCTGCGGGATGGGCTCGGCCATCACCACGTCGTAGGCGCTCACCCGATCGGTCGCGACCAGCAGCAGCCGGTCGCCGTCCACGGCGTAGACGTCGCGCACCTTGCCGCGCGCGATCCGCTCGAGCGGCAGATCGCTCGTGGTCATCAACACCATGGGTCCTCTAGCCTTCCTTGCGCAGTTCCTCGAACACGTCCTTGGCGACGAGCAGGGCCTCGCGCACCGACGGCAGGCCGATATAGCCGCAAAGGTGCAGCAGCGCCTCCGACAATTCGTCCTCGGTCCAGCCCTGGCGGCGCGCCATGCGGAGGTGGATCGCCAGCTCCGGCCAGCGCGCCTGGGCGGTGTCGGAGATGACGCAGATCAGGGCCCGGGTCTTGAGGTCGAGGCCGGGCCGCGACCACAACATGCCGAACACGGCCTCGCGGGCGTAGTCGCCGAACTTCTTCATGATCGGGTCGTCGTAGACCGACTTGTTCATCGCAGCCGCGTACTTCTCGCCCATCAGCTTGCTGCGCAGCTCGCTGCCCTTCTTGTAGTTCTCGCTCTCGGCCATCGTCTCCTCCGATCTTCGCACCGTTGGGGAGTGCAGGGTTCCGGAAATCGCGGGTAGGATCAATCGTTCGGGATGGGGGAGAGACAGATCACCAGCAGCACGGTCAGCGCCGCTCCGGCGCCCCGCAAGCGCACGGCGGCGCTCACCCTGGCGGCGCTCGGCGTGGTGTTCGGAGACATCGGCACCAGCCCGCTCTACACGGTCGAGCAGTGCTTCAGCGACTTCACCGGGCTGCGGCCGACGCCGGACAACGTGCTCGGGATCCTCTCCCTGATCACCTGGGCGCTGATCGTGGTCGTGACGCTGAAGTACGTCGTCGTGGTCATGCGCGCCGACAACGACGGCGAGGGCGGCGTGCTCGCCCTGATGGCGCTGGTCTCCCGTCAGGCCGGCGTCTCCGAGCGCGGCCGGAACGCCTTCCTGGTGATCGGCATGATCGGCGCCGCACTGTTCTACGGCGATTGCCTGCTCACGCCCGCGATTTCCGTGCTGAGCGCAGTCGACGGCATCAGCGTGGCCACGCCCGAGTTCGCGCGGTTCATCCTGCCGATCTCGGTGGTGGTCATCGTCTGCCTGTTCTCGATGCAGCGCTTCGGCACGGCGAGCGTCGGGCGCCTGTTCGGGCCTGTCATGCTGCTGTGGTTCGTCGTGCTGCTCGTGCTGGGCGCCCACCAGATCGCCGCCCGTCCCGAGGTGCTGGCCGCGCTGTCGCCGTACTACGCGGGGCGCTTCGCCATCGCCCACCCGCTCGTCGCCTTCGTCGCGCTGGGCGCCGTCACGCTCGCCTTCACCGGCGCCGAGGCGCTCTACGCCGACATGGGCCATTTCGGCCGCGACCCGATCCGGCGGGCCTGGCTCGGTCTCGTGCTGCCGGCGCTGCTCGTCAACTACTACGGCCAGGGCGCGCTGTTGCTCGCCGATCCGGCCGCGACCGACAACACCTTCTTCCGCCTCGCCCCGCACTGGGCGCTCTATCCGCTGGTGGCGCTCGCCACGATGGCCACCATCATCGCCTCGCAGGCGACGATCTCGGGCGCCTTCTCGATGGCCCGGCAGGCCGCCCTGCTCGGCATCGGCCCGCGCCTGCGCGTCCTGCACACGTCGGCGAGCGAGTTCGGCCAGATCTACGTGCCCGCGGTCAACTGGATGATGCTGGCCGGCGTCGTCCTGATCATGATGGAGTTCAAGACCTCCGATGCGCTGGCCGCCGCCTACGGCATCGCCGTCACCGGCACGATGCTGACGACCACCCTCCTCGTGCTCTCGCTGGCGCGGCGTGGCTGGAAGTGGCGCTGGCCGGCGGTGGTCCTGGTGATGGGCAGCTTTCTCGTGATCGACGTCATGCTGTTCTCGGCCAACATGCTCAAGTTCCTCGACGGCGGCTGGATGCCGCTCGCCATCGCCGCCGCCATCTTCGCCACGATGTGGGCCTGGCGGCGCGGCCGCAAGGCCGCCGCCGACGGCGAGGCCGCCATGGCGACGCCGCTCGGGCAGCTCGTCGACGGCATCGCCCCGGGCCACGTGCACCGCGCCACGGGCACCGCCGTCTATCTCACGAGCCAGACCGAGAAGGCGCCGACCTCGCTGCGCGACAACCTGCGGTTCAACGAGGTCCTCCACCAGCATGTGGTCGTGCTCACCGTCGAGGTGGCCGGCGTGCCTTCCGTCGAGCCCAGGGACAGGCTGCAGCTCGTCCATCTCGGGAAGGGCGTGCACCGGGTGACGATGCACTACGGCTTCATGGAGCAGCCCGACGTGCCCGCCGACCTCGCGCCCATCGTCGACAAGGGCGTGCCGATCGAGCCGGCGACGACGACCTACTTCACCGGCCGCACGAGCTTCATCGCGGCGGAGAAGTCGACCCTGGCGCGATGGGAACAGCAGCTCTTCCTGGCGCTGTCCAAGGTGTCGACCGGCCCCGGCGACTTCTTCGGCCTGCCGGCCAACCGCGTCGTCGAACTGGGCAGCCGCATCCCGATCTGACCTGAAGTCCCGGTACGAGTCCCCGGCCCGATTTCGGCTTCCCGCACGCCGGAAAGCC